>NZ_JAAAYE010000088.1 GCF_013282575.1 Paraburkholderia sp. NMBU_R16
CACGGCCGCTTCTTTGAACTCTGCCGTGTACACCTGGTGCGGTACCTTGAACATCTCTTCTTTCCTTCCTTTGGGTCGAGTTTATACGCGACCTGCTGGAAGGCGAAATTTCAGGGGAAGCTCAATTCCGATTCACTGGGGGACCTATTTCCTTGCAATACGGCGTTAACGACGGCATGCAGAAATACTTGAGGTGGCCAGTGCAGGCGCTAGTAACGAGCTAATGTTGTCAGCGCGTCTTCGCATCACACCCGGGCTGGACTTTTGGACGCATCACGCGAGCCGACGACATGGCGGGTCAGTTGGTCCATTTCCTTGATGATGTCCGCAAGCACGGACGGCAAATGGCGCAGGGCTTTTGGCGCACCGCCGCGATGTTTTCATATGATGGTGCCCACGGTAAATACTATGCTTGTAGGCGCTGCGTATGCCGCGTTTGCGCGGACGGCTTGCGGTTGGCGTGAGCGCGCCAGGTCATGTTCGAGGGGATCATTATGGGATCTGCAGCTAAGCTCATTAGCGGTGTCCAGTACGTTCACCGCGCCCTGATTGTTTTCACCGTGCTGACGGTTGCCGCAATCGAGGCTGCCGCAGGCCAAAGTTTCTCCATCAGAGATCTAGGTACTCTCCCCGGTGTCAACTTCAGCCAAGCGTACGGCCTCAACGAGCGCGGCCAAGTGGTCGGCGTTTCGGCCATCGCAGGCGGGCCCACTCGCGCGGTTCTTTTTGAGAATGGGATGGTGACCGACCTGGGCGCGATTTACCCGGATGACCCCTACAGTGTCGCTTTCGGGATCAACAATCGCGGCCAAGTGGTCGGCGACTCGTACAGGCACGCATTTCTGTTTGAGAATGGGGTGATGACTGATCTGGGCACGCTTGGAGGCCTCATCAGCTCAGCTCGCGGGATCAACGAGCGGGGCCAAGTGGTCGGCTACTCGAACCTGGCGGGCCGTGGCGGCGTGGTTCACGCCTTTCTATTCGAAAACGGGGTGATGACCGACCTGGGCGCACCCGGAGGCAACAGCAGTGCCGCTTACGCGATCAACGATCGCGGCCAAGTGGTCGGCTACTTGCGCACCGCGAGCGGCGCCCTCCATGCCTTTTTATATGAAAACGGGATGATGACCGACCTCGGCACGCTTCCAGGTGGCCATGACAGCCAAGCTTTGGGCATCAACAATCGCGGCCAAGTGGTCGGCTACTCGAGCACCGCGAGCGGCGAAGGCCATGCTTTTTTATATGAAAACGGGGTGATGACCGACCTGGGCACGCTTCCCGGTGGCCATAACAGCCAGGCGGTAGGCATCAACGAGCGCGGCCAAGTTGCCGGCTACTCGACCACCGCAAGTGGGTTCCTCCACGCTTTTCTGTTTGAAAAGGGAGCGATGACCGACCTGGGCACGCTCGCCGGTGCCAACAACAGTTTCGCTACCGGGATCAACAATCGCGGCCAAGTTGCGGGGTATTCCTCGGATACCACGGTGCACGCTGTCCTATGGACGCGGTGACGAGGGGAGAGTGGCATCGCGAACGACCGGCCTCTGGACCCCGGTGCGCGTATTGCCATTCTCAGATCCAAACGTCGTTTTCGGCGGTTCTTTCGTTGACCGTATCGCCGGTATTGACGACGCCGCGCGGTTCGATCAGTAGCATTTTCACCTCCGCCTCGGCGAATGGCTTGTGCTCGACCCCCTTCGGAACCACGGCCATTTCGCCAGGACCGAGCTCGATCGAGTGGTCTCGGAAGTCGATGCGCAACCGGCCATCGAGGACGATAAACGTCTCGTCGGTGTCGGCGTGCGTATGCCAGACGAAATCGCCGAGTATCTTCACGACCTTGAATTGATAGTCGTTCATTTCGGCAACGACGCGTGGCTGCCAGTGACCGTCGATCCGACCGATCTTGTCGAGCAGTTTGATTGTCCTGAGTTGGCCGCGTTGCGTGTGCGCCGGCTGCGAATCGGTGTGCATGATGGCTCCGTTTGGGCAATACCAGTCGCGGAGCTTAGCTCGGTTACCGACGAGCGTCTTGAACGATCGTGCAAGCTCGCGCTAGCCCGCGCTCCGAGCGACCATCATCGCAAGCCAACGTGCGGGAGGCATCCCATATGTGTCGCGAAAATGCCGGGTCATATGGCTCTGGTCGGTGAAGCCCGCAGCGGCTGCAGTGTCCACCAGGGAAACACCGCGCAGCATCATCGCGCGTGCGGCGTCGAGCCGACGCATGATCAAGTAGTGATAGGGGCTAGTGCCGTAAAAGGTCCGGAAATCGCGCGACAGGTTCCAGCGATCTTGGCCACTGACTACGGCGAGTTCGTCGAGGGCGATCGCCCGGGTGCAAGAAGCGTCCATGTATTCCCGTGCACGTTTTGCGGCCGCAAAATCCGCGGACTTGCGTAGCCGTCGCGCGCCAGACGCGCTGTCCAGTGCGAGCGCGAGACCGGCGAGCGCGTCGTCGCGTTCGAGCGGTTCCGCATCGCCACGCATCTGGCGCAGCGCTGTCTTCGTCGCTTCGAACAGACGGGGATCGTTCGTGACACCGCCTTCGACGAATGGGAGGGGCTGGCCCCCGAGGACTTCCTGGATCGCGGAGGGCTGGACGTAGATCATCTGATAGCGAAATCCCTCGTCCGTGCCAGCCTGGCCGTCGTGCGCTTCGTCAGGATGCAGGACCATCGTCTGTCCCGGCAGACTGCTGCGCAAGCTGTGTCGATAGTGGAAGCACTGAACGCCGGCGAGCGTCACGCCGATCGCATAGGTATCGTGCCGATGCATCGAGTAAGCGTTGCCATGCAAAAAGGCTTCGATGCGTTCTACTCCGCCGGCAGATTCCGAGCGGGAGATCCAGTCGGATCGGGTTTTCGTGGTATCGCCGTCCATCGCACTCCCGGCTTCGTTTGGCGAATCTGGGGAACATCCGCATCGATCCATTGTATCGGTGCGGATGTTCGTCGCAAACTGGGCGCGATGGGTATTGTGGCTTTGGGGCGCATGCGCCGCCAGTCAGCGAGAGTATGGCGACGGCCGCGATCGCTGCGCCACGACGAGAACCCATGCCGTAGCGCCGCCAGCGCGCTTTACATCTTCACGGTATCGGCCACTTCCTTGAAATCTTCGATCTGGTCGAAGTTCATGTATCGATAGATCTTGTCGCCGTTGGCGTTGAGCACGCCCATGTCGGCCATATACTCGTCCCGGCTCGGAATTCTGCCCAGGCGCGAGCAGATCGCCGCGAGTTCCGCCGAGCCGAGGTACACGTTCGTGTTCTTGCCCAGACGGTTCGGGAAATTGCGGGTCGACGTCGACATGACCGTTGCGCCTTCACGCACCTGCGCCTGATTGCCCATGCACAGCGAGCAGCCCGGCATTTCGGTACGGGCCCCGGCGGTGCCGAAGACGCCGTAATGTCCTTCCTCGGTCAGCTGCTTCTGATCCATCTTGGTCGGCGGGGCGATCCACAACTTGACCGGGATGTCGCGCTTGCCTTCCAGCAGTTTGGAAGCGGCACGGAAATGGCCGATGTTCGTCATGCACGAACCAATGAACACTTCGTCGATCTTGGCGCCGGCCACGTCGGAGAGCGTCTTCACGTCGTCCGGATCGTTTGGGCAGGCCACGATCGGTTCATGAATGTCAGCCAGGTCGATTTCGATGACGGCGGCGTACTCGGCATCCGCATCCGGCGAAAGCAGTTGTGGGTCGGCCAGCCACTGCTCCATCGCCGCGATGCGGCGTTGAAGGCTACGCGGGTCCTGGTAGCCTTCTGCGATCATCCACTTCAGCAGCGTGACGTTGCTGTTGAGGTACTCGATGATCGGATCCTTGTTCAGGTGGACCGTGCAGCCGGCGGCCGAGCGTTCGGCGGACGCATCCGACAACTCGAACGCTTGCTCGACCTTCAGGTCGGGCAGGCCTTCGATTTCGAGGATGCGGCCGGAGAAGATGTTCTTCTTGCCCTGTTTGGCAACCGTCAGCAAGCCTTGCTTGATGGCGTAGAGCGGAATCGCATTGACGAGGTCGCGCAGGGTCACGCCCGGCTGCATCTTCCCTTTGAAGCGGACCAGCACCGATTCCGGCATGTCCAGCGGCATCGTGCCGGTGGCGGCCGCAAAGGCGACCAGGCCCGATCCGGCCGGGAAGCTGATGCCGATCGGGAAGCGCGTGTGCGAGTCGCCGCCGGTGCCTACAGTATCGGGCAGAAGCATACGATTCAGCCACGAGTGGATCACGCCATCGCCCGGGCGCAGGGCGATGCCGCCGCGCGTGCTGATGAAGTTCGGCAACGTCTGATGGGTCTTCACGTCCACCGGCTTCGGGTAGGCCGCGGTATGACAGAACGACTGCATGACGAGATCGGCCGAGAAGCCGAGACACGCGAGGTCCTTGAGTTCGTCGCGAGTCATCGGGCCGGTGGTGTCCTGCGAGCCAACCGAGGTCATCTTCGGTTCGCAATACGTGCCGGGTCGAACACCCTGACCCTCGGGCAAACCGCACGCGCGGCCGACCATCTTCTGCGCGAGCGAGAAGCCTTTGCTGCTGTTTGCCGGCTGCTGCGGCAGGCGGAAAAGTGTCGACGGGGCCAAACCCAGCGCGTCGCGCGCCTTGGCGGTCAGGCCACGGCCGATGATCAGCGGAATGCGGCCGCCGGCACGCACTTCGTCGAACAGCACGTCGGATTTGACCTGAAACTCGGCGATCACTTCGCCGTTCTTCAGAGCCTTGCCTTCGTACGGACGCAGTTCGATCACGTCGCCCATTTCCATCTTCGACACATCGAGTTCGATCGGCAGCGCGCCGGCGTCCTCCATCGTGTTGTAGAAGATCGGGGCGATCTTGCCGCCCAGGCATACGCCGCCGAAGCGCTTGTTCGGGACAAACGGAATGTCCTCACCCGTGAACCACAGCACCGAGTTGGTGGCCGACTTGCGCGAGGAGCCGGTCCCGACCACGTCGCCCACGTAGGCGACCAGATGACCCTTCTCCTTCAGCGACTCGATGAACTTGACCGGACCGCGCTTGCCGTCTTCTTCAGGCGTGATGCCGGGGCGCGCATTCTTGAGCATGGCGAGCGCGTGCATCGGGATGTCCGGGCGCGTGGTGGCATCCGGGGCCGGCGACAGGTCGTCCGTGTTGGTTTCGCCCGTGACTTTGAAGACGGTGACGGTCAGGCTTTGCGGCACTTCCGGCCGGCTGGTGAACCATTCGGCATCGGCCCAGCTTTGCATGACGGCCCGGGCGTTGGCGTTGCCCTTCTCAGCCAGTTCCTTGACGTCGTGGAACTGGTCGAACATCAGCAGCGTTTTTTTCAGCGCGTCGGCGGCGACCGCGCCGACCTGGGCGTCGGACAGCAACTCGATCAGCGGCTGAATGTTATAGCCGCCCAGCATCGTGCCGAGCAATTCGGTGGCGCGCTCGCGCGAGATCAGCGCACAGGCGGTCTGGCCTTTCGCCACGGCAGCCAAAAAGCCTGCCTTCACACGAGCGGCTTCGTCCACGCCGGCGGGCACGCGGTGGGTGATCAGATCGAGCAGGGTCTGCTCTTCGCCGGCCGGCGGATTCGCCAGCAGTTCCACCAGCTCGGCGGTCTGCTGGGCCGTCAGCGGAAGGGGAGGAATACCGAGCGCGGCGCGTGCGGCCACGTGAGCACGAAAATCTTCAAGCATGGGAACCTGCTGATATGGCGTTTCAGGGAGGCTTGTCAGGCAGTCCGGACGATGCCGGACACCGCTTCGGTCGTGATTCTAATCGCGATGCCAAGCAACGTCAAATGTCTTATATCTTATATAAGAGTAGAAAACGGTGGCTCGGAAACGCAGTCAACCTGGCGGAGCCGCCGATCGGACAATTCCCGCGGACTAGTGCCGCAATCTGTCCATGTCAGCGGCGACACGGGGCCGATAGAATCGGTACTTCCATCCGCGGAACCATTTCATCGGGACGACAATGGCATGAGGCTTCCCATCTATCAAATCGATGCGTTCACAAGCGATGTGTTCAGGGGCAACTATGCGGCGGTGGTTCTGCTCGACGCGTGGCTGTCCGCGTCTCTCATGCAGGCAATCGCCACCGAAAACAACTTGTCAGAAACGGCGTTCGTCGTATCGGATGCAAACGGACGATTCCATATCCGCTGGTTTTCGCCGGTGACGGAGATTGCATTCTGCGGACATGCCACGCTTGCTGCCGCCTTCGTGTTATTCGATCGGTTTCCCGAGCGCAGCGATATTGGCTTTTACGCCGACGCTGTCGGCTCGTTCGTCATTCAGCGCGGCGCGGAGGGCATGATCGAGATGGACTTCCCGCAACGCGACGTCGAGGCGGTCGAGGAGATGCCCGAGGAGCTCGTGCGCGGACTTTCGATTCCCCCCAAAGAAGTATTTGTCGGTCAGCAGGCGTTCATTGCGCTTTATGACAGCGAGGCCCAGGTCCGAGCTGTCGTGCCCGATCTTGCCTTGATAGCGCGACTCGCGCCGCGCGATGTTGCTGTCACCGCGCCAGCAGAAAACCACGATTTCGTTTCGCGATATTTCTGGCCGGCAAACGGCGGCGACGAGGACCCCGTGACCGGTTCGATTCACACGGCGCTCGCGCCGTTGTGGGCAAAACGGCTTGGCAAGACGAAACTGCTGGCCTTACAGGCGTCCCGGCGTGGCGGCGTTTTGCATTGCGAACTCGACGCGGACCGAGTTCGCATCTCGGGGCACGCCGTTCGGTATCTTGAAGGCACGATAGAGGTGCCCGACGCGTGATCGAACCAGGCGGAGGCTGACTGCCCTGAATTACGGCAGGCCGTTTGCGCAATGCGTTGCGAACGCCGGGCGGTCGCTCAACCGAGCGAAGTAATCCGAAACGGCCGATAAATGAGGGTGTTCGAAAGGTGTGCCGAACCAGCGGTTGACGGATAGTCCCACCGGAATATCGGCGAGCGAGAATTCCCGTCCGGCGATGAACGCACCTGTGGCAAGCAATTGACCGTCGAGTATGCGCATATGTCTGGTCCAACTATCTATCGACCGCGCAGTGTCGTCTGCGGCTTGATGCGCTGGCGATCGTCGGACCAGAGCAAGAAATGCGTAGCTCCATGATCGATTGAGATCCGTTGCCTGCCAATCGATCCATTGATCGACCCGCGCGCGCCTGATCGGGTCCGCAGGATACAGATGCTCGCCGCCGTAGCGCGAGGCGAGGTAGCGGATGATGGAATTCGATTCCCAGAGAACGAAGTCGCCATCCTTCACGACCGGAACGAGGCCGTGCGGATTCAACGCAAGAAACTCCGGCGCCTGCGTGGACTTGAACCCCGTTCCCCAATCCTCGCCCTCGAACGGCAGATTCAATTCAGCGCAGGTCCACAGCACTTTTCGCACGTTGATGGATGATGCCTTTCCGAGGATCTTGAGCATGCCGGTATCAAAGCTGTTCGGATGTCGCCAAGTCTACGCTTCAACGCTTCACTCGATATGACGCTCAAGGTACGGTTCGATGGCTCGGTGCCATTACACCGATCGGACTGCATGCGCAGATTGGCTCAGCTGAACGTAATGAACTGAGCCGACGACCAGACCTTGCGGTCGCCGCCCTGACGTCCAAAAAAGTACACAGTACGGAAGCCGAACGGGCCGTTCGATTGCGCAGTGCCGATGCTAGCCCGCTAGATCGACGGGCAAAGGCGCATCGGGCGGCAAAGCCAGTGTTGCCTTGCCGGGCGGAGTCAGTCCGGCCGGCGTCGGCATGAGCCACGCTATCGGGAAGAACACGATCCACGCGACAGTTTCGTCGGTCACTGTCATGATTCCCATGCGTTGGCTGGGGCAAAGCCGCTGGCCGTTGGCGGGTCAGACCGACATAGTTCGAATGAAGGGAAGTTTGCCCATCCAATAACTTTTCATATCGATATCAGCTATCGCGCAGGCGCACGATCTCGACCCTCCGATCGTCGCCCAATGCAATCGCGAGCTTCGCCCGATCGAGCTCGCCTTCCCACGCCGATACGACGATCGCCGCTACGCCGTTACCGATGATATTGGTGAGTGCTCTGCACTCCGACATGAAGCGATCGATGCCGAGAATCAATACCATCGCGCTGACGGGAACGGTCGGCACAACCGAGAGGCTCGCAGCGAGCGTAATGAAACCCGCCCCGGCTACGCTCGCCGCACCTTTCGACGTCAGCATCGTGACGAGCAACAGTCCGAGCTCCTGTCCAAACGACAAGTGTATATTGGTCGCTTGCGCGAGAAACAGCACGGCTAGTGTCATATAGATATTGGTGCCGTCCAGGTTGAACGAGTACCCGGTCGGTACGACCAGCCCCACGACGCCGCGCGGACAACCCAGACGTTCGAGCTTTTCCATCAGTTGCGGCAGTGCCGCCTCGGACGTCGACGTGCCGAGCACGATCAATAGTTCGTCGCGGATATGGACCACGAAGCGCCAGAGACTGAACCCGGACAGACGCGCGACGACGCCGAGCACGACAGCCACGAACAGGAACGCCGTGAGATAGAAGGCGCCGATCAGCTTGAGCATCGGCAGCAGCGAGACGATGCCGTAACGGCCTATCGTGAAGGCTATGGCGCCGAACGCGCCGATCGGCGCGAGACTGGTGACCATGCCGACGATGCGAAAAAACGCCTTCGACGATATCTCGATGAACTGCGTGACAGGCGCGGCAGGCGCACCGGTCAGCGTCAACGCCGTGCCGAACAGCATTGCGATAAGCAGCACGGGAAGTATGTCGCCGTGAACCAAAGCGCCGAGGAACGTTTCCGGGATGACATGCGCGATGAAGCCCGCCAAGCCGTCGCCATGGGCCGCTTGCGCCGCATAGCTCGACACGGCGCGCGCATCGAGTGTCGACGGATCGACATTGAATCCTGCGCCGGGTGCGAGTACATGCGCGGCAAACAAGCCGATTGCGAGCGCCAGGGTGGAGGCCAACTCGAAATAGAGTAGTGCTTTGCCTCCGACGCGGCCGACCCGCTTCATGTCTTGCATGCCCGCAATACCGGTGACGACCGTGCAAAAGATCACGGGCCCGATGATCATCCGCACGAGCTTGATGAATAAATCGCCCAGCGGCTTGAGCGCAACGGCGGCTTGCGGCGCGAAATGGCCTAGCAGCACGCCTGCGATAATGGCTGCCAGCACTTGAACATAGAGAATTCGATATAACGGTTTGCGTTTCATGTGTCTCCTCCTTTTGCGAGGGCAAAGAGATGCCTTTCCCTTCTTCGAGCGGAAGGGAATCGACTTGGTTTGAGCCGGTGGTCTGTTGCGGCGCGGTGGCGATGCCGTTACATCACGCGGGCCCAGGGATGTCGAACGAAGTGCGACCGTTCGAACGCTTCGATGGCCGCGATCGAGTCGAGCGTCAGATCCACGGTATCCATCCCCTCGATGACCATGCGTTTATGGCGCGCACCGATCGGATATGCATACCGTTCGCCCGATGAAGACGTCACCGTCTGCTGCTCGAGATCGATCGACAGCGACGCGTTCGGCGACGCGATCGCCGAACGCGTCAGCGTATCGATTGCGTCGCGCTCGAGTTGGACGAGCAGCAGACGATTATTCATTGCGTTCGAATAGAAAATCTCCGCGAAGCTCGGCGCAATGACTGCCTGAAAACCGTATTGCTGCAAACCCCAAACCGCGTGCTCGCGGCTCGATCCGCAGCCGAAGTTCGCGCCGCCGATCAGGATGCGCGCACCCGCGTAACGGCGCTGATTGAGTACGCAGTCGCTGCGAGGCGAGCCGTGCTCGTCGAAGCGCAGGTCGTACAGCAGGCCGTCGTCGAGACCGGCTTTATCGATGACGCGCAGAAATTGCTTCGGCATGATCTGGTCGGTATCGAGATTGTCGATGGGCAAAGGGACGGCGCCGCCCTGGATTTTTGTGAGTCGCGTCATGATGGGGTTGCCTCGAGCGTGCGGACATCGGTGATGCGGCCGGTGATCGCGGCGGCGGCCGCCATCGCGGGACTCATCAGGTGCGTTCGGCCGCCGCGTCCCTGTCGGCCTTCGAAGTTTCGGTTGGTGGTGGATGCGCAGCGCTGCCCCGCGCCGAGTACGTCATCGTTCATCGCGAGGCACATCGAACACCCCGGCTCGCGCCATTCGAAACCCGCATCGATCAACGTCTTTGCGATGCCTTCGCGTTCAGCCGCGCGCCGCACGCTGCCCGAGCCCGGTACGACCATGGCGCGCACCCCGGTCGCGACACGTTTGCCCCGCACGATCGCAGCTACCGTGCGTAAGTCTTCGATGCGCCCATTGGTGCACGAGCCGACGAACACACGGTCGATGGGCGTGCCGGCAATCGGTCGATTGGCCGCGAGCCCCATGTATTCGAGCGCACGGCGCAGCGACGCCGCGGCTTCGGGGGTGGGTTGAGCGGCTTCGTCGGGAATCGGCTGATCGATGGCGACTGCCTGATCCGGACTCGTCCCCCAGGTGACGAACGGCGCGACGTGCCGGGCCTCGAAGCGGTGCTCCGCATCGAATTGTGCGCTGGTGTCGGAATAGAGCTCGCGCCAGTCTTCAAGAGCCTCTTGCCATGCGTCGTCGTCGAGTGATGGCGCGTGGGCGCGTAGATATTCGAAAGTGGTCGCGTCCGGCGCGATCAGCGCAGCCCGCGCGCCCGCTTCGACGGTCATGTTGCACAAGGTCATGCGCGCCTCCGCGGAAAGCGCGCCGATCGTCGAGCCGGCGAATTCGACGGCATAGCCGCGCGCGCCTTGCGCGCCGATCCGGCTGATGATCGAAAGGATCATGTCCTTGGACGACGTGCCATATGGGAGGGCGCCATCGATCGTGATTCGCATCGTGCGTGCAAGCCGGTACACAAGGGTTTGCGTTGCGAGCACATGTTCCACTTCGGAGGTGCCGATGCCGAAGCCCAACGCGCCGAGTGCGCCATAGGTAGTGGTATGGCTGTCGCCACACAACACGACCATACCCGGACGAATCAGTCCCAGTTCCGGCGCGACGATATGCTCGATGCCTTGCAGAGGATCGTTCGCGGCAAAGAGCCGGATGCCGGCTCGTTCGCAATTGCGCGCCAAATTGCTCGCCTGCAGCAGCGACGCTGCATCGCGAATGATGCGCGGCGACTCCGCATGAGTCGGAATGATATGGCTCACGACGGCGAGCTGTTGTCGCGGACGGCGCACGGCACGCTCGCGCGCATCGAGCGCGCTGAATGCTTGCGGACTGGTGTACTCGTTCATCAGATGCAAGTCGACGTACAGCAGCACGTTGTGTTCGTCGATGTGCAGCACTGTGTGCGAATCGACGAGCTTTTCGTAAAGGGTTCGGGCGGACATGGCGTCACTCGCAGAGAAAGGGCAGCACGCGTTCGAGCAACTGCTGCGGTGCTTCTTCGGGGATGTAGTGGCCGCAAGGCAGCGCTTCGCCCTGCACTTGCGGTGCATACGCCCGCCATTCGGCGAGCGGATCGAAGCACTGTTCGATGACGCCGTGTGCACCCCACAGGGCCAGGAACGGGCAGTCGATCCGCTGCGCCGAAGCGAGCGTCGCCCGGTCATGTTCGAGGTCGACGGTGAGGCTCGCGCGATAGTCCTCGCAGATACCGTGTGCGGTATCGGGATCCGAGAGACAACGCAGATACTCGGCATAGGCCTGCGCCGTGAAGGGTGCGAGGCCGGCGCTGCGCGCGCCGATGGTCTGCTTCAGATACAGATCGGGGTCCGCGCGGATCAGCGTCTCAGGGAACGGCGCGGGGCGCACGAGCATGAACCAGTGCCAATAGGCGCGCGCGAAGTCGAACGAAGTCTGCTGATACATGGCGAGCGTCGGCGCGACATCGAGCGTCACGAGACGTGCGACTGCATCCGGGCAATCGAGCGCCATGCGCGCGGCGACGCGCCCGCCGCGATCGTGGCCGATCACCGCGAACGTCTCGTGGCCGAGGCCCCGCATCAGTTCGATCTGATCCAGCGCCATGCGGCGCTTCGCATAGTTCCCGTGATCGGGTGCGGCGGGCGGCTTGCCGCTGTCGCCGTAGCCGCGCAAATCCGCGGCGATCACCGTGAAATGCTGCGCGAGAACGGGGGCGACCCTGTGCCAGATGACGTGTGTCTGTGGGTGCCCGTGTAGAAGAAGCAGCGCTGGCCCGCGCCCGCCTTGAATTGCGTGAATGCGGATGCCGTCCACTGTCGCCGATACGTTTCTGAAGCCTTCGAACATGTTGTCTCCCGATCTTGATTCGAGTCTAATTGAGCCTCTTTTGAATTCCGAGTGGGTGATGTTAGCGGGTCAAGGGCGGGCGTAAGCCCGGCGCAGCGAACCCTTGAGGCGCTCTGAATCGACAAGCTGAGGTATGGCTGGTTGCGGCAGAATGCGGC
>NZ_JAAAYE010000089.1 GCF_013282575.1 Paraburkholderia sp. NMBU_R16
ACCGGCCGGCTTTGACTAACTCGACCATCTGCGCCCGGAATTCCGGCGCGTAGGGGTTGTGGTGCTTTCCCATGGCAGGCACCTCCTGTTCCAAAGGATAGGTGTCCACGAAACCGGGTCAACTCCACTACGGGCAGCTCCGCCCCTCACTCCGGCATCGGTATTCTTCCTTATGGTGCTTGCCATTTGTCATTTCCCTTTGCATCCGGAGCAAGGTTCTCACGTTCCATACCGAAGCCTGTGTTGAGCTCATGCCGCCTCTACGCCGGCTGCCGTCAGGTCCGTAAGCAGGTCCCGTCCTGACTGATCCCGGAGCGACGAAATGACTCCGGTTTTGACAGCGCTTTGACGAATTAACGACGCATCATCGAACGGTTCGCTTTCGCTCATCTTCTCAACACGTACCTGCCATCCTTGACGGACGACTTTTCCACGGTCGCTCACCACCACGCCTTTTGAACGCAGCAGCACCGGGCGGTTTGAAGCCTGCTCCTGCAAACCGGCTCCGGGAGGCCCACTCCCATCTTCAGTACAGCACCACAAGCTTTCGCTTGTGTTCGTGACACACTCTCGTCCATGCGCCAGCTCTTGCCTACAGGACGCTTGTGTCGGCGAAACGACTTTTCAAACAGTGGCACCAGCTTGATGACCCAGCGGTGCACGCTCGAATGATCGACCTCGATTCCCCGCTCAGCCATCATCTCTTCCAGGTTGCGCAAGCTCAGTGCGTACGCCACGTACCAGCGTACGCACAGCAAAATCACCTCCAGCGGATCATGCAGCCGCTTCAGCACGCTGCCCGCGCCAGTGGGCAACGTTGAGCGAGCTTTCTTCGTCTTTGCCATCATCGATGTCCTGCGTTTCAATTCGCACCGATTCTACTCGTCCTCGTTAATGCGACAGAGCCATTGATTGTCGCTTTAGTCTGGGGGCAACCCCGGCCAGGCGCTGCCGACCGGATGCGGATAGAGGATGCCGAGCGCGTGACGTTCCACAAAAATGAGGTCGATCCACCGGATGGTGGTTTCGTGGCGGGTCGTCATTCGTGCAAGCAGTCTGGCGAGGACTTCGGCCGGGGAAGTCGTAATGTAACGCGTAACCAGTTTGCGCTCACGCCAGCGCGAGCGCGCGGCCTCGACGTGAGCGATGGTGAGCCGGTGGCTAGCTTGCACGGAGACCGGGAAATCGGCTGGGGTCATGGAATTTCCTGAAGAACTGGACATCACCGGCCTTGCGTACCGGTCCTGGCGTGCGGACGGGCCGCTGCGGCTGGCAAGACATCCGGAATCGGTTCAAACAGCGCGTCGAGATCACTGGCCGAGAACTTGACGGCGCCGGCGGCGTCCTCGGACAGGATGCTGTCGGCCAGCAGGGCCTTCTTTTCCTGAAGGGCGACGATCTTTTCCTCGATGCTGCCGGCGGCGATCAGCTTGTAGACGAACACTGGCTTGTCCTGACCGAGACGGTGCGCGCGATCGGTGGCCTGGTTCTCGGCCGCTGGGTTCCACCACGGATCGTAGTGAATCACGGTGTCGGCCATGGTCAGGTTCAGGCCGACGCCGCCGGCTTTCAGGCTGATCAGGAAGAGCGGCACTTCGCCCTGCTGGAAGCGCTGCACCGGGCTCACGCGATCGGTGGTGTCGCCGGTCAGGATGACGTACGGAATGGCGGCCTTGTCCAGCGCCGCAGAGATCAGCGCCAGCATGCCGGTGAACTGCGAGAACAGCAGCACGCGCCGGCCTTCGTCGATCAGTTCCGGCAGCATCGCGAGCAGCAGGTCAAGTTTGGCCGATTCCTTGACGCGGGAGGCTTTCTCCAGTTTGACGAGGCGTGGATCGCAGCAGACCTGCCGTAGCTTGAGCAGCGCATCGAGTACGATGATGTGGCTGCGTGCGAGTCCCTGGGCCGTAACGGCGGCCCGGACTTTTTCGTGCATCGCTGCGCGTACCGTTTCGTACAGGTCGCGTTGCGCGCCTTCGAGGTCAACGGTGCGCACGATGGTGGTCTTTGGCGGCAGTTCTTTTGCGACCTCATCCTTGCGCCGGCGCAGCATGAAGGGACGGATACGGCGCGCGAGCAGATCACGCCGCACGGTGTCGCCGCCTTTCTCGATCGGAGTTCGCCAGCGCTTCGTAAAATCTTTCAGACTGCCGAGGAAACCTGGGAGCAGGAAGTCGAATTGTGACCATAACTCGCCGAGGTGATTCTCGAGCGGCGTGCCGGTGAGACACAGGCGGTGTCGCGCGCGCAGTTCGCGGATGGTCGCCGCCGCTTTGGTGGTGGCGTTCTTGACGTACTGCGCCTCGTCGAGGATCAGCAGGTGATAGTCGTGCTGTGCAAGGACTTCCTGGTCGCGCCACAGCAGCGCGTAGGTCGTCAGGATGAGATCGTGGTCTCCGATCTGGTCGAAGCGGTCCCTGCGTTGAGGTCCGTTCAGATCCAGCACCTTCAGATCGGGCGCGAAGCGCTGCGCTTCCTCGCGCCAGTTGTGCACCAGCGTAGTCGGCAGAACGATCAGCGCGGGTCGATCAAGACGGCCCGCTTCCTTTTCCGCGAGCACATGGGCGAGCGTCTGCACGGTCTTGCCAAGGCCCATGTCGTCGGCCAGC
Source organism: Paraburkholderia sp. NMBU_R16 (assembly GCF_013282575.1). Taxonomy (GTDB): domain Bacteria; phylum Pseudomonadota; class Gammaproteobacteria; order Burkholderiales; family Burkholderiaceae; genus Trinickia. The sequence continues at coordinate 2,610 of NZ_JAAAYE010000089.1, forward strand.
ACACCCGAGAGGTTATGTTCGCGCAGGAACTGCATCCAGCTCAGCCCCTGATGCTGGTAGGTGCGCAGCTCGGCCTGCAATCCGCGCGGCACCGGCGCCTCCCGCAAACCGGGTCCCGCCTGCAGGCGTTGCGCCAGCTGGCGAATCGATGCGTCACCGTGGAACTGCCAGCGCCCCGTGTTGTTCAACGCTTCGAGACGTCCTGCATCCAGCTCGGAAATACGCAGCGACCCGTCGCCGACGGTATCGAACAGGTCGACCAGCACCCGCACGACCGGTTTGAGACGGTCCGCGCGCAGGCGCAGCCGTTCGTTCTGATCGGTCCGAAGTTCGATCGTCTCTTCATCGGCGATGCTCTCGAGTTCGCCTGACAGCCAGCGCCGGTCACGCCGGAACAGGTCGGCCAGCAGCGGTTCCAGGCGCACGGTGCGGTCGCCCACCGTGATGCCCATTTCGAGGTCGAACCAACCGTCGCCCGCATCACGGGCCATACCGTCGATCGCATCGATTTCAATCACGTTGAAGGAGGTGTAAGCCCAAACCGCCGAAAATTCCGTCACTCCAAATCCAGCCCAGCCACGATGGCGTCTAGGTCGATGCTCTGTCCGCTGCTGCGGAACGTGTAATGCCCGTTCAAGTGGATATGGCGCCACGCCGCAGGCGAAATCTTCTTGATCAGCGCCAGCGCTTTCGCATTCCCGCTCGCCTCGTACTTGGCAAGCAGCCGCGACAGGATGGCCGAGTTGTAATAGATGATGGCGTTCGCAATCAACCGCGCGCACTGATTACTGATCTCGATTGCGATGTCGGTCCGGCCGGTCAACTCTTTCTTGCCGCCGACCTGGGCGATGGCTGAGCGTAGCTGGTGGTAAGACTCGATGCGGTTTTGCGAGCGATGCACGTTGCGCTCCAACTGCGGATCGCGCAGGTAGCGCAGCGTGTAGATGCTTCGGATCAGCTTGTCGAATTCGAAGATTGCCCGCCGCGTGGGGTTCGGCGCGGTGTAGGTGCATAGCTTGCGGATCAGAGTGCCCTGGGTGATCTCCTTCAACCCCAGCGTGGCAACGATTTGGTCGATGTCGTTTTTCGCGTCCGCGACGGCTTGCAGGTCAATCTGGCCGACCGGGCGGATCAGGCATTTCTCGTATACGGCCGGATCGTCGGCGCAGTAGAGTTCCTTCAGTTGCTCGTCCAGGTCGGTGAAGCGCGGCTCGAAGCGCAACCCAAACCAATACAGGATGGCGAAGTTCGCCTTGTTAACACTGTGCATGTCGCCGGTGATGGCGGTCGGCACGATGTCCGAGGTGTTGCGATACCAGATGTCGAACACATGGTGCGCCTCGTATTCGTGTGCGCCGATGAGATAGCCCTGCAGCGGCACGTGGTTGCATAGCAGGGTGTAGGCCACCACGCCCTTGCCGCGCCCGAAATACTTGCGCGAGTGGCGCGCCTTCACGGTCGGACGCTCCACGCCGAACTTCTGACCGTCGACGGCGCCGTACAGGGCATCGAGGTCGAAGGAATAATGCGGAAAGATGGGCAGGCTCGCGATGGCATTGCTGATCCGGTCGTTGGCGGCCTGCAGCGACGCCTGGCGCAGGTACTGCTGGTAGGTTGATTCAAGCACATGGTAGGGAATGTCGCTGGTGCGCGACATCACCAGGTTACCGTGGTTCATCGCCTGGGCGATGATGACCGCCATCAGGCTGTCGGGGTCGGCGACCTGCCTGGCATAGCGTGGCTGTAGCGGCTTCAGCGCTGACAGGAACTGGCATTGTCCGTTCACAAATCGGAACACGTCTGCCATATCGCAGAATGACAGTCGCTCGTAGAAAGCCTCTTCACGTGCTGCATGCTTGTCCGCCTTGGGCTTATGCCAGGTGAGCGTCTTGGTTTTGCTGTCGTAATCGAGGTGCTTCAGCTTGCCTTGGCGAAGCTCGCGGTTGAAGGCCAGCCACTGCTCGCGTAGTTCTGTCTTCAGTGCGTCGAGCTGGGCATCGATCGGCTGGCGCAGCCACGGAATGTCCATCTGGACGAGCACGTCGACCTTCTCATCAAGGGAGACGAGTTCGTCGGTAAAACAGCGGTGCTGCAGGCTGTCGTCCAGATAGATTTCACCGGATTTGAAACGCTTCCGAAGTTGGCGGTACAGCCAGAACTCGTAGCGATCGGCGTGCAGGCCAGTCGCCTTCCCGTTCGCGTCAAACGTCAGCAGATACGGCCGCAGCCGCTTGGGAAGCGTAGCTTCCGGGCATTCCGCCAGCGGCCGTTGCGACAGGCGCTGCTGCTTCGCGAATACTCCCCTCGCCCAGGCGAGTGCCGCCAGCCACGGGTTATCCGCGTCGACGCCGGCGAAGTCGAGGGTCACATAAAGCGGGCGCAGGTGGCGACGGATGCGTTCGGCCAAGCCGTCGACCACCTGCCAGCGCAGGGCCAGCTTGCTCGTTGGCTTCACGCTGAGGCGCTGGCCGGCGACCTGCAGCGTGTCCTTGGGCATGATCTTGAACGCGCGCTGTCGTACGTCGCCGAAAGGCGTGGTGTCTCCCAACGTGTCGTCGACATACAGCAGCAATAGCCGCCCTACTTGCGGCGTTTCCTGCTGGCGTCGTGCTTGCTCCGCGACGAAACTTTTACTTGACCGAACCTTGCTTTCATCTTCGATTTGCTTCATGTGGTAGGCCAGAGCGTCGACGAGATTGTCGTTGATCTGCCTGTAACGCAACCAGGCGTAGCACAGCAGGTACAGGTGCGTCTGTTCCGGCTTGAGGCGGCGCAGGTCGTAGACCGTGTAGAAGTTCGCCAGGCTCGCGTAATAGTGCAGATTCTGCTGCGAGATCGCGAGCCTGGGCAGCAGCGCCTTGGCGATCCGATACAGCGGCTCCAGCCTGGTGCGCTTCTCCCGCTCGCGCACCATCTGTCGCCAGCCGAAATCCTTGGCGTCCTGCCTGAGCGCAGCCAGCTCGGATAGGGTATCGTCGCGCACCAGGAGCTGGGCCAGCGAATCCCTGGCTGCACCGTCCAGCACCTCGGCAAGCAGACTGCCCAAGCGCTGGCGCTCGGCCGACAGAGCTTCGCTGATTAGCGTCTGCAAGGTGGTATAACCTGGCCGGACGATTTTATGTTCGTTGAGATAGCCGATCAGTTCGGCGACAATGAAGTCGGGAGTCACATCGCGCCGCACAATCTGGGCGGTCTGCTGCGCGAGCTGTGGCAGGCAGTCTGCCGACCACAGCCGATAGCCGAACAGATCCGCGATCAGTGTGCGTTGCGCATAATGCTCATGTTTGGTAACGGTCTTCGGTTCGAATGTCTGATCGTTAAAGTAGCGGCTCAAGACGAAAGCGCAATCGTCCTCGGCGTCGTCCCAGGTGAAGCGGAAGAAGGCATGCTTGGCCTTGAAGTAACCGATCTGCAGGGCGCAATAGACTTGGGCGTGCAGGCCGGGCCGGCCGGAGGCAAGAGTCAACTCGGCTTCGGACAGCGACAGATACTCGAGTTGCTGCCCGTCGTCGAAATCGGGCAGGCCGTACAGTGCAAATTGTTCGGTGTCCGACAGGACGGCCAGTCGCTCGCTTTTGCTCGTCATCGTTGCGGCATTTTTTCCGTGCCTGGCCAGCCGATCCGGGCGAGTGTTTCGATCAACGTGGTGCGCTTGACGCCGAAGTTGCGGCACACAGCAGCCTTGGACATGCCGCCATTCAAAGCGGCGAGGATGGTGTCCAGTTTCTCGCCGGTAATCGCGGGCGGGCGGCCACCTAGTCGCCCGCGCCGCTTGGCGGCGGCTAGGCCGGCGACGACGCGCTCGCGGGTTAGCGCGCGTTCATACTGCGCGAGTGCGCCGAAGACGTGAAACAGCAGTTCGCCCGATGCAGTGGTCGTATCCATGCCTTCGGTGAGCGAGCGGAAAGCGACCTGCCGTTTCTGCAGTGTGTTGACGATGGTTAACAGATGCGACAGCGAACGGCCGAGCCGGTCCAGTTTCCAGACGACGAGGACATCGCCGGGTTGAACAAACGCCAATGCCTTAGCCAATCCTGGCCGATCATCGTTGGCGCCGGAGGCATGATCCTCGAATAAATGGCGGGCATCGACGCCTGCCACCAGCAGCGCGTCGCGTTGTAGGTTCGTGGTTTGCCGATCGGAGTCGGAAGACACACGCATGTAGCCGATCAGCATGTACGCAAAACCCATATCATAGGGTTTGCGCATGCTATACCATAGCGACACGGTTTGCCGCATCTTTTTGACGGGGTTGGCGACGCGGATGAAGCGACCGACTTGTCCTGTCGGAAAACACATGTTTTACGACAGGACAAAATTGGTGGCACATGCTGCCGATTGGTGAAGACGTACACGACAGCGGCAAACTGATCGAGCCCGGGACCTGTTCACCTTGCTGCCACATGCGCGAACGGCTACGGGGCTCTGCTGCCTTTAAAACCGCTTTGGCTTGTAAGCAAAGCATTTGCGACCGCCCAAATGAACACCGCCCGTCAAGCGGCGCGATCTACCTTAAACGTACCCGTATATGAAGATTCAGTCTGATACCAGCGACGTGCACTTCGAATGCACGGATTATTCTGCGGAACAACGCGAAACTACCGATCTGGCAACGTTCCATGAGACCATGTTGGCAAACTCGCCAACCTACGCAGCATCTGTCCGCAAGGCGACCAGTACGGCATCAGTAAAAATCGCTGTCTCGAACGTCTTCGAGCAAGCTGGCCTAACCAGTTTCAACTCAACCAGACGACAGCATGAGATTGAAATAAATCCGACGATCGAATCGCCGAAATTTCGCACCCGTTCCGGAGTCCCTTCACGCAAGACGGACGCACGACTATCACTTGCTTTTGAAATGCAAAATGCCGCTACGGAAAGACAGCTATCCGCTTGCGACGCGAAAGCGAAGTCTGGTGGTTACAAGCTGGACATGCGAGCCGTGCCACCTGTCGCGGCGAGTTTAATGGAGCGGTTTGGTAGGGCAGCAACACTATATGCAATCGATGTCGAATCAATCGAACATTCAAATACAAGTAAAACCCATCAGATTGAACAGGAACTTGCCAAGCGTGGTGCTGACCGGATCGGAGAAACTCTCGGTCAACGCAGCTTCGACGATTATCTTCGGGACTTTATCGATAGCGGTCACGCCGAGCAATACTGCTACCTCTATGCACGTATCATCAGCGGTTCTTAAACGCAAAGGGCGTCTTTGACCTCTCGCTTGCTGCGACACGGCTATCGCCGATGGCGTGGCGGCGCTGAAATTCGGGGCGACGGAATTTTCGGCGGTTAGGGCTTACACCCCCTTGAAGCGGAACTCTCCTGACATGGTGACGCGCCAGCCCTTGTCGCGCAGCGCGGGCAGGGCTTCGTTCACGAAGGCATACCACGCATCGGGCTCCTGCAGGCCGAGCATTGCCGCGGGAAATGACTGCGGTCCCTGAATGCGGCCCGCGGGAATCTTCTGCAGCCCCGCGTTGCGTAGTTCGAGCAGGCGTTTCTTTTCCGCATCAGGCCGCCGGCTGACCTGAACCACGTTGCCGTCGGGGTGCGAGACCAGGGTCGCACTGCTGTCGGCGTTGATAGTGACGCCCTCGTAGTCAAAGCCGACCGCGGCAAAATCGAGCACAGGCGCCCGATGGTCATACTTGCCAAATCCCGCCATATACAGGGGCCGTGTGTCGAGTGACAGGATGGGCACGGGTTCGGTATCGATGATGCGCAGCTCTGATAAGTGGGGCGCGGGTGGCGGTGGCAGTTCCGGGACGATCTCCCGCAGCACGGCGCCCACGAGCGGCGCTTCGGTCAGCGAGATCGGCGGCATCGCCAGATAAGCGGCCAGTTGCTGCGCCTGCAACGATTGCAACGGCAACTGCACGATGCCGGCAACGCCAGCCTGTGTGTCGATGTACCAGGCGGGCTCGGTCGCCAGCAGCATCGTGGATGGGGGCTCGGTTCGCAGTACCGGTCGCACACAGTCGTCCGGCTGCGGCTGCCACTCGATGTGTCCAGGACGCGCATTCCCTTCGGACAAGGCCAGTCGCGTGAACGATGGCGCCTGATTCGTTGTGAGTGCAGTGAACAGACGGCCCGTCGCCGTCAGTTTCTGCAACACGTCGGCCCCGGTTGAGCCTCGCAGCACGAAGCTGCCGTAGTCCTCGCGACTACGGCCCAGCCACAGTCCCCGCAGGATCACCAGATCATCGTCCGTGACGAATTTCGGCGGCTTCAGGAGGGCCGCCTCGACGTTATGCCACGCGTCGTCGATCGATCTGATCGTGCCGTCCGTGTTGCGGCGCGCCTTGAAGATTTCCACTTCATGACGCTGGTGATAGCGCGACCAGCCTAGCACGTAAGCGAGTGTATGGGTTGGTTTCGATGCCGCCTTCCTTGCATTGGGCTCGCTCGACGCGAGACTGGCGCGAAACGTCTCCAGCCAGCTGACGACTTCGGGACGCACGCCAACCTGCGGCTTCGGCATCTTTTCCATGCCTGCGATCAGCAGCGCCGCCACGTGCTTGCAGTCGTAGCCGACCGGGCACGAGCATTCACTTTCGACCCACGGACCTTCTTCCGCCTCGTAGAAGTGCACGTCCACTGCATACGGGCGACGCGCGGTCCCCTGCACCTCGCCGCTGAGCGTGTTGTCCTGCCAGCGCAGTTTCGATACCGCGTGGACGTAATCGCGCGCTTTCGCGACCGTGTGGGAACCTAACCAGTCCGCGATCTGCGCCCGGTCATAGAAAACTGACGACATCAGGGGTGTCCCTTCCATGCGTGTTCAAGCCAGTGGTGATGACGGCAGCGCGTGAGCAGGAACGACACTCGCGGCGCGGACCGCGTACGTGTGAATTCCCATCCAGCATCAGTCGGAGACCGGGTCGATCTCGGTGAGCAGCTGCAGCATGCCATGCACACCAGCATTGGGGGTAGACATTAGTCCGGTTCTCCTGAAAAGGCTCACCGGCGGCACCCGCAAACGCTCACCGGTCGAGACCGGATTCTGCTATGGAGAACCGGTTTGATCAATAGCCGGACAGGTGCGGCGGAAAGGTCGGCGCGCCAGGCAGGAGGCCATTCGAGACGCTTAAAAAAATGTGCGGTCTTCATTCGCCTCGCGCAATCTTGCTTCGCTATTGCGCGGCAGCGGTGCGGCATGCGTGCCAAGGTAATTTTTTACTTTGTGTGGGAATCAGAATGTTGCTGCTGCGTTCATTGACTCTGGCCGCAGGCGTTACCTGCGCGCTCCTGTTTGCATCCGCGAATGCACTTTCGCAGCCTGTGCCAGCGGGCAACCGCGTCGCGGGCGAAGCGTTGCTGCAAGTCAGCACCCGTGACGACGATGCCCGGGCAGAACGTTACAGGGAGGAGCGGTTACGCGAGGAACGTCTCCGTGAAGAACGGTTGCGCGAGGAGCGCCTCCGTGAGGAGCGCCTCCGTGAGGAACGCCTCCGTGAGGAACGCCTCCGTGAGGAACGCCTACGTGAGGAACGCCTACGTGAGGAACGCCTACGAGGTTAGGTACGGACCACACAGCAATACGCCGAAGCAGTCACAGGTACGCGTATCGGCTCGATAATATAGAGCCTGTCAGAATTTTAGTGTGCCGAGGACATGAGACGATAACGGAAACAACGTCCTATGGCCGAAGCAACTGTGACCAAGAAGATCAAGAACCCGAAGGCGCCGAAGCTGTTCCCCCCCACATCAGGGATGATCAGCAATCCATTTCTGCATATAGGCAATAATCTGCCTCGCACCTTCCTCACTGGCCAACATCGCCATCGGCGTTTTACCCTCGAACCAGGGCGACGGCGCATCGAACCACTTAAAGGCAGCCGAGTGGCTTCCTCGAACGAATTCGGCCAAAGCCAGCGCCTCTAAAAAGAGTTTGGGATGGGGATACCACGAATCAGGCTTGATCGTGGGCTTCTTTCCGCCTGGAACTACCCTCGGTAGCTGCGACGCGGCAAGCTCCTCCACCGTGAGATGCTTGCGAACCCAATGACAATATTTTGCTAGGTCGGCGTTTGGCCGCCGTTCGAGATCTCGCGTAGGAACGACCAGTCCAATCCTCACAGGAGTGTTGGCGCGGATCATTCGAAGTGCAGGCACTAAGTCGGTATCGTTGGAGACGATGACAGCCTGATCGATCTGGTTGGTCAACGCGTCGTGATACGCATGCAGAGCGAGATTAACGTCACTCTGCTTTTCTTCTAGCTTCCAGATGGCAACGCGATCACAATTGCGAGGCTGCTTGTCCCGATCGTTCTCGTCGATACGGGGAGCGCGCACCTTGGTAACTGAGTAGTAGCCTTCAACGATGCGAATGCGCCCGTCATGCAGCTTGCGCAGCGCCGTGTGGTATCGAGCCTGCGACGACACCGAATCGTCGGCTTTGGCAGCGCTCTCGATGATCTTGGCCGTGAAGTAGTGGATGGCTTCGGGCAACAGGTCATGCCGCACCGGCTGACCGCCGGCCTCAGACAGGGCAGATGGCAATACGTGAGCCGCAAACAACTTGTAGAGGTCGAGCCACTTGTGGCAAGTGCCTTTTAAGCAACCGTAGTAGAAGTTGTAGCCGTCGATATAGATTCGGGTCCGCAAGCTACGCGATTGCCCCTCCACTTGCATAATCCCGCCTCCAGAAACGAAAAAACCGGCTTGCGCCGGCTTTTCCTCCCTCACACCAGATGGACATGCCACACCGGTATAGAGGGTTAGTTGTTAAAACAATCATAACCGTTTACTAACGGTTTCGTCAATACGTTCTGTGGAACGGGTTTCGTGATGGCAACTTCGATCTGACCCTTTTATTCGTGCGATCTGCCGTCGAAGGAGGATCTATGTATGATAAGGCAGAGGATTTTTAGCGAAGCGCAGACGGCGCACCAGGCCCGCATTGGCACGACGTACGGGCCGTCTGTGCTTCGCTAAAAATTCTTTGAGCTAAACCGCTCCGCAGACGGTTGCGGCTATGGGCATTCAAATTGCTCGAACTGCGTCACGCTCACTTTCGTTGGAATGGTCTGCCAGCATGGGGTTCCCGTCATTCGCCCGTCCACAAATCTGGACTATAGCCTGACTCCAGCAACCGCCCTGAAACCCAGCTGCAGTCCGCCTCGCAGACAAATTCCATGACCTCGAAAAACGCGCAACCAGTTGGTTGAGAAGATGAGCGAAAGCGAACCGGAAGTTGCCCCGCTTCGACGGACAGATCTGCAGTAGCGAGGGGCGTTGGTGCACGGATAGGCAAACGAAAGACAGGAGTAATAAAATCGCGGTCCGTCCTGCTGGAAGCCCATGCATGCCCCACAAGCACAACGCCGCGCGCCGGCATGACATCCCGAAGATGGCCCATCGGGTGACGAACTGGCCCGAGTATGAAGCGGGGCTGCGCAGCCGGGGGAGCCTGACGCTGTGGATCACGCCCGCGGCGCTCGCCCAATGGCAGGCACCGCGGCGTACCACGCCGGGTGGCCAGCCGCGCTATTCGGATCTGGCCATCGAGACCGCCCTGATGCTGGGCAGTGCGTTGCGGATGCGCTCGCGTCAGACCGAGGGTCTGCTGCGTTCGGTGCTGCAACTGAAGGGGCTCGCGCTGCCGGTTCCGGATCACACCACCCTG
>NZ_JAAAYE010000090.1 GCF_013282575.1 Paraburkholderia sp. NMBU_R16
CAACATGCGCCGCGCGTCAATCAACAAACGCTTGTCAGCGTCAATCAACATCGGCATCATCAACCTCGCCGCGACATTCTCATCTTGTTTGTCGCGCGTCTCTCATCCAGATTGTCGCGCCACAGCGGCGCACCACGCGCGACGCGTTGCCGCTCCAGGGCTGCGCGCACGGTATGCGTGTGGGCCGATCCTGTGCGCAGCGCATGCTCGACGGCGCTTTGCAGTTCGGCCGCGCCGTAGCGATCGAGCAGACGCAGCAAAGCGCTGGTGAGCGCGCCCAGGTTCTCGCCGCGTTCAGCGGCGCGCGTGAGCAGTAACCGGCAGGCCGGCACGGCCTTCGTGAGGCTGTTCACGCCGCGGTGCTGACGGGCTTGGCGCTTGAACTGCTCGAGCGTCTTCAAGTGCTGGGGATTCTCGATCTGTGCATCGCGTTCGTAACTGCGGCGATGGCTGGCGATCATCTGGGCGCCGTCGAACACGCGGACCTGATCGAGGTCGGCCCGCACGTTCAGCGTGCGGCGCACATGGGTGTGCGGGATGGTGTAGTCGTTCAGGTCGAAGCGCACATACGGCGTCTTGCCTACCTTGACGGCGCGTTGTTCCTCCACCGGATACGGGTTCTCAGGCAGGGTCAGCAACTGCGGCTGTTCCAGTGCAAGAGCTTGGCGCACGGTCATGGACCGATCCTCCGGACACGGCCGGTCTGCCGCCTGGGTGCGGCACCAGTGCTCAGCCTGCGCGTTCAGATCGGCCAGATCGGCGAACTTGCGTGCGGCGAAGAACGCGTCACGAACATGACGGATCGCACGTTCTACGCGCCCCTTCTCGTTACCCCGGGCAACCGCGACCGGGCGGGGCTCGAAACGGTAATGGCCGGCGAACGCGAGCAGCTTCGGATGGAAGCGGATCGCATCGCCTTGACGCTCGAGCACGGCGCTCTTGAGGTTGTCGTAGAGCAGGACGCTGGGCAGGCCACACCAGGCATTGAAGGCGCCGATGTGACCGCGCAGGAAGTTCTCCATCCGTGCATCGAGGAAGAAGCGTAAATAAAGGTCGCGCGAGTATGAAAGCACCATCACGAACGCCATCAGCGGTCGGCGCGCGCGCCCGATCTCGATGTGCCCGAAGTGAGCCCAGTCGACTTGACCTTGTTCTCCGGGAAGTGTGCGTAGCCGCAGGAAGGCTTCGGCTGGCGGCCTGGGGCGATGCAGGCTGATCAGATGCCGGAAGTGGTCCGGCGCGCCCTTGTAGCCGCGCTCGCGCACCATCGCGTACATCCGGCTGGCAGTGAGCTTGGGGAACTTCTCCAGGGTCTGCCGGATGAACGGCAGGTAAGGCTCGATCATCGAGGATCGCAGTGGCGGCCCATGCCGCGGCAGCCCGGCTTGGGCGAGCACTCGCTGCACGGTCGTGTGATGCACGTGCAACTGGTTGGCGATGGTGCCACAGCGCCACTTCTCGACGTGATACAGACGCAGAATCTGCGCCTCCAGTTCGACGGCGATGGTCACGAACAATCTCCATAGTCGGATGGATGAACACAACGACCCCGACGACGCACGAAGCCGGTACGCACGAACGGCGGCAGCGCACAGGCGCAGCGACGGCATCGTGGCGAACCCGATGTCGACGCCTGGGCGACGACGTTTGCCGGTGCAACGGCGACATCGTTCGGGGGCGGTGGCAGTACATCATCCGCAGGGGATGCGGGTGAACCGTGATGCGTCACGAATTGATGGCGGATGCGGTAGCGCCTTGCGCGCGCCGCATGGACATGGCGTCCGCGGCGGGTGAGCTGATAGCGCCGGCCCGCTTCACGAAGGCTCTCGCGCCGGGCCGCACTGGCGCACTGGGCAGCGCAGTAGCGTTGGCCGCGATCGCAGCGGCGACAGATGAATACCTGCGCCCGACAGCGGGCGCACAGAAACAAGCGGCCCGTGGGCAGCATCCCACGGGGATTTCCTGCGGTCATCGGCGGTCCTCGTAGAACGCCGAAGAGGTTGTGTCAGAGAGATCGACGGGAGCGCACGAGCAATGCGATACTGCTGGCTCGCACGTCCCGTCGCTGTCTGCCGATCGGCAGGTATCTCTGGGGTGGGTGAAGGTGCGGCGCCGGATTGAACTTGGCGGTTTGGGACGGTGCCGCGCCTGTTGTTTCTTCGGCGAACCGCGTTTCTACCACGCGCCCCGCTGCTCGCGTAACGACAACGCGATGCCCGCCTCCAGTCGCCCTACGGGCTCCCTACGACGCGCACCGCGTCAATTCCAACTCCCAATATCGGATTCCTTCGCGCGAACGATCTCAATCGCGGCTGCGCGGCGCGTCTCACTACACGCTCGCCAATGTCGCTGCAACCCAAATGTCGTCGGAATTGCGCGGATTTAGACCGCCATCGACAATAGCGGCCCTACGCTCAAGTCCGCTGCGCGGCATCAGCGCTGCTTGAGCCGTGCGTGGTACTTGGCCGCTTCACGGCGCAGATGCGACTGCTCCGGCGACACGTAGATCGAGGTCGTGCCGAGCGAGGCGTGCCCCAGCGTTTGCTGCACCACCTCGAGCGCCGCACCGCTCGCCAGCATCTGCGTGGCAACAGTATGGCGAAACGCGTGCGGCGAGGTGCGTGCCAGCTTGCGGCGCTGCGCCTCCGACAATTCGGGCATTGCCTCGAGCAGCTGATCAATGGCCCATTGGGTGAGGCCCCGCGCCCCTCGCACCGAATAGCCCTTCTCAACGTTGCCTATGCGCGGTGCGTCGTCTTGCGCGACACCGAATTTCGCACGGGCCCGCGGCGTTGACGGCACCACGAGGGGCGCCACGAGCGGGCCGTGCGCATCGGCCGCATCGAAGTCGAGCCCGCGATCGCGCCAATGCGCGCGAAGCGCGTCGACGCACTCGTCGCTCACCGGCACGAAGCGCTGCTTCCTGCCCTTGCCGATCACCTCGAGCAACCAGCTGGCCGGCGCCTCATCGTCGGCCGGCCACCAGGCGAGCGCGCGCCGCTCACCGGCGGCCGCCTCGGCGATGCGCAGGCCGCCGTCGCCCAGGATGAGCAGCAACGCACGCGCGGCACGCCAACGCGCCCGCGCGGGACCCACACCTTCCGCACGGTCGGCGAGCGTCGCGCGCAGGCGCGTCCAGAGCTCCAGCGACAGCGCGCGCTCGACCTGCAGCTTGCGCACGCGTTTGACCGTCACCGGATCGGTCACGGCGCGCCAGGGATTGCCCGCCAGGTAGCGCACCTGCACGAGCCAGGTGAACGCGGCGCGGATTGCGCGCACCGCGTAATGCTGACTCTCGGGCGCAAGCCCACCTGGTGCGAACGGGCGCCATTGACGGCTGGCCCGAGCCACCGGCGCGCCGGTAAAGCGCTCGCCCGGGGCCTTCAAGAACGCCTTATACGCGTCGCAATCTTCCACCGTCATCGACGACAGGGCGACGCCGCGCTCGGCCACGCACCACAGCACGAGCCGCTCGAGCTCGCGCTGGTAGGCGCGCTGCGTCTGGGGCCGGTCGTCATAGCGGTGCAAATACGCGCGCACCGCGTCCAGATCGTGCGTCGCGCGCACGTAGGCGAAGCCCGGCGCGCGGTTCGCGCCGCACGCCCCCGACAATTCAACCGGCACCGCGAGCCGCTCGAGCGGCGCCAACTGCGCGGCCCCGGTCGTGACCAGGATCGTCGCGCTTGTCGCCGGCGCGGCCAGCGGATCGGTGAGTGCCACGTCGGCCTCGACCGTCTGTCCGATCGACATCGCATGCCGGCGCAGCCAGGCCACCAGCACACGCGCGCGCCCGAGCCCGATGCGCGGGAGCGCGCGCCACCAGCTGCCGCCGCGCCGGTTGATGAAGGCGACGAGCTCGCCGACCGTGCGAATCCCTTCACCGGCAAGGCGTTCGGCCACGAGAGGCCGGAACCAGCGCGCGATCGCGTGATCGCCTTCGGGCTGCGCCGTGGCCCACTGGCCGGCCGCCTCCTCGATCAGTTGCAGCGTGACGGGCGTCAGACGCACTTCGCCGTGCTGGGCGAGCGACGCTCGCAGGTGCGAGGTGAGCACCGACGAGCCCTCGCGCAGCGCGAGCGCCACGAGGTCCTCGCGCATCGTGCGTAGCAGTCGCTCGACCTCGAGCGGTTCGGTCGTCTCCGTATCGAAGTAGGCGCGCGCGATCGTCGCGATCGACAGCCCTTTCACGCGCGCGCGCAGCGCGGTGAATTCGGTGCGGCTGTAGGTGCGCGGCACCGGCAGCTCGAGCTGTTGGGGTTGATTGGCCACGGCAAGTCGCCTGCGTTAGGGGTGAGCGTCCGGGGCGTCCCGCCGGGACTGCGCTGCCCGCAACTGGAGTTGCGCGACGGCGCGCGGCAGGTGCTGCCCGCTTTCTTCGGTCCGCCGGCGCGGCGCTGGCTGAAGCTCGCATTGCTTGCGCATGAATTGACTCCCCGTTCAGCGTGGCCCGAGCGGCCCGCGTTCGTCGGCCTCGGGCGCTGGCGGCACCGCAAACAAGCGGGCATCCCAGATCACCGGCTGCGCCCCGGTGACCACAATGCGGCCGGCGTCGGGGTGCAGCGGGTTCACGAGCGCGTTCCATTCGGCGCGCGCGACGACCGAGGGCACGAGCATCACCGCACTGCGCGCTTCGGCAAGCCACGCATCGCCCAAGCGGCGCGCGACGGCCAAGGCCGGCGCGTCCCAGCCCGCCGGCAAGGTGGCGGGCTCGTGCTGCTCGATGGCCATATCGTCGGGGACGCTCGCCTCCACGAAGACGTGCGTTTGGGGGACCTTGCCGATGCGGGCGTGGACCAGCACTTCCAGCATCGCGCCGGCAAAAGTCAGCGCCGCATAGATCACCGGGCGCCCCGGGCTATTGAAGCGTGCGCCGTTGAGCAGCGCGCCGGTGCCGTTCCAGATAGGATGGCGTCGGTCGGCGATGCGGTACAGCTTCACGCGGGCAGTCCGTAAAAGAGCTGCCAGAGCAACTCCTCGACGCGCCGCGCGCCCAGCTCCGTGAGGGCCACCTCGAGCGGCGTGCGCATCTCCAGCATCGGATGCGCGGTGCGCAGAAATTCGCGCGCGTCCTCGGCATCGTCCCAGATGTAAGTGGCCGTGGCGACGACGCGCGCGAGCCGCTCGGCCTTTTCCGATTCGTCGCGCGTGAGCCGCTCGCGCCGGCGCTTATAGGTCGCCTCGGGAATGATCTGCGCGAGCAGGGTGCGGCGCGCCTCGGCACCGGCCGCGGCCTGCTCGACCCCGGCCCGCAAGGCGGACTTCGGCAACCCTGCGCGCACGCGCGCCTCCAACTCGGCGAGCGTGTGCGGCACCGGCGTGAGCGCCATGACGGCCGCAATGGCTTCCGGGGACACCAGTTGCATGGGGGACCTCCAACGCAGGATCAATTGATGCGCGATTATAGCTCACTCGATACCATCCAATAAGGGCACCTCAAGCTCGAGCCGAACAACGGCGCTGTTGAAACGACGTGACGCCTGGGCGCGCGGCGCGATCGCAGGACGGGACGCCAACGCGGCTTATGGGTCAACCCCGGTTCGCTTAGCAACGGTCACTCCGGGTAAACCCTCATCTCGACCGAGACGCAAACCGATTTTCCCGATTTTACCCATTAAACGCCATGCTGCTAATACGACTTAGCGGCATTGAATGCACGACCGCCAGGCCCCCGGATCGACGCGCTCAGCACGAAAATGGAGATTGCCCGTCACCGACGGCGAGGCCCGAGCCCGGACCTGACGGCCCGCGCGCTCATCCGCCGAGGTGCGACGCCGGAATCAGGTAAAAGAGCTTGATCAGGGAGGCCAGAGCGCCGCAGGCGAAGCCGACCAGTAGCATCCAGTAGTCGGTCGCGTTGAACTCGCTCGGCACCGCTTTCGCGTCGGCTTCGAGCTCGCCCGCCAAGCGCGCAATGGTTGCCGAGTGGGTGCGCCGCGCCAGTGCGGCCAGCTCACGCGCGGCGAGCAGCGCGCGGCTGACTTTGAACGCGGGCCACCAAATCAACAGCACGCTGGCGAGCGTCAACACCTCGACCCCGTAGTCCACCGCGTGCAGCCACTGCGTGCTGGTCAAAAGGTGCTCCACAACGCTTCGGGCTCATCCTGGGCGGCCACGTCCGCGGCCCGCGCCGGCTGCCGCCGCTTGACGCCCACAAAGCGCGGCGCGCGCGCCGGGCGCCCGCTCGCCGGCGCCGCCTGACCGGCCCGCGCCCCGCTGGGTTCGTCCGCCGGCTGATCATCGGTGAAACCGACCACCAAATGCAGGCCCAACGCGTGCGCGAACGCCACAATCCGTTCGAACGTCGGTCCGTTCACCCCTTCGCCCTTCTCCAGGCGGCTGATCTCCGACTGGCTGATCTCCAGTCGCGCGGCAAGCTCCGCCTGCGTGAGCCCTTGGCTCTCGCGCGCACCGCGCATCATCCGCCCGAACCGGATCAGTTGGCCCTGCTGCGCGTAGCCGGCCCGAAACTCCGGGTGCTGCATCAGTTCGTTGCGCAATTCAGTCAGCTTGCCCATGCATCATCTCCTGTCATACCCGCGCCGCGGCGGCGGCTCGTGCGGCCTGCGCGGAGGTGTCGATCGCCAGCAGCCGCAGCACCGGTAACTGCCCTGGCGCCGGCGGCGCCTCGATCGAGAACACCCCGAACATCTTGGGCGCACACCGCTCGTACAGGCCGTAGCCGTTGACGATGGCGACCGGATGGACCGGCTGCTCGCCGGCGCCCAGGCCATGCTCGATCACCTCGTCGATCAACGCCAGGAGCTGCCCCAGCGCGTGGAAGCGTCCGGCGCGCTGCTGCGAGGCGAAGTCCTGCAGTGCGTCGGGGTGAAACTCATCCTGATAGCATGGCACGGCCCCGTGCTCCTGATTATGAGTTTTTTCCAATAATTTTCAAGGGATTCTCGCACCGTCGGTGCGGTAGCGCAACAGCGCCACCCGCCTAAGCGCGGCGGAGGCCCAGGTTCCCTCAGCGATTTTCTGTTACGCGATTCAAGTAACGGTTAAACGCCGCATCGTCGTCGCCCAGCGACTGGACCACGCTGCGGTCGGCCCACCAAATCAGCCGCTCGAGCACGGCGCGGCGCGCCAGCCCGAAATGGGCCTCAAGCCGCGCCAGCGAAAACACCTCACGCCCGTTCATCGTCACCGCAACGCGCCGGTCGTCCGATTGCGCCTCGTCCGGCGGCACCGGCCGCGTCAACACCGCGGCGGCACTGGGCTCGCCCCTGCCCTCGCGAGCGCGGAGGCGCTCCGCTGCGGCGAGCGCGCGCTGCGCCTGCGCCAAGGCTTCGCGCAGCTGCTCACACTCACGTTCAAGCGCGTCGTGCTCTTTTTTCGTTACCGTAACGGATTGTCTGTCCGCCTGATGCCGTGCCCGATAAGCCGCTTGGCGTTGCGCGTTCGTGAGGGCATCAGGCTTGCGCGGCCGACCGCGGCCACGCTTTTGCGTTACCGGCTGACCTAACGAAATATCGTCATCCCGAGCCATGCGCCCTCCGATCCTCGCGGGTTTGATCTCCTATTTTACGTTACGAGTAACGTAAACTACAAGACCTAGGCAGCATGCTCGAGCCGCCGGTCGTCGGCGCACCCGCGGCTACACTGCGCGCCTCGATCTCATCGAGCTTGTGGCGCACCCCGGCGCGCACGGCACGCGGTCGTGCAGGCGCGGGGAACTCACCGCGCGCGCTTGCGAGCCAGATGCTCGCGAATTTGCTCAGGTGTCAGTGCGCGGTCCGGATCGGCCTCGAGCGCCGCGGCCGCCGGCGCGACTTCGTTGCGCAGCCACGATTCGAGCGCGCGATCACGTGCGGCAAGCAAGCGCAGCCCCTCGCAAATGACCTCGCTCTCGGACGCGTATTCGCCGCTGGCCACCTTGGAGCGCACCAGCTCGGCCATTTCCTTCGGCAAGGTAATGCTCATCTGTTGGCTGATTCGCACGGCGACCTCAGTAATGCATTAGATGACTTAATGCTACTCGTCTCGTTGCCTCCTATAAGCCGGACGCGACGTGCGACGGCAGTTTGCTCGCCCTCTCGGTATCTGCGCCGCGGCGGCTCCCTAGCGACGAGGACCTCATGCTGCGCGTCCCGACCCGCTTACGCTTACGCTTCGCGTTCGGCGTCCGGCGTCCAGCCACGACGTCTTTTCTCGATGCTGTCGGTCGGCGGTATTGCTTTGGTAGCCGGCGGCGATCTTTCGTGTGTCTCTAATAGAGACACCCCAGCTGTCCACAAAAAAAAGCAGGGCGGACTATGCGGCTCATAGTCCCTACCCGCTCACGGTTCCTGTGCCGCGCCCGGCCAATCCGACCCAAGACATTTTTCCTCGATGTTGTCGGTCGGCGGTGTTGCTTGGGTAGACGGCGGGCGTTCTTTCTGTGTCTCTAATAGAGACACACCGGCTGTCCGCAAAAAAATAGCAGGCGGGCTAAGCGACTCACTGTGGGACTGCTACTCCTCCGCAGCGAATATCTGAGCGATCAGCTTCCGAATTCGCGCCTCCTGATCCACTGACAGCATCCCTGCCTTGATCTTGACGGTCAGGCCGCTGCGGTCCTTCGTAATAGACCCGGCTTGGGTCTTGCCAGAAAAAATCTTATCGATGTTCCTGTCGCTGACGCCAGACTGCTTCTCGTCGTTGTCGAGAGCTTGCCTTATCGCCTTAGCCAACTTCGTTTGGTCGAGTTCACCGCTCACCACTTGGGCCCAAAGACCCCGAGCGATCTCATATGCCTTTGTGTCTCGATCCCGTAGTGCCGAAACAACCTCTTGTGCAGCGTTTGCTCCCAATAAGCGCGGTTGAAGGTTGAGGTCCTCCAGTACAAAGGCGGGCAGATCCGCAAACGAAAGATAGCGATACAGCTCCGAGCGAGCGATGCCGAGCGTCTCGGCCAACCGCTTCCGGTTCGGGAATTCCCGCTCGGTCTCCCGGATGGATCGAGCAATCTCATAATCAGACAGATCGTCGCGGACCACATTCTCAACCAGCGCTAGCATGGCCATGTCTTGGTCGGAGATGTCGACAACCACCACCTTGATCACGTCCTTGCCGATCAACTTGTGGGCGCGCCAGCGACGTTCCCCAGCGACGATTTGATACCCTGAGGAGGCGCGTCTGACGATAATCGGCTGAATTAGGCCGGCTTCGCGAATCGACTCGGCGAGCTCCGTCAACTTCGCCTCATTAAAGACCTTACGCGGTTGCCATGGGTTGGGCACTATGTCGGCCACCGGCAACTCGGACGTAGAGCCTGTTCGTTCGAGCTCTGTGACGCGCTGCTGCGCCGCGGCCAACGCTGCTGCCATTCCCGGTGCAGTGCGGGGAGATGACGTCTTCGTTTGCTGACCATCCAGCGCGATATCTTTCGCTGACCGAAGATCAGCAGTCTTGCTCATCATGCGTTCGCGTAGATTACTCATTGACCCGCTCTCCATTGCGCGACATATTGATCATCGATCCACTTGCAGTAGTCCATCAAAGGTTGCTTCACTCTCGCCAATGTTTTCGTAACAGCATCGGAGCGCGACAGATCAAACACCGTCGAGAATGCTAGTGCCCCATTGCTCATCACCGAGCTAGCCGGTATCTCCGACGTATGAAGCCAATCACCGTACGCACGCTGAGCCCAAGAGCGAACAACGGGCGCCGATGACGTGGTCCCATAGTCCACTTTTGAGAGAAGCACAGAAATGAAGTCGTAGGTCTTATCGACCTCATGCTCAACGAACCCATTCGCCACTTCGGCAAATAGTGACCAAAATGACACCGACGAGATGAAGTCGAGGCTCTCGGGGACCAACGGCATCACCATCGAATCGGCTGCCATTAAGCCATTGAGCGTCATGTAAGAGAGCGACGGTGCTGTATCGAGGATGATGTAGTCGTATTGGGCGCGCAGCGGTTCGATGCCCTTGCGCAAGACCGACCAAAATTCAAAGCCTGGGTTCGTTTTCTGTGCTGTGGGAAGATGGAACTCTGCATCGTGCAAATAATTGTGGGCAGGAATTACGTCGAGCCCATCCCAGTAGGTGGTTTGCACTTTCGATCCCAGTCCTCCCTCGATGTTCGGGTCATAGATGAACGGGAGCACCGTGTCTTCCCAAGTGATGTCCTTCTCCGCATAGAGCCCGCACAGCTCCGACAGTGAGGCTTGTGGATCGAGATCGATGACCAGGACCTTGCGCCCACGCAAGCTCAACCCCTGAGCGATGCACATTGACGTTGTCGTCTTGCAAGAGCCACCCTTGAAGTTCGCCGTAATCAGCGCTCGTCCACGGTGCTCACGGGTGCCTGTGACGAGTGGAGTTTGATAGATATCGGACACCTGCTGCACCCAGATCCGGACGTCTTGCAGCGAAAATATCCGTGCGCGGCCGGTTCCGTGCGCCTGGCCAGGCGGTAGATCACCACCTTCCTTAGTCGCAAGATAATTGATCTTCTGACGGTCAATGCCACACAGTTCAGACAGTTCTCCGATGGTGAACACGGGAGCGTTCTTCCGGGGCCGAGGCGCTAAGATTTGCTCCCGCAGCTCGTTGGTCATCAGAGATAGCCGCTCTGCAAACTCACCGAGATCCGAAAGCTTCACGTGCCGTTCGATCCCGGGCAACTCACTCATCTTCATGGGAAGGTTCCTGATAGTTTTCGATGGTGAGGCGTTTTTTCAACGCCGATTGTGTGTTTCTACGGTTGTGATTGTTTTTCTGTCGAACCGTAGAATAGCCGCCCAGCCGGTGAATTGCCACTAAAAAGTAGGGGAGCGCGCAATTTGCCTGCGACTCTTTCAAAAGTCTTTGAATTCAAAGGTCACGGCCAGCTTATGCACCGTAAGCGACTCGGCCCGACCGTTTCCCGGTTCACGCGCGCGTCGGGCATGATGGTGATGGCGTGTCGGAGTCCGTGTAGATCAAGGGGGATCGTGCCCACGATCGGCGATCGTGGGCACGATCCATCCAAACCTATCCAGATCTACCCGGTTGAGAGTGTGGGCGGGGTGAGAGGTTTCAGTTTGTCAGCCACCTTCCAAGGCAGCAATTCGTCGATGCGAGAGATCTTGTGATCAGCGATGTGGGTCAGGACGTATTCCAGGTAGGCGCGCGGGTTGATCCCGTTGAGCTTGCACGTCCCGATCAAGCTATACATCGCGGCGGCCCGCTCGCCCCCGCTGTCGGAGCCGACGAACAGATAATTTTTGCGTCCGAGCGCGACACAGCGCAATGCGTTTTCGGCAAGCACGTTGCTGAGCTCGGCCCGACCGTCCTCACAGTAGAACGTGAGGGCTGCCCAGTGGTTCAGCGAGTAGTTGATCGCCTTGGCGAGCGCGGACTTCGTCGACAGCGTCGTGAGTTTTGACCTGATCGTCGTTTCGAATTTCACGAGCAACGGCTTGCTCTTCTCCCGCCTCACGCGCAGACGCTCGTCTGGCACCTTGCCGCGGATGTCGGCTTCTATGCTGTAGAGCTCGCCGATCATCTCGAGCAGCTGCTGGGTATCCGCAGTCGGCGTGCGCGCGTGAACATCGTAGATATACCTCCTCGCGTGATCCCAGCATGCCGCTTCGTGGATCTCGCCGCTCGCATACAGTTGATCGAACCCGGAGTAAGCATCGGCCTGCACGATGCCGTGGAATGCGGCGAGCCGGGTTTGAGGGTGGACGCCTTTGCGATCCGAGGAGAAGTCGAACCATACCGCAGCAGGCTCAGCCGAACCCGAGCGACG
>NZ_JAAAYE010000091.1 GCF_013282575.1 Paraburkholderia sp. NMBU_R16
CCACACCGATTCCAATTCTTCTCTTGCGAAGGCCGTCATCGCTTGCCCCTCCTGAGCGAACTCAATGGCGGCATTGTGCGATTGCCTTTACGCGAACTCTATAACGCCCATGGCTTACCGCTTACGTGTGTGTGGCCGATAGCACGGTGACGAATCGCAATCCCCCGGAGTTTTACTGACTGCGTTCGATGACGGACTTTCGTCGCGCAAAATGCCGATGCCCAAAGACGCTTCTGCATCTTTGAGAGCACTCCAATCGACCTTACTCACGCAAATGGGGAAAACCATGCGATTCGACATTAGCTCAACATGCCGCCCTTTTCACGAAGCCGGCGAATTCAGCCAACTCATGGCCTACTACGAGGAAGAACGCCACACTATGTGGATGATGCTGCGCTCGGAGCCGCGCCCATGCTTCAATCAGCAATTGGTCTCGGACATCATTCGCCTGGCTCGCGCAGCCAGGGAATCCGGCCTGCGGTTCGATTTTTGGGTCACCGGCTCATTGGTCCCGGAAATCTTCAACGTGGGGGGCGATCTCAACTTTTTTGTCGACGCCATTCGCAAAGGCGATCGCGATCGGCTGATGGCTTATGCGCGCTCGTGCATCGACGGTGTCTGGGAGATCTATAACGGCTTCGGCACCGGCGCGGTCACCATCGCCATGGTGCAAGGCAGCGCACTCGGAGGCGGCTTCGAAGCCGCACTCGCACACCACTACGTGCTCGCTCAAAGCGGTTGCAAGCTCGGATTTCCGGAGATCGCCTTCAATCTTTTTCCGGGCATGGGCGGTTACTCGCTCGTGGCCCGCAAGTCGAACATGCGCGTTGCCGAAACGCTCATCAGCACAGGAGAGTCGCAATGCGCCGAATGGCACGCCGAGCGGGGTCTGGTGGACGGCGTGTTCGAGCCGGGCGATGCGTTGCTGCAGACCCGTACATTCATCGACGTGACCCGGCCGATGCTCAACGGTACGCGCGCGATGCTGCGCGCACGTCAGCGCGTGTTGCCGCTTTCGCGCGCGGAGCTGATGGACATCACGGAGGATTGGGTGAATTCCGCCTTCATGCTCGAGGAGAAGGACGTCTCGTTCATGGAGCGCCTCGTCATGCTGCAAAACAGACGAGTGTCCAAGCTGAAGGCGGTATCGTAAGCGACGTTGAGCGACGGTCTCGTGTCGTCGCTCAACTCCGGGTTGCAAGCTCAGGCGATGAGCCTGAGCTTCTTTTTATCGGCAACCCACGCTTCGAACATATCCGGGGCCATCGGTTTCGAATAGAAGTAGCCCTGCGCGTAGTCGACGCCGATGTCCTTCAGGAATTGCATTTCGCGCTCCGTCTCGACGCCCTCGGCGACGATGGCGAAGCCGAAAGCTCGCGCGAGGCCCAGCAGGGAGCGCACGAGCGACTGCGACTGATAGTTCTGATCGATTCCGGTGATGAAGCTCCGATCGAGTTTGATGACATCGATCGGCAGTCTCGTCAGTTGCGACAACGACGAATAGCCCGTGCCGAAATCGTCGAGGAGGATCCGCGCGCCCAACTGCTTGAACTGCCTCATCAGATCGATTGCCGACTTTTCGTCCTCGATAAAGCAGCTCTCGGTCAACTCGATATCGACCAGCGTTCGTTTAGCGCCGCATTCCTCGATCAATTCGCGCAACTGGTCGACGATACCCGCGTCGCGCAGTTGCCGTGCCGACACGTTGACGGAAATCCTGACACTGAGGCCGTTTTCGTTCCATAGGGTCGCCTGTCTCACGGCCTCGCGCATCAACCATCGGCCGATCGGAATGATCAGGCCCGACTCTTCGGTGAAGCGGATGAACTCCGATGGCGCGACGAGTCCGCGACTGGACTGCCAGCGAATCAGCGCTTCCGCGCTATGGAGTTGGCCTGTATAGAGATTGACGATGGGCTGGTAGTGAAGGACGAACTGCTGTTCGTCGATGGCCCGCCGCAATTCAGTGTCGAGCCAGATGTACTTGGCGACCTTCTGGTTCATCTCGGGTGAAAAGACGCAGTAGGTATGCTTGCCTGCCTCTTTGGCCGCATACATCGCCGTATCGGCGTGCGAGATGAGCGCCTCGAGCGTTTCGCCGTGCTGGGGGTAGACGGCAATACCGATCGAGCAACTGGTATAGACGTCCATCAGATCGAGGTGGATCGCCGAACGGAAACGATCGATGATCGTTTGCGCCAGCGTCTCGAGCAGTTCCGGCGAGCAGGGATCGACCAGGATCAGGAACTCGTCGCCGCCTAAGCGAGCGATCGTCGCGCCTTCGGGCAGCGATTCGCTGACCATCTCCGACACGCGCTTGATCAGTCGATCGCCATAGACATGGCCGTAGTGATCGTTGACGCGCTTGAAGTTGTCGAGATCGAGAAATACGATGCCGAGCACGCGGGTAGGATCGCGGCGCGCGTCCTCGAGCGCCTGCTCGATCTTCGCATTGATCGCATAGCGATTCATCAGGCCCGTCAGGACATCTTGCGATGCGAGTTCTTTGAGCCGCTGCTGAGCGTTGCGTTCATCGGTGATGTCCGTGCCCGAACAGATGATGAACTCTTCGTCCACGCCGCTGCCGCTATGAACGAACTTGTTCCGGAACTGGAACAGGCGCGGCCCTTTGATCGTGTTGATGACGCGTTCGACCTCGAACGACTGCCGGCTTTCGAAGAACCGCTTGATGTTGCTGCGTGACTGCGCGCCCTCATCGGGGCTCATGAACAACTCGAATGCGCTTTTACCGATGACATCGACTTCCCGCCAACCGGTCACCTCTTCGCACATCCGATTGAAACGCTGCACGAAGCCGTTGCGATCGAGGATGACGACGAGCGAGTTGACTTCCGATACGACTTGCTCTGCCGACGCGAGGCCGGTCGACAGCGCTTCCGCGACCGAAAGCGTGTCCGAATCGCTGGATGCCGTCCCTGCCCAGTGGGTCATATTGATCTTCTTGCCGACGAGGTGAAGCGAGACTGCATTGCCAAAAAGAGAGACGTCGAGCCGGATATGCGACGTCACGCCCGTCAAGCCGCGGATACTGGCTGCCTGTTCCGCCGTGAGCGCAACACCGATGTTCGTCAGGCCGCGAACTGCCGCCAACTCCAAGGCGTTGCTGTCGCTGCCGAGGCGCCAGCAGGGGCTTTTCGTTCCGAGCAGGACCTCGAGCACCGCGCAGTCATCATCGTCATCAAACATACCCCACCCCGCTGAACAAACACTCAAGTGACACGCACATGAGCCGCGCGGTAACAGCCGCGCTTCTTGGCAATGATTTATGCGCGCTTTGCATGGCGCATTTATGAATGCGTTTTTAACGCCCGCATGTCAGTCGACGGTCCCGAACCCTTGTATGGCAAAGGCTGACGAGCGGTTGCCGCTCGAAGTTGCAACCGCCGCAGCTCCCGAATTGCCTATCAAAAACCGGCAAGAATTGCAACATTCATGCGCCAATATGCCAGTTCCTACCGGACTGCGCAATACGGTGCCTCTTTGCAACAGGGTTTTGTGGCCGTTTCAGCAAGGAATGCCGGCCTCCGCGACGGCGGTCATACGCGTGACATAACACGGTCAGCAGCCGCATACCTCATCGGCAGGTCGGCGAACTCCTGGCACTGTCGTGCTGCAAAGCAGTGCATACAGGTATCTCTTGCCGTCCGTTTGCCTCTGGCGTGGGTGCGTATTTGGTGCCCTCGCTTCGCATTCGCTTTCGAAAGCGGTGCTGACGCGGACTACATTCCAATCGTCGCTTTCATCGGGTATCGGTGCAGGAATTTGGAATTATGGATGGCGTAAATCCTTTCAACCCCGCTCAACGTGGAGTCGTTCCTGAAGCGGGGGATACCAGCGAAGATCCGAAACCTGCGCAGGAGCCGCAGGCCACCCAACAGTCGGGGCAACCGGCGCTGCAGCGGCTCACCGGCGGACGGTCCGCGTCCGCGCCTCGCCCCGTCTCGCCTGCGCCCGGCGGGGGCTCATCGGTGCTCGCGCGGCTTTCCGGACAACTGCCGGCAAATCCAAATCCACCGGCCGCTGTCCAGCGCCCCGACAGTGCGGCATTGCACCGCAATTCCGCCGATGCCAAAGAGCAGCTCGCAGGGTTCGGGTTTACCAGCGC
This sequence comes from Paraburkholderia sp. NMBU_R16, assembly GCF_013282575.1. GTDB lineage: Bacteria > Pseudomonadota > Gammaproteobacteria > Burkholderiales > Burkholderiaceae > Trinickia. The sequence goes on from NZ_JAAAYE010000091.1 coordinate 4,127, forward strand.
CCAAATAGAAGCGATGAGTCGTTCGGGGGAGACGTTAGCCAAGGCCGTTGAAGTTTGGCCCACGGTCCAAAAACGAAATACGTTAGCGGGTAACACGCATGAACTGGTGGCGCGCGTTGCGGCCCAAGAGGGGCCTTCAGGCCTGGACGCGTTACTTGCCTTGGCCCGGGATCCGATGCACCAGTTTCACTTGGCCGAAAGGGTAAAGGAGCTCGGGATAGATGGGCCCGAGAAAACAGGCCCGGCGGACTGGCAGCAGACCAATCGGCCGGTTTGATCGTCATCGGTCGCAGGTGCCGGCCGGCCCGGCATCGAATTGCAATGGCTCGAGACCCGGCGAATGAGCAGTCATCCTCATTCGCCGGGTTGTCTCGCTCATCCGGCAACGGCATTAACCGGGTCGCGTGATTGCCGGCAAAAGACGATTACGAACCGCTGGAGTCCGTCGTCGACGGTTTGGCGACCTTGTGGTGCTTCATCGACGTACGCGTGTGGGTCTTCGCTTTACCCGTCACGTCCGTATTCGAGCGGTCCTCGGCGCGAGCCGTACCCTTGTCCGGATCGGTGGCATTCGGGCCATTGGTATTGGCCGCGCCCTCGGTACTCATATGGCTCGACGACATGCCACCGGCACTCGTGCCGGCTCCCGTCGTACCGGGCGTGGACGGCGTCGTCGCACCCAGATTCGAGCCGGCATTCACGCCTGCGCCAGCCCCGGCGTTCGTGCCACCCGTGCCGCTCGTATCGGTGCCAACGGTGGCGCTCGTGGTGCTCTTTGCGCCGAGCGAACCCGCGCCCACGGTAGCCCCCGTATCGCTGCCTGCCGCGAATGCCATCGACGATGCAAGAACGGTTACACCGGTTGCAGCCAACAGAGTCCATCGCTTCGTCTTCATCCGAATTCTCCAAAACAAGTTGCGGTGAGTGAATTCTAGGGAGACGCCTCGGCCGGGACGTTACCGGTTGTTTCGGGAAGCAACAGCATGAACGGCGGTTGTACGGTTTTCCTATATGGAGCAGCGACCTATCCGTCGGTCACCGTTGCATGCAGTCACATAGTTCACGATCTCCTATCATTCACGAGCCGCTGTTATTTTGTGAACGCACGCTCTCAGCCCAAGATGCCCCGCGCGGACAGCCGTATCGGCACCGCAGCACCGCTTCGCCTTCACGCCCCGCCTGGCGTGTCCTTCAAGAACCTCAAGCTATCTCGAGAACGCGCAATGACCGCGGATTGCGTCGCGAACACGCCGCTCTTTATCGGATTCATGGGATCGCTCAAATTCGAAATATTCACCCCGGAGCCCGCCGGCAACGCATATCGCCATTCGCCCAGCGGGGTAATGCTGACGAAATTGGCCGCGAATATCGATGTCGTCCCATAGTAAAGCAGCGTATCCGCCGGGGAATGCTCGGCAAACGGCGTCGCCACTGTCACCAGTTCGAGCGATTCGCGTTGCTTCAAACGCCGCGGCAGCCTCATCGTCGTCGAGGTTTCACCGTCGAGAAGGTGGAGGAACTCAGGCTGCCCAGGAAGCTGCAGCCATTTGACGACGACCTTCGTTCCTTGCCATACACGCTTCGCCCATCCTGTCCCGAATGGCGTCAGCGTGGCGATCGCATCCGGGTTTCGCGAAGTGCTCGTGCAGAATCCGAGCGCGTTGTTTTGCGGCTTCCCGTCGGGAAGCGAGACCAAATGCGTGGCAAGCGGAGGAAATTTCATGAGGTTCGTGAGTATTCGAATGAATCGGTGAAAGGGAGTCCAACGGCTGCGGCGCAGTGCCCATCGCCCACCCGTCCGGCAACGCGGGCTACTCTATTTCGATGCCCGTCACCGAACCCATAACGCATCAAAAAATCAGACACGGGATCAAAATCCTGAAATATCTACATCCGCTTGAACCTTTTCTCTCGAAATTCCAACGATTTTTCTTTCTGCAAGTTGCTCGCAACGCATTATTCCGCGCCATTGCCCTCCTTCTTTGTACTGCACGGCACCACATTTGCTACGACCAGGGCCGACAACATCGAATTCGATCAACAAAAAATAAAAGGAGGCGCTCGTGAATGCGAGGACGATTCGAGCTCATATAGCCGGTTGGCTCATGTTGCTGGCGGTCCTGATGGCGGGCTGCTCGGGCGGCAGCAGCGACAGCGCCTCACAGCCGGGCAGCACCGCGGCACTCGCATTCCCGATGAATGCGGGTGGCCAGCTCAACGCGTTTTACCGCGAAGGCAGCGTGGCCGCGCATTTGTTGATGCGCTCGTCGGCGCGGCCGCGACTGCTCGTCGTATTTCCGGCCGGCAACAGCGGCGCCGGGCTCTGGTTCGACGATACTGCTCGACCCGTCAACTGGAGCCTCGATACGCCCATCGCGCCGAGTGTCGGCCACGATCTGCTCGGTCGCACGCTCCAGGGCATCACCGCAAACGTATCGGTCGACACGACAACGCTCTCGATCCGGCAGGCGCTGCTGAGTTCGGTGCGCTTTCTGCGCGACTTCAATGGCGGTAACTCGGTGCCGCCCGAGATCGTGACGCCGCCGTTCGTGCAGAACAACACGCTTCGCTGGCAGCGGGCTCGGGCCGATGGCGCGCCCGGCTATGCGCTCACAGTGACGGTGACCGGCGGCACGGTTTCGACGAACGCGAGCGGTGCGCTCGTGCTGCAGGCTGCGAATGGAAGCACCGCACTTCATTTGCAGATTCAAGCGCTCACAGGCGAAACACCCCTTACACCGATTACCCATGCGAGCCTTTTCAGTAATGCGGTGAATCCCGATACGCAGAGCCAGAACGTCGTCGAGTTCCTGAGCTATCAGGACAAGCTGCTCGCAGGCTCGTGGCAGTACGACACCTACTTCGGCCGCGACACGCTGATCTCGGTGCGCATGTTGATGCCCGTTCTGCAGCCGACGGCGATCGAAGCAGGTCTCACGTCCGTGCTGAGCCGTCTTTCGGCGGACGGTATGGTGGCGCACGAGGAAGGAATCGGCGAGTTTGCCGTCATCGACAATCGCAAGAATGGCCGTTCCAACGATGCCACACCGAGCTACGACTACAAGATGATCGACGGGGACTACATGCTCGCGCCGATCATGGCGGCGTGGCTCATCGACGATCCGCGCGGGGCCGCACGGGCGGCGGCTTACCTCGCCCAGGCCGAGAGCAACGGTCAAACGAACGGCAGCCGCTTCGTGACCAACCTGCTACGCGTGGCAAACACCGCGCGGGCGTTCACGCAGCAAAGCACCGCATCGAACCTGATCCATCTGCGCGCCGGGCAGATCGTCGGCAACTGGCGCGACAGCACCGACGGCCTGGGCGGCGGCGTCTATCCCTACGATGTCAACGCGGTGCTCGTTCCGGCCGCGCTTCGCGCGGCGAGCCGCTTCGTCGATAGCGGGTTGCTGGACCCATACCTCTCGGGCGATGCGCGCGCCGCGCTTGCCGATGCCGCGCAGCAGGCGTCGGTCTGGGAATCGGCCGCGCCGCCGTTTTTTCAAGTGAACGTCACGCCCGCGCAAGCGGCAGCGCAATTGCCGACTTATGCCGCGCAAGCCGGCGTGCCGACCGGCACCTTGCCCGCCTCGACGCTGTCGTTCTACGCCGTCTCGCTCGACGAGCAGGGCAACCCGATCCCGATCATGAACTCCGATGGCGGTTTCGCGCTGCTGTTCGGCACGCCGTCGGAAGACACGTTGCAACGCATCGTGTCGGCGGCCGTTCAACCGTTCCCTGCCGGGCTCGTCACCGATGCCGGTTTACTGATCGCCAACCCTGCCTATGCGAATTCATCGCTCTGGCCGCGCTTTACGAACGCGGCCTACCACGGCACTGTCGTCTGGTCGTGGCAGCAAGCCATGTGGGTGGCCGGTCTCGATCGGCAGCTCGCGCGCCAGGACCTGTCAGCCGATACGCGCACCTTGCTCTCGAGCGCCCGGTTGCGCGTCTGGCAAGTCATCTCCAACGCCGCTTCCATGCGAGCCTCGGAGATGTGGACCTGGTCCTATGTGAACGGCAACTATCAGCCCGAAGCCTTCGGCACGCATGCCGCCGACGCGACGGAAGCCAATGCGGCGCAGCTCTGGAGCACGACCTACCTCGCGATCAACGACCCGAACCTGAGCACTGGGCGGTTCTGGTGGCAACCGCGCGGCGCATCGGCCGGGGCGTGGCGCCAATATTAGAAGTGATGGTCGTAATTCAACCGGGCGTGGATCGGTTCAGATCGGTCTTTTCTTTTGACCGAAAGATCGATGCGATAGCGGCCTTGCCAAGGCATGTCGAAATAATTGCCGTAGGTTACCGTGTCGTTGATTCGCATTTCCTGCAACGGTTTCACTTGCGTCCGCGTGCGGGTCTTGTGGCTGGGGCTCGTCATCTTTGCCGTGACAGTCGCGCCATCGATACGCTCGCCGGTCGACTTGTCGACCAGCGCGACGACGAGGTGGTAAGTGGCATGGACAGAACCAGACGTCGATTCCTCGGGAGCGCTCGCGCCGCGGTCCACTGATCGTGCCTTCTCGGCGGGCATCACGCCGAAGTGCACCGTCAATCCGCTTGTCGTCACGCTTCGACTCAATTGATCGGCCTGAACTGCACCGGTAGTCGCGCTCAGCAGCATCGACGCAAGAATCGTTAAAAATCCGCTCAGCCTCGGCATGGTCTCCCCCGGCGCATCGATCGTTGCATCGCCCACATGCCTGGCATACATGATTACGCCGTGCAATGGACTCATATCGACATCCTGCTGCCAGAACGCGCCTATCGTTTTGACTCACATCAACATCGCGCATGCCTGCACGCCGCGCCCCTCGCAAATCTGACGCCCGACGTTTCCGTCTTATCGGGATCGAACGCGGGCATCGCGGTACGACGCCCGAGCCGAGTCCACGCGTGCGCGCTGCTCGGGACTTTCGCCGGGAGTCATCGGTAATGGTACGAGTACCGCGACGACCTGCCCGGCGCCCACCTGGTCGCCTTCGCGCAACCCCACGCGCAGCAGCCGCCCGCGACCGGCGCAGTGACCACGTAACGGTCGTGCGCGCGAATTTCGCCGTCCTCGTCGATCGTGACGCGCAGCGGTCCCCGACTCACCGGCGCCGTGTCGACGAGCATCGGGGCCGGCCAGAACGCATAGGCCAGCGCCAGGACCACGCCAAGCGCACCGATCGCGGACAGTACTATGTGCCGTTTTCCAGTGCGCTTCACGATTCCCTCGCCTTCAGGACGGCAACGATATCGAGACCACCGATCTTCCATGCCATGACCGCCCCCGAACCCGCGACCGCACCGGCCGTCACGATAAACGCGTATGCGAATGTGGACGGCTCGACCACGAGCGGCAGACGGTACAGATCGGTCGCAAGCCGCTTCGCCAGTAACGCGCACACGCCATAACCAAGCATCAGGCCGGCCGGTATCGCGAGTGACGCAAGGACGAACTGTTCGCCAAGCAGGATCCAGGCAACCTCGGCACGGGTGAAGCCGAGGACACGTAGCGACGCCAATTGCTGTGCGCGCTCCCCGCTCGACGCGCTGAAACTGAACGTCGAACAGGTACTCGTAAGCGGTTCGATACTTGGTCTTCGCGCGTAATCGCCCCGAGCCCGCCGTAGGATGCGAGCTCGCGATCGATCCGTGCGACGACCTCTGCCACCGTCGCGCCATGTTCCGTCGCCAGCGCGATGTCGTTGAACGCCCCGTCCCTGCTCAAGGCAGCCGATACGGCGTCGGCTCCCATCCACAGTACGCCGTAGTGACGATTATCGGGAAAGATCGAGCCGGCGCCGGCCTCGACCGCTCGTGGGCGTATCGAGCCCACCCATCAGATTGAGCAACGTCGATTTGCCGCTGCCGGACGCGCCGAGCAGCACGACGAACTCGCCGGCTTTCAGTTCGAGGTCGATGTCGCTGAGCGCGCAGACGTCGACGCTCCCCATCGGGTACATCTTGCTGACTGCCTGAATGGCAAAGACGGTCTCCATCGCAAACCCAGGGCTCGAACGGGTGCGTGCAGATCACATTAACAACGAGGCCTGCCCGCCTGTTGATCTGAGTCAACGCTCACCGTGCAAAGAACACCGTCACGCGCAAGCCGCCCAACGAGCGCGATCCGTCCGCGCCGACAGTGGCGCCGTGCACGCTCGCGATGCGCTGCACGATGGACCATCCGAGGCCGCTTCCGCTTTGCCCGTCCGTTCGGCCGCGGAAAAACCGCTCGCCGAGCCGATGCAGCTCGTCGTCCGACAGACCCGGCCCACTGTCCTCGACGATCAGTGCGACGCCGCCTTGGCGGCGGGACAGCGATACCGCGATGCGCGCGCCCGCGGGGCTGTAGCGCACGGCGTTGTCGACGAGATTCCGGACCAGCGAAGCAAGCAGCATCTCGTTGCCGGACACGACATACGTTTGCGGCGCATCCAGTTCCAATTGCTGCCGCTTCGCAAGCGACTGAGGCGCGATCTCGGCGATCACCCGCTTTGCAAGCGCACCGAGATCCACCGAAGCGCTGGGCGCCGCAGCTCCCGCCTCCAGGCGGGAAAGCATCAAAAGCTGGTCGACCAGGCGCACCGCGCGGCGACACCCTTCGAGCACGCCGCCCAGCGCGTGTTTGCGAAGCCCTGCATCGTCTTCCGCCATCGCGACCTGCGCCTGGGCCTTGATGGCGGCGATCGGCGTGCGCAGTTCGTGCGCCGCATCGGCAGTGAACCGTCGCTCAGCGTCGAGTACGGCCCCGATGCGATCGAACAGACGATTGAGTGCGTCGAGCATCGGCTGCATCTCCTGGGGTACGCGTTCCATCCGAACCGGATCCAGCGCGCGAGGATCGCGTCGTGCCAGCACGCGCCCAAGCTCGCGCAGCGGCGCAGCGCCGCGCCGGACCGCCCACCACGTCACGAGCGCGAGCAGCGGCAACGCGCCCGCCATCGGCCAAAATGCGCTGCGCATGACGGCCAGCAGGATCGACGTGCGCGAGTCGATCCGCTCGCCCACGTAAACCTCCACATCGTGCTCGTACCCGGATGCGGCAAATACCCGCCATGCCGCCCCGTCGATCTGCACGGTCGAAAAACCCTGCTTCTGCTTGCGCGGCCGCGGCACCATGGGCTGCGCGGGCGCATTGGCGGAATGCATGCCCAATCGCCCCTCGTGGAAAACCTGGAACGCGACTTTCGGCGCATAGGGATGCAAAATCGGAGCGTCCAGCGCTTCGTCGTCGTGCACGGGCCGGGCCTGCTGCATCACCAGCAGCGCAGCGGCCTGCGCGAGATGGCTGTCGAGCAACCGATCGATTTCGCGTCGCGCATCGCGCCAGGTCAGTACGGCGGCGATCAGCCATACCGTGGCGACCACTCCGGTTATAAGGACCAGCAGGCGCCCCTGCAACGAACGCGGCAGCAACACGATCATGGCTCGACAGTTCGTTCGCGCAGCAGCATGTGGCGCGACAATCTGGATGAGAGACGCGCGACAAACAAGATGAGAATGTCGCGGCGAGGTTGATGATGCCGATGTTGATTGACGCTGACAAGCGTTTGTTGATTGACGCTCGGCGCATGTTGCA
>NZ_JAAAYE010000092.1 GCF_013282575.1 Paraburkholderia sp. NMBU_R16
GTGAACAACTTCTCGGTGAATGTGTCGCTACCGCGCATGATCTTCAGGAGGCAGACAGGGCTTTCTTATCAACGCTTCGGCCACCTCGTCCGATGACCAGGCGAGTGGTATTTCAGCAAGCTGCTAAGGATCTCCGAAGAGCTGGCCTACTGAGCGACGAGCCCGAAAGCTTGGGTCCGTGGTTCAGATAGCATTTCGATAGGAATGGATTTGTTTAATCGGCAGTTGCATCCGCAGGAGAAGAAGTGGATCCCAGGCCTGCCGAGCCAATCAGTAATGAAAAAAGGAACACAATGAACGCCATTACGGGCGAGCCGGACGACAGTCGACCAACAAGAAATGTGGTGGGCTTTTGGCGCAGAAGCTTCGCATTCTGGCTCGACGGATTGATTCTCGCCCTGATCGGCTTAGCACTCATTGTGCTCGCGGGCGACGCGCTCATGCGCCTCGGGCAATGGGGAAAGTTGATCGGTTTCGCGATCGGCGCGCTCTACTTCACCTTCCTCGAAGGCGCGCCGGGGCGCGGTCAGTCGCTTGGCAAGCGGCTCATGAATATCAAAGTAGCCCGTCTCGATCCAACGGGCCTCGGTCCCGTGCGGTACTCGCAGGCATGGCTGCGCTATGCGATCGTCGGCGTGCCCACTGTCCTCGGCGGTTCTCCATTCATCGGCTCCATGTGGAATGCGCCCGCGTGGCAGTGGCTCGTGCTGATCAACGGCGTATTGCTCGCCGTCTGGCTATTCGCGCTCGGCTATCTCTATCTCTTCAATCGGCCCACGCGCAGAACACTTCAGGATCTCGCGACGTCCACTATCGTTGTGCCCGTGGCCGCGACGACCGGGACGCGCACGCCGGTTCGGCCGTTGCACTGGAACATACTGGCCGGCGTTGCAATCGTGATTGCAATCGGCGCGGGCATCGGGATGCACTTCATGAGTCCGACTTTTCGCGAGCTCGGTCGAGTTCAGCAGGCGGTATCGACGGTACCGGGCGTCGGCGAAGTGGGCGTCAGCGTCGGCACCTCGCGCATGAGTCGGTCCCAAGGCGGCACTACTACCACTCGCGGCGCCGCGATTTCCTTTACGCTGCCCGATTCCGATCTTCATTGCGAGCAAATCAGTCCGCAAGTGGCCAAAGCCGCATTGCTAGATTGGCCCGAAGCCGCGGATCAGGACTATCTGAGCGTGATTTGCATTCGTTCCATCGAGCTGGGCATCGTCCACTGGCGAAACCAATCCGCGACAGTGCATTCGCCCGGTCAATGGGCGGCGCAGTTCGGCCTACGAATGTGACGTTCCCTCGTCCGACGACGCCAAACTGCGCACCTGCCAGCGCCCAAATTTCCATTGCAGTACGCTGAAAGGCCGGCTTCAGGCGCCGGAATCTTCCGTCCCTTTTCAGCGAGGTCAAATATGGAATATCGACATCTCGGCGCATCGGGATTCAAAGTCCCGGTGCTCGGCTTTGGCACAGGCACATTCGGCGGCAAGGGCGAGCTCTTTCAAGCCTGGGGCGAAACGCACGTAGCCGAGGCGCGCCGGCTCGTCGACATCTGTCTGGACGCCGGCGTGACGCTCTTCGACAGCGCCGACATCTACTCCGATGGCGCATCGGAGTCGACCCTGGGCGAAGCGCTCAGAGGCCGCCGCGACAAGGTCCTGATTTCGACGAAGGCCACCTTCCGCGTCAACGACGAACCGAATAACGTGGGCTCGTCGCGTCACCATCTGATCAGCGCCGTCAACGCCGCATTGAAGCGCCTGCAGACCGACTACATCGATCTGTTCCAACTTCACGGCTTCGATGCAAAGACGCCCATGCAGGAAGTACTTTCGACACTGGACGACCTCGTTCGCGCGGGCAAAATTCGCTACACGGGCGTATCGAACTTCTCAGGCTGGCATCTGATGAAATCGCTCGACGTAGCCGACCGTTACGGCTATCCGCGCTACGTCGCAAATCAGACGTACTACTCGCTGATCGGCCGCGACTACGAGTGGGAGTTGATGCCGCTGGGGCTCGACCAGGGCGTCGGCGCTGTCGTCTGGAGCCCGCTCGGCTGGGGGCGGCTGACGGGCAAGATACGCCGTGGCCAGCCGTTGCCCGAGGTGAGCCGCTTGCACAAGACGGCCGATATCGGTCCGCCGGTGCCCGACGAGTACCTGTACCGCGTGGTCGACGCGCTTGATGCCATTGCGCAGGAGACTGGCAAGACGATCCCACAGATCGCGCTCAACTGGCTGCTGCAGCGGCCGACCGTCTCCACGGTGCTGATCGGCGCGCGCAACGAGGAGCAATTGCGGCAAAATCTCGGCGCGGTGGGATGGAGCTTGACGCAGGAGCAGATGCGGCAGCTCGACGAGGCGAGCAGGGTCAGGCCAGTCTATCCCTATTGGCATCAGGAAGGTTTCGCCGAGCGCAATCCGTCGCCGGTCTGAACACGAAAACGGGCGCGGCGCGAGCTCAACGCTCACTGCCGCGCGCTCTCGTTCGCACCCAATAGCGCCCCGTCCCAAACGCTTTCGTCTTTCAGCCCGACACCGGTGAGCTTGCGCGTTCGCGCTGCTTCGAGCAGGTGTAGAAGCTTGAACGCCGCCGCATCGTAATTGAGCCCCTCCGGCCGCACGTTCGAAATGCAATTGCGTTCCGCATCGCTGCGTCCGGTTTGCGGCTGGTACGTCAGGTAGATACCGAGGCTCGCCGGCGAACTGAGCCCGGGCCGTTCCCCGATCAACACCGCCACCATGTTCGCCTTCAGCAACTCGCCTATGGGGTCGCCAATCGCTACCCGCGCCTGCGTTGCCACGACAATCGAGCCCACGTGCCAGCCTTTCAACTGTGCGATGGTCCGATCGATGACAGGAAGCGCGTGGGACGCCGCGGCGCGAGCCGACAGTCCGTCTGCAATGACGAAGATCAGATCGGGCCGCACTTCCGCCGACGTCGCGTGTTGCGCGAGATCCGCGGCGCTCGGTGCATCAAGTATTCGCCCAAGGTCGGGACGCCGCAGGTACTGCTCGCGGCTTTGTGCGGCGCTGTGCACTTCGATGGAATCGAGCGTCCTCCGATCGAGTTCACGCCTGAGCGCTTCGGTATCGAGCGGCGCGTGAACTGCGTCGCGTGCTTGTGCGTGCGCCGCGATGAACGCGAGCAGCGGCGCAGTCGGCAGGCTCGCACCCGAGCGTCCCAGTGCGATGCGGGCATCGGTGAACCGACGCAACGCGCTCCAGGGGTTCTTTTCGATCGTCCCCGTATGCCTACCCCTCACATCCTGGCCTTCCTCTTTCATGATGGAATCCAATCGAGGAGCAGCGGCTTGCTTGACTGATGCTGGATCTGCCCGGCCGCATCGGTGATGCGAATCGATTCGAGCCACGCTTCGAACTCGGGTGCGCGTCGAAGATCGAGCAGACGCCGCACATAGAGCGCATCGTGAAACGATGTGCTTTGATAATTCAACATGATGTCATCGGCGCCGGGCACGCCCATGATGAAGTTGACGTTGGCGGTGCCGAGCAAGGTCAGCAGTGTGTCCATATCGTCCTGGTCCGCTTCGGCATGGTTCGTGTAGCAAATGTCGCAGCCCATGGGCACGCCGAGCAGCTTGCCGCAGAAGTGATCTTCGAGGCCCGCGCGGATGATTTGTTTGCCGTCGTACAAGTATTCCGGCCCGATGAAGCCCACTACCGTGTTGGTCAGGAACGGATTGAACTTGCGGGCGACCGCATAAGCTCTGGCCTCGCAGGTTTGTTGATCGACGCCGTGATGCGCATTGGCGGAAAGCGCGCTGCCCTGTCCTGTCTCGAAGTACATCAGATTGTTGCCAACCGTCCCGCGCTTTAACGACAGACCTGCGTCGTACGCTTCGGCGAGCAGCGATAGCGAGACACCGAATCCGGCATTGGCCTTCTCTGTGCCGGCGATCGATTGAAAGATCAAGTCGACGGGCGCGCCGTTTTCGATCGCGGCCAGCGTGTTCGTGACGTGCGTCAGTACGCATGTCTGCGTCGGTACGTCATACGCGCGGCGGAATTCATCCATCATCGTCAGCAGCGCCGTGATAGCAGCGAGCGAATCCGACGCGGGGTTGATACCGATCATCGCGTCGCCGCAGCCGTACATGAGCCCATCGACGATCGACGCGGCGATGCCTTTCAGATCGTCGGTGGGGTGGTTCGGCTGCAGGCGCACGGCAAGATGGCCTGGTAATCCCACCGTATTGCGAAAGCGTGTGACGACGGGACGCTTGCGCGCGGCGAGTATCAAGTCCTGATTGCGCATCAGCTTGGACACGGCGGCCACCATTTCGGGCGTAAGACCTGCGGCAACGGCCGTCAGCATGGCGCTATCGGTGGTGTCGGCCAGCAGCCAATCGCGAAAATCGCCCACGGTCAGATGCGCAATCGGCGCAAACGCTTCGGGCGAATGATCGTCGACGATGAGGCGCGTGACCTCGTCGGCTTCATACGGGATCACCGCTTCATCCAGGAACGCACGAAGTGGCACGGCGGCCAGTGCCATTTTCGCGGCCGCGCGCTCCGCCTCCGAATCGGCGGCGAGCCCGGCAAGCTCGTCGCCCGAGCGGCGCGGGCTGGCTTTGGCGAGCAGGGCCGCCAGGCTGTCGAAGCAGTAGCTGCGCGCGCCGATGGTTTCGCGAAAGTTCATGTCTGCGCCCTCGCTCGCAGAGATGGAAAAAGCACTATACGCCGTCGCCGCCGTTCGGCCTCGGGCTTTTCCGGAGGCCCTGCTGGACGTCGAGGCGCGTCACGGCATCACGCTGCGCCGGATTGACGCCGGTCGGCGGGTGATTCATTGGGAAATCAAGGGATTAGCGAGAGTTCTGGTGCCCAGGGCCGGACTCGAACCGGCACGCCTTGCGGCGGGGGATTTTGAGTCCCCTGCGTCTACCTGTTTCACCACCTGGGCTTTCGGTGGCCGGCGCAAGAATGCGCTGGCGAAGAGCGCGATTATGGCCGAAAACGCGGGCGTCGGCAACATTCCGCAGCGCGCGATTGGGCAATTCCACCCGTCGGCGGCAGCGTCGGGCCTTCAGCGCAAACCGCTGCCCCCATCATTCGCTGATAAAGACGAACTTCCCACCACGAATCGCACCCATCACGCTCGCACGCTGATCGAGCCCCACGTGGTCCTTCGCGCTCGTGTTCACGACGCCGTTGGGCACGACGAGCTCGTGCGCGTGCTCGAGCTCCTCCCGCAATGCCTCGCGAAACTGCTCCGTACCAGGCTGTGCCTTTTTCAACGCTCGCGCCACGGCATCCTGCAAACGCGGATAAACGCCGGCGGCGTCGCCGGCAAACTGCGTCACCGATCCTGCGCCATATTTCTCTTCATATGCCGTCACGAAGGCGAGGGCCGCCTTTTTCGCGGGATGACCGGCAGGCAGCGTACGCGCCACGACGACCGGCTGGGTCGGAAACAGGGTACCTTCGACCTCCTTGCCGCCGAGCCGGATGAACTCGGGTGTCGCAATGCCGTGCGTCTGATAGATCGGCCCCTTGAACCCGCGCTCGACGAGCGTGCGCTGCGGTAGCGCAGCGGGCGTACCGGCACCCGCAACGAGGACCGCATCGGGCCTGGCCGCCATGAGCTTCAATACCTGCCCGGTCACGCTCGCATCGTTGCGATTGAAACGCTCGGTCGCGACGAGCCGGATATGCCGCAGCTCGGCAAACTTCGTGAACTCATTGAGCCAACCGTCGCCGTAGCTGTCGGCGAAACCGATGAAACCGACCGTTTTCACGCCATGGTTCGCCATGTAGCGCGTCATCACATCGGCCATCGCGCCATCGGTCTGCGCCATCTTGAACGCCCAGACGCGCTTGCCTTCCTGCGGCTCGACAACGCTCGCGGAGCCGATCAGCGTGATCATCGGCGTATGCGAGGCGGCCACCGGGTCGAGCGCCGCGAGCGCCGCCGGCGTGATATTCGGCCCGACGATCACGTCGACATGGTCTTCATCGATGAGCTTGCGGATGTTCGCAACGGCTTTGCCCGGGTCGGTGCCGTCGTCGAGCACGATGTACCGCGCCGTTTGACCGGCGATGGTGGTCGGCCACATCTGGATGGCATTCTTGCTCGTGATGCCAATCACGGCTGCGGGCCCCGTCGATGACAAATCGATGCCGACCTTCAGGTCGGCGTGCGCAGCGGAGACAAGCGCAAATGCGGCGCACGCGCAGGCGCGGCGCAAGAAGGCGGCGATCGACACTATGTGATCTCTCTCTCGGTTGTTGTGACTTCAGAGCTCGTAGTTTTCGTGTTCACCCTTGAGCGCTTGCTCGATCAGCTTGCGCGTGAGCGACGGCGAAAGCAGCTCGACGAGCGTATAGACATAGCTGCGCAGATACGCCCCCTGTTTCAGGGCGATCCTGGTCAGATTCGTGCCGAAGAGATGGCCGACCGGCATGGCGCGCAAATGCTTGTCGCGTTCCGCGTTGAAGGCGATATCGGCCATGATGCCCACGCCGAGCCCCAACTCGACGTAGGTCTTGATGACGTCGGCATCGATTGCCTCGAGGACCACGTCGGGCGTCAGATTGCGCCGCGCGAACGCCTCGTTGATCTTCGTGCGGCCGGCGAACGCGGCTTCATACGTGATGAGCGGGTACTGCGCCAGATCCTCCAGTGAAAGCTGTTTGCGCTGCAGCAGCGGGTGGTCCGCGGGCATGATCGCGACGTGATGCCACTGAAAGCACGGCAGCGAGACCAGCTCCTTATAGTTGGAGATCGCCTCGGTCGCGATGGCGATGTCGGCATGGTCGTGCATGACCATCTCGGCAACCTGCGTCGGGCTACCTTGCAGAATCGAAAGGTGGACCTTCGGAAAACGTCGCTTGAACTCGGCGATGGCGGCCGGCAGCGAGTACCGGGCCTGCGTATGCGTAGCCGCAATGATGAGATTGCCCTGATCCTGCGCGGCGAAATCCTTGCCGACCCGCTTCAGGCTTTCGACTTCCTGCAGGATCCGCTCGACGGACGCCAGGATGATCCGCCCCGGCTCGGTCAGCGAGCGCACGCGCTTGCCGTGCCGAGTGAAGATTTCGACCCCAAGCTCGTCCTCGAGCTCGATGATCGCCTTCGAAACGCCGGGCTGCGACGTGTAGAGCGCCTTCGCGGCCTCCGTCAGGTTGAAATTCTGGCGGACGGCCTCGCGCACGAACCGGAACTGGTGCAGGTTCATTTATAACCCTTGCGCATAAGGAAACAATTTTTAAGTCGTTTGAAATATAAGGCCAGTTTATTACGATCCCCAGACGTTTATCAATACGCTTAGCAGTTTTCGTCATTAGCAAATGAGCTGGCGGCCCGGATGGCGGGCGTCGGCAGGCACGGACAGCAATTCGGGCGTCGCGGACCAGGCCGCGGCGCGACACAACCTGGGGTCCCCGAATGTATCAATACGATCAGTACGACCAGACTATCGTCGACGAGCGCGTCGCGCAGTATCGCGACCAGGTCCGCCGCCGCTTGTCGGGCGAATTGAGCGAGGATGAATTCCGCCCGCTGCGTCTGCAGAACGGCCTTTACATGCAGCGCCACGCGTACATGCACCGCATCGCGATTCCGTACGGCAACTTGCGCAGCGACCAGTTGCGCATGCTCGCACACATCGCGCGCAAGTACGACCGTGGCTACGGTCACTTCTCGACGCGTACGAACATCCAGTACAACTGGATCAAGCTCGAGGACACGCCCGACCTGCTGGCAGACCTGGCATCGGTGCAGATGCATGGCATCCAGACGTCAGGCAACGACATCCGCAACATCACGGCCGACCAGTTCGCCGGCGTGGCGCCCGACGAGATCGTCGATCCGCGCCCGTGGGCGGAGATTCTGCGCCAATGGTCGACTTTCCACCCCGAATTCAGCTGGCTGCCGCGCAAGTTCAAGATCGCCGTGTCGGGATCGAAAGAAGACCGCGTTGCGGTGCAGATCCACGATCTCGGTGTCTATCTGTCGAAGAACGAAGCGGGCGAGGTGGTCTGCGCGATCCTCGCGGGCGGTGGTTTGGGCCGTACGCCGATCATCGGTGCCGTGATTCGCGAAAACCTGCCGTGGCAGCACCTGCTCACGTATTGCGAGGCCGTGCTGCGCGTCTACAACCGCTTCGGCCGCCGCGACAACCTCTTCAAGGCGCGCATCAAGATTCTCGTGAAGGCACTCGGCCCCGAGAAGTTCGCGCAGCAGGTCGAAGAGGAATGGCAGCACCTGAAGGACGGTCCCTCGACGCTGACGCAAGCGGAATACGACCGCGTCGCGCGACATTTTCAGCCGCAGCCGTACGAGAAGTTGTCGGATACGGACGCATCGTTCGAAAAGCATCTGCTTGAAAACCGGGCGTTCGCACGCTGGGTCGAGCGCAACATGCGCCCGCACAAGGTGCCGGGCTACGCTGCCGTCACGCTGTCTTTGAAGCCGCCCAAGGGCGCGCCCGGCGATGCGACCGCGGAGCAAATGGAAGCCGTGGCGGACTGGGCCGACCAGTACTCGTTCGGTGAAATTCGCGTGTCCCACGAACAGAACCTGATCCTCGCGGACGTGAAGAAGCGCGATCTGTTCGCGCTCTGGGAAGAGGCGAAGAAGCAAGGTTTCGCGACCGCGAACATCGGCTTGCTGACCGATATCATCGCGTGCCCGGGCGGCGATTTCTGCTCGCTCGCGAATGCGAAGTCGCTGCCCATCGCGCAGGCGATCCAGGACCGTTTCAACGATCTCGACTACGTGTACGACCTGGGCGACCTGTCGTTGAACATCTCGGGATGTATCAATTCGTGCGGCCACCATCACGTCGGGAACATCGGCATTCTGGGCGTAGATAAGGACGGCTCGGAGTGGTATCAGCTGACGCTCGGCGGCGAACAGGGCACGGGCGCGACGCTTGCGCATCTCGGCCGTGTGATCGGGCCGTCGTTCGCGGCTCAGGAAATGCCCGATGTCGTGACCAAAGTGATCGATACTTTCGTCGAAAATCGTATCGACGGCGAGCGGTTCATCGATACCTATAATCGAATCGGTATGGCGCCGTTCAAGGAACGCGTCTATGCGTCGCGCCAGCCCGCGCACGCCTGACACCGACGAGAGCAAGAAGGAAAGAGAAGGAACACTCGCAGATGACTTCGATTATCAAGAACCGGACCGTGCTCGAGGACGATTGGCATCTCGTACGCGCGCTTGAAGACGGCAGCCTGCCGACGCTCGATCAGCTTCCCGCCGGTCGCATACTCGTGCCGTTCGTCTTGTGGAAGCAAGCGCGTGAAGCGCTTGTTGCGCAGCGCGACACGGCGTCGCTCGGCGTATGGCTCGCGCCCGATGACGAGCCGGCCGATCTCGTTGTCGACTTCGAGAAAATCGCGCTGATCGGCGTGGACTTTCCCGTGTTTCGCGACGGCCGCGGCTACAGCATCGCGCGCCTGTTGCGCGAGCGCTACGACTGGCGCGGCGAGTTGCGCGCAATCGGCGACGTGCTTCGCGATCAGCTGAACTTCATGGCGCGTTGCGGCTTCGACGCGTTCGCGGTCCGCCCGGACAAGGACATTCACGATGCGCTGAAAGCGTTTGGCGAGTTCTCGGTGCAGTATCAATCGGCGGTCGACACGCCGCAGCCGCTTTTTCGTCGCCGCGCCGCGGCCGCGGAGGAGCGCGCATGAGCGCCGTGGTCAACCCAGCCGAGCTGGCCGGCCGCGCGGATAGCGCGGCGCTGGCCGCCAAGGTCGAACGCCTGAATGCGCTGATCGATACGATCGCGGCCCGCCACGATGGCAAGGTCAAACTCGCGAGCAGCCTCGCGGCCGAGGACATGGTGCTCACGCATGCGATTTTGTCGCGCGGCGCCGCAATCGGCATCTTCTCGTTGAATACAGGACGGTTGCATGCCGAGACGATCGACATGATCGCGCGCGTGCGCGAACGCTATGGGTATGAGATCGAGCAGTTTCATCCGCAACCGGAATCGGTCGACGCCTATGTCAGCGAGCATGGACTCAACGCGTTTTACGAAAGCGTCGAATTGCGCAAGCGTTGCTGCGAAATCCGCAAGGTCGAGCCGCTGAACCGTGCGCTCTCAGGTGTCGATGCCTGGGTGACGGGCCAGCGCCGCGAGCAGTCGGTGACGCGCGCCGAACTGCACGAAGAAGAGCACGACGCCGCGCGCGGCATCGCCAAGTACAACCCGCTCGCCGATTGGAGCGAGGCGGAAGTGTGGACATATCTGACGCAGCATGACGTGCCCGTGAATCCGCTTCATGCGCGCGGCTATCCGAGCATCGGCTGCGAGCCCTGTACGCGGGCCATCCGCCCCGGCGAGGACAGCCGGGCCGGACGCTGGTGGTGGGAATCGCGCGATACGAAGGAGTGCGGCTTGCATATGTCGCCGATGTCGCAGCTTCCGCCGATCAGCGTCATCCCCGCCGATACGAAACCGACGGCATAACGAAGCAACGCAGTAGACGAGTGCCCGCGGCAACGCTGGATAACCGGCGCCGGCCGGGCAAACGATAGGAACGACACCCATATGAGCACGATTCTGGAACCCTCCGCCACGACCCCGCTTTCGGTCACGACGAACCGCATGGACCACCTGGATTGGCTGGAAGCGGAATCGATCCACATTCTGCGCGAGCTGGTAGCGGAATGCGCCAAGCCGGCGCTGCTGTTTTCGGGCGGCAAGGATTCCGTCGT
>NZ_JAAAYE010000093.1 GCF_013282575.1 Paraburkholderia sp. NMBU_R16
GAATTCCATTGCCGCCCAGCTCTCCGTTGATCGTGCCATTCGCGTGCCGCGCAAAAAGCAAGAGTAAACGGCAAGTCGCGACAGTTTACAAGCCGCTCACGCGGACTTGTGTGTAATGAAATGGGCTAAACGCCCTAAAAGGCCGCGCCGCATCACATGAGGACCCAACAACCGACGACCGGCAGCCATCGAGCTGGCATCGAGCGCTCAACACATAATCGGATATCAGGCGGAAGGTCAGGGCCTTCATGCGCGGAAGCTCTGCATCGAGGCGCGGTCATCGCTCGACGCGAGCCGTCGCATTTGATCTTACTAGTAGCGTTGCATGCCGGACATTGTATGTCGTCCCCCTTGGGCGCGACATCTTGGCCTTCGACCTGAATCGTGGTTGGCTTAGCGAGCACCGTTGCGTTTGCCGTAGCCTTGTCGTCTTTGAGTCTCAGGAACCGTTGCATGCCTTGAACTCGCGATCAGTCGACTTTTGTCGGCGCGGCACATTTCAACGCGTCCGCTGGCAAGTGGAGGCTGTCTAGGACGCGTCTTGCATCGGAGTCCTTGATCGATATCGCGCTTGCCGCCTTTGTCAAGCTGGTCGATGCTTCCGGAGCATAGCAGAACGAGCGGTTTAGTGCATCGTAAACAAACACGCGCCAAACCGTGGATTTGAGCCGATTCGCATAAATTGTCGGGTAGATAACCAATGGCGACGTTCCGCTGTTGTCCCGGTCCACGATCAACGGCCGCTCGAATCCGATACACTTGTCATCCTGCACGGCATCGAGCGATATCGGAGTCATTTTTATCGGCGTTACGTAGTCACTGTCATTCTTATAGATCAGCACATCACAATGCCCCGAGCGCAGCGGATGATTGTCCGCGTTTCCGTTGAGAACCGGCAGCAGCCATGCCTTTGTTTCCCCTGATTCGAAGGACACGATACCCACGGATTTCACATCAAAGGCTTGATCGCCTCCTCTGTTAGTATAGACGACGCTAATCGACCGTTCGATCAGATCGGTGATCTCCAGCTTGTCGTGCTTTACGTTGGGACCGATGGCCCAGCAGGCCGAAGTGAAAGTTACAAGCGCTGTGGCGGTGAACCAAGCAATTCGATATTTCATGGCGAGGTTAAGTCTGGTTAGGGTCGTTGAGGTGTATAGTCCACCGTGACTGCAGATGTGACGCTGCCGTGATGCGGATTGAACGTTTCAGTCCTCGTCTCGCTCGTATCGTCGCTCAAGAAGCGCGCAACGTAGTGAGCGTAGCCCTGACGCTCAAAGTAGCCGAAGCCTCCGCCGTTAACAAGCACCGAAACACGTCCGATGGTCTGCTCCGTAACCCCGCGGTCGCAAACGCTGTTGATATCGTAGGCACCGTCGTGGTGCTTTGACACCCAGTAGTATCCGCCGCTATCAGCGGCATTGTATGGGTCCGATGCGATGATGTCTGGATCGTAGCGAGGGTACCACCGCTTCTCGGTTCCATGATCGGCGGGATTGGCCCAATAGTGCAGTGATGTCTGCGTAATGCGCGAGTCCGAATAGACGCCAGATGTATTGTCGGCTAGTGCACCCGCAGTACGGAAATCGCGGTACTCGTCGTAATTGCCGGCCCATGTGAGCTGCATGGAACCGCGACCGAAGAAAGCCTGATAGTACTGCATTGCCGGGGTTGGCCAATGTCCGTGACTATTCTTGTGCCCGCGGCCAAGCTCCCGCATGGTGTCGATGCGCGCTGTCTCGATGAACGTTTGCGCAAGGTAATGCGTCTGCCGGTTCGGTGTCACGAGACCGTACTTGCGAAACGCCTGATTGAACGCTCGCACGTAGGGCGTCCAGCGCGAAACCGAGGTGCCCCACGCAATATTCACGTGGTCCTGACGCGATGGCATCCCCACATACGAAGAGCGCGGAAGCAATTGCGCAATTTCATTGAGCGAGCGCCAACCACAGCGGCGCATGTGCTGAATAAAGCCGAACGGATGGAAATGCCACACCTGTGGATCGGTTAGCCCGGTGTGTATCCAGTCGGCTGGTTGTCCCCAAAATTGAAGTTTCCGGAAAAACGCGAGTTGTTTGTCGTAATCGACGTCTTTACCGTAAAAAGGGCCATCGACACCGTCCCCCAGTCCGTCCTTTTGCTTGAGGCGTGCGTAACGCTGCTCATTGTCGGAGCCGTCCCATTCTGTGCGGAACCGGCAGACCAGATGGCGTAGCCGCTCACGTATCAACGCATTTTCTGGCGCAGAAACAAATGTTGAAAAATCCTGCGTTGCCGCATCACCGGTGTCACCTGGTTTGATAGCTAACCTCATGAGTGTCTGCAAGCTCGGTACATCGCAGATGCCATCGGCAGAGAAAGCGCCATCAGACTCTGCGATCTTTTGCCAACCGAGCCATGAGGGGAAATCCGCATCGGATAGTTTCTTAATACCATCGGCTGCGAGATCGACGTATCCGGTTTTGCCTGTGTCCCAAGTAATCAGAGTATGCAGGTGCTTATCCGCTACAGCAAGTAGCTGCTTATCTGGGCCAATCGCACGGCCAAAGCGCAGCATCTCGTAACCCGCACTAGGGCAACTTCGGTAAAGCTTTTTGGCAAGCGGATACAGCGCATATTCAAAGCTCTTGTCTACCGTACCCTGGGGGCTTGTCAACAACGTCGGAGCAAGCGTGCCACCATTATCGCGCCATACAGTCGTGAATTTGTCGCCGTTGCGATACCCAATGCGCACGAAGAGGCGTGCGCCCGTCGTCCCGGCCTGGCCGGTGGGAAATACGTGCCCAGCTATTTTGTGGTGCGCGTCGGCGTGTGGTGCCGAGGAGAGAACAGACGCACCCGCGGGGACTACGAAGTAACTATCGCCCCAAACACCTACTTTGCCACTCGCAGTTCCCTGCGCATCCACGACGGTACTGAGGCTATCAACAAAGAACTCGTTTAAGTCCGAATCCGTGGTGAAAATCTCAAAGTGAATCATACGCTGACCACCGGCGCTTAGGCCGGGAAATCCGAGAATGTCCTTCCGGTAAACCTTGGTCTCTCCATCGACTCTAATGCTTTCTGCATCTGAACCGTCACCGGTAGCGCTTCGTAGTGGCAAAGGACGCGCCGCATGCTGCCGACCTTCACTTCGCACTTCGGCATCGTTCATCAAATGCATATACAGCGAGTAGAAAACAACTTTGTTACAACCTTCCCCCTGTTCAGCCTCCGCAGTTTCGGTCTCGTGACGCAGCAGCACGAAACTGTTATCAACGCCTGTTTCCGCAGGACTTTCCTGCGGAGAAACCTTTCCGGATGCCATACGATAGGCCACAAGCGTACCATCCGCGATTGCGCGCACCGGCTCGTGGTTGCCCGGATCGCACAAATGAATTCCGCCATGCCATACGGATTGAAGGCTGGCGGGATAAACACCCGAGTTGAGCATTTCAAGACTGAGTATGCGCGCCTCCCAAGCTTCGTCATTTTCCGATGCCTGCCGAGGCGGGAGAAAGGGGTAACTAATTAGCATATTGGTATATGTAGGTGAGACACCGAGCTCATTCCGAGAACGGCCAGCGGAGGCTAGGGAGCGATTGCGGAAAGTCAGGGTACGCATATGGCATCTGCGCCGGCCCGGCAAACGAATGCTGCGTCCCCTTGATATCGATTTTTCCCGGCGCATGAATCTCAATATTGCCATCCTTGATCCGGATATAGGCTCCGCCCGATGTCAGCAGGATTTCCTGCTTCGCCGCCGCTTCGATGTTCTCCGTCGCCGACACGACCTTTACCGTCTTCTCAGCAGTGAGTTCGATATTGTCAGAGTGAGCTTGTAGTTCGACCTTACCCTTAGCCGCAAACAGCTTCATCCCCGCGTTCTGCGCGAACAAGCTGATCTTGTCGAGCACGCTCGCTAGCAACGATTTGCCTGCCGTAACCGACAAATTGCGGCCAGCCGTGAGTGCAACATGCTTACCACCGCTGACATGTACAGTCGCAGGCGTCGTCGCTTGCAGCCCGCCTGCAGCAGCAAGCAACAGATGCGGTTCATTTAACTCGGGAAACGAGCCATCGCCGCGCCTGCTCGTGCTGCCCTTAATGCCATCAACCTGCGACTGTAAGGCGTCCGCCACGGTGCTTTGGTCGCCGCCGCTATTCTGCGCCTTATGCCGCTGGGCGACTTCGCCCAAATCCCTATGCAACGTCTGCGCTTCCGCGAGACGTGACGCTGGCTCATTCACATCTGAGACGTGCGAGCGACCCGACGGCCGCGCCTCGGTACTGACCAACATACCTCTGCCAGACCGAATCGCCCCGACAGCATCGGTGCGCAGTTCAAACCCCTCCCCGCGCGCATCCTGCCTACCCTGCCAGTCATCGATGCGCGTGATGCTCCCAAGCGATAACTGGCTAGCAGCGTGGTCGCTGCGTAGTTGCGCCTGGATGGCCTGGGCGGTATCGTCCAGAATCAAGTGATTGCTGCGTCCCCCGCCCCGGTTGCCCGCATCGCCCACCAATTCACGGC
Source organism: Paraburkholderia sp. NMBU_R16 (assembly GCF_013282575.1). Classification (GTDB taxonomy): domain Bacteria; phylum Pseudomonadota; class Gammaproteobacteria; order Burkholderiales; family Burkholderiaceae; genus Trinickia. The sequence continues at coordinate 4,514 of NZ_JAAAYE010000093.1, forward strand.
TGCGAATGCCCGTCAACGCGCGCTGATGAGGCAACTGCCACGCCGACACGTTGTCGGCGCCTTGTATCCTGCCTGTGACGATAGGATGGTCAGGATTACCATCCAGCCACATTACGACCACCTCAGAGCCGATCCGTGGCAACGCCGTCATGCCTTGATTGCCTCCCGCCCAGCCGCTGGAGACGCGGACCCACGTAGTGTATTTGCCCTCCCGGTCCCAGTGAAACTGCACCAGGCAGCGACCGTACTCGTCCGTGTAAAGGCTTTCGCCCTCCGGTCCCACCACCGTCGCGGTCTGCGGCGCCAGGATGCGCGTCTCGACGCTGTTGTACCCGCGCATCGGCCTCCAGGGAGTGCTTTTGCTCACGCACGTAAACTGATTGCGGTATGTCGCCTCGGCGCCTACACCTTGCAGATAATTGTTCGTCGCGACGTGACGCGCCGAGACAATCAGATACTCATCGTCGTAATGGTTGTCGCTGAGCGCTCGCCCACGGTAGTCGGTCAGCCGAAACCAGCGCCCCGGCATTACGAAGCGGTTATTGCCCTGTGCCTCGTACCGCCGTGCGAGCGCCTCGATCGCTTCGATGCGCAGATCAGTCAGCCGCTGCCCGTCATCCGTGTTGCGATGTCCGTACGAGCCGGCATATGTGTACCATTCGAGCTTCTGGCCGCCACGGGTCTTCCAGTCGTCCGTCCGCGAATCGACAAAACCACCGGTGCGCGCGTTCAGGTCAAGCGCCTTGAAGTCTGTGCGCGACTCCGCGACGTGCGTAGACGTGGTTTGCTGAATTGGCGACCACGATGCAACGCCGTCCGCCTCCTGCGAGCCGGCCTCACTCTGGTAGGGAATCTCGGGGCTCGGGCCGTCGATCGCCGGCTCATTTCGCGTCGGATCGGACACGATCAGCTTGTGTTCCTTCGCCGTGTGCTCGTACCAGTAGCAAAAACCCAAGCGCTCCCATCGCCGATGAAGGTAGTTATGGTCGTGTTCGTCGAACTGGCACGCCATCGTCATCGGCGCATCGGCCTCGTTCACCTGCCAGTCCCACACCGGCAACGCGCCGTAGTCCTCGAAGACGGTAGCCGTTTGACCACGGATCGTCTGCTCAAGGAACAGCCGGTTGTTTTTACGGAACGTGAGGTACCGCAGCCAGGGGCCTACGTCCGCTTCGTAAAAGACAATGCCGCCATCGGTTCGCACGAGCCGGAACGAAAAGATGTAGCCATTGAAGTACCGGAAACTTCCGTCGTCGCGCAACAGTTGCACCGAAATCAGTTTGCCGACGAAATCCCTCGGATCGAGCTCAGCGTTGTCCGACAGGATTTCGACAGTAAACCTGAAATCACGCGACAGGCACTCCTCGCCTTCCAGACGGTTCGCCAATAGGATGTCGTGCGGGGCATCGTCCTCTGGAAACAATAGCGTCAACAGCCGCTTGTTTTGCATCCCCGTGGCGATCTTCCAGAGATCGTGAACAGACAAGTTGGTATTCATTATCGAGTCCGACGAATGAGCCGGCATTCAGAATTTGCGCGATTTTACACAGACTTTGCGGACAGAAAAACACGCGGGCGTGCACTTAGCATTCGTTAACATTTCACGGAAATTATTGCCGAGCCTTTTCGAATTTAAGTAAATATTGCGCGCGCCCAAGGCTTTAGCTGTCTACAGTAGCGCGGCGACGCCTCTCACCGGTTCCCCGCGCCATAAAACCGCGCCACTCGTGGCGAGAATGCGCAATTGGATGAAATTGTTGGCGCTTGCATAGGGCGCAAAGAAACGCTCCATGACCCCAGCGAAGATGGCGATGCTGTTCGCAACGAACAATTGCTCATCGATTTCCAGGGTGATTTCAAGCCCGCGCACCAAAGCGGGCTGCAGCGTTCTTGCAACTAGTGTCATGACGAGCCGCTGTCGCAGGCCCGTTATGCCATCGATATGTCGTGCCTGCGGCGGCGACAGTACGGCGAATTGCTGGAGAATCTGCTTGAGGGCGGGCAGGCCGGCCCGATCGAGTTGAATGGCATGTCGCGCGTGCTGCGCGATCAGTTTCCACAATGCCCCGTTGGTACGGGAAAGCCGCCCGACCGCTGTCGGGGCATGGAGCAGCGCGATCTTTGTCGTCGCTGGTGCCTTGCCCTCCATCCGCATGTCCCCTTCAGCAGCGCCAAAGCTCAAAGAACCCGGTAGATCGCCATTGGTACAGGTCGCGTCGACGCGCAGCGAACCAATACCGGCCTCGCCTCCGAGAAGACCGCCAGCGCCGACCAGTCGCAGCGCAGCCGGTCGGCCAGCATCGGAGGACGCGGGGCGGCTGCGTTGCACAAGTGTCCACCTGGGCTGTGAACTGCTCGCATGCGCGGTGATGAGCGAAGCTGATGAGTCCAACGGTGTACCCTGCCTCGTGCAAACCCGATCGACCGACCACACCTCGGTGAGCGCTTCGTTCCTACCCTGTACCGGAATCGGCCACGCACCGCTATTCCGATCCGGCTTGAGCGATAGGCCCTCCTTTCGGAACAAATTCACGACGGGGGTGCAGAACAGTTTGAGGTGTTCGTCGGAAAAATGGGCCAGCAGTTGGGTGGTCGCCGCACTCTGCGGCTGTCCCGCGATGACTAGGTGAAGCGTGAGTTCGTCGCCAGGCGCCGCGGTACACAGTGAGGCAAAATCGATGTCGACGAAATGGAAACGCCCGGCAAATGCGAAATACTCGCCAAGTAGGCCAAATGGTTGACCGGGCTCCTTCGCGTCCGTGAAAAGCCAATCCTGCTGTCCGAAGCCCACCATGTTCACGGGTCGGCCCGCGAGGCGTGTCCAGCGCCCTTCGCTGTCTTCCACATAAGCCTCTGCCGTGCGCAGTAGCATCGTGTCCATCAATGCGGCCACCATCGCCGGCCGACCGGCAAGATGGACCCGTAGCGTCGCGGGCGTGGCGACATCGAGCCGGCCACCGATCTTGGCCGCAGAGAAGGTTATTGACAATACGCCGACAGTGTCTGGCGGCAGCGTCACACTGGCCGGTGCAACCGGCGTAAGCGCGTACCGCGCTCGCGGGATTCGTAAAGGCGCGAGCACGACGTCATGCGCGGTTCTGAAAGCGCACCGGTCGCCCCGGGTCCACAAGCGAGTGCCGCGCACAATCCGCACCGATTCATTCAAACTATCGAACGCCTCTTCGATGTCGAACTGCGCGATCGCGCATGATGGGAAAGGCCTCACGTACTGCGGATACGTCCGCTGGATCAGCGCTTCCGATAACTCCGGATAATCATCGTCGATTTTTGCGCTATGGCGGGCGTGGAGCAACGCTGTCGACTGGACCAGACGTTCGACGCCCGGATCATCCGAACGTCCGTCGCTGTTGATCGACAGGCGCGCGGCCGCCTCCGGGTTTCGCTGCGAGAAGGCTCGCAGGCCGCGCCGCAGAACCTCGAGTTCGTTCTCGTAGTGGTGCCGCAGCAGGTCGTCATCGTTGTCGTCGTAGCTTGTAGTCATCGGCCAAGGCCTCCTTTGATTACGCGAGCACCAAATCGCTGCTGCGAGGCTTGCATCTCACGATCTCTTCGCCCCTTTCCTTCGACACGATGGTCAATTGCACGAAGCTGTTCAGTTGAACGCAGTTGCCAAGAAACGTATTTATCGCGTTCACGAATGTCGCGATGCTGGCCCCGACGAAATAGCGTTCGTCGATGGTCAAGCGCAATTCAACGCCCCGCACCGACGTCGCGAACGGGTTACCCGGCAGCTCGATTTCGGCATCCCGCAATTCGATGTCAACGATTCCTTGAATATGCCGGGCCGACACCGCGGACTGTTGCACGTCGTAAAGAATCAATGCTGCCTTGAGCGCGGCAACATCCATGTCGGCAAGCGGTACCTCATCCAGGGCAAGGTGCGATGCAAGCCGCAGATGCAAGTCGTGGTCATGCGTGAAGCGCAGCGTCCGCGTCGGCCGCCGCAACATGGCGATACGGAACACCGTGCCGTCCGCTACCTCGTCGTGCATGAACAGGTCGCCGCCCTCGAGCCCGACCGCGAGCCTCGACGGCAGGTCCCGGTTCGTGCAAGTCAACTCGAGGCTCAGCGTATCCGTTTGCGCAGCCGACAAATCGATATCGACATCGACCACCGAAATCTCCGTTTCATAGCCCGGGCTCGCCAGAGCGACTTTCTCATCTCTGCGAGCGAACCAGTAATGACCGGACCGCTCTTCGTCCCCATAGCGCAGCGAGTAAAACGGGCGAAGCTCAATGAGCTGGTCGCGATTGGGCGTCTGGCGCACAAGGCGTACGGAATCAATCGAGTAGATGTCATAAGCCGCTGCGTGGCTCGCATCGGCTATAACCGGATACCTTACCGCCGTGTGAGATACGCGAACCGGCTCCCCGTGCTGCGAGAACACGTTGACGACCGGCGTAGCGAACAGCGTCAAATGCGACAGCGACAATGTCTCCAGCAATCGTGCCGCGTGCGGATTGCCGTGGCCTTCCTTGAGCACGACATGAAGGGTTACGCTCCGGCAAGGTCCCGCCATCTCGAGCATGGCACTGAGATCGACATCGACGAAATTGAACTTCTCATGAAAGCCGAAATATTCGGCTACCGTCCGGTACGCGGGGTGCGACCGCATCGGATAGTCGAGTAGCGCCTCTTCTTCGTCAAACCCGGCCTGTGCAATCGGCACTGCCCGGAGCGGTCTCCAACGGCCGCTGCTGTCCGTCTCCACGTAGCTCGCCAGCGCATGAATGAGCATACCGTCGGCGAGAGCCGAAATGAATGAGGGTTCGCCGTTCAGGTGGACGCGGACATGACGCTGATCGAGTGCACGCAAGCCGGTTACGGGTGCTCTCGATTCGAACGTAATGGACACGATTCCCGCTGCGTGGAGCGGTAGAACGACTGGCGCCGCTGAGATCGGCAGATAACATGCCTTACCGATCGCGAGTGGCGCAATCGTCACATCGTAGGCGGTTTTGAACCGGCACTGAACACCGTCGATCGACCGGCTACGCAATTCAGTGCCGCGCGCAAGCGTGTAAGCGCGCCCTCCTGCATCAGCCGACGCAGGGATGAACTGAGCGATGGAACACGCCGGGAACGGCCGGAGGTAATGCGGATGCAGGACTTCGAACAGCGCCTCGATGAGCTGCGGATAGTCGTCCTCAAGCTTCTTGCCAATTCTTGCGCTCAGTAGCGCGCTTGCACCGATCATCTGCTCGATGTGCGGGTCGTCGCCATGCTCGGCGACCGGTTCCAGCCGGCCCGCGATCTTTGGATAGCGCTGCGCAAAATCCTTGGCGTAGTGCCGCAAGTGCAATAACTCTCGCTCGTAATGCGGTAACAACTCGTCCATCTATTTTCAAACCCCGTGTATGTGTCGCCCCCGAGCTCCCATGCTCACTCACGGTCTCTTTGTCCGTGCATGCGTGACCGAGTATTGCAGCGTCGACGGCTGCAGCATGGCGTCGAAATTGACGGGTTCCTCCGCCGGATGCACGACCAGTAGCGCCTGTATTGCAAAGCACAGCATATTCGTCGACTGAGCATTGAGTTCCAACTTCACTTGGACCTGCTTCAACCTTCGCTCGTGCCGCTCGATCGCCCGTTGAATCGAATCGCAAATCGTCTTGCGGTCGTCATGGCTCGCGAGACTGAGCCCCGCGAAATCGTCCAGACCGTAGGTCAGCACCGAGCGCCGGCACTCGGGGAATCGTGCAAGGCGCTTGTCCGTGAACACGATCCGCGCATTCAGAAGTGACTCGATATGCCGGGCGACGGAGCGCTTCAACTCGTCCAGTGACAACTGCCGTACAACAGACGCAGGTTGGTGCGAATCGTTACCGAACAGCTTATCAAGCAGCCCTGGTTCAAATCGGTTCATCAGGTCGTCAACTCGCAAAGAAGCTGCAGTGCCGCGCGTCAAACAAGATGAGAGCAGCGCGTCAATCAGGATGAGAGTACTGGCGTGGCGGCAGCGGTGAAGGGCGTAGCCCGGAACCGCTGCCGCCACGCCGCGCCGAGCAGTCCCCCGTCAT
>NZ_JAAAYE010000094.1 GCF_013282575.1 Paraburkholderia sp. NMBU_R16
AGTTGCCCACCGCCGGCCGGCGTCGTGGTCGTGATAGGCGACCCGCCGACCGACCGTGGACAACTCGCACAACCACTCAACCTGGAGGACATCAGCCCGGTCGAAATTCAACTGCTTAACCGTCCTCAGAAACGGGTCACCCCCATCGAAGCGCAGGCCAAGCCGCGCATTCCATCGGTCACGGCCCAGGCACTTGCACACGCAGGGCTGAGTGCTGACGCAATCGATGCGATCGTGCTCGTCTCGTGTACCGGATTCCTCATGCCATCCCTGACGGCTTGGATGATCAATGAACTGGGCTTTCGCACGAACACGGTACAGCTACCGATCGCGCAGCTGGGCTGCGCCGCCGGCACAGCAGCCATCAATCGAGCGTCGGATTTTTGCATCGCGCACCCGGGAACCCATACCCTGATCGTCGCCTACGAGTTCTGCTCGCTTTGTTATCAGCCCGCCGACCTAGACGTCGGTAGCCTGCTATCCAACGGGCTGTTTGGCGATGCGGTAGCTGCTGCCGTCGTTCGCGGCGACGGTCGTGGTACCGGCGTTCGTCTGAGGGCTCAAGCCTCGTACATCGTGCCAGGCACCGACACCTGGATCGCCTACGAGACGAAAGATACCGGGTTTCACTTCCGATTGAACAAGGGCCTTCCAGGCACAATTCAGCAGGTCATGCCCGAACTCGTTCAGTTTGTCCGCGACCATGACTGCGATCTGGCGGACCTGGACTTTCATGTCATCCACACAGGTGGACCGCGAGTGCTCGACGCTCTGCGCTCACAGGGTGGAGTGTCGCTCGAGGCGCTGAAAGACAGCTGGGACACCCTATCGAGTTACGGCAACATCGCCTCAGCGGCAGTGTTCGACGTGTTGCGCCGAGTCGCCGAAAAGTGTCCGGCGTCGGACGCCACGGGGATCATCGCGGGATTCGGGCCCGGAATTACCATGGAACTCGCACTGGGCGACTGGGTTGTCGATCCATTGGATGCCGGCCGTGGAGCAGATGGGCAATCAGCGTTGAGCAACCAAAAGGAGCTGCGCACGTGAGTTACGGCAGATCATTCGAAGAGTTCAGGGTAGGCGACATCTACCGGCACTGGCCGGGGAAGACGATCACCGAATACGACCACCATCTGTTCTCTCTGATCACGATGGTCAGGCATCCGCTCCATCTCGATACCCACTATGCAAGGGTCGCGACCAAACACCAGCAGCCGCTGGTAATCGGAAGCTACATATTCTCGTTGCTGCTTGGGCTATTCGAAGCCGATGTCGCCGGCATGGCAATCACGCACATGGGTTTCGAAAAAATCGATCACGTCGCCCCGATGATGCATGGTGATACGTTGTATTGTGAAAGCGAAGTCATCGCCAAAACCACGGTCCCCGAACGCCCCGAAAGAGGTGTGGTCGATGTCGAAACCATCGGCAGGAATCAGAATGGCACGCTGATCATGAGCTTTCGCCGAAAACTGGTCGTCCCCCGCTCATCGCCGGATAACCTGTCGAGATAGCCGTCTCGCAGCGTCAATATCGATCGATACCCGCCAATGATCCAGATTCACACACTCACAAGAAACGACCCTTCGACGCAGCAGACGGCTCCACTACCCGTGCATACGAAGCCGATCTACGCGGCCGCGGCGCTTGCGATCGCGCTCGCGACGGTTGGGACCACGCCGGCCCGTGCGCAATCGGAGCCGACGGCCACCGCCACGGCTGGCCAGAATGCCGCCCCCACCGGCCTGTGGGAGCGCTCGAACCTGCTCGGCGACATGGGCGGCTTGCGCACGATGCTCGCGGACCATGGCGTGACATTCAATGCGCAGGAAACCAGCGAACTTTACGGCAATTTTTCCGGGGGATTGTCCAGGGGCGTTTCCTACGATGGCGTCACGCAGTTCGGTCTTAACGCCGACACCGACAAGGCATTCGGCCTGAAAGGCGGCACTTTTTTCGTCGACGCCTTGCAAATTCACGGTCATGGCATCACCGCCTCGCGCCTGAATTCGCTACAAGCTGCGAGCGGCGCGGAGGCAGAGGCCACGACGCGTCTTTGGGAACTCTGGTACCAGCAAGCGTTGGGCGACAACTTCGATGTAAAGATTGGCCAACAAAGCCTCGATCAGGAATTCATTGTCAGTCAATACGCCAGCACCTTCGCGAACGCAACTTTCGGCTGGCCCGTACTGGCTGCCACCGACCTGCCCGCTGGCGGCCCTGCCTATCCGTTGTCGTCGTTCGGCCTGCGCGCACGGTTCAAGCCGAACACTTCGACGACGATTCTTGGCGGCATTTTCGACGGCAACCCTGCGCCAGGCAATGGAGATCCACAGCAGCTGAATCCTGACGGCACGCGCTTCAATTTGCACGACGATGCAATGATGATAGGGGAAGTCCAATACGCTATCAATCAACCACCGGCGGCCGGGTCAGGCGCAGTGCAGCCAAGCGGGCTACCCGGCACCTACAAGCTCGGCTTCTGGTACAACAACGGGCGCTTTGCGGATCAGCACTTGGACACCAACGGCGTATCGCTTGCGAGCCCTGCGTCGAACGGCGTGCCCGCCACACATCGCGGCAACTTCAGCATCTATGCGGTCGCAGATCAGATGGTATGGCGCCCGAGTGCTGGCAGCCCACAATCGGTTGGCGTATTCACGCGCGTGATGGGCGCACCCGGCAACCGAAACGTACTCGACTTCCACATCGATGCCGGCGTTGTGCTCAAAGCCCCCTTCAAGGGCCGTGACAATGACTCCGTCGGCCTGGCACTCGGCTATGCAAACGTCAGCTCGAGCGCGAGTGCATTGGATCGCGACACGGCAAAGTTCGAGATACCCGGCTACCCAGTTCGTTCGGCCGAGACCGTGATCGAGGCAACGTATCAATATCAGGTCGCACCGTGGTGGATATTGCAGGGAGAATTGCAGTATTTCTACCGCCCGGGCGGTGGCATTCCAAATCCAAATGACAACGGCTCGCGCGTCGGCAATGAGGCAGTGGTTGGACTGCGCACTGTTGTGACATTCTGAAGTAGTTGTTCTATTGATTGGTTTTACGATGAAGGCTGGCGTTATGTAGCGACGTCAGCCTTCATAGGTAAGCGCAGAAATGAATGACCGTGCAGACTGCCCACCCTACGCTAATGTGACACCTGACCGTTGGTTTTCCGTCAAATCAATAACACAAAGACCCTCTGCAAGCAGCGATGGCCGTAGAGGGAACCCCCGTCATGAATGCAATCGTACCAAGGGTCGCCAACGACAGAAATGCTTTTACCAGTAAAGATTTCATGTTGAACTCCGAGATTAAAGTGAAATGACCCTGCAGCATTGCTCCTTGCTACTTCGTCAGTGCCTTAATGTTAGATAGCGATGACTCCGTCTCCACGACCAACGATAAGACGAACGCAAGGCTCCCCTCGATCCAGGTGATACCCCATCCGCGCGGCCTGAAACCGGTGGGAATCTAAAATATGATCCGTTCATATGCGGATTGAGTACGCACCGCGAACTATGGAATCGAAACGCGAACGCGCCCGCCTTGCCCACGAGTGTCGCCATCAGACGGGAAACGCAAGCGCAACGCGGCTCGTTTCAGCAGAAGCAATTTTTTGCCAGCGCAGAAAAAAGTCGATCCCGGTCTCCTGCGAGAGCTTGCCCCTGCTACGCAGGGTCATGTTCTTCGGCGCCCAACTTGCACGATAGGAAAGAAGATCGCCGATTGCGCTGCGGGCCCGCTCCCGCGCCGGCTTGTCTCCCTGGCGCTCGGCCAGCGCTTGCACCGCACGCAGACCGTCAATCATGCCGCTCATACGCGGCTGCATTTCGTACTTGATGTTGAACTGGAAGTTGGGGTGTGCGCCGACCGAGCACAGGCCTGCGGCGAACCGGTCCAAAAGGTTTTCAGCGCGTGCCAGGCGTTCGCTCGTGCCGGGGTCTTCATCCTTCGCACGCGGCAAGACGTCGAGACAACGGATCAGCCAATCTTCCCGGTTGGACTCTATCTCCGCTAACAAGTCTTTCGGGCTGGCATAGACGCGGTCCACGCTTCCGCCCGTGGCGTCACCGATCGAGAAACGTGTCGCTCCATTTTTTTCGAGATTCGAACACAGCTCGCGCGAGTATTCCAGCAGGTTGCCGATCAAATAAACGCGAGCCGTTCCTGTTGTGCGGCCTTGCTCGGCGCCGGTCTGGCTGTCGGTGCGCGGGCTCACGAAGCTGTGCTTGTACGGCACGCCATTGAATCCCACCTGCGTCGACAAGCCAATACGTTGGAGCGCCTGGTCGTTGCGATCTTCCGCTCGTTGGTGCGCGTAGCCCGTGCGCTCGGTATTTTGCTCCGAAGCTTTCGCCACCCTAACGGACACAGGCGTCACCGAGAGGCCGGCCGAAAAATGGTGCCCCGGCACACGGCCGCGCACCGCCGTTCTTGCCTCCAGCGTCCCTTGCCTGGAACGGCTGCGTTTCTCACCAGAGGCCACCACCGTATCGGGACTTAGCGCAAAGATCGCCTGCAGCGGATCTTCGAAATCGTATCGCTCGCCCTTTTCGTCGGTCATGTCCGGCCATCTGAGCAGGATATCGAGCAGTTTCAGGTTGTCGTCGATTGACTCCTGCACCTTGCGATTGCCGCGCTCATCCTTGCCGCGCAATGTGCGGAGCGTCGTGTAGACGGTAGTCGATCGGGACGCATCGAGCCGCGCATTGCCGGACGCGGTGAAAGTGCCTGCGCCGAAGGGCAGCCGATAGCCCACCGCGACCCTCGCGTCGTGCTGCCAGGAAACGACGCTACCCGCTATGATCTCCGCGGCAAAGGTCGGGTTCTTGAATTGCAGGAAAGATTCCGAGCGCTTCGAGGCGAGATGCGCCTGCGCGCTTAATGGGAACACCGGCGTCACGGGTGCCAGTATCGGAATGCCGAAGCCGATAGTCCCGCCGCCGGTCAACGTCACTTGATCGCGCAGACGAGCCGCTTCGAGCATGGGTCGGAAGAAATTTTCTATGTCCTCGTTCGATTCGATGCTTGATGATTTCGCTTTGCTGATGCTTTCTTCGATCGTGCCGTGCTTTGCCAAAGCCTGGCCACGCGGACGCGGCTGGAGGCGTCCTGAGCCGTCCTTCGGCAAGGACTTGGGCTTCTCCATAGCCTTGGCATCCCGACCCACCACATCGCGGCGCAACGCTTCCAGCGCGGGCCCCATCGCCGACTTCATTTCGTCGGTGCTGCCTTCGATCGCTTCATGCAGTGCCTTCATCACTTCGACGATCGGCACTCGTTTTTGTCCCGCGGAGGCGTTCAGCACTGGCGGCAGCACCGCCGCCTTGCCCCATATAAGCTCACCTGCCTCGATCGACGCAACCGCCGTATTTGACGACGATTGCGCCTGCGAAGCCATCTTCCGTATTTGCGCCATATCCTCCGCGTCAAAGTGCGCATCGTACAAGCGCTTGACCTGATCGAAGCTGCGCGGGGCCATCGGACTGCGGTAATTGAGGCTTCTCGGACTCACCGGAAATCGAATGCTCGCGCCCAGGTTACGCGTCCGGTTCATCACGTAATCGCTCAACGCCACGATGACCGAGCACAGCTGGCGATCGGCTTCGCGTGCTGCAGGAATTCCTCCAGTGTCCGAAGCAGACTTTCGTAGGCGGTCCAAGTGGCTTTGAGCGTGATTTCGAAGTGCCGAAAACGTTGCGATGATCTTGTCTTCCGCCAGCGACTTCCTCGTCGGCATTCCCTGCGCCTCCATCAGTTTCTGAGCAAACCGAAGAGATCGAGGATGAAACGGCGACGCGTCCTCGCCGGGATTCGCTGAACGCGGGAGCCATTTGAGCACAACCGGGCGCGGTGGCTTCTGCCCTTTGATGACGTTCGTCTGATTGATCAGGTTGCGGTTGCTCAAATCGTAGTCGGAACCCGGCGCATTCGAGAGGAAGCCGTTGCGCACAGCGTTGAACGCCGCTTGCTTCTTGAGCGGAATTCCGTCGGTCCCGAACACGACGCTCTCCTTCGCATTGCGCACCTGATGGGCCGCGACGTCCATCGCGTCGCCAAGCCACGCCCTCACGTTCTCGAGCGTCTCCGATCGTCGAGCCCGGAATGCCTGCCAGTAGGCCTGCAGCGCAGCGAGTTGGGCTGGCTCCAGCGGTTGCGCTGCAATCGCGTCGTCAGCAGCGCTTCCCGCAATGAATTGGAGCGCATCTAGACCGCGCGGAATCGCCGCCATCGTGCAGAACAATTCAGTCATCGATTCGTTTGGTGTCCTATACGGCGCGTTTTCGCTCGTCTTGTCGTTGGGCAGTGGAACCCATTGATTCAAAGGACAGCTCATCAAGGCCTCGGCCAGTTCGATAGCTTTTTCGACGTCGCTGCCCGTCGCCACCGCGAGACCGCGGACAATCATTTCCATCACAGCCACACGGGGCAATGCGCGCTCGACCGCGATGTCGTCTTCGGGCAATAGATCCGCCATCATGCGCAATATGTCGAGCAGTGGCTTACCGTGGCTTGCGAGATCCTCGGGCGCAAAGCCTGGCGCGGACACAGCTATCGCTGCGGTGTCGGCCTTGCTCCGCAACTTGGCCAGGTTGATATCGGACTTGAGGTTGTCGGCCACGTCCGCCTTTTTGCTTTTGACACATACCTCGGCCCTTTCGAGGTCCGCCGCCACCGCTGAGAATTTCCGCTGACTTCCACGCGCGAAAACGGTCAAGCGATAGACTTCCTCATGCAAATAGGCTCGGACACGTGAATTGGCATGCAGCGCCTGTTCAATGGCTTCGACATCCTGTTCGGCCGCGGCAAGCCGCTGCCCGAGCTGACTCACGTTGGAGACGTCGTCTCGCGGGGCCAACTGCGGCACACGCGCCGCGTCGGCGGATCGCCCTCGCGCATCCTCGAGCAACAACTCGACGCTTCTCAACTCGCTTCGAGCGTAAGCAAGTCTCTCCAACGTTTCCGAATGTGCTTTCTCGAGATCGCTTCTTTGGGTAATGAGTCGATCAATGACCTGGGGAAGCGCTTCCCTGTCCTCTCGTACACCGCTTTTCAACGCCGTGATCCGATGTTCAAATGCGCTGATCTTACGGTCCAGAACGTTCGAGGACAGCGCATGCATGCCGAGATCGAGTGACCTGTATGACAAAGCGTCGGCGGATGGCCGGTCATTTAGCGCCTCGCTCATCGTGCTCGACGGTCTCTCGGCTCTTTCAGCATCAACCAGGACGTCTCCGCGAAGACCATCGTTCCCTCCCTTCGCAGGGCCATAGGCGGGATCCTGATTCATCAGTTCGCGCGGCGCTTTTGGCATCAGCACGCGTTTCATGCCCGGTAGTTTCATCATCGCGCTCATGGGCGCCGAACGCTGCGGCCGTTGATTGATCGCCGGAAGCGTTGCGAGCGCGCTCGCTCCCGTGTTGATCCTCCGCGCGAGCAGATCGCCCCGATCGACTGATTCGGAATACGGCTCGGTACGAACTTCGGAGCCGCTTGCCCTCGAATCGAATCGGCTTGGCTGATCAGTTGAACACGTTGTGCCGACGCCAACGATATGAAAACCGTTTGCACTTGGACGTGTGCCATGGACCGACGTCGGGGGCGCGTTGTCGACATTTCCCGCGCCGACCGTCTCGCTGGATGTCCACTTTTCCCGTTTGCCGATTTCCTTTAGCGCTTCCTTTTTCATGCGGCCGTTGGATGATCTCGCGATATTTGCCAGAGAGTCGTCAGGCATGCTGCGCGCGATAACCCGCTCCGGACGCAGCAGGTCAGCGATGTTGGATCGAAGCTTTTGCGAAAAGCTCTTTGGAGGGCGATTCGTCACGAAGCCGCGCGTTCCGGGTTCCGTAGCAGCAACGCTTCGCGACGCTTGCAGTTCGCGAAGCGCCGATACGAAACCGGTGTCGATCGCTGCAAGCGGACGCGGCCGCCGCGCGCGGAAATCCGCTGGACCGTCTTGCCTCGGCTGGATGCTAATGGAAGCTGAAATAGGGGATGACGTATCGTCAGGCGGACCCGAACGTGGAACTCGCATCATTGGAGATTCGCAGGACGCGGCCTGGCACATTTGAAACCAGCCAGTGTGTCATTCAAGTGTTACGTGGACGTGAATGGACCTTGCTGCGCAGCTTCCGATGTCGCTTGTCTCCTCGAAGATTCGTCGTGGCGTATGTGCTGTCACGAGCCTTCGCAATCCGGAGACGTTGTTCGCCGTCGTTGGGGGGAAGGGCTGGAAGCAGAAGGATACTGAACTTCGTGTCACCGCTTTCGAAGTCCGTCAGGCGCGTTTGATGAAACAGGCCGCCTGGGCACAATGTTGCGTCAAACTAAAAGGAGTTGCTATACCCATGTCAAGCGGACGAATTGGACCTTACAGCTCATCGCGTACCCCCGACACCAATCAGCATCGGCAGCCCCCGCAACCAGATCGGCCACCTCGTCCGAAGACCTCGCAGGGGTTCCATGGAATGCAATCGAGAACTACGGGCTCCGCCTTGCCTATCAGCGCGGCCCCTCGGTATCAACCATCTCAACCATCTCAACCATCTCAACCATCTCAACCATCTCAACCATCGAGCTCGGCGGCTCGGTATCAACCATCGAGCGCGACGGCTCACCATCAGGCTCACTATCGGCCATCGGGCTCGGCGGCTCACTATCGGCCATCGGACTCGACACCGTGCCCCCCAGCCCCGGTCTTCGGGCTCTCGAGCAGCAGCACCAGATCTCATCCGAGTAGCGGATCGCAGCACAGGTCTAGCGAGAGACCTTCTACGCCCTCCGGATCGCGAGTGGAATACGGACGTCATACACCACCGCTGGCCCCGGCGGACCCTGACCCATCGTGGGTCACCACCCAGCGACACGCACCGACGAGTTGGTATGCCCAGTTGCCGTCTGTAGACGAAGAGTCACGGCCAGGGTCTGTACCACCACCCAGCGGCAATCGATGGCGGTAATCGTTGCTCGAGGATCCTCTCGGGCTAGCGCAGAGTGATGCAGGAATGCCGAATCGCGTATGCCCGGCTTCACCATCAGCGAGACAGAAGCAGCCGGCTGATCGTCGGTTGCTCGTTGGTCTTTTTGGCCAACGCGCAGGTGTGCACCCGAGACCGATACGCCGGGCGGCGGGAAACCGCATAACTTTCGTCATGTCGATGGAATGAATCAATGCCTGCGCCGCTTGGCGGTGCTGGCTCGTCGGCATTGCACGACGCTTGCCGAAGCCGGCTTTCGCGCGATCGCAATAGACTTGCGTGGCTACGGCGAGAGCGAAGTTCCCGAAGACGTCGCCGAATACACCATACTGCATCATGTCGGCAATGTCGTCGGTGTGCTTGACGCATTGGGTATCGACAAGGCAGCGATCATCGGACATGACTGGGGCGCACCGGTAGCGTGGCATGCCGCATTGCTGCGTCGCGATCGTTTCACCGCAGCCGTTGGCTTGAGTGTGCCTTTTATTCAGCGCGCGCAAGTCTATCCGTTGAGGACGCTACCCGAGACAGCGGACGAGGTGTTCTATCAGCAGCATTTTCAGCGCCGCGGAATCGCCGAAGCGGACATGCAGCGCGACGTGCGAGCGTATCTGCGCGGCTTGCTGTACGCATCGAGCGGTGATGGGGTATCAGCGCAACGTACCGGCCGGACATCGCGCCGGCCCGGCATGGTGCCCCGCGAACGGCCACAGAGCGTTCGCGTCTCCACCGAGACTGCCATCGTGGCTCAGCGAAGACGATGTGGACTTCTACGCTGTGGCGTTCTCTCGAACCGGTTTTAGTGGAGGACTGAATTGGTACAGGAATGTCGATCGGAATTGGACGTTGCTCGCCGCATTCGACGGCGTGAAGATCGATATTCCTGCGCTTTTACATAGTAGGCGAACACCATATCATCTTGCAGTTCGAGGGAATGAAGCACCTGCTCGCCGAACAACCGCGACGAACTCCACGTCTCCATCCTCCGGTCATCTTGCCGGGCTGCGGCCGCGCGGACACTAATTCGATAAGTTCAAAATACGCGCGACAGTTGAGCGCGAGGTGCAGCTCCTTCGCTCGTCGCGTCAGATTTTCCAACCTCTGGGCTGGCTGTGTCGCCTCATCGGTGAAAATTTCCCTTCGTCAACTGCGAAACCATCGTCTGTCGGTCAGCACTTTTCCATTGAATCCGCAGAGCCAGCTTCGACTGGCGAATGCGGGCTAGTCTTTCCTTTTGGCTGTCAACTGCATATCAATATGTCAGCCTCTTTTGAATTCCGAGTGGGTGATGTTTGGGGGTGACCCGTTTCCGAGGACGGTTAAGCAGTTGAATTTCGACCGGGCTGATGTCCTCCAGGTTGAGTGGTTGTGCGAGTTGTCCACGGTCGGTCGGCGGGTCGCCTATCACGACCACGACGCCGGCCGGCGGTGGGCAACT
>NZ_JAAAYE010000095.1 GCF_013282575.1 Paraburkholderia sp. NMBU_R16
ATTATCTTTCGCCAGCAGAGTTCGCGGCGAAACATCGGGCAACAGCGGATGCTCCTGCCGCTTTCCAGGAGCTGGTTTAAAGGGACTTTGCTAGAAGCCGACTGGCCCTACCGAAGGGGGCAGGTCACCCGGACCTCGTCTAAGATTCAGACGACACGACAACTATTCTGACGCCGGGGGGATCGATGGAGTGGGTTGGCAACCGTCGTAGTGCTAACGATACTTTCGCCGATGGTTTGGTACATCGACAAAGTCCATACTGAGTTCTTTACATACTGCTTCGTTGCCGCTGCTGTGGTGGCGCTTTGCGGTCAGCGGTATTTTCTTTCGTCTGTGTTGCTCGCGGCGGCCTCGACCCAAAATGTCAGCTTCGCCGCGATCGCTGTCGTGCCCCTCATTCTGGCTCTCTTCGACTGCGGGTTTCGCCAGCGTTTCACGCTCGTTCAACTTGTCGCAGCGGCGGCGGCAGCACTGTTGGCACTGCTGCACCCAGCGTATTACTTCTTCCGATACGGCACCATCGATCCTCAATTGGTCGCCGGGGGCGCTGCGATCGGCGGCAATCTACGCAATTTTTACGTTTGGCTCGTAGACCTGGATATCGGCCTGTTCCCGAATTGGCCGCTTGGCGTTCTCCTTGTTGCCGCGCTCATCGTCACCTTTTCTTGGAAGCTGTTTGCTCGAGACATCCAGCCGGCCTCCTTCGCAGGCACGCGCCTTGGAAGACGAGGATATTTGATTTTCTGTGCCTGCTACATCGTCCTTAACCTGTTCGCACAGTCGTCGACAGAGAAGTTGAATTCGGGCGCAACCCCGGGCCTCGCCCGCTATGCGACGTGGTACATCCCGCTGTTTTATCCGGCCCTCTGCGCGTTGCTGGCGAATTTGCCCAGCATTCGGCTAGCCACCGTGCGCGGAATCGCGAAGCTGGTTTGCCTTGTGCTCGGTGCCTCGGTATGCCTCGGCTACACGTATGCGTTCCAGCGGCCCCAGTTGCCAGAATCCGGTTACGTGCAACCATCGCCCGCTTCCTGGTTTGTGCAGACCCATTGGCCTGGGGCGTACAATCCGCCGTCCGAAATTTTTGCGAAGCGATATAGCGGAATCGGAGAAGCGCCAGAGCTCGCCACTGCGCTTGCGATCATCGGACCCGACTGCAGAAAGATCCTCGTGGAGAACGGCCCCGGGCGGGTGTATGGACTTGCAGGATGTGGCTTCGACGAGCGGCGAGTGTCTGCATTGCTGAGGACCGGTTCGCTCGCTGGCATTCAGCAAGGCCGCTACCTCCGGCTTACGGATGAACAAGCGCAAGACCTCCTCGTTCCCTGCCCGGACGCAATCGTTTTCTCCGACCGGGACAATGCAACGAATCTGATGCTCCGCGGGTTCAGCGCGGCCGAACCTTGGGGGCGCTGGAGCGACGGGCAGCATGCGTCGATCGTCTGCTCGTCTACCGGAGACAGGACAGCTATCGTTACGGCACACGG
Organism: Paraburkholderia sp. NMBU_R16; assembly: GCF_013282575.1. Classification (GTDB taxonomy): domain Bacteria; phylum Pseudomonadota; class Gammaproteobacteria; order Burkholderiales; family Burkholderiaceae; genus Trinickia. The sequence goes on from NZ_JAAAYE010000095.1 coordinate 1,488, forward strand.
GTTCGCCCCGAAAGGTGGCGCCCAACGCCTAATGGTTGCGGCGAACAACGGGCCTCAGTTGTCTTTCTCCTTCGATGCTTCGACGCGCGAGGTGGAGGTGCCAATCACGGCTGACAAGGGCAAAGAGTTGAAATTGGTCTTTCGGTTTCCCGACGCAACATCACCCCACAAACTGGGACTCAGCGAAGACCAGCGTGAACTGGCAATCGGTTTCACAATGGTCCGTTTTAAGCCCTAGCGCGAAGGCGCTATGGACAGCCGAGAAGCCCATGCGCAGATGCGGCGCCAGGCGTCATGAAGAGCCAATGCGTCGCCGCAATTTCCGAGGAGTACGTTTTGGATAGATCAAGAATCAGCAACGCATGCCTCGTACTGCTCGCCGGGGTTTTGCTTCTCCTGATTAAGTCAGATCAAATCTGGTCACTCAGCGTCGACCTGGCGCATCACTATGCTCTCGTCGAGCGCCTGCTCGAGCCGGGCGGCCTTGGCTCAAGCCGGGATCCAAGTCTTGGCGAGATGCAATTCTATCCGCGCGCCGGTCACCTCATCGCTACCATTGTTGCGCGTCTGTTCGACTCGGCCATTGTCGGGATAGCGCTCACCGCCACGGCCTCCCTCATCGTTGGTTGGATCGCGATCGCATACCTCCTTTCTGGATTCAGAGGCCAGGTCGCTACGCGAGTGCTTTGGAGTACCGCGGGGTCCCTCCTCATCGGCGGGGGCATCTTGCGGCTGCAGATTTTCGGAAAAGAGATCGTTGGCAGTTACTTCTTTTCTCAACTGGTTGCGCAGGCCGCACTTTTTGTGGTGATGGCGATCGCGTTGCGGCTGGAGCGACGATCGATCCCACGGTGGCTACGATACGGGTTCCTCGCTGCTGCTATCCTTTTGATCGAAAGCATTCATTTATTGCCCGCTATCGAAGGCCTAGGCTTTCTCGGCCTATTGTTGCTATCCGATGTGATCGAATCGTGGCGCGCGGGCACCCCAACGAGAACCCTCGTTCGTTCGCTCGTAGTTCCGGCTATATTTTTAGTCGCGACAACCATCGCGGTGATCGCACATCCGACCTTTGCTGTAATGCGCTCGATCAGCGAAAACAACGGAGACCTTCCGCTGACGTTGTTTCGTTCGATGGCCGGCTTATTCGTGCTGGCGCTCGTCGTTCTGGGCCTATCGATAGCGCTTGTCTTGCGATGGACACGACTGGCGAGCGATTCGCGTCAGAGCGCGCTGCCGTTGAAATATATTGGCTCCGTCGGTGCCTCGTGTAGTGTTTTGTTTCTCCTTCAATGGCTGGCTTGGCACTTTGGACAAGGCTCGGAGTATGCCTGCAAGAAGTACGTGTTTGCCTTAGCGACAACGTTGCTGATCGAACTCCCGATGTTTGTTGTCGCCTCGCCAAAGAGGCTCAATATCGCCAGCAAGCTGCCGCGAGCCTCTGCACTTGGTCTCAAGGACTCGCTGGCCATGGTCGGCATTATCGTTGCAGGCTTCTTCTCGGCTGCTCCTCTGCACAATGAAGTGTCAGTGTCGTCAATACGAAAGCTCGAACACTATGTCAAGGCGATGCAAGCGTTCCGTCTCCAGCACGGGATAACGGGGACGGCAATCGCGGCCCACCTGTCCTCGCCAAGCCCACTGCTGGACTACATGTTTTCGATTGCCACGCTTAAGGCACCGCGGGACGAGACCACACTCGACCTGCTGCGAAACAAGACACCCACGGGATTGGCGCATCTTTCCATGATCGTCACCGCCCGCAACGATCCCACCTACGACGTCCAGCAATGTCGCGTTCCCACGGGAACCAAAACCCTTGTGGGCGTGGACGCGCAATGCTTCGTGAAAGCAAAGAATTTGAATTCCACCTGCCACGGCCTGTTCGACCTCACATCTGCCGGTGCAACTGAACCTACGCTGCTGTCGGGATTCAGCTCACCAGAACCAGGTGGAACTTGGACGGACGCCACAAATGCATCTTTTAGATGCGAGATGCCAGTCGCAGGTGCGTCTCGTTCACACGCCGTTGAGGTAACTGTCAGTGCGTTCGTTCCAGCCGACCACCCGCAGCGCCTCACCCTTTCGCTAGGCGATTCGGCTACGCGCGACACAGTAACCTTTACGCGCCCTGGGGAGGTAAAGGTGCTCACTCTCCCCATAGGCGGTGCGTCTAGAGGATGGCTGAGCCTCCGGTTCTCTATGCCCGACGCCGTCTCGCCCGCGCAAGCAGGCCTGAGCGCGGATGCCCGCCTGCTTGGCGTGCAAGTTAGCGCGATACGCTTTCGGTGACCACCCTGGCGGCGACGTCACCACGGCGCCGCCCACCCTCTGAAAGCAGCCGCCGCGGCGGCAACGAATCGCGCCGCTGTGGACTCAGGCGCGAGGAAGCGCCTTGCGAATCGAATACAATACTCGGTTTGTTACGACACTTTACGGAAAATCGCCGCATGAGCACGCCTCCCCTGTTCACCTTCGAGCGGTCGCTGGCGGGAAAAAAAATTCTCGTGACCGGTCACACCGGATTCACCGGTGCGTGGGCGTGCCTCTGGCTCACCGAAATCGGTGCCCACGTTGCTGGTATCGCGCTGCCGCCGGATCAAAGGCCTTCCCTCTACGAAGAGGTCGGCCTGGCTTCGGACATTGATTCGGTATACGCGGACATCGGTAATGCGGCTGACGTCAAACGTGCCTTCGATCAATTCGCGCCAGACGCTGTACTGCACCTCGCCGCCCAACCACTCGTGCGCCGCTCATACCGTGAGCCAGTAAGCACCTTTTTGACCAACGCAATGGGCACAGCACATGTGCTCGAAGCGGCTCGTTCGACGCCCTCCGTCCGGGCCGCCGTATGCGTCACGACCGATAAGGTTTACAAGAACAACGAGTGGCAATGGCCGTACCGCGAGAATGACCCTTTAGGTGGTAAGGACCCATATAGCGCCTCGAAGGCAGCTGCCGAAATGATCATCGACAGCTACCGTAGCTCGTTCGGCAAGACCGACGGTAGCGGTTTGGCGATCGCAACTGCGAGAGGCGGCAATATCATCGGCGGCGGTGATTGGTCCGAGGACCGTCTCGTGCCCGACTTCGTTCGCGCGGTCACCGAGAAATCCCAGCTAACGTTACGTTATCCGGATGCGACCAGGCCATGGCAACACGTGCTCGCCCTAGTGCAAGGCTATTTGATGTTGATGGCGGGACTACTGAATGAGCCGGCGAAATTCGCACGCTCGTGGAACCTCGGACCGCAGGACCCCAGAAGCTTCACTGTGCGCGAGGTTCTCGAAGAGCTAGCGAAGAGTTGGGAACGGCCAACTCTCGAATACATGACTGAGCCTCTACCCGAGGCTGGCGCACTAGCCCTTGACAGTTCGCTTGCACGCAACGCCTTAGGATGGGCACCGCCTTGGGATACCCGCCGCGTCGTTGAGGAAACGGCAAGCTGGTACCGCGACTACTATCGAGCTCGCTCGGATGCAAGGCGGATATCGCTGGCGCAGCTTTCGCGATGGCGTTCCGATCTACAGGACGCTGGGGCGTAGCATGCTGTCGCGCATTCTTCTTACCGGGGGCTCCGGCTTCGTTGGCTCGCGACTAGCACAACTGCTGTTTCGCTCGGGCACTGAGGTTATGAACGTCGGTCGGCGTCCCTGTCCGATTGAAGGAGTGGACAATCGGATCGTTGCGGCGTTGTCGCGCGAATCGATCATCGATGCGATTGGTCGGGGCACCAAGTTTGACGCGCTGATTCATTTGGCAGCTGCAGGCGTGAGTCCCAGCAGCCGTGATCGACAGGACCTCATCGGAGTCAATGCGGCGCTCGCGCCGGAGATCATCACTCTAGCTGCCGATCTGGCGTGCCGGGCTGTCGTGATGGTCGGCAGCAGTGCTGAGTACCGTGCTCCGCGTGAGCATGTACCGATGGTCGAAGACGCGCCGCTGGAAGCGCAAAAGCTTTACGGCGCAACAAAGGCTGCCGGCGGCATACTCGCGCTAGCCAGCGGCTCAGCAATATCGCTGCCCGTTGCGGTCGTTCGACTGTTCAACGTGTTCGGTCCCGGAGAAGCGGCGCATCGTCTATTACCTTCGTTGGCCACCAGCCTACGCGCAAGCCAGCCCGTCCAGCTGTCCGCCGGAACGCAAATCAGGGACTTCGTCTATGTCGACGACGCGTGCGCAGGACTTATTGCTGCGGCGGAATCGTTGAGCGAGCAACGGATGGCCAGCGGTGCATACAATTTGGCGACAGGCGACGGCCATTCAGTTGCGCAGTTTGCACGAATGGTCGCTGCGGCCATGGAGGCTGACGAAGGCCTACTTCACTTCGGAGCTCTGCCGCTACGGCCCGACGATTTGCCATACGTCGTGGGCAATCCCGCGCGACTGAAAGAAGCATGCGGATGGTACCCCGTAACCACGCTCATCGATGGTATTCGCCGGACGCTCGACGAACTTGAGCGTACTTCTTAGACAATTACATGCATCCAGCGTCTATGCGCATTGAATCAGTTATCGCCCAACGTCCGCTTGTTTCGATCGCGATTCCCGTGCTAAACGAGGCGGATAACCTCGATATGCTGTACGCACGCCTGGACCAGTTGTCAAAAGCGATGGCGAGCAAGTGCGACATGGAGTTCGTTTTTTCCGATAACCATTCCGACGATCGCACCTGGGAGATTCTTTCCGAACTTGCTCGTCGGGATTCGCGGGTGCGCGCCATCCGCTTTTCGAAAAACGTTGGTTTTCAGCGCTCAATCCTCGCCAACTATATGCATACGCGAGGGGATGCAGTGCTTCAGATCGATGCAGATCTGCAGGATCCGCCAGAGCTGTTAGATCAGTTCTTTGCGCTGTGGCAGGAGGGGTACCACGTCGTTTACGGCATACGAGCCAAACGACGCGAAGGCCGCTTGATCAACGCTTTTCGTCGCATCGGTTACTGGTTCATCGACAAGATAAGTGAACACCCGATCCCGAGAGACGCGGGCGACTTCCGGCTCGTGGATCGAAAGGTTATCGAGTCTGTCCAAAAATTCCGGTCCCCGAACCCGTATCTACGCGGACTGATTGCAGGGCTCGGGTTCCGACAAGTTGGCGTTCCATACGAAAGATCCGCCCGCATCGCCGGGTCAAGTAAGTTTGGCCTTAGGCAGCTTATTCGGCTTGGCCTTGCCGGCGTTTTCAATCACTCGGTCGTGCCCCTGCGGATTGCCACCTATTCGGGCGTACTTTTGCTCGGAGTTAGCATTTTGGGCGCGGTTTACTACGCAGTGCTTCGCATTTTCCATCCCGATCTGCCGCGCGGGCTTGCCAGCATTCACATACTAGTGCTATTTGGAATTGGCTTCCAATCGCTGTTGCTGGGCATTCTCGGGGAATATCTTCAGCGCATCTATGTCTTGTTGCGCTCGGAACCGACAGCCATCGTCGAGCAAGCGCTAAACATCGCGGCCGACGAGCTAAAACTTTGAATTTGGGGGTATCGATGAAAGCTGTTATCTTGGCCGGTGGACTCGGGACGCGCATCGCCGAGGAGTCCGATCACAAGCCAAAACCAATGGTCGAGGTTGGTGGAAAGCCGCTCCTGTGGCACATCATGAAGACGTATAGCCACCACGGCATCAACGATTTCATCATTTGCCTGGGCTATAAAGGTTATGTAATAAAGGAATTTTTCTTCAATTATTATCGTCATACGGCCGACCTTCAAGTCAATCTCGTCACGGGCGAACACAAGGTTCTGAGCTCGCAGTCCGAACCATGGACCATCACGCTCGTAGATACAGGGGCGGACACGATGACTGGCGGGCGTCTGAAACGTGTCGCTCAACATCTGAACGGCGAAACTTTTTGCCTGACCTATGGCGATGGCCTTTCGGATATCGACGTCTCTGCGGAAATCGAATGCCACCGGAAACATGGCAAGCTTGCGACTGTTGCGGCAACTCAACCGCCAGGACGCTTTGGCGTGCTGAACATTGCAGACGACGATCGAGTCACGAGTTTTGAGGAAAAGCCAACCGACGAGATCGGGTGGATCAATGGTGGTTTTTTTGTGCTCGAACCGAAGGTCATTGACTACATCGATAGCGATTCGACGTCGTGGGAGCATGCCCCACTGCGCAACCTAGCGCGAGATGGGCAGCTGGTAGCGTTCCCTCATCACGGGTTCTGGCAACCGTGCGACACCCTGCGGGACAAGCGTCAGCTCGAAGCGCTCTGGGAAACTGGAAATGCCCCTTGGGCAGTCTGGAACGCTCGTTCATGAATTCTGCACAAGACAACGCGCCGCGACGAAAACAGTTTCCTTTGCGGCAGCTAATCGGTGTCGGCATATCGGCAGTCTGCCTCGTATTGGTTTTCCGAAAAGTCGACATCGGTCAGTTGCGCGCTGCGCTTGAGAACTTCAAGTGGCATTTCCTCGCTCTCGGAATGGCATCGCTCGCCATTGACTACGCCGTACGCATCCAGCGCTGGGCGGTGCTGCTGCGGGCAGGCGACGCCGAGGTGACAGGCTGGGCCTGTACCGCGCCCTTCCTTGGGTCGATTACGCTGAACAACGTCTTGCCTCTTAGGGCGGGAGACTTGGTGCGAGCGCTCGTTTTTCCTTCCGCTATCGGCGTACGTCGTATAACCGCGACAGCAAGTCTGCTGCTCGAACGGCTCGTCGACATGTTGACGCTGTTGCTCAGCCTTGGCATCGGACTCTCGCTGAGTCCCTTGGCACACGTGCCGGAATGGCTCGGTCGTTCAGTCGCTGGCTTAGCGGTAGGTGGTTGTGTCGCCCTCTTCATGATTGTGGCGCTGCATAGGCCGGTGCTAAAGCTTCTCGCTTCGCTTCACGCAGTTGCCGAACGTCGCGGCTCATCAAAGATCGGAGGCGCCATAGCCCTTTTGATCGATCTGACCCGCGATGCCGCAGGCATGTCTCGGCCGCGAGTTTTGGGCGCATTGGTTCTGTTGTCCGCGATCATTTGGGTAGGGGAAACGGGGCTTTTCTGGGCTGTCCTGCACGGTCTAGCAATCGACGCGACATTCCCCGCGGCTCTGACCATTATGGCGGTGGCCACCCTCTCGACGCTCGTCCCGTCATCGCCCGGCTACGTCGGTCCATTCCATTTGGCCGCGTATTCGGCGGCAGTTATGCTGGGCGGTTCGCCCGCACAAAGTGCAAGCTTTGCGGTTCTGGCGCACCTCGGATTGTGGCTCCCGACCACACTCGCGGGAAGCATCGCTATCCTCGCCAAGCCAGCGTTGTTCAAAGGCCGTTCGGTGGCCCGCCCCGACGCCTGACCTCTTTCTGGATTCAAGCAAGCAATGAATACGCAATACGATGTCGTTATTGTTGGTGCCGGATTCACCGGCTTGGTCGCAGGCCTTGACCTCGCGCGTGCGGGGAAGAAAGTTCTCATCGTCGAGCGAGATGCAGGTCCTGGGGGGCTTGCGGGGACGTTCGAGTTCAAGAACGGGATCACGATCGAGAAGTTCTATCACCACTGGTTTAACAACGACGAGTACGTTCCGGAGTTGGCGAGCGAACTAGGGATCGCAGATCAGATCGTCACACTGCCGTCCAAGACTGGGATGTATTTCAACGGCAAACACTGGCGCCTGTCGACGCCGATGGACCTGCTGAGATTTTCACCGCTGCCGATACTGGACCGGATTCGATTGGGCCTCCTCGTGTTTAAGGTCCGCCAGATCAAAGACTGGAAGACCATCGAGCACCTATCTATCCGTGAGTGGCTCGAACCACTGTGCGGAAAGAACGTCTTCAAGATCGTCTGGCAACCCCTGATCGAGTCGAAGTTCTCGGTGTACGCGGACGCGGTCAACGCCGTATGGTTCTGGAAGAAACTCGTCCTCCGAGGCAGTACGCGAGACAAGCAGGGTGGCGAGCAACTCGCCTATTTCAGAGGTGGGTTTGGGCGCCTCGCGCAGAAGATCGCTGACGAAATCGTCCGCTTGGGCGGCGAGATCCGATACGGAACAGAAGTCGTCGGGACGAGCGTCGTTAACGGGCACATAGCGGCACTGGAGACACCGCAAGGACCCGTTGCGTCGAAGCATTTCCTCTTCACCCCGTCGTTTCACGTCATCGCGAACATCTTTGACGGTGCTGCCGATCCGCAGTGGCTGGACTCTCTGAGACGCGTAAATTATCTGGGCAACATGTGTCTCGTGCTACAGCTGGATCGCAGCCTTTCGGAGACCTATTGGTTGAACGTCAACGATCCGGGTTTTCCGTTCGTCGGCGTCATCGAACACACCAACTTCGACCCGCCGGAAAACTACGACGGCAAGCATATCGTTTTCATCTCGCGCTACTTGGCGACGCAAGACCCTGTGTGGGCCTACCATGACCGGGAGTACCTCGAGTTTGCCATGGGGCACCTGCGCCGGATGTTTCCTGAGTTCAACGAGTCGTGGGTTCAAGATTTCCGGGTGTGGCGCGCCGAATATGCTCAACCAGTGACTGAACGGAACTACTCTCAGTATGTGCCAAAGAGGGAAACGCCGTTCCCCAATGCAACCATCTCGACAATGGCGCAGATCTATCCTGAGGATCGAGGGACGAATTATGCCATTCGCGAAGGCAGAGAGGTCGCGCGCACGATTAGCGCTCGTCTCGCGAACTGAGATCAGAATTCGCGTCGATCTCGCATTATGAGAAATTAATTGGGCCCCATGCTTTTAGTACAAGAACGTGCGGCTCATCTAAACAACCATAGCGTTGCACGCCCTGCTGACACATCGCATCGTGTTATTGCGAATATGTGTGGCGCGACAATCTGGATGAGAGACGCGCGACAAACAAGATGAGAATGTCGCGGCGAGGTTGATGATGCCGATGTTGATTGACGCTGACAAGCGTTTGTTGATTGACGCGCGGCGCATGTTGC
>NZ_JAAAYE010000096.1 GCF_013282575.1 Paraburkholderia sp. NMBU_R16
CGCGCGGCTACACGCGCTTCGAAACAATGCGAACCGTGCTGTTCCTCATCGCCGGCAAGCTAGATTTCTCCAGCTTCAACCCGCATGCCTCGTGAGCCGCGTTACCCACTGCATTTTCAAAAGAGCCCATTAACTTCTCCTTGTAGTGATTGAGACTTATGCGCGGCCGATCGAGTTATTCGACAGAATCGATGACCGCCCGCCGTTGGCGCTCAGGAATCTCATTGCTCTCATTGCCGCACCGGCCGCATTGCCGATCTTCCCGACCATCGACGATATCCCGACGCCCCCCGCCAGCTGCGACGCGAGGGACGGCATCCCTAGCGATACGATGATGAACACGAGGCCGATCCCAACGATCTTCGCTTCGAGGCTATAGGTCAGCATCATTTCTTTGGCGCTAAAGCTGGTCGGCAATACGGACGTCATGAACCGCACTTCGATGGCGCCGACGGCGCCGAAGAGGGCAACAAGCAGCCCGTAGTTCAGGCACTGCCCGACCCAGTTTTGAAAGAACTGTCTCGTGGCCGGGAAAAGGGCTGCGAGAATAAAGGCGGGTCCGAGTGCAAGCAACAGCCCGAGCGCAAACTTCGCAAGAATGATGTAGGCCGCGGCGATCGCGAGGAACGGCATACCGACCAGAAATATGCATAGTGCAAGCACCGAGACCTCGACAAAGAGCCCAATCTGGTATGCCTGCAAGCCGTTGTACAGGCTCTTGATTGCATCGATATAGAGGTTCAACAGAGTGTCGAGCCCGTTGCCCAAATCGCTCCCGCCCATTAGCGCACGGCTGAGGTCGTCACCGAGCCCGTTGAAGAACGGCACCACGAACTCGCTGTAGTAGCCGATGTTCATGCCGGCCGTCAGCACAGCCGCCCATCCGGCCATCTTCATCATGTAGTCGACGATCGGCTTGTCGTTGTGGCCGCGCCAATACGACACCAGCACAAGCAGCACGTAGAGGCTAAATCCTGCGGCGACCAGCGGACTGATGAGCGAAACCATCCTCGCCGATCCGGTGTTGATCGTGTCCAGCACCTGCGTGTCAAACGCATTGAACATATCGGTGAAGATGTGCAGTTGCATGGCCGCGCTCCGTTATTGTTCGCTCGCGTCGTCGCCGTTCAGCCGCTGTTGCATATCGCGATGCGCCGCCTGCTGAGCGAGCGACTTCTCCGCGTCCTCCAGCCTTGCCGCCAGATCGAGCCGCATCTTGTCTGCGTTGATCGACGAAATCTCCGCAGACCAACGATTTTGCAGATCCGCCTTCGCCGCAGGGTCTTGGGTTAGATTCGATTGCTGCATCAGTTGCTGGATGTTATTCAGCCGGCCGATTGACGCTTGATACGCGCGCATCGCCATCGCCTTGTTCGCCGCTTCCGTGTCGTTCAGCCGTTGCTGCCCCGGGGTGTACGCTGTCATGCCTTCTTGCTGCTCGATGCTTTGAGCCACGCCGCTGATGCCGTTGAGCTGACCGCTCTTCACCTGGTCGTACACGGACTGCCATTGATCCGGCAAGTAATTGCGCAGTGACGCATCATTGAAGATGTCGCCCAGGCCACGGTTGCCGATGGTCGAGTGATATGCGTCCGAGACCGTGATGTACTCCTGCTCCAGTTGCTTCACGGTGAGGATTGCCTGCGCGAGGTTGGACACGTCGAGCACCGGAATGCCCTGCGCCTGAGCGCTTTGCATCGACAACGGCGCGGCGATCGCGGCGGCACCGATCAATTTGCAGATGGTTCTCATCTTGATGATTCCCAATGTGAGGCGGTTGTGTGTTCAATGTGAGGCGCTCGAGACCTTCGAGCGCTCGAGTTCCAGCAGTTCCTGGAGCGTCGTGTGGATCCCAATGAGTTGCGCCAATAATTGCTGGTTCGTGTTGGCCGATGCACTTGCGGCTTCCGCGGGCCTCTCCGAGCGGGCCGTTGGCGATGCGGCGATGTCGCGCGGGGGCGTCTCGGCCTGTTCGTCTCGCTCTTGCGCCTGCGTCATATGTATCTGACGCGCCTGGGCGATGTATGCCTGGAGCGCACTTGGATCGATATCGGGAATGCCAGTCGCGCCTGCAGCGCAGGTCATGCCAAGCATCGAGGTCACTAGCAGACTCTTTACGCGAAACTTCATCGCTATGCTCCTTGTTGGGCCCGCTCAAGAGCGGGTATTTGCTTCACGCCGGCAGCCGGCGCCGAAGGAGACGTGACGCTCCGCGCATACGTCGGCGGCAGCGAACAGAGATGGGTTGACTTCGCTTCGCTCTACGAGACGATCGCCGATGCTCGCGCCACTTGCACCCATGCTTCATTGATCTGCTCCTTGGTTGAACCGCTGTTGCCCGCGGATGGTCGCCAGCGCGTCAATGTCGTGCTGGACGATTGGCCGCCGTTGTTGGCGAACGGCGTCGAGATAGGCCAGCGCGCCCGGATGCCCAGCGTTGGCGCGTTCCAGCTCGTCGAGCTTGACGTCGATAGGTCGATAGGGATTCATCGGGCGAAAGTCGCGCCGAAGGACCAAGTGCCACCACAACCAAGCGAAGGTCAGAGCGCAAGCCAGCGACACGATCAGGCCAAGCAGCCCAAGCCACCACAGGCCACTCACTGCGGGGTTGCCAGCGCTCAACGATGACCGAGTGCCTTCGAACGCCGGGAAGGCTTCGGTCGTCGCCAAACCGGCAAGGCCGAAAAGAGCCAGCCCGAAGATGACAACGCCCGCACCGACAATCCGGTCCCATGTTCGATCGTGCTGATCGGCCCAGCGCTCTAGCTGCCCGCGCGTGGCCGGACCGACTGCCGGCTCGAGGCGTAGGTTTCGCTTCATCGGTAGTCGACCTCCGCCATAAGCGGCGCCTCGGCCCTCCGATTGCGCTTGCCCTTTCGCCGTGCCTGAAAGAGCTGCATGCGCAGCGCCGCATCGCCGTGCGCGTCGCGCGTGCATTGTTCCCAGATCGCAACGTTGTCGAGGCTGCTAGAGAGCACCGCGATTTCGTCGTTCATGCCACCAAGATCGAGCGTCGCGAATGCGGACTGGTTACTCTGCTTGATAAGGAACGTGCGCGACTCCTTCGACAAGCGCTTGAGCGTGTCGAATTCGCGATCGGTTAGGTTCAAGAGCTTGTAGCCTTCGCGCGTGGCGTCCGGATTCGGCAAGTAGATCTTCGTAGCGGTCAGGTCGCGAATCTCCGCGAAAATCGGGCACTGAATCGCGTCTTCCGGCGACTGCGAATCCAGGATCATGAACTCGTCGGCCTTGCGCCCCGTCTTGAGCGACTTGCGGATCAGCTCCTGGGTGGTCGGATAGCTCGCCGGCAGCCAGAATTCAGCGATGACCGTGGCAAGGAGCCCACCCTTACGCTGCATTTGTTCCTTCAAATACAGCAAGTGCGCAAGAACCGGCTCTGTTGCCGCGTAGTCCTTTTTGAGGAAATCCGTCACGTCGAATCCGATCCGACGCACGTCCGCAACGTTCGTCAGTGTGTTCGGCACGTTGTCCAACGCCCACGCAAAGCGACCGTTCGTCGCGCCGCACCATTGACTCAGGCGAACCCACAGACTGTTTTCCTCTCCGGTGTCCGCGATCGACTCGAGTAGGCGGCTAAAGGTCTTGTGCTCGATCTGCTCGAGGGCCATGACCGTGTCGACCGCATGCTTGATCTGCCGCTTGTCTTCGGCGCTGAGCTTGCCGTTCTCGTCGCGGCAGCATGCGCCGACCAGGTCGTACAGGTGCGCGCGGTTGCGCTTCGTGTCGGGCAGGCCGAGCGGTGCGAGGCCTGTCGGCTCCCCTTCGCGCAGGGTATAGTAGAGCGCTCCGATCTCTTCGAGGAAGATGCGCAGGCCCTGATCGAGATCGAGCGCAAAGATCTTCGGGTCGAACCGCTCAAGGAAACTGAGCAGCATCGTTTCGAGGGTGGTCTTGCCCGTGCCGGTCGAGCCGAGAATCAGCGTGTGGCCGGCCACCTTCTCGCCAACGCTGTCTTCGTCAAGGCGCGACGCGTGGCAATTCAGGCTAAACAAGCTCTTGGCCACGGTCTGCACCGGCATCAGCGCCGAGCCGTCACCGAGCGGATTGCCACGCGCTTTGCCCGCCGCGTAGGTGTGCATGGAAAACGACGACGCCAGGCTACGCGTCGACTTGGGCATCGGCCGCGGCTTCGTCTTGAACCCCGGGACCTGGCTCATATAGGTGTAAGGCGCCGATGCCGTGGCCTTCACGAACTTAAAGCCGCAATCGTTCAATGCACGGCTCGTCACGTATGCGCCGTTGCTGATGGCCTGCTCCGCTGTGTCTCCGTACACGACCAGCGCGCCGTGATAGTCGCCGAATGCGAGATCGCGCGCCGCAATCAGCGCGAGCGCTTCCTTCAACTCGTCGATTTGGTGCGTCGCCTTGTCTTCGACTGATTGCAGATTGTTGATCTGCGTCTCGATCGCATCCATGGCTTCGGCCGTACTCAGGCAGCCGAAGCTCTGGGTGAGCGTGAATTCAACGGGCAACGACAGCAATGGATTCGTCTGCCCCCACCCCGCCTTCGGAAAATCCTTCAGGTCGTAGCAGGTGGCAAAGCGGGTTGACCGATCGGTGCGAATTTCGACGGTGTCATAGTGGAAATGCAGATGCGAGGTCGGAATCAGGTCTCGGCCGGTGGCTTGCGTCACCGGGACGCGCTCGTCGATGCCGTTGACCAATTCCCCGATGAATTGGTATGGCTCGGAAAAAAGGATGCCGTTATGCGCGTACGTTTCGAGAACCTGCGGGTCGTAAGCAACGAGCGCCTTCGTCAGCGATTCGCTCAACTCTTCGAGTTCGCGCACCGACTCGTCCAGCTCGTCGCCCTGCAGGATCGCCGTGATGTAAAAGCTGTTCTCGAAATGATCGTGCTTGCGAAAGCGCTGTAGGTACTTGTCGACGGCCTGTTGGATGAACGGATTGAAGAACCGGTACTCGTCGCCGAAGGAGACCCGCCGGCGCCGAAACGTCGTCCACAGCGACAGGCGGTTGCCCTTTTCCAGCGTCATCGCCGCAAGTTGGCGATTCCAGCTGTCGTAGCGGGCCTCGATCTCGCCGCGGCTGACCGATTCGAATGGCACGCCGCTTAACCGCAGCACCATGAAGGCACCGCCGTTATCGATGCTCGTCGCCGTTTCCGACACCGGGCGTCCGATGCGCGGCAGCTTATCTTCGGATGACGCGACGAGCCGGTTAAGGTCATCCCTCACGCCCATGCTTCGTCTCCCGCGTTACCTGTGCCTTCCGCGAGCCTGCGTCGCATGAGCCGCAACTCGTCCGGCGTCAAACGCAGTAGGCCATAGACGGTCTTGCCGGTAGCCACCGTGCCCAAGGCCAGCGTGTGGCCCGGTGCGAGGCGGGCCGCCGCCGACGCCCCTCTCGGCTTGCTGACCGTGCGCATTGGTTTGCGTTCACTCATCGCAGTCATCCTCCATTGGAACAAGCAAGCGCTCGCATAAGGCGTCGAACCGCTCGAGGTCCTGGCCGTGGCAAAAGGAGCGGGTGTAGACCTCCAGCGAGCGCCCATAACGCATCGGTGCCAAGGTGTGCGTTTTGCCGAAGACCGACACGATGCGACGCTCTAGCCAACAGCGGAACTCCAGCCAGAACAAGCGCAGCGCCTGGTCGTCGGTTTCGCAAATGTGTCGCAGGAAAAGGAAAACGGGGACGCCAGCCGTGCCGATGAGCAGCCCCCCGGGCCCCAGCACAAAGCCGCCGAACATGCTTGCCATCAACGACGAGCATGCAACGATGAGTGCTGGGAACAGCGGAACACCCCAGATCATTGCGATTCGGTTTAGGCCACCGAAGGACGGATACAACGTGCGTTCGTCTTCCATGGCGATCAGCCGAACAGGCCAAATGCCCAGCCAGCGAGTACGAGCGCCGCTCCAACACCGGCGACTTTCGCGATACCCCCGCCGAAGTCGTGAACCCAATCGGCCTTCTTACTCCAGCATTGGACCCCTTCCCAAAGGAGATACCCGCCCGCCCCTGTTCCGCACAGAGCGTAGAACCACATAACAAAATTGTTGACAGCCTGTGTACCCGCATTCAGCCCACCGCCGGCGTATGCCTGGCTCGCTGCTGCCAACAGCACGACGCTCGCGATGGCACGACGCTCGTACAGCGCAGCGAGCGTGCGTCCGATCGCTGTTCCGAATTGCCTTCTCTTCATCTGTCGCTCCGTTAAAAGTCGCCCAGGGCATCCCAGGCGGGGTGGTGGTTTTGCAGGCTTGCCTGCGCGTCTTCAGGGCGCGGTGCTCTGCGAACGTGCACCGGACCGGAGGCCGGCGCGACGCGGTCCGGTACGACGGCGATCGGCGGCACGACAACGGCGCTCGCGGGGAGGTCAGCCGCGTTCGCGGCAACGCGTTGGACGTAGCTCGTGCCGTGTTGGTCCGGCATGAAGCCGCGAGTGAAATTGCCGCTGTAGTAGCAGCTGAGTGCCGCACGCATGGCGTCTTGCGGCCCTAACCTGGCGCCCGATGCGCGCTTGTAGCAATCGGCGAGGAGGACCCCGCCCGCGCGCAGATTCGCGCAGGGATCGAACACGGACTCGGAGGTGAGTCCGAGCGCGCGCAAGTTGGCGCGGTTGACCTGCGCCAAACCCATGCTGTAGTTCCGGCCTGCCGCTTCGAGCGCACGCGCCGTTGCCAGCGCCTCGTTGCGAGTAGCCGGCTGACGCGCAAGATGCCCTCCAACCACACCAATCGCGTAGGGATTGAAGCCAGATTCCGTCTTGACGAGCGCCTGGAGAGTCGTCGGGGCGACAGCCGGCGCGCATTGCTGCGCGAGCAGGGAGAAATCGACCGGCATCATGTACCGCTCCGGCGAGCATTTAACCGGCGTACGAAATGCTCGGCGAGCGTGAGCAAGTCGATCGGGAGCCGGACAGTTGCCAGTACGGCGAATGCCATCGCGCCAAAATCGCCGGCACCAAAGGTCGGCACGCCGTGAATGATCGGTTTCGCAATGGGATGTGTAAGCAGTTTGCGCATCACTCACAGATCCTCTCGAGCTCGCGGGCGGCCACGCGTACACATCGCGTAGCCGATCGCCAACCAACCGAACCCAACCAGAGCGACAGCAACCAGGTCTCGGATCGAATAGCGCTCGACCATCCAGCACGAGGCGCCGAGTGCCGACGTCACGGCGATGAAGATCAGCAGCGCACGGATGCCCCACCGCACCCACGAAAGTAGCTTGTCCATAGATTTGTCCTGTTTTCACGCATCGATTCGCTGAACATCCCCGGCTGGTCCGTTAGGAGTACTAATCGACTGAATCTCGGAACGATCGTTGTAAGTCGCTACAACAAGGTCAGTCAGTGATTACTGCCTTTGCCGTAGGAGACGCACCCCAAGGCGCTCGTCTCGTTACAGTTGTTCTCGTCGATCCATCGCTGCGCGCTCTGAGCGGGATCGTAGAATGGCGTGGTGGAGCCAGCGCCGAAATATTCGGTTTGCGACTGGGCCCCACCGAAGAGGCCACCCGAGATTCCCCACCAAACGCGAGTGAAGACCTGGCCGTCGACTTTGACCTGGATCACGCTACGCGCCCGGCACGCCGGACCGATGCGCGAGTCGTGGTACATAAGGTCATACGGACAGTACGAGCCACTGGCGCCGGCGTTGCCACCACTGATGGTCGTTGATTGCAGCGTCTGCAAGACGTCGGGCGGAATGGCGCTGCGAATCTCCGGCGAAAGCGAATCCCGGCTTTCCATCAGATCGCATGTCGGAAAAGGATGGCCGTGCGAGAGTGCGTCCCAAAGCTTTTCGATTGGAGGAACGCATGCGCCCTCGGTTTCAGGTCCGCGGGGATCGGACAAACACAACATGACCTGACAGCCCCAGCCGTCGGCATGGGCGGGCTCAGCGGACAAAACCGACACTGCGGTCGATGCGAGCGCGCCAAATATCGCGTTGGTCGCGCGACGGGACCAATGCGCTACAATGGTTTTAGCCATTCCGGACTTCCTCATCAGATGCTGCGTAATGGTCAGGTTGATGTCGGTGCGCCAACATCGGCATCAACCGTTACTTCTTCGCTACTCCCCCTCGTTTTTTGCTTCCGGCGTCAAGGCCACGATCTCAACTACTCGTCCATCTACGACCCCCTCTTTTAGGCGGAGCAACACTGCCGCCTTGTGCGCATGTCCTCGCCTTCCCTTGAGGCGTCCTTGCAAAAGCCCACTAACGGTATTACGCGGAATGCCGTGCTGAGCCGCCCAGTTCGACACGGATTCGCCGCATCGATCGAACTCTGCCAGAACCTGTGCCCGTGTCTTCAATGCCATCTTATTGGGGTCCGTATACTGTCGAGTGCTGAAGCAATTATGGTCAGTATGAGACATTTTCGCTCCATTGACAATATAAAGGGCACCTTTTTATGCCATCCGATTTTTGCGCGCGCCTAGTCGCGGAGCGACGCCGGCTGTCCGTCACGCAAGCCGAAGTCGCGGGATGGACTAACGTCCATCGCAAGACGCAAGCTGCGTACGAAGCGGGTGAACGTTATCCTGACGCCGCCTATCTGATGACTCTCCTCGAGCATGGCTTCGATGTGACGTACCTTCTAACAGGGCAAGTCGCACCGCGCTACGGCTCCGTGGACACCGACTTGCTGGAATCCGTTTTCGTCACTCTGGAGCGCTGCATCGAAGCCGCTAAACGCCAAGTCGCACCCACGGAAAAAGCAAAACTGTTCTCACTGATCTATCAAGCTGCAGCTGAGTCGGGACGAGTCGACCCGCTTGTTGCTCAAAAGGCCGTCGACCTTCTGGACTGACGTCACGGTTCGTACCGCACGATCGGCCTTAGCATCTAGGCGAGGATCGTAGCGCGGTTATCACTGTCGCCAGCCCACGGCGCCGCTTGTCAGCGAACCCGAAACCCGCACGGAATCGGCGCCGGGCCCAGCGATGACCTCCGCGTCACGCGGCATGCTTTCCCCTGACGCGCTTGATCGATCTCCCGTGAATCTCATCCCGAGGGCCACAGCACCGGTGCTCGAATAGACGTTCAAAGCCGTGCGCCCCATATCGAAGAACGCGTCGACACCCAGGATCAACGTGATCGCCTCAATGGGCAGGCCTACTGCGGATAGGATCACGGTGATGGCGACGACAGCGCCCGATGGCACACTCGCTGCCCCGTCAATCATGAGAACCGCCAACACGACGATTGTTACTGCGAGTTGCCAACTCCAAGCAATGTGATAGACGTCCATCAAATAACCGACGACGAGTGCTGTATACAGCACCGCCCCGTCACGGTTGAAGACATATGACAGCGGCAGGATTGTCGCGGCGACTGGTTGAGGGATGCCCATCTCGGTCAGTTTCCTAAGATGGATCGGGAATGTAATTTCTGAGGACCGCGTCGTGAAGGCCGTAATCGGTAATTGACCGACGTCGTTGCGATCTCAGGCGATCTGATGCAGTGGCGAGCGCAGCGGGTTGTCGGCGAAGAGCGATTTCCAGATTCGCGGCGTGAGTTCGTGCACGCGCGAAGCCGGA
>NZ_JAAAYE010000097.1 GCF_013282575.1 Paraburkholderia sp. NMBU_R16
GGCGTCGTGGTCGTGATAGGCGACCCGCCGACCGACCGTGGACAACTCGCACAACCACTCAACCTGGAGGACATCAGCCCGGTCGAAATTCAACTGCTTAACCGTCCTCGGAAACGGGTCACCCCCAGACCTCAGCAGAAAACTTGTTCGACTTGTTCATAGCTCCATTCTCTCAAGAGTTGGAGCCTCCACCAAATCCGGGGCGATTCAATGACCGATAACGTAAAACCAGGTCATCGCGTGTTTAGGGATGGACGCACGAATCTGTAAGAGTGTCGATAAATGGCCTCCATCGTCGCGTTGTGCAGACGTTCTTCGCATCGTTCTCTTGAGCAACACATGAATGCGGGACGCTGTATAGCAACTGAGGTTGAGGGCGGTGACCAGAATTCGCCGATGCCGCCGGTGCTGCAGCCTGCCGGCTCTCATGCCGCCACGGCGTCCCCGATTCCGGAGTTCGGTAATGCTGCGAGATTTTAGCGAGTCTTGAATGACTCCGTGCGTCCAGCAAAAGCGCAAATGCAGGGGCGTTACGATCTTGTTTTGCCCTCTACCTCGCCGAGTACAAACACGCAGTATAGACCTGTCGCTGTGAAAGCGGATGCAGCCGCAAAGCCGTGCTGTTCGTACAGCGTCACCTGGTGCGCGCCGGTGCCCGTACCCGCGAAGTTCTTGATACCTTCGCGGTCTTCAGCAGGTCTTCGCGCTTTGTCTCGTTGCCATGCGCAACGCGGTCATTCTAGCAATGACGCGCGCGGATCATCCGCGCGCCAGATTCGAGCGTGTATGCCAGATGCGGAGCGGCAAATGAGAGCATCCCGAACGTTATCCACTATCCCGGTTTCGGATGATCAGCCGCGCGATGGGCGAACGCAGAAAACCGCAAAAACTCCAGCCACGAATTCGCATCGTGGCCAGTCGAGCTCTCCTATCGATGGATTGCGGTCAAGAGCCAAGGCGGACCGAATCGATGGCAGCGGTTTGCTAACCCCGAGACGAGCGGAGCTGAGCATGTTGATGCGTAGCGGGTTGCGACTCAAAACCGAAAACATTAAAGAGGCTATTAAGGAGGAAAATCAAAGCGCACTGGAAGTGACTGTTTCAGAAAGCCTTAAACCTGAAAATGAATCGGTTCTAACACCGAGACAAGCACAACTGAGCGTGCTGATGCGTGCCGGGTTGAAGATCAAATCCGACGCCATTAATAAGGCGAATGAAAGCGCGCTGAAAGCGGCCATTGCCGAAAGCCTTAAACCCTCGAAACGATCCTTTGAGAAATCGGTGCCAGGGCGGGCAGAGTTGCCAACGTCGCCAAGCTCGCTGCAGCGTCGGCCAGCCCTACGACGTCTGGGGACGCCAACAAATGTATCTGCGACGCCCGCGCCACCCACGCGACGAGCCCCACCGCCGTTGCCACCGCGGCGCTCTAATGGCTTGGCGGGACCGGTGTCGCTTGCCTTGCCGCCGCGGGAAGCATCTCCGCCATTGCCGCCGCGGCGGACGGGCGCATCGACAAAGTCTATGCCGCCAGCATCGCTCGCGCGATTGGGGCCGATGCGCGCTGCGTCGTATGAGCAGACGCTCGGTCCAATCGTTGGTGCACAACCACAGTCTCGCAAAAACCCGATTTGGCGTAAGGTCTTTCCTGAGCAAGCTCGTGTGCTAGCGAAGATATCTAATAGAATTAATAGTATGCGACATAATATTTCACGCACGGTTCATCGTGAAATAGCGAATCAAATCGAGAATGCTGAGCGAGATGCGCAAAAGCAATATATGTCACTGATGCAAAAGTTCCGTCAAGCTAACAACTTCGTCAGGAACGCGAATGAAGTGGTAGAAATGGTGGTGGATGCTTTTAATACCGTTAACAGGGGATTCGACCAAATGAAAGCCCGGCTGGAGCAAGCCCGGCTGGAGCAAGCCAGGCAGGAGAGTGCCAGGCCGGAGAAAGCCAAGCTGAAGAAAACCCGGCCGGAGAAAACCAAATCGGAGAAAACCAAGTCGGAGAAATCGACGTTGGAGAAAGCGAGTGCCGAACTGTTTCGTTGATGGCGATTGCCAGGCGGGATGATCGACGTCGCGGGGCGACGTTCTTTCTCCGAGCGATCAGCGTCATTTGACATACCCCGTCACCGGGATGCAATTTCTTCAGATTCCCATCATCGCGTGGAGGGGTGGTCTCAAACAGAAGGCATGCACATCCTTGGGCGCTCGATGTTTTCGCGAATCCTGCAACAACCATTCAATCGATTTATTTCGGGGCCGCTGACGGCGACGCCCCCCGTGCGAGGCCGCTCTACGGCGGGCAGCGCGCGCATACCCAATGTGCCGGAAAACGCACTGTTCACAGGGTTGCCGCGGCGGGAGCGAGTGGTGGGTTGGGGAACGGGTACTGAATCGCCTAGCGGCACTATGGGCCCATCACGAAAGCCGAGCGCCGCGGATTTGTCTGGGTACGCCACGCCAAGCAGCACCCTAAACGGTACTACCGTTGTGGGATTTGGCTCGTCGCGAGCTAGTACATTTGTCGCTTCCCCTGAGAGCAGCACGAGAGTTTTGAACAGATTGTCGACGATTGCCAGTGCAAGCCGGCAGGTGCCGTCATGGCCCAACAAAAAGGCGCCGCCGTGCTCACTCGAAGCACGGCCCTTGTCGGTCGAGATCGATTTTCCACGAGATTTCTGGGATATACCGCATCTCGGCGTGGTCGTACCGACGGTGCCAGCGGATCTGACGAATCAGAATCCTGGTTTTATAGTGCCACCGCGGAACAAGCAGACAGGCCAGCCTTTCGTACGCGATAAGCCGGGATTCACCGCGATCAAAGCCAACTCGATTCGTCCTTTCCCAAACTTGTTCAACGCAGCCGCTCTTACGGTGCAGCCGCCAGCCGCTACCGATCTCTCAGTTGCTGGTTTGTCAGCCAGTTTTGCGCAGGAGGGTATCGGAGGCGGGCTCAACGGCCATGCTCTATTGGCATCGGCAATCAAACGCAGGCGCTATGGCCGTCAGCTCGATTTGATGCTAAACGCGGATGTCAGACGTTTCAAGGCCAAACCTGAACTTGCGACGCTGATTCTGACAAAGGGCAAGAATGGCCGGTACCGGTACGACATGGACAAGGTAGCGAAGCTCGCCGCGAGCGACAACCCTGAGCATTCGGACGAGATTGCAAATGCCAAAAACGTTTTTTTGACGGCCTACATCAAAGACGAGGTGGCTGCCAAACGGTGCCACCGTGCGAAGTACGAGATATTGCGCAATACACTGGGCATGGCGTCGGCCGGTCTACTGGTCGGCGCGACCCATGGCGTGGCCGCCGCATCATCGGGTGCGACGGTGATGGCGGCAAAGAAGGCTGGCCTCTCGATCGGTCTTATCAACGCATTCGATGTAGCTGCAAGCGTACGCGGTTTTAAACAGCGAATGCGCGATGAGAAGCAACGGGATATCGATGAGGGGTTTTTAACGCGCCGGCTCGACCTCAAAGATTGCGATATTCCCGACGATACCCCCGAGGCCGGTATTGACATCGTTCACGCGGCTATGAGGGATGATGCAAGGATCGCTGCTGACCGGCAGACGTTTCGTGTTGTATTCAAGGGTGCAATGATCGACCATCAAAAATCATCTTTGGAGAAGGGCAGACGGGCGCAACTCGCGGCCGAGCACGCGTGCGCTGTGGTCGATTATCATGTCAAGCAGTTCGCCAGGAGCGAATTCGGAAAGCTCGAGGCCTTCCATCGCACAGTTCATCGCGCCGGCTCATCGCGCCGGCAAAAAGACAAAATGCTGGCATCGCTGATTAAGCGCGATGAAAACCTGCGTATAGCATATGACTTGATGCGTGACATCGGCATGCGCCGCGGCGAGGCGGCAGCAACAATTCACGGCATTATCGCGCGCAAGCTCGAGCACGCCATCGCGATGGATGCCGACCGGCCGCTCGGCGCCACAACAGAAGCCATGAAGCAGGATGCGGCGGACGACACCGGTAAGCCAGACGGCGGTCAAGTGCGCGCGTTCGCGAGCGTGCTCAGGCGCCGTTAGAACCGATTCTGCTTCACAGTGCCGATGTGTTAGCGCGAGCGCGCTTGCCTCAGATCTCCAAAGTCGCTTCGATATCAACGCACGGATTGCCGAGCCACGCGCGGTGGTGAGCACGGATATCGTCGGTCGTCCACGTCGAGCCAATGGGCCCCATTTCAAAAGGCATTGACGTCAGTGCGTAACGCGGCGTTTCCGCAACGTCGATTTGCGTGCTGAGTCTTCGCATATTGCGTCCCGTCTTCCATCATCGCCTCGCGGCGGGCGGCGCCGCGATCAGAATTCGCAAAGGCGGCTGGACTCAAACAAATTGGTCTCACGGGAACCGGGGGCGATTTGCCCTCACATTCCCCCGCCTAACGAACCTAACGACCATGCCTGTCATACATTCAACCTCCGTCGGTTTCGGCCGCCCCGACGCGGCCGAAACCGAGCCCCCCTTCCGTGAGCACGAAAGCGACGTTCAGGGCGTATTGGGAACGACGACCTCAACTGCGCTCGCGCGGGCTCAGGGACAGCGCGACCCGCGCTTAGCGTCGTTGCCTACACGCAGAGACGAGAAGACCGGTTCTATGTCGAAGGACGATATCGAGTGCTCTTCAGACGGGAGAAACTCGGTAGGGGGCAACAGTCCGCGCGGGGCCTTGCCGCTCCTCGACCGGAGGCGCTCCTCTACTGCGTTTATGACGTCGCTCCCCACAGGCGCGACCGTCGGCACAGTCTCCGAGATCGAACTGCAGAATATGCCGGCCGGGCATATCGCGCGCCTCAGCCATAAAGAGATGCAGGCAGTGTTGCACAGCCTGGACGATCTGTGTGGGACGCTGACGCATTCGCTGCGCAGCGTCGGCCGGATTTATGCCAGGGTGAAGGAGGAGTTGAACAAGCCGGATTGTCCAATCCTGCCCGATACCCAGATCCGGAGCCTTGACGAGATCCAGTATTGCATAGGCATGATGCGGTTGCAAAAGCGGGACCTGGACCAATTGCGCGAACATCTGAAGAAGTTCGTGATGCATCAGGCCGACACCGCGAAGAAT
This sequence comes from Paraburkholderia sp. NMBU_R16, assembly GCF_013282575.1. GTDB lineage: Bacteria > Pseudomonadota > Gammaproteobacteria > Burkholderiales > Burkholderiaceae > Trinickia. The sequence goes on from NZ_JAAAYE010000097.1 coordinate 5,091, forward strand.
CGTACTTGGGGAGAATGGCTGAGGTCCGATCCCGTGCAGAAAGCTATCGCCGTCGCAGAGGTCGCCTTCGCGATGGTGTTGAAGTTTGGTGCCTGGTACGGGGTGGAAGCAATCCTTCCGGGCGAGGCTGATGCTTTCGAGACCACCGCCAAGACAGCCGTGCTGATCACGCAACGTCTCCTGCTATCCCTTTTGCTCGCAGGGGTCGGTGAGTATGTCCCGGGCACTGATGGGCCGCGGCGCTGGGTCAATGCGGGCGGAGATCTCAAAACGATCCAAGGCTTCGGGCAAGCCGTCGACCAAGGCATTACCCTCGCCGGGCAATTCGGCACTAACTCCGCGAGCGGGCAGGCAGCGCCCTCACCCGGGCAGATCGCCGGCTTCGGGCTGGTCGGGCTAGGCGGCGTGCTGCAGACGGGCGCGCTGAACAAGCCGATCCTCAGCGCTATCGACTATCTGCGAAACGGCAACGATGGGCCCGAAGGGGGCCTCGACCTCGTCGATACAGAAGAGCTGAGGGCGACCCAGCGTAAACAGGCACAAGGACGGTCTCCGCAGGCGGAAGTGTCTGGCAGGGACCTGGAAGAGGGGCGCGGGCCAGTCACGCAGGGCGCCGGCGGAAAGAGCGATGTGAGTGCCTTGATTGATGACTTGCTGACGCGTCACGTCCCGACGATGCGGACGCAGATCACCCGCGCCTTCAAAACCGTGTCCGGCGTGCATAAGGCGCTCGCGTCTCCGGCAGGATCGGCGCACGAAGCCGCAGAGGCGGCGGCGATGGACGCCCTCCGCGACGCGACCGGTCAGGCGCTGCTGCGGCCGGTACCGCCTCAGGATCATGAGGCGCAGGTCGCGCAATTCAGGCGAGACCTCGATTCGATCCGGGCCGCGGCGTTCGATGTGCGCGACGGCCTAGCCCCGAACGACGAACTGCGGGACAAGATCGAGGCGGTTTTCCGAGATGCCGGGAAGATGGAAGAGGCGGTGACCAATGCGTCGGAGAATCTCACGCCGCACGATACTGCGTTCCTACGCGGCATGATTGGCCTGGGCTCAGTCGGCTTGCTGCTGACCTTCATTGGACCGCCCACCGGCAACAAGTGGCTATCGAACGTCAACAACCGTGCTGCGATCGCGGGCCTGACATCGTCCATCGGGCAGAACCTCGCCAACCTGGGTCAGTTCTTGGGCGGCGCGAAGCCCGGGGATGGACGTTTGATGCGTTTTTTAAAGATGGGGCTCGACAACGAGAACGACAACCAGGTCGTCAAGTTCGCCAAAGACTGGGGACGTAACATCCGATTCTTGCCGATTGAATTCGTGCCGCTCACGATCTCGACCACGTTGGCCGAAATGGGCAGTAAGTTGAAGGGCCAGGTCCCCAACGCGCCGCTGAATGCCATTCCGTCGGTCACTACCGATCGGCTCATGATGGAGGCTTTACGGATGGCGCTCAGCAACGCCTTTATGGTTTTCCGACTTGGCCATAAGCTGGAGTGGCACCACTATGCCGGCATGGCCTCGACCTTCGCCGGTGCGGCGACGGCTGTGGGGACTGAGCTGCGCAGGTAGTTTGGCGATAGGGCATTGTCAGTTGTGCAACCAGTGCCCGTTCTAATGGTTTTTTCGGACGGCGGCGTTGTTCGATTCCGTCTCGCCATGCTTTGCCCCTCTCTATATCCGTTGCGTTGAGAACCGTGCTTTCATGAGATTGCTATGATATAACATATCAATCAGGTCTGGATATGTTATATCATATCAATTCACCTCGATTGCGGATGGAATCCCGTGCCGGACGTTGCGGAGGTCGCTACTTGCGCTCGAGAACCACGAGCAAACGCCTGCACGCAATGGACCACTACATCCGCGAAGAAGGCCTCCCACAACAGAACGCCGGAGAATGCAATGAAAGTCATAGAATCGATCGAAGGTCTCGTACACCGTAGGCTGAAACTCACGAGGCTCGTCGCGGCCGGCGCCGCGACCCTCGTGTTCGCGAGTTCGGCGCTTGCACAGACCCCGCGCATTCCCGTCGTCGCGGCCGAAAATTTTTATGGCGACGTCGTCAAGCAGCTGGGCGGCACGCACGTCGACGTGATCAGCATCCTCAACAATCCGGACCAGGATCCCCACCTCTTCGAGGCGAGCCCGAACACAGCGCGCGCCTTGCAACGCGCGAGTCTGGTCGTCTACAACGGCGTCGATTACGACCCGTGGATGGACAAGCTGCTCACGGCCTCCAAGAACGGCAAGCGCGTGACGATCGTCGCGGCGAAGCTGCTCGGCAAGAAAAGCGGCGACAATCCGCATCTTTGGTACGATCCCGCAACGATGCCTGCAGTAGCACATGCCGTGAGCGTCGCACTCGTTGCGGCCGATCCGGCTCACAAGGACGACTACGACGCAAATCTTGCGAAATTCCTGAGCTCGCTCGAGCCGATCGGCCACAAAGTTGTCGCACTGCGCGAACGGTACAAGGGCCAGCCAGCTACGGCTACCGAGCCCGTGTTTGGTTATATGGCAGATGCAATAGGATTCGACATGCGCAACGCGCGTTTCCAACTGGCCGTGATGAACGATACCGAGCCTAGCGCTTCTGACGTGGCCGCATTCGAGCGCGACTTACGCGAAAAGCGCGTGCGCGTCCTGATTTACAACAGCCAGGCGACCGAAGCACTGACCAAACGCATGCTCGAGCTTGCGAAAAGCTCGGGCGTGCCGAGCGTCAGCGTCACCGAGACCGAGCCCGCCGGTATGACCTTCCAGCAATGGATGCTCGCGCAGCTCGACGGGCTTTCCGCCGCACTCGAGCGTAGAAGTCAATGAACACGGCCGCTACACGATATTGCCCGGCCAGCGCGGCGCAAACAGTGTGGCGGTCCGCTAATGCAAAGCCACCGACGCAATCGACACGTGCGGCTGCGTCGCAGACAGGATCACCTCAGCCTCGAATTTCAGGCACGCCGAATTCATGTCGAGTTATTGCGCTTGGACAGACTTACATGATGCCGGCGGCGTCCAAAACGAGCATTTTCGCCGGACAAGAGGCGCACCAGTCACGAAGTGGATCCGTTAAGGACTGCGTTCGCTGAGGCTGGCGCGCTGCTGGCGTGGCGACATCCAACGCTAATGTGACCGATCCCGGCAACACGTGTCCCGCTTCGCTCCGAAGCGTCGCTTCCGACTCGATACGGACAAGAGATCAATTCTTCGCAGTCGGAATGTTTCGGTAATGGGACAAATTGTAGCCTAGAAAATCCAGAGCGCTCGACCAAAGTCTGTGCATTAATAATCGATTGATGAATTTTAGGTCACATATATGCTTTGGTCGTCATTGACCTCATGCAGCGAGGACAATTTTTCGTCTGATTTTTCAAACACGGACTCGACGCGTTCAAGCGCACGGACGCAGTTTGAGATACCTTTAAATACCCGCGGTCAGACTCAGCCTTTGCATGCGCTCTCGGGTTTAGGACGGCGACGTGCGAATTCAGTACCTTCCTCTTTGAACGGTTCAAGCCGCGCAGTCCACGCCAAGAATCTCCGAATGACGCAAGCGAGCCTGCCAGATCCTTACGCCTGGCTCGAAGAAATCGAAAGCAATCGCGCTCTTGAATGGGTACAAAAGCGTAATGCCATCACGCTTCGTGAACTCAGGGCCGAACAAAACTATGAGCCGACGCGCGCTAGCTTGCTAAGCTTGCTGAATTCCAAGGAGCGCATTCCTCATTTTTCCCGCTGCGGCGAGCAACTGTACAACTTCTGGCAGGATGAGCAGCACCCGCGGGGCGTATGGAGGCGCACGACCTTCGGCGACTATCGCAAGGCTCAGCCGACATGGGAAGTGCTGCTTGACGTAGACGCGCTCAATATCGGTGTTTGTCAACGTAGTTGTCGCGTCGCATCATGCGCACTGCTTTAATTCGGCTCGGGGCGCACGCTCCGGATTGAGCCAGACCTCGTCCTTCAATTCCCAATTGCGAGTCGAGCGAGACCACCG
>NZ_JAAAYE010000098.1 GCF_013282575.1 Paraburkholderia sp. NMBU_R16
CGCCAGCCAAATCGCCTCGATGCGAATCACCGCAGCCAGCCTTGCAGCCACGCGCCGCACTCGCTGGCGGCCGACAACGGCCAACGCACCGTGATCGTCGTCGCCCCACGGCGCACTTCCACCTCGATTGCGCCGGGCGCTGCTGCCACGTTCGGCACCGTCGCGAGCGACAGCGGAACGAATTCGGCAGGCGACACATCGGTTGAATGACTGGTTTGCTTGCCGCCCTGGCGCTTCGCTTGCCGGGTGATCCAACTGCGAACCAGATTGGCATTGAGACGGTAGTGCAGCGCTACCGCTGCGACCGACACGTGCGGCTGCATCGCAGCACGCATCACTTCCGCCTTGAATTCTTTACTATGCCGGCGGCGGCGCACCGGCTGCACGGCCACTTCGGGATTCGCTTCGAGTTCTTCCATCGTGTACACCTGTCCATTAAAAGTTGTTAATGGACACGATGCTCGCGTCAGAACACTCGGGCTTCAAGGCGACTTTGCCGGGCGCTTACCTTCATGCTAACCGGCGATACGCGGATGCAAGACGGGGCGCTCACACACGCACTTGGTCATGCGTTAATGAATGAACGTTTCCGTGATTTGGCAAAGGGGCTAGGCATAGCCGAAGGCGCAGCCAGTTGGCTTGGGACGCTGGCACACCACGCGCCGGCAGTGCACGAGCGCACGTACCGATCATTGCTCGCGGCACGAGCTCTGGCCGCGGCATCGCGCGGAATCGCAAGCGACGACATACATTTCGAGGACCTGGGCGCGCTCTCTCCGCTCGATGCAACACGTGTCGAGCGCATCGCGGAGCACATCGGTCTGCGCGAGGCATTGCGTGCGGCGTTGCATGGGAATCCCGAAGCGCTCGAGCGCTTCGCTCAGGCAGCGCGCGCGTTGTAGGAGCAGTGTGCTAGCGTCGGTAATCGTTGGCTTCTTCCCACTACCCGGCTGCGCGGATTGCCTGAGCCCGGCGATTTCCTTTTCGCATCCCCGAAACTGTGCCAGGCACACGCGTATCGGCGACGAGCCTGATACGCGTGATTTCGGACGGCGCGCCCAACCGCTTCGGCGGCCCCCAGTATCCGGTGCCTCGGCTCGTATAAATCCACAAGTCGTCGATTCGCGCCAAACCGGCGGTAAAAGGCTGTTGAAACCGGACAAAGAAATTCCACGGGAAAAACTGTCCCCCGTGCGTATGGCCCGAGAGCTGTAGCGTATAGCCGGCTTCCGCGGCTGCGAGCGCGCTACGCGGCTGATGCGCGAGCAGAACGCGAATACGTGCGTCATCGGGCGCGTGCCTGACTGCCGCAGCGGGATCGCTGCGATGAGCGTCGTTGAAATGGCCGGCCGAATAATCAGTGACGCCTGCTACGACGAAAGGCGCGCCGTTGTGTTCGAGAACGACGTGATCGTTCAACAGCACCTGCAAGCCGAGCCGCTGAAATTCGGCGATCCATTCTTCAGCGCCCGAATAATATTCATGGTTGCCCGTCACCAGGAAAGCGCCGTATTTGGCCTTCAAACGGCCGAGCGGTCGTGTGTGTTCCGCGAGTTGTGCCACGCTGCCGTCGACGACGTCACCCGTTACCGCAATGACATCCGCTTCGAGTCGATTCACTTCGGCAACGATTGCCTCGACGTAGGAACGTTTGATCGTCGGGCCGACATGGATATCGCTGATTTGAACGATGGTTAAACCATCCAACTCGGGCGGCAAGTCGGCGATCGGTATATCGACGCTCGCCACCTTTGCCCTGCGTCGTGCATTGATGAATCCGATCGCCGTCGAGATCATTGCCAGCAGGGGCACGCCCACTGCCGAATCGACGCGCCATCGATCGAGCGAGACGGTGCGGGGCAGCAGCGAATCGATCGTCAGCAGAGATGCGATCGACAAGTCGCGCACGAACGTAATGACGAGCAGCGAGGAAAAATATCCCATTACGAGCAGTCCAATCCAGGCCATCCGATCGGCAAGCCGCTGGCGCTTCACGAAATATCGCGCCAGTACACCCAACGGTATGAGAACGCAGGACAAGACGAGCCAAACGACGGCAGCAGCCTTGGCTGGCGTGCCGAACGGCCACTCGGGAATAAGCCTGGAACCAACATAGATATGCAGCAGGACGCCGATACCGATTACTCGAATCAGAAAACTGGAACGGCGCATGGAAAGGGCAACCTCCGCAGGAATGCTGCGCATTGTACCGACCTGCCGAATTGTCTGCTCCGCACCGATCGAACGCCGTGAGCCGGTCTCGACGCTGTGCGTTGCACACCGCGCACTTGCCGGGGATCGTTTGTTCTCCTAATCGATCTAATGCAATGACTTCATGATTCGAGCCCTGCGCCATCGGGCGCTACCGACCGGGGAGGAGAATGATGAAGACGATGAAATGGCTTCATTTGCCCTCGAGCCACCGGCACCATCTCGGGTACGAAGGCAGCCATGTCATGCTGCCGCTCGTGGTGCTCTCCCTGATGGCGTTAGGCGTGTACTGCCTTGTGCGCCACATCGATTTGCTCGAGATCACGCGTACAACCCTGTTCGATGTGGCGATGGTATTCGTGGCCCTGGGGATTGCGGGGCTCTTCGGAGTCGTCGGGGCATGGCTGCGCTCCGGAACGGATGCCGAAAGCGACCGCTTTTGCTTCGCCGGAGCGTTGATCGGCGCGATCGTCTTCTATCTCGCCGTGCTGATTGCGTCGTAATACACCGCTGCGGCATGAGCAGGTTGGTGAAACCTGTCCCGGCGCACTCGCGCCGAGCATCCGCACCGCCTCAGGCGATTCGCGCTATGTCGTCGAAGGCGAGGCGCGGCAGGCGCGCGCGCAACCTGCTGGGATCGCCGTAGCCCAAATTGATCAGGAAATTCGATTTGATCGTCGTGCCGGCAAAGAATGCTTCATCGAGCTTGGCTGCCTGGAAGCCGGACATTGGCCCGGCATCGAGGCCGAGCGCCCGCGCCGCAATGATCAAGTAGGCGCCCTGAAGAGATGCGTTGCGAAATGCCGTCGAGTGAATCATGCCCTCGTTACCGTCGAACCAGTGGCGCACGTCGGAATGTGGATAAAGCTTCGGCAACTGTTCGTAAAATGCCATATCCATTCCTACGATGACCGTAACCGGAGCTGCCATCGTTTTTTCGATGTTTGCCTCGGACAGCGCGGGCCGAAGCTTTTCCTTTGCTTCGGGACTCTTGACGAAAACGAAGCGGGCGGGGCTCGAATTGAAGGAAGTGGGGCCCAGAACCGTCAACTCGACGATCTGTTTCAGGAGCGCGTCGTCTACCGGCTTCGGCAGCAGGCGCTATGGGTGCGGGCGGTACGGAAAATTTGGTCGAGGGCTTCGTTGGACACCGTCATGATCGAAAAAAAGTCGGAGCAGTCGGGTAGGGGTGCAGGTGCAGGGAGCAATCATAACCGCGGTCGGAGGACCGCGTGGGCGCGGCGCTTTGCCGGGGCGGCGTCTCGCGGTTGCATACGCGGATGAACCGATATTGACGAAGCCTCGGGCCGCCCTTAGGGTGGGAGAACCACAAGCCATTCCGGTCGACGCCGCGCCCGGAAGTCGTATGAAGCGAGGAGCCTTTGAATCGCCCGCATCAGCCAATGCTTCCAGGGGTGGCCGAGTTGCCCGAGCCGGAAGTCGATTGGTATCCGAATTGGCTTTCTCCGGGCACGGCAACGGCCATGCTCGAACGCCTCAGGGAAGAAGTCGTCTGGAAACAGGACTCGATCGGCACACCCGGAGGCGTCAAGCCATTGCCCCGCTTGACCGCATGGCAGGGGGAGCCGGGTACTGTCTATGTCTATTCGGGGATCCGGAACGAGCCGCTGCCCTGGTCTTCGACCGTGCGGGCGCTCAAGCATCTGGCTGAAGAGACGACAGGCGTCCGTTACAACAGCGTACTGCTGAATCGTTATCGCAGTGGCAATGACAGTATGGGATGGCATGCCGATCGGGAGCGCGAATTAGGCGCCACCCCGGTGATTGCATCGGTGAGCTTGGGGGCGACTCGCCGCTTCGAGTTGCGACACAATCAGACAGGCGTCGTCCGAACCTTCGAATTGACGAGCGGCAGCCTTCTCGTCATGCGCGGCAGCACACAGGCTCAATGGCGGCATCGCGTTCCGAAGGCGCCCACCGTGCAAGGGGAGCGCATCAACCTGACGTTTCGCTGGGTGTCGCCGCAATAGCGCAAATTTTTAATAGAAATTTAAAAAGTTTATGCGCATAACGTCGCGGTACACCGCGATGGCGCGCCGGATCGGGAGGAACAGCCTGGGGCAGACATACGAGCATCAAAAAAATGGCCCGCCGCCATATTGCCGAGCGGGCCTAGGAGGGTTGGCCTCGAGATGGCCGAGGCTTACTGTACCGATCGCGGCGAGGGAGGGAGCCGCTGCTAAGGAACTGAAAAAAAACTCGCCGTGCGGCGAGTCTGTTCAACTCCGTGCTGCGTTGCGTCAATTCGGGAAGACGCTATTTTCGGGAAGCACCGACTGCTTTTCGACCGCCTGTAGCCGCCACAAGCCCCCCGTGGACACGGGTTTTGTTGCGCATGACCACTGTGCAGCGCCTTGAGCTGCTGCTACGCGTTCGTAGCGGTCGACATGGAGTCCACTCAGCGTGCAAACAGGCGTTGACGTCTGAGGCGCACAGAGCTTTGTGACGCCGTCCTCGTCACGCATATCACCCCACGCGGGCAGGTCGATCCCGTCATGCGACTCTCTGGACCAGACGTGCTCCTTGGTGTCGAGCCACAGCACCGCGTAGTCGTGATTGACGGTGGGGTCGGGACCGTTGATTAGAATCGTGAGTCTCATCGAAAATCGCTCCTGACAAAAACGTTTCGCCACGCCCGGCGTGAGCCGCGATTCGCTCGGCGGGGCCGCATCGGATTTGAATCTGGTTGAGAACTACACTTTAGGAAAAATAAAAGGCGGCCGCTACTGGATCTGCACCGCGACGAGGGTCATGCTTGACGGGCAAGGCCTAGGCGTTCGAGCGTGAGCGGGTCGAATTCGCTGCCGAAATACTTGGACAGCGCTTGCAGGAACTCGGCATTGTCCGACGTGGCGTGCGCGAAAAGCGTCATCGACGAGCGGAATTTGAGGTCGTCGGGGTAGCCGAAGATATGGTCGATCGAGCGGCCCTCTGTTTCATTGACCCATCGCGTGCATTCTTTGAGCCGAGGGCCGAGTACGGGATGGTTCGCATATGCGCGAGCTTCATCGAGCGACGCAATCGCGAAGCGCTGCGCCATGGCGCTCTTACCCAGTCCGGCGATCTGCGGAAAGACGAACCACATCCAGTGCGTGCGTTTGCGGCCCGAGCGCAATTCAGCGCCGACCTGCTCATAGACAGGTGCCTGCGCATCGACGAACCGCTGTAGGTCGTGCGCCGCGTTTTGTGCATCGCTCATTTTCCATTCCCTCCTGCACTCGCACTCGCACGGGCCCGGTCCGAGACGTATTGCCGCTCAGCATACGCTCCCTTGGCCGCGAAAAAGCGCCGCCACCCATTCTGGGTTCGATGGCCAGTAGCCATGCATGTAGGTCGCAAAAATCGAGCCGTGAGCGAATATCCGCTCGCCCGGTTGGTCGGACGACGCTCGTCGACTGTATCCAATGGGCACAAGCGGCGTATCGAAGTGCGAGTAATGGAAAGTATGGCCTGTCATGGTGCCATGCGGTGTCGCGATCTCCTCCATGCCCAGCGCCGCGAGTCGCGTTTGCATCGTTGCATGTCCGGGGAGGAGGCCCAGCATCGGATGGCGTGTGCCTGCGGTGTCCGTCAGGCTTTCGACGAGATAAAGCATGCCGCCGCATTCGGCAATCAGCGGCTTTCGTGCCGTTATGTGCGCTTGGATCGATTGGGCTGTTCCTGCGCTCGCCGCGAGTTTGGCAGCGTGGAGTTCTGGATAGCCTCCCGGAAGATAGAGCGCGTCGACCCCCGGTGGCACAGGCTCGTCGGCCAGCGGGGAGAAGTAGCTCACACGGGCGCCGAGCGCAGCGATGAGCGCAATGTTCGCCGGATAGATAAATGAAAAGGCGGCGTCCCTTGCGATTGCGATGTGCAAGCCGGCCAGCAAGGCAGGCGGGACGTAGGGTGCTTCCGACTGAAATTCGACGGGTGGCGGCAGTTCGGCCAGTGCCGTCTGCGATAGCGCGTCCGCCGCTCTTTCGATGCGTGTCTCGATGCCCGCGATTTCGTCGGCTTGATGCAGTCCGAGGTGTCTGGACGGCAACCCGATCTCCTCGGAAGGCGCCACGTAGCCGAGCCAGCGGATGTCGCGCGGCAGAGCGTCTTCGAGCATCGCGGCGTGGCGCGCGGAGCCGACATGATTGGCGAGCACGCCAAAAAACGGAACGTCCGGGCGATAGCGGGCGAGGCCGAACGCGACCGCTCCGAACGTTTGTGCCATCGCTTTGGCCGAGATCACGGCGGCGACGGGCACGCCGAACTTTGCGGCGAGGTCTGCGCTGCTCGGCGTGCCATCGAAAAGGCCCATTACGCCTTCGATCAGCAGCAGATCCGAGCGTTCGGCCGCCTGTGCAAGCAGGCGGCGGCACTCGCGCTCGCCGACCATCCACAGATCGAGCGAAAACACCGGGGCTCCGCTTGCCCGCGCGAGAATCATCGGGTCGAGGAAATCGGGTCCGGCTTTGAAGACCGTCACGCGCCGCCCCTGCCGACGGTGCATTCGGGCAAGCCCCGCGGTCATCGTGGTCTTGCCTTGGCCGGACGCCGGTGCGCTGATGAAAAGGGCGGGACATGCGGGCATCGTCAGAACTCCACGCCGCGTTGCGCCTTCACGCCCTGTTCGCGATACGGATGTTTGACGAGGCGCATCTCGGTGACGAGATCGGCGGCCTCGATCAGTGCATCGGGCGCGTGGCGGCCGGTCACGACCACATGCAGCATCGGCTCTCGCGCTTGCAGTACGCCCACGACCTCCTGCAACGGCAGATAGTCATACTTGAGGACAGTGTTGAGTTCGTCGAGTATGACCATTCGATATTCTCCGCTTCGAATCATGCGGACCGCCTCGTCCCAACCCTTGCGAGCGGTCGCGATGTCGGCTTCGCGGTTTTGTGTGTTCCACGTGTAGCCGTCGCCCATGGTGACGAAGTCGCATTGCGGATGGCTGCCCAGGAAATCGCGTTCGGAAGTATGAAGGGCGCCCTTGATGAATTGGACGACGCCGATTCGCTCGGCGTGCCCGAGCATACGCACCGCCATACCGAATGCGGCCGTGCTCTTGCCCTTGCCGTTGCCGGTATGGACGATCAAAAGCCCTTTTTCGTGAGTGGCGGCGGCTTGCTTTTTCTCGTGGCCTTCGCGACGGCGTTGCGTCATGCGTTGATGCGAATCGGTATCGGTCTTCATGTGAGTTTCTCTGAGTGGTGTCGTTCAGGCGCCGCCGCAATGGCGACAGTGACGTCGCCATACGCCTGTTTGGCCGCGACGAGACGGCCGCCCGGGACTGCGAGGAGCGCGCACGGCTCGCAGACGCCGAGGGTGCCGACATGCGCGTGAACGAGCGGCGAGCGATCGAGCGCGTCGTGCTCGTCGAGGAAGCGCTCGATCGCTTCGATCGGAAACGTAACGAGCGGAATGCCATGCCGAGTCGCGAATGCGAGCAGCGCAGGCTCGCTGGCCTTCGATGCGATCGTGGCAATGCGCTTGACGTTGTCGAGGCGCAGCCCGCTCAGTGCGGCTGCCACAGCGGATTCGATCTGTTCGACGGTGACGCCGCGCCGGCAGCCGACGCCCAGCGCTAGCGTTGCTCGCGAAGGGGGAGGGGCGCACGATGGATACGTCATGTCGGCTTTGGCCCCGGCGTGCGGTGCCTCACATTGGCGGTGCTGAATGAACGGCGTACGCTCGCGCGCAAACCGTCGAACGAGAATTGGACGAACGCTGCGGCAGCGGCGGCGCGGCCATAAGATAGCACACGCGATACGGCCGGCGAGCCCGCGCGAGAGCGCGTCGATTACACCCGCTCGAGCCGACCGTTTCATCCTGCCGTGAAAATCTAAGCTCGCTGCCAGCGAAACCGTCGATTGTCAATAATTGTCATTTTTTTGCTGGGCGGCTAAAAACTTTTAGACAGACTATTGCGAACATTGAGTTGTTCCGACAGAATGCCGAACAGATGACGTATGGTGCTATGAATCAATAGCGCCCTAAAAATAACAATGGCCAGCGACATAGGAGACCATCCCCGTGTCGAAAACGAGAACAATACGGGCTGCACTTTCCTTGGGCAGGAATGCAAATGGGCATGGTGGATAACAACGGGTGGCGCAAACGTTTGCCGCGACATGGTGCAAGTGTCGATGGCGTCCTCATTTCTTCGTTCGGCATTGGGTCTCGAGATCCGCAACGCGACGCTCCGCCTTAAATCCTGTTTCTTGACGTTCGTCCCTGGAATCTCCGGATGCTGATCGATCCGGGGCAGGGCGGCGTTTTTCATGTTGCGTCCAGGTATTCCTCGCGTGATGGGGAAGGGGCTTTCTTTAACTAAAAATCCCGACTCTCGAATCGCAATCACTGGCCGGCGTATGTACGTGGCCTCTCAAGGTCTAAGCGTCAGTCGTGTAATTAGGGGTACTAACTAAGCGGCGATATTTGTCGGCGCGTGTCTATCCGATGGCTCCTTCGACACAAAGCTGTCATGAACCCTGGTGTGACACGAATTGGTTCGCAAAGCGCGTTGTTTTAACAGCCTCTTTTGAATTCCGAGTGGGTGATGTTAGCGGGTCAAGGGCGGGCGTAAGCCCGGCGCAGCGAACCCTTGAGGCGCTCTGAATCGACAAGCTGAGGTATGGCTGGTGGCGGCAGAATGCGGCAACCAGCCATACGAGACGAAGCGAACATGACGAATCAACTCTTTGAAGCCGCCCTGGGAATCAAGGCCCCGTGGTACGTGCAAGGCGTCGACTTTGATACGGCCAAACGGCA
>NZ_JAAAYE010000099.1 GCF_013282575.1 Paraburkholderia sp. NMBU_R16
AGCTGCCAGGGAAGTCTTGCCCACCTGCCTCCACGGGCTGATTGCCAGCGCGCCAACACGAGCGCCCGATACCCGATCATGCCTCACGTGCGCGCCGGATAGCGGACGGCCTTCGCGAGGCGCTTACCCTTCATGTTTGGTACAACAGAAAGTGGCGTAATCGGATACAGCGAACTCGGCGACGGGCCGGACGTCTTTCGCGCGCTTCCGGGCGCGGGTATTGTCGAGATCGTCGACGAAGAAACGCACGACGTGATCGAGGTGACCTCCAAGAAAGGGAAATGTGTGGTCACGTCGCTGCTGCGTGTCGCTGCGCCCGCGATCCGCATCGACACCGGAGACTACGCCGAATGGATCGATGGTCCAGACGTTACGTCCAGACGCTTCCGCTTACTCGGTCGCAAATTTCCTTTTGTCCATACGCTTGGCGACGCCACGTTCAACGAAACTCACGTGTGGGCACTTATCCAAGCCGTAGGCAAGGATGTAGGTTTGGTCAAACTCCAGGCGGAAATCTATTCCAATCGAGTCGAAATCGTCTACACGTTGGCGGACGCGCCCCGACACGGGGACGCCGATATTACCGACGCGCTAACTGCCGCAACTCATTGCTGCCTTCCGATGCTGAATGACGCGGGCATTCCGATCTTCGTTCGACCGGAGCCGTTCTCTCACTTTGCCGAATCGACGCGGCGTAAAGGACGGTTGATCGTGGATTGTCGCGCGCCGCAAACGATATAGGTCGTCCTATCGGGCCTCTTCGCCGAGCGCCAGGCATTACATGTGCGGTAAGCGCACGAAGGTGACCGTGACGCATGCCGCAAGCGATATGGCGCGGCCGACCTAAACCGAACCCGCAATGTACTCACGCAGCCAGCGATGCGCTGGATCGCGATGCGAGCGCTCGTGCCAAAGCATCATCATCTCGTAGCCAGCTACTTCCAGCGGGGCTTCGACGATCCGCAACACGTCCGTGTTTTGCACGAGCCGCGCCGGTAGCATGGCGACGAGATCGCTGTTGGCGAGCACTGACATCACGAACGTGAAGTGCGGCACGGAAAGCACCACGCGGCGCGCCATGCCTTTCGCAGCCAGCGCTTTATCGGTTGCCGCGTGAAAACCACCGCCATCCGGCGACACGATCACATGCTCGAGCCCGCAAAACTGCGCGAGCGTGAGCCGTCTTTTGAGGCGCGGATGTCCCTGTCGGCCGACGAGCACGTAGCGCTCCGCAAAGAGCAGGCGGCTGCGCAAGCCGGCCGGTGCATTGTCACGCGTGTGGAACGCGAGATCGATTTGCCCCTCGGCCGCCTGCCGCGCGAAGTCCCCGGGCACCATCTCCACTACCGCGAGCCGGGTGCCCGGTGCTACCGCGCGCAGACCGCTCAGCACCGGTAGCAAAACCGTCATTTCGCTGTAATCGGTGGCGGCCACGCGCCACGTATGGTCGGCCAGAGCCGGATCGAACGGTGCAGCGGGCGCGATGGCATGTTCGAGCGCTTCCAGAGCACGCCGGAGCGGCTCGCGCAACGACTGTGCGCGCGCCGTCGGGCGCATGCCGCGTGCGCCCGGCAGCAGCAGCGGATCTCCGAATATCTCCCTGAGTTTGGCCAGATGGACGCTGACCGATGGCTGCGAAAGGTGGAGACGCTCAGCAGTTCGTGTGACGTTGCATTCCGAAAGAAGCACGTCCAGCGTCATCAGCAGATTCAAATCGAGCTTGCGGAGATTAACCACGTCAATACCTTGAATCAATGAAATTCATTTCCATTATGCCTCGGGCGACCACTATCCTGCCGACATTCCGCCAATCGAAAAAGGTGCCGTCATGAATGTCCTGATCGTCTATGCCCATCCGGAGCCCCAATCGCTGAATGGCTCGCTCAATCGTTTCGCTGTCCGCCACCTGCGCAACACAGGGCATGAAGTGCAAGTCTCCGATTTATATGCGATGAAGTGGAAGGCGACCTTGGATGCCGATGACTTCGTCGATCTCGAGCCGGGCGCTCGCTTCACCCCCTCGCTCGCTTCGAAGCATGCGTTCGAAAGCGGTACCCAACCGGACGACGTCGTGCGTGAGCAGGAGAAACTGCGTTGGGCGGATGCGGTCATTTTCCAGTTCCCGCTCTGGTGGTACTCGATGCCCGCGGTCATGAAGGGCTGGGTCGAACGCGTCTATGCGTACGGGTTCGGCTATGGCGTGGGCGAGCATTCTGATCGACGTTGGGGCGACCGCTTCGGCGAAGGTGTCATGTCGGGCAAGCGCGCGATGCTGATCGTGACGGCAGGCGGCTGGGAGTCGCACTACAGCGCTCGCGGCGTCAACGGGCCGATAAACGACCTGCTGTTCCCGATTCATCACGGCATCCTGTACTACCCCGGCTTCGATGTCTTGCCGCCGTTTACAGTCTTCCGGACCGGCAAGATCGACGACGCAAAGTATGCGTCGATATGCGATGCGCTGCGTGGCCGCCTCGACGAACTGTGGACCATCCAGCCGATTGCGTTTCGCCCACAAAATGGAGGCGATTACGCTATACCTGAGTTGACGCTGCGTGACGAGGTCGCGCCTGGCCAGTCGGGCTTTGCGGCGCATATCGCATAGAGCGGGGAGCTCAGGCACCGCATTGTCGGCAACAACCCGAGGCGAACGGGCATCAGGAAGCGGCGCTCGATGCGGGAGCCGCGAACGCATAGCGGCTCTTTCCTGTGCGTTTGACTTGATACATGGCTTCGTCGGCCGCGGCAATGAGACGATCGTGATCGCTGATCGGATCGGGACAACTGGCGATGCCGATGCTCGCGGTCACGAAGCCGACGCCCAGACGGTCCGCCGTGTCGCTCACCGCTTTCATGAGTCGTTGCGCGATCGCGGCCAATTGCGTTTCGTTCACGAACTCCTGCACGAGCACGGCGAATTCGTCTCCGCCGATGCGCGCCACGACATCGGTCACGCGCAGCACGTGCTGAAATTGTTTCGCCACGGCGACGAGGAGCTCGTCGCCGGCACGATGCCCACGCGTATCGTTGATGCCTTTGAACCCATCGAGATCGATGTAGAGAACTGCAAACTTTCGGGGCCGGCCGTTCTCGGCCGCCTGCGCCGACTTTGCCGCGGCGAGCTCGATCGCATCGAGCAGTCTGCGCCGATTCGGCAAGCCGGTCAGGGCATCGTGCAATGCGGCCTGCTTGAATTCCCGCGATTCATGGGCCAATTGTCGGTTGCGCGCGGAGTACATGACGAGCGCAGTCATCAGCGCGCCGAAGAGCACCGCGGAGAGCACGATCAGTGCATCCGCCACGCGCGAGAGCCGCGTGCGCATATCCGCTGTGGTGCGATCGCGCTGGGCGCGCCAGTACGCCGCCGTGAAATCGAGCAGGGTGCGGGTATCCTCGAGCGTGGCGCTGGGAGAAATCGCGGACTCAGGAATGCGCGAGGTCTCGAACGGGCTCGCATTCACGAGCGCGGCAAGGGTTTTCAGGCGATTGTCGAGACTGGCGCGGGCAGCTTGATAGGCCGCGGCGGAAATATCGTCGATGTCTCGCGTTTGCGTGGCTTCGCTGACGGTGGTGCGCGCCGCTTCCGCGCGTTCGATCGCTTCGAACACGAGCCCCACGTATTCCTGTTTCAACTGATCCGAAAAGATCGCCTTGATTTGCAGTGCCAAAAAGAAAAAGCCGATCAGAAGAAAACTCAGCGAGGCAATGGCCATGACGCGAGGGCCGGCCCGCAATCGCGGGGCGGGGGCGAGCCCATCCCAAGGTCGCCACGGTGGCGGTGCGCTAGGGGCGACCGAAGGCGTCTGGCTGACGTCGTGTGCCATGGTGGCGATAGTTGGAGGGACGGAAAAACGCAGCGATCTTCCTGAAGGGATTGTGGCTCGTCTTGGCGCGGGCCGGCGCCTCCGCGCGCGTCGATACCGTCGCGCGTTTGGCCGGGGCCGGAGCGGGGCGGGGCGGCTCGGGCTGCGCCGCTGCGACCGCGGGCTGAGCGGGTGCCGGCGCGGCAGCTTGCGCAGGCCCGGCACGCTCGGTCAACTGCGGCGCGAATGTCGGCTGAGGCAGCACGATGCCAGCGCTCGCCTGGATCGTGGGTGGTCGATCGTTGAGCCGCAACGCGCGTCGCGCGCTTTCCATCGCATTCGCGTAAATGCGCTGATCGTGATTGAACCAGACGCCGTACGCCACGGTTCCCGCCACGCCCAGCGCGAGCGAGGCGGCCGAAACCGCCAATAGGGCAGGTCGCACGAACCCTGCGCGCGGCGCGCTCATCTGTTCCTCGAATCCAACGGCGGCGTGCGCATTCGGCCCGGCCCAATCGGGCGCCGCGCCGAGACTGCGGGATTCTTCTTGCGTCGTCTTGTACATCGCTTACTCCGACCCCGATAGTTGGCCTCATGTTCAAAATCGACGGGACAATTTAATCCGGCCGCGTATCGATGGCAACCCGATGGCTGGGCGATACGAACGATATGTCATCTGTGTGGCACGAAACACACAAGGAACATCATGCGAAGCGTCCGTTCGGCGGCATGGGGACGATCGTCTCGCGTATGTTCTCTTGGGCGTGCGAAGAGGTGCAAGGAGTGTGCCCGAACGCGCGGCGCCGCGCACTCGAGTATCGCCGAGGGAGTGCCGCCTATGCGGCCGTGATCGTCGAGTGGACCTTCGCTGCCGGTAGCGCGCGCATCGCCCACCGGCGCAAGTTCGGTTCGATCGGATCAATTGCCCCGTCCGATCGAACGGAGTGGTTCAGCTGCCTCCACCATAAAAGGCATTCATGCGATCGATGGTGCCGTCTTGCTGGGCACGCAGTAATTCTTGGTACACCTGCTCGCGGGTTTTACCAACGAGCGCGCCGCTGCCGCTCATGCCGCCCGTCGTACCGCCGACGGATTCGGTGGTCATCGCGGCGGTGTTGTCCGAGACCGACGCGTTTGCACCCGCATCGTCACCCGCCCAAGCCTGCGCGGCGCATAGCGCCAAAACAGTAACGGGAATTGCAATCAGTATCTTCATGGCGTTCTCCTACCGGTATTCATGACGGACCGACACTGCACCGTGCGGTGCCCTATGTGTCGGAGTTCGTGCCGCGCTGATCTCGGCACGTCTGAAATACTGGCAGGCCCGTCGTTCTATTCCCTTGGGCGTGCGCCTGTGGCGATGAATTTTTGTCCGCGTCGGGACAGGTCGCGGTTGCGTCGTGCCGCTACGCCGCGGCGGAGCCTGCCACCCGAACCGATTCGATCGTGAGTCCGACCACGCCCGCGAATGCTCGTGTCCCCGCATGCGAGGCATCGGCATCGGTTATCAGCGTCCACGGTCCTTCGATCGGTGCCCAATGCTGCTGACTGTCGCGATTCAGTTTGTCGGACGTGGCCAGCACATAGATGTGTGCCGCTTGCCGCATCAGACATTCCTTGAGTGATCGACCTCGATTCCCCTCTCCGCCATCATCTCCTCCAGGTTGCGCAAGCTCAGCGCGTACGCCACGTACCAACGTACGCACAGCAGAATCACCTCCAGCGGATAATGCATCCGCTTCAGCACTTTGCCCAACCCGGCCGGTAGCGTTGTTCGAGCTTTCGTCGTCTTTGCCATCATCGATGTCGTGCGTTTCGGTTCGCACCGATTCTACTCGTCCTCGTTAGTGCGACAGAACCCGAAACCCTGACCGGGTTGCGACCCATTGATATCCCACTCCGTTACGCGCAGCCGGAATAAAAGCATAGCGAGATGCGTTTTGTTCACATTGAGCATGCTACGAGACGTTCCGATGAAAACTTCCCCTTCCGCCAAATCCGGTTCGCGCACCGCAACTGCGGTGCAAAGGTACACGCGCGTCGCGATACTATTGCACTGGTCCATAGCAGTGCTGATCCTCGCAAACGTCGCGTGCGGCCTGACCGTTGCCCTGCTGCCCGACGGTACGCTGTCCGACGAGTCGATGCGCTGGGTGATCGACACGCATAAGTCTATTGGCATCACCGTACTGGGGCTCGCGTTCCTGCGCGTGCTCTGGCGCATAACACAACGCCCTCCGCCGCTGCCTGCCGAGTTCCCGGCGCGGGAGCGTGCGGCAGCGCATGCGGTACACATCGCGCTGTATGTGCTGATGTTTGCTATGCCTGTCTCTGGCTGGCTGCACGATTCTGCTTGGGTAGCCGCCGCTTCGCATCCCATGTATCTGTACGGCCTCTTTCAGTGGCCACGCGTCGGCTTCATCATGAACCTCGATCCTGCCACTAAGAACCAATTGCATGATCAGTTCGGTGCGCTGCATACGGCGTGCAGCTACGTGTTCTATAGCATGCTGGCGCTGCATGTCGCGGGCGCGTTGAAGCATCAATGGATAGACGGGCATTCGGTGCTGCGTCGGATGATACCGTGAACGACCCGCTCGATCAGGTGCTTGCGCGCATATCGCCACGCATCGCGCCGCCGCCTACACCGCTTGTCAGCATCGCGATTCATTTGAGTGTCATAGCGCTCTGGTGCGTGTTATTTGCACGCGCGTTCTTTCTGCAAGGCGTAGTCGCATGGGGGACCGGTATTGCCTATGTGATCTATGACACGCTGCTGCTCGGGTACGTTGCATGGCAGGCGCGTGCGCTCCTGCGCCCTGCCGGCGAGCCCGAGGAATTGGCCTTGTCGGCGAGGCCACCGGTGAAACAGCCGACGCTTGGTGTGATCGTCGCGGCACACAATGAAGCGTCGGTGCTGCCGATCACGCTTGAAGCACTGTTCTTGCAAAGACACGCGCCGCAGCAGATAGTGATCGCTGATGATGGTTCCACCGACGGCACCGCTGCGCTGCTCACGCAACATGATGGACTGACTGATCCAGGCGAAGGGCATATGAGTATGCCGTCGCGCGACTACCCGAACCTGCACTGGCTGAAGCTGCCGCACGGCGGTAAAGCGCGCGCGCTCAATGCGGCACTTCGCGCGATGGACACCGAGGCGGTGATGACAGTCGACGCCGACACGCTGCTCGAGCCCGACGCCTGCGCGGCGATGGCCGACGCGTTCAGCCGCGAGTCCGCTCTCGTGGCGGCGGCGGGACTGCTTACGCCGGTCTGCGACACGTCGCTGAGCGGGCGCTTTTTCCAATGGTTCCAACGTTATGAGTACATCCGCAATTTCATCTCGCGCTTCGCGTGGATGCGTGCAGATAGCCTGTTACTTGTCTCTGGCGCGTTTGCCGCGTTTCGGCGCGATGCCGTAATGGCCGTGGGCGGCTTCGATCCGTGTTGTCTTGTGGAGGATTACGAACTGATCCATCGGCTAAGGCGCTATTCTGTTTCCGCTGGGCTGGGCTGGGCTGGGACGTGCGCGTGATCGGTGCTGCCCGCGCACGCACAGACGCACCGGGTACGCTCTCAAGCTTTCTTCGACAGCGCCGGCGCTGGTTTGCAGGCTTCCTGCAGACGCAGTACTGGTATCGCGATATGACGGGGAATCGGCGCTACGGCAGGCTTGGGCTCATGATGCTGCCGGTGAAGGCATTCGACACTGTGCAGCCCATTTACGGTCTCACGGCGTTTTCGCTGTTACTCATCTTCCTCTTGGGTGGACATTTTGCGATCGTGCTGCCGGTGCTCGCCTTGATCTTCGGGAAGATCGCGATCGACCTCGCCTTCCATCTGTTTTCGGTGCATCTGTACCAACGCTGGACCGGCGATTGCACAACCTCCAGCTTCGGGATGGCGGTACTCGCAGCGATTTTCGAACCGTTTTCTTTTCAGCTGATGCGCCATGCCGGTGCTACGCTTGGATGGCTACATTTTCTGCTCGGGCGGCAAAGGTGGGGCGTGTCGAAGCGTACTGGCCTGGGCACCCATGGGAGTCGCAACCCGGCGGCAAAACCGCAATGACGCGTTTGTTCGATAGCGTGTCGTGAGTCCTCTCAGGACAGCGGTGCGATCCTTTCGGCTGGCACTCGTTCAAGAGGCTGCCAGCCGACAGAGGAGCGCTCGCTCACGAGCCGCGGTAGATCGAATCGTCAGCCTGTGCCGCACGCACGGGCGAGCCATTCGCGTTCGATGCACTCGCACCGCCAACATCGTTTGTCGATGCCGCTTCGCTGGCCGCGACCTTGGCTTCGGCTGCCTGAGTATCAGTCGGGTAGCTGGCATCGCCTGAAACCGGACGATAACCGGCGTTTTCGACGCGGATAAGGTCCGCACGAACTTCTGCGCGTGTAACCGGGCTGCTATCCGCTTGGGCGTGTGCTAAAAGCGGTGCGCTCACGATGCAGGAAATCAATGTAGCTTTGACGAGAGACTTCATGATGGGATTCCGAAATTCGATATGACTGGTACCCGCCGTACAGCGATCCAGCGGGGAATTTACGCTCAAACTTTCCGTCGATGCGTTAATGCATTCTGCGAGGCCACTGCTGCCCCCTTGCTGTCCGTTTGATTACATTCGTGTCATTTTCTCGATAGCGTAACTTTTGCGTCGTCGCGAAGGGACCCGCGATCAAGCGAAGCACCTCGTTGAGCTTAAGCTTGGCCGGCTGCTTGCGCTCGGTGAGAAAAGCAAGACGGGTCAATCGGACGTAAGCGGTAAGCCATGGGCGTTATAGAGTTCGCGTAAAGGCAATCGCACAATGCCGCCATTGAGTTCGCTCAGGAGGGGCAAGCGATGACGGCCTTCGCAAGAGAAGAATTGGAATCGGTGTGG
>NZ_JAAAYE010000100.1 GCF_013282575.1 Paraburkholderia sp. NMBU_R16
GCGGCCGGCTTTGACCAACTCGACCATCTGCGCCCGAAATTCCGGCGCGTAGGGGTTGTGGTGCTTTCCCATGGCAGGCACCTCCTGTTCCAAAGGATAGGTGTCCACGAAACCGGGTCAACTCCACTTTGAGACGATGTCACGGACGGTGGGTGGCATCTTTTCCCATGCTGTCTTGTTACCCAGCAACCAGTAGCCGTCCCACATGTGGTTCGTCATCGAGCAGTATTTCTGGACTTCATAAAGCTTCGCGGCGTCGACTACAGCCAGCGCGTTCTCCTGCCCGTCGACGACCTTCGTCTGCAATGAAGAATAGACTTCGTTGAAGCTGATCGACGCCGGGGCTGCGGAAAGCGACTTGAACAGCGAGACCCAGAGACGTCCACCCGGCACCCGAATTTTCATCCCCTGCAGGTCGGCAGGAGTCTTGATCGGCTTTGTACTGGTAGTGATCTGCCGAAACCCGTTGTTCCAGATCTTGTCCTGCACGATCAGATTCGCCTTACCAATAAGCCCGCGAATATGGGCGCCAAGGGCGCCGTCGAATGCTGCAAATACCTGGTCGTAGTCTTTATATGCGAAGCCGACGCCGGAGATGGATGCCTTCGGAACCAGCGTCGAAAGGGTATTGGCGCCCGAGACCGTATAAAACTCCAGCGCCCCAGCCCGCAGCTGCGAGAACATGTCTGGGTCGCCACCGAGCTGATTATTTGGAAACACCCGGAGGTCGACGCGACCATCCGTCTCCTTTTTGATCGCATCCGAGGCTTCTTGAATACGAACGTTGAGCGGGTGACTTGCCGGCAGGTTCGTCCCGACCTTATAGGAGAATTCTGCCGCGTTGGCGCGCCGAACCCACGGACCATCCACGAGGCCTGTCGCAGCGGCAACGGCTGCTCCGGCTCCGGTGAGGAGAAAGCTTCTACGATTGAATCCCATGTTTGTCTCCAACGATTTGAATAATCGTCCGTCAAGGACCGGCGCTTTATTTGCTTACCCGCTCTTTCCCGACGCAATGGGCCGAAGGAGCGTTTTGGCGCGCTTTTGATTTGACGCGCCGGTCAGGTCGGTGCGTGCATTTAGAGTAGCGGACGTGTCGTCCCTCAACAAACGACTTTATCTCGACCTACGGTGAGAAAAAATCGCTGACGCGAACTCCAAAGGAAACGGCTTCAATCGGAAGTGCCGCGCGAAGCGATGGCCGCGCGCATCGAATGCCCTGGCGTGAACGTCTGGTCGTCATTCGTAGGGAAATCCCGCTCCTGCTTTGCCAGCAGCGCGGCGGCCCCGACGCGCGATCTTTTCCAGTCCGCGCGAACTGACTCCCAATTCGTCTCGGCCACAAACGTTGCGGACGCCCCTGGGTTTCGCGATTTGCGTGAGGGCGTTCTACGGTGAAAAAAAATCGTCTCTTGGATGGGCTTTCGTCGCGTGGTGCGTCGCGCTGAACACGCTGAATCTTCAACCTGTGGGGCGGTCAACTGTGCCGGCGAAAACGAAACGACGGGTACCGGCGGAGCCCTGACAGATATCCTGCAACGCCGAATCCGGCGCGGCCTTTCAGGGTGTCAGAGGATTTTTACGGAACAAAGGATGGCGCGCCCGGCTGGGATCGAACCAGCAACCCCTGCCTTCGGAGTTTTGTCTACACGCCACAGCCCTTTATAAATCAATGCCTTGCGCAACTCGCATTCTGCAAAATCAAGGCTAACTTAGGTCAATCCAGGCGGCCCTAGCGTGCCCAAACTGTAATTTCACTGTACTGCGCAACCTGCAGGCGAGCTGTTCTCTAAGCGAGCTTGTGGGTTTTGAGCCAGTCCTTGAGCGCCGCGTTCATGCGCGTCTGCCACCCACGTCCCGTCGCTTTGAAGGCTTCGAGCACTTCGTCGTCAAGCCGGATCGTCGTTGGGGTCTTGTGACTGCCTACGGGCCGTCCACGTCCGCGGCGCACAAGCTTGTCCCCAATATATTCGTCCGCCTGTTCAAAAAATTCGTCGGTCAACTCCGGCGCGTCGTCTGGATCAACCCACTCGGTATGCGAAGCGCGTTTGCTCACGGTCATTTGCTTTCCTCATGCTGACAATGCGGCGAGCCTCGCCGCGTGGAGTCCATACCATGATGACGCAGCGGGGCATCAACAAAGCCCGACACCGCTCCTGTCGCATCGCGCCGCGTTGCCAGATCGATCTGATTCGCGAGCTCATCACTTGATCCGCTACTACTGCGCCACTATCATTGCGGCGTGTTTGAAGTAGCGGACACCCGGATTGGCATCCGGAATTGCGTAAGTAAGATGGGCGACCAAGGGAAATCGACTTGATTTCCTTTGGTCGCCTATGCGTCTTGAGCCTTCTATGGTCGGGCCTTGACGGGGGAGCCTTCAAGCTCGCCGGTTCCTTACGCGCCGGTATGCCAACCTTGTCTCGTGCCCGGCCACCTCATCTGGCGTCAGCGTCGGGCTTGTCGAACCCGCACAAGAAGGCGCGCCATGAACCAAATCGCCGCAGATCCCGAGTCTCTCCAGTCCCGGCTTGATGTCGCAATGATCAGCATCGATCGCGTCACCGCCCTAACCGGCCTGCTGGCCGTCGAAGATGTCGCGGCAGCTTTTGCCCGCCTCTCTTCGCTCGAGCAAGTCGCTATATTCGGCTGCATCGAAGCCGATCTTCATAAAGCCCGCGAGGCGTTATTGCGCGCCGCAGGTTGCGACGACGGAACGAATGTGCGGCGACCCGGTTCGTGATGCGAAAGGTGGTTCGTGGTTCTCGCAGCTTCGGATTTCGGGTGCGCGTCACGAAGGCGGCCGCTAGGCCGACTCGTGACCACTATCGAGGATCACCATCTCCGGATATCGGCCCGGGCGTCACGCTCATATAGCGCTTTAGATCGGGCTTGCCCAAAGCAATCAGGTTTAGCATTGCCACGCCGAGGCGGCGGGCAAATTCATCGTCAACCCTATAGTCGAACTCATCGAGTAGGATCGGCATCTCGAGTCGACCAGCAAGCAGTGGCGCGAGCTTGACCGGATCAGCTGTCTGTACATTGAACTTCTGTTGATCGTCGTCGTATGTCAATACGACCGAGTAAGGCGGGTGCGTTGCCATCAATATCCCCTGCATTGCTGATAGTTTATGAATGCCTGCTGTTTGCAGAGCGCCAAACCACGAGCGCCCCCCATCGGGCTCCCGAGCGCATGGCACATATCTAGATCCCGCTCATACTGCTCGAAGCACTCAGCCTCGTGCTCCTCGCTAACGGCTCGCCCAGAAATGCTCATCAAATTGTCGGACGTGCGACTGGCTCCAAGCGCGAACAGCTCGCCCTCTCCAAGAGGCGTCGGCGGATCGGCATCCGGGGCAGCGGCTTTGGCCCGCGTGCTAGCTACTACGCTCTCGAGGTACTTGATCAAATCGTCAGCGCTCACGTCGTCGTAGCTCTGCATCCAAGAGTACGACTTGGGCGCGGAAACCGCATCGCCCAACGTCGCTGCTACCGGCCTACCACTTTCTCCCATTTCAGCGAATGATTTACGGGACGGCTCGATCTGACCACTTCGCCAAGTAGGTTTGGCAGCAGCAAGGCCGCCGCCAAATCGCCTCGCAGCGCGCTCAATCGCAACCGTGACTCTGCCGCTTTTCACAGCTGACCGAAGTAAGGCGATCGCATCGCTCGGATTCACGCCGGCCGGGGTGTACGCGACATGTAGTCCGAGTTCCCGAAGGTAACCGCGCGCCTGATGAACTGACCGTGTCCGTGGCCAGCGTCGTAAGAACTCTTCAGCATCCCACTGATGCTTCGCCATCGGTATCGCAGACACAACCGTGGCAGATAGAATTGCTTGTTCACCGAAACCCAAGTCGATTTTGACCGAGGCCATTGGGAAATCTCCTCCACAGACGATCAGCGTATGGGACACAATCGTAGCCGTGTCTGCGCCGCCGGGCAAACCGCATAAAGAGGTTGGCGCAACTCGAAAGCTCGCTACCCCAGATGGTGTTCCTCATTCAGATCCCGAAGGACGCATTGACTCCCGAATGATCGGGCCAGGAGGCGTCCAACAGAATGCTCCCAAGCGAGCCGCGGGCGCATTGTGCGCGGCGAGTTCAGCGACATGCACTGGCAATTAGGTGCAGAAAAACGCATCATCCGGGCATCGCTGGCGTTCCGCGCGGACGCACTCCACGAGAGGCCGCCCGCCAAGACACCTGGCGCACAAAAACCGCTCTTACATCTGAGCCGCAGGCGCGGAGGGGACTGCGAATTCGCGCCATTGGCTGACCCAGCGGCTACATCTTTAGAGGCCTGCCTCCGATAGCTCCCAGCCGCACCTTCTCGGCCGATAGGCGCGGTCAATGACTGCCTGCAGCGAAGCCTTCACGTTCCCCTGCTGCTTCTCCCAAGACGCGTAGAGCGCCTTCAATGCGTCAGCATGCGCGGCGTCCACCACGCCTCGCGCGCGGTGCACTTCCAGGATCAGCCGCCGAACGTCTGGATCACGATACAGCCGCCAAAGTTGGCGCAGTTCACTGTCCGTGACCGATTCAAAGTTGTCCGGTGTCAGGTTCATGGATGCACCCCGCGATAACTGTATAAATGTACAGTATATCCAGTACTATGATGGAGCCTCAAGGGGACGGCGACCATGTGCTACTCGGCGCAGATCAAGGCGGACTACCGACGATTCGTCAGAACGTTCGGGGCACGAATTGATTTGCAGGAATTCATGCGCCTGTATTGGGAGCGTGAGCAAGGCCGGGCAGTTACCATCCCCAAGGCGGTCGATGCGATGTTCAGCGATCCCCAAACAGAGGATGAGCGCCGAATCCACGAGATGATCGGCCGATTCAACGCGCTTCGGACGGTGAAGCTCGAAGAAGAGTTGTTCCAGCAGCGCGCGCGGCTCGCCGACGCTGAGCGCGCACTGCAGAGCAAGACGACGAAGGCTGCAACGGAAAGCAAGCGAATAGCGAGCAACAAAATCGAGGCTGCACTCCGACGACTCGGCGACCTACGTCGTCTGGAATTGATGGAGCGCGATGCGCGGATTTTTCCCGGGAACTACGCGCCCGTCATCGTGATGGAGCGCGGGGAACGTGTTGTCAAACCAATGCGATATCAGTGCCGCCCGAACGGAAAGCCTGCGTCCTACGATACAAAGTACCCCGGACTCTACAACGCCCGTCGGGATAACCTCGAAGGTTTCTGGAAGCAGCTTTTCGGCCACTCGCACGCCGTGATGATCGCGAGCGCTTTCTATGAAAACGTCAAAAAGGCACGGCTAGAGGGACAAGAGCTACAGCCAGGAAAGAAAGATGAAACCGTTGTATTGGAGTTCAGGCCCCGCCCCGAAGCAGATATGTTCGTCGCTTGCCTTTGGTCCCACTGGCAAGAGGGGAATGAGCCGGACCTGCTGTCATTTGCGGCGATTACAGACGAGCCTCCAGCCGAAATCGCGGCAGTCGGCCATGACCGGTGCATCATCCCGCTTCGCGCGGAGAACGTCGATGCATGGTTGAATCCGGCGCCCGACAACTTATCGGCGCTGTATGACCTCCTCGATGACCGCGAGCGACCGTATTATGAACATCGATTGGCGGCATGACGCGGGCCGGTACTCGTGCCAAGCCATGCAACTCACGCGCGACCTATAGGCCCGACTACGATACGCGGAACGATCCGCAGTGCCGCGGCACAGTACGACGTTGCCTACGCTGCCACTGGCGCCGACGGAATCTCGTAACGATCGAACGTCACAACATCCTCACCGAGCCAGTCGTTCAGCTCGGCGAAACGAGCCTGCAGTGGCTCGATTTCGTTCCGCCCGAAGACCCGCGCTGCTGTGTCGGGCGTACCGAATCCCCCCGAGTTAACCGGCACAATGCCGAGCAATTGCGGCGGTACTCGGTGCGCCGCGAGCAGGTCATCGCGCGTCACATTCTTGATGTTGAAAAACTCATCCTTTGCCGCGACCTCTGACACGGGAATGAGTTGGATACCGTCCTTCTTTCCGTTCGGCGCGTACATAAACACGTTGCGAAAGTTTCCCGGTCCCTTCGCATTTTTCAGTGCCTCGCGCATATTGTCGACGTCCTCTTGCCTCTGAGCGGCGTCGGTCATGTACAGGATGAAGCCGGCGTGGCTGCCATTCTCGTAGTACTTGCGTCGGAACAGCGTCGACGCCTCATTCAGCCAGGCCGAGTGCAACGAACTCAGATACTCCGGAAGGCCATACACCTCTTGATTGATGTCGGGGCGCATGAGCTGGAAGACGCTGTCCGGCTCGAATTGGTGCCGGTCCTGCCAGCCATTCACATACACGAAGCTGTTGAGGTCCGCCTTACGCCGCGTGTACTTTGCGAGCGCGGGCTCGAGCCGCAGCGTTCCGCCCAGCTGATTCTTCCGGCGTTCGAGGTAGCCGTTGCCGAACGTCAGAAAGTCGAGCGCCCACCGCTCGAACGCGTGCCGCGATAACCATTTGTGCGGCCTAAACGTCGAAGCGAGCACGTTTGCCTTGAAGTACAGCGCCGAGCTATGGTGCGTGCTCGCACGGAACGACTTTGCCAGTCCCGCGAAGCTCACCGGCGGCTCGAACCATTCACCGTTGGACCAGCACTCAACGTAGTCGAGAATCTCAGCCCTGTTCATCACCGGAGTTGGATCGTCGAATGTAAAAACCTCGGCTCGCGCGGGCGTGGCGTGCATAGCGCTGGCGGCAGCTGCGACCGTGGACTTGTGCGGCGCGTGCGAGTGGCGCTCGCTCATGAATAGAACTCCGTGAAAGATGAAGAATTGACGCCCGCTCCCGCCAGCGGCTCGCGGTCGATCGCGTGCAAACACGCCCACGCCAGATCGGCGTGGCCAGTCTCGTCAGTGCGGCCCGCCGTGAACGTTGTCTGACGCCCGCTCGCCGTCATCGTCTGTTTGATTGCCATGAACGCCGCAGCTAGGTCGGTCCAGCTCGCGTCGAATTGCAATCGGCCATTTCGAATGACGGACTGGCCCTTCAGTACGAGTCGCGTTTTCACCTCGGGCGAGTAGTTCAGCGCTACAGCAGCGGGAAAAAACTTGCACACCAGCTGATAGACACCCTGCCCCATGCCCGTCGTATCGATTGCGATGTAGCCGACGTTGTAGCGTTGCGTGATTTGCTCGATCGCGGCGGCCTGCTCTTCGAAATTATTGCCCCGGAACTGATGACGTTCGAGCACGCGGAACGGGCCGCCTTCGACGCGCGGAGGCGCCACAACTACAAGCCCCGCCGAATCGCCCGTCAGCGCCGGATCGTAGCCAACCCACACCTCGCGGTAGCCAAACGGACGCAGCAACAGTGGCGAGAAGTCGTCGGACCACTCTTCCCAGGAATCGATCATGCAACGCTGCAGTTCGGCCAGCTTGAACACCGATAGCGAGTCGTCGATGAATTGGCACATCAGCAGATTCGCGAATTCCTCGGCGCTGTATTCATTGCGCAGCTCATCGATGTCGAAGAGGTCGCATCCGCCTGCCATTGCGTGGAGAATCGTGACGATTTGGCGCCACTGCGCATCCGGGCACAACATGCCCCGCACGAGTGCCTCGTGGCTTGTGTCGATCTGAATACGATCGCCAGCCGTGCGGCCGCGGTTCGCGTGTGCGCCGCTCCAAAACGAATACGCTTCGTGGGTGATGCTCGAGGGCGTGCTGAAGTAGGTCTTGCGCCAGCGCTTGTGCATCGCCATGCCTGACGCGACCTTGTTGAGCTCGCGGAACCGCGGTACCCAGAAGTACTCGTCGAAATAGAAATTGCCGTGGTAGGACTGCGCCGTGCGTGCGTTTGTCCCCAGGAAATACAAGATGGCGCCGTTTGGCAGGATGATCGGATCGCCCGTCAACTCCAGGTCCGCTGCGTCGCGGGCAAACTGCGTGATGTACTGCTTGAAAACGTGTGCCTGCGCTTTGCTCGCGGACAAGAAGATCTGATTGCGGCCGGTCTCAAGCGCGTCGGCAAACGCCTCGCGCGAGAAATACCAGGTCGCTCCGATCTGACGCGACTTGAGGATGTTCCGCGTTCGCCGGTCGCCGTTGCGGTACCAGACCTTCTGATAATCGAAGAGCGAATCACGGAACGCCGTGACGATCTGCTCGCGCTGCTCCTCGCTGATCTCGTTGCGCGCCGGTCGCCGTTTCCGCCCGGCATTTCGCGCGGCGATGTTTGGGTTCAAGTCACCTTCCTTCCCCGTCTCACCATACTTTCGCACGCGTGCGAGCCGTTCGATCTGCCGGCCGAGTAGGTCGATTTCCTTGTAGTCCCCGCCGTCCTTCTTCTCCTTCGCAATCAGCAGCGCAAGGCGCGTCTCGGTAACCGCCTCGATTCGGTGGATCGGCGTAGTCTCCTTCCATCTATCGCGACGGCACCACGACGCCACGGTCGGGGGCTTCAATTGGAGATGCTGTGGCGCGACAATCTGGATGAGAGACGCGCGACAAACAAGATGAGAATGTCGCGGCGAGGTTGATGATGCCGATGTTGATTGACGCTGACAAGCGTTTGTTGATTGACGCGCGGCGCATGTTGC
>NZ_JAAAYE010000101.1 GCF_013282575.1 Paraburkholderia sp. NMBU_R16
ACGAATTGCTGCCTTGGAAGGTGGCTGACAAACTGAAACCTCTCACCCCGCCCACACTCTCAACCGGGTAGATCTGGATAGGTTTGGATGGATCGTGCCCACGATCGCCGATCGTGGGCACGATCCCTCTTGATCTACACGGACTCCGACACGCCATCACCATCATGCCCGACGCGCGCGTGAACGGGGAAACGGTCGGGCCGAGTCGCTTACGCTGATTCTGGCGCGTTGCTGTTATCTTTTCCCTAGTGGGAGATCACGAGTGGTTAGGCCGCTGGCCTCGTTCAAAGCTCCCTCAAACGGCGCTTCCAAACGTGCTGGCCGCTGACTGCATCGGAAACGGCCATGATGACCGTGTCCAGATTGCTCGCGGCATCTTTGCGCGCGTAGAGATGAGCGCTCTGCGGCGTCCTAGCCGACTATCAGACCTCGATCGCAATCTTGTTCGCGATTACGCTGTACAGGTCGATGTCCGTCTGCTCCGTTCGCAACGAAACGATGAGGCTATAGCGAGCGGACAAGGCGTAGCGCTCTAGACCAGGGCGCGTACGCCACCAGCCTGCGGACGGATAGACGGCTAGAAAACCGCGGCTGGCCAACTCCGCGGCGGTGCCTTCCCAGACATCCTGATGTAGCGAGCCACGGTGCCGCTGTCGATCGCCCAGGTGCCACCCGGCATCGCGAGGGTTGGCGGCTGCGCCATCGTCTACCTGCTGCGCGGCCGCGTTGACCCGAGCCACGAAATCTTCAACTGCCTCAAGGGGCCGCTTGAGGTCGAATCGCAGTCGATGCGACGGATAGTGAAACTTCGAGGCTGCACCGCGGGCCGATGGATTGGGCTCCACGAAATAAGACAGGGTGACTCGCATCTGCACCCGGGCGTTTTGCAGGGCCTCAAGCTCCTCCTTCGGCCATGGCAGCGCATGCAGGTTCATATCGCGGCTGACCACGCCGCGCCCTTTCTCCTTGGTGTAAGGATGGACTGCATCTTCGATGACCAGAGACAACGAGTTGCCAGCGCTCCAGAGCGCGAGCTCGAGATCCGGCGTTCCCCAGCCGCAATGACGGATCAGGTTCACATAGTCCTGCTTACTGGCTTGCCCAGCGGCAGGCAGGAACATTTGCCGCATCGCTGGCGTCCACTCAGCGGCGTGAACGATCAGGGCTCGGACGGTTTCAGCCCGGAATTGCGGGTACGCCGCCATGACCTGGGCAGCCATCCTCGCACAGAGAGCTGATGCCGCACTCGTCGCATTGGTCGTCGTGAACAAGCGCTCGTCGGGCACGTTGTGCGTCGTAAGCAGATTGAGGGCGGGAATTCCGGAAGCACTCAGCCTGTCCTTGCAGACATTGCCCCCTTCGAAAACCACGTCGGGTTTCAAGGGCCACGCGCTGTCCCATGTCCGCGACGTCGTGGTGTAGGGGCTGAGGCCGCCCTCTGCAGCAATCGCCGCCAGGCCCGCGATTTCAGTGTCAATCTTGTGCGTGCAGGCCCCGACGGTCAGTGCATTCCAAGCTTGTCCCGGGTCGTGCACGAGGTTCGTCGCCAAGCTATCGGGATACGTCATCCAGGCGTCGTGACTGCGGGTGTTGCCAGATGCCAGAACGAACAGTCGCGGGGTTTCGCCTCCGCCATCGACATCTGACGCAAGGCGGTCAAGCATCGCCGACCACGAGGAGGGGCGACCGCGATCACGGTAGTCGGATGCGGTGACCGCCGTCGCGAAAACCCGCGCACGGTCGGGACGGGTGATCTCTGGTCGGCTGACCGCCTCGGCGAACAGATAGGCATGATGCCTGGCGTCACCTGCGTTGTCGCCCTCTCTGGACACGAGCTTCACAGACTCCAGTCGATGCGTCACCGTGACTGGCGCGGCCTGTCCCACGGCTGCGGTGAGTTCGCCGTAGGTAGCCAGACCTGCTAGGCCAGTCCCGTGATTGGCGGTGTCGTCGACTCCCCAAGCGGGGTTGACAGTGTGTTGGTCAGGCCCGTCCAGCAGTGGCGCCAGCATCGGATGACCACGATTGACCCCAGAGTCGATGAGGCAGACATGCGGCGCGCCGGCATCAGGCCAAACGGCGTGCGCCAGCATGTCGTCCATCCACGCGCCTTGCTCTTCAATCCCCATCCCATCGAAGAACTCAGCCGTGTCCTTCGCCTTGCGAAGTTCGGCAACGCAGTTAAGTAGCAGCACCGACTGGCTCAACTGCGCTTCGGATCCGAACATCGTGATGACCGTTCGCTCGGGAAAATTCGCCTGGTGCTCACTGACTTCGCAACCTGCCGATTGCGCAAGTCTCCGAAAATCTTCAACAACCTTCAGCCGATCTTCTCGTACTGGCAGCCACACTTCCCACCAGAACGCTGTGCCAGCGTCGTCGGGCAGGAGCGCCGGGTCGTCGGTCCACAGTGCGCGTAGCTCCGCCCGACGGATAGACGCGATGGTGTTCAGCAGCGGCTTGTGGTCGAGCGATTGACCAGATGCACCCTTGCGGTCAGCCAGGTACTCGGCGACGTAGGTCTCGAAGTGCTCCAGCTTGCCATCAGGAACGAACACGTTGGCATAGGTCACGTCGCCCGCCTTGCGGACGCTCAGCAACTCGATGCGCTTCGTCTCGTTTCCGAGGCTCTGGAAAGCCAGTTCAACGTCGGGCTGGCCCTCGAATTCGACCTGAAGGCCGAGGCCGCTTTCCATGCCGCTTTCTCGCTGGGCCTGTGTTGCTTGCGCCATCAATGGTCTGAGCGCTTGCAGCTGTCCCTGAAGCGCCTGGCCATGTGTTTGTCGATCTCTCACCGGTAGTGGCGGCGACGAACCGCCCCCCGGGCTGTGTGCTGTAAAGGCAACGGCCTCAGACGTGTTGTGAAGTACGAGGTGGGGACGCTTATCGGCCTCTGGTGACATCTCTGGACGGTTTGTTGTTATTTTCGAGTCGTGCGCTCAGGCGGCGTCGCTCCTCCAATGCTCGAACAAGCATCTGCGTCGAAACCTGCTCGCCTTCGTGCATCACCGTTTCCTTGATCGCTTCGTCCACCGCGCGCCGGATCTCCGCATAGCTAAGACCTTCCGCTTTGGCCGCCAAGGACTTCAACGCGAGCGGCTTCGGCGCGAATCGCGCGAGTCGACTGCGGATTAGTTCTCCCGCTTGCTGAGCGCTGGGCAGGTGGTACTCCAGGACATCATCAAATCGGCGAAAGAGCGCGTAGTCGAGGATCTCGGGATGGTTGGTCGCGGCAACGATCAGACTGTGAGACTGGTCGTGCTCGATCATCTGCAGGAAACTGTTGAGCACGCGCCGGATTTCTCCCACATCGTGCGCCAGCCCACGCTGAGATCCAATGGCATCGAACTCGTCGAAAAAGTACACGCCGCGCACGTCGCTGATGGCGTCGAACACCTGGCGCAGTTTGGCCGCGGTTTCGCCCATAAATTTCGTGATCAGCGCATCGAGGCGCACCAGAAAGAGCGGCACGCCAAGTTCGCCGGCCAGCACCGAGGCGGTCATCGTCTTTCCTGTGCCAGGGGGCCCTACGAGCAGCAGCTTGCGTCGCGGCGATAGCCCGTGCTCTCGTATGCGCGCGTTCAAGCGCTGCTCCTTCAGAATGCGCTGGATCTGTTCGACGACGTCTGCATCCAGGACCATGTCGACCAGCCGGCTCTTGGGATAGGTCACATGCAGCAGGTTGGCCAGTTCGCCGCGCGGTTTGGCAAGCGGCACCAGCTTGCCTGGCTCTGCGTTGAGCCCACGGGACTTCGCGGCGTCGATCATGTCACGCAGCTCTTCAGCCAACTTGCCGTGGCCGACCTTGGCCTCATGCGCTGCCACTTGCATCGCCACGGAATAGAACTGGCCATCGTCACGGTTGATATGTGACTTCACGAGCGCCCTGAGTTGATCAGCGCTGGCCATGATGGGCTACCTCCCTACGAATCGTTGCAAGCTGCGAATCAGCCATGCGCGACCTCATTCCGATCAGCCGGCGCCGATGGCACCACCGCGCGCCGCAATTCAT
The DNA here is from genome assembly GCF_013282575.1 of Paraburkholderia sp. NMBU_R16. Classification (GTDB taxonomy): domain Bacteria; phylum Pseudomonadota; class Gammaproteobacteria; order Burkholderiales; family Burkholderiaceae; genus Trinickia. The sequence goes on from NZ_JAAAYE010000101.1 coordinate 4,013, forward strand.
CAACCAGACGTTCGTCGATGAACCCTAGGTCGGAGGGCTCGGCAGCCACCAGAAACAATGTCCCGACGGGTACATACAAAGCGTCTGCAATTTTCGCGACCGTAGAAAGCGTAGGGTCGCGCTTATTGTTCTCAAGAAGCGACAGGTAAGAGATGGAACATGCGGCGCGGCGGGCCACATCGCCCTGTGAGATGCCTCTATGCTGGCGAAACCAGCGAATCGCTCGTCCTACATTCATATTGATCCTCGGCGGCGACCACCTGGCTCGCCTCAACCCGTCTAGAGTTTGCCATTTTACCAGTAGTCAAATCAATCGAGGATTCTTCGAAGGCCGCGGCGGGATAAGTCAGAGGGAGTCCCCGTGATAATCTGAGCGCTCGGGATGTTCACAGGATGCTGGGGCCGTGCCTCTGCGCGGGAGCCACTACACGCGTCAGTCATGTCTTCGAGATGGAGATCGGCGGCGTGCTCGCGGCTCTCCTGCTCTCATAATCGATGCCCGTTTATGAAGGAAAGGCGGCCGTTAGGCTCTCCATGCATGGCAATGAACAAACGTCGGCTTCTGGCCGAAGCCGGCCCGACGATGAGGGATGCACAGCACCGTTGGAAAACCCAACGCCGACGACAGATGCCAACCCTGAGCGGACCTTGAGCCGCCGCCACTTCCCGCCACTTCAATGACGGCTCTTGCAAGCACAACACTTATCGTCGCCTGAGGTCCGGCCAGCCAGGTACTCAAGCATATGTTTGGACTGGCGGGGCCGAATCAGGCGTCCAGCCGAACCTTGCGAGTTGAACTAACGAGCATCAGCGTGGGTATCGGTCACCGAAATTTGCGTGCGCGTTATGCAAAACTGGTACGCGAGAGCAATCTACCGATCATTGCGGAACGGTTAGCGCTGTAGGACACTGTTGCCGCCGCTCGGGGATTCGCAGGAAATACGGGTATAAAACTATGAGAACGTTGAGACTAATCTTGCTGGTTTTCGGCTTCGCGAGCAGTGCCGCAAACGCGATGGCGTTCATTGCGCCCAAGCACAACCTCCCGGATGTCGTTATGTGGATGGACCAGCACGGAGACGTTACGAGAATCTACGCAGACGGTGAGATAACAGCCACAACCGCCGACGAATTGGAGCAGTTTGTCCGGGCGAATCACGTTGAAAGTGGGATGGTGCTGTTCAACTCGCCCGGCGGCGCACTCATGGGCGGCGTAATGCTGGGCAATACCATCAGAAAACTTGGCTTTGACACCGGCATCGCCACCTATGCCCGCGGAGGGATGGTCCAGAGCGGCATCTGCGCGAGCGCGTGTGCCTACGCGTTTGCCGGCGGCCGCGGCCGATATTATTCGGGCGGCAACACCAGGCTCGGCATTCACCAGTTCTATTCGCAGGGCCATGACATCGGCAACGGCACGAGCCAGGAAGTCAGCGGCCTGCTGGTCGCCTATCTTCAACGAATGGGAGTTGATGCCCTGGCGTTTTCTGCGTCGGCATCGGTACAGCCCAACGACATTCTCTGGTTGAGCGCGGCCGAAGCAAGCAAGCTTCATTTCTCTAACAACGGTATCGAGCCAACGACGGCAGAATTGAAGCAGGTCAAAGGCTCGACGTACCTCCGAGTTGAGCAGAAATATACGAGCTACAGCGCCCGCTTCGTCTTCAACTGCGCCCAAGGCGGCAGATTGCTATTGATGGGCGGTATCGTCACCAACCCTCAAGATGCGAAGGAGAAGTACGACTGGGCGACGCAGTCGTTTCTTACCTTCGACGAGCAGACGATTCAAACTAAGCGCAAAGGCAGTGCGACCGATGGCCTAACGACGAGTGACTCGACCATCTGGGTAACGCGTGTTCTCGAGCCTGCGGAAATTCGGAAGCTGTTGGAATCGAAGACCATAACGACTTGGGTTGCCGCAGACGGCGCCGTCGGGAATACAGGTGCTGCGGACATCAGCAGTGTCCGTGACAAAATTCGGAATTTCGTTAGCAACTGCGGTTTCTATCCGCAAGTTGGTCAATAGTTGTGCATTTCGAGGCGATGCCCACTATCACGGGTGAAGCGTTGCAGTAATGCGTGTGGCGTATTCGAGGGGCATATGCCTTTCCGTGAAATCGAACCGCTAACGATCCTAGCGATCGTGAGCCAGAATTTCAATTGTCATCGCCTATATTAGTAACCCATCTGGCCGCCGACTACGACATAGGCGGCGCCTGCCGTGTCCTGCCCCCGGAACGTGCGCACCTGATTACGCGACCATGATCAAGTGGCACCGCGGTTCCCCGTGGTTCCCTCCAATGTGACGGGCGGTTTGTATGTGCGCCGATTCACGCCACAGTTCGCTTTGCGTTTCGTAATGGATGTTCGATTTTGAGCGCAAAACGACCGCAACTGGCCGGCTAGCGCCCGACGAACGAGCGCGACGATCGCCTCGAGAGCCGCCTCTCATGCGGAAGGCATAAAGCGACCCATTGGTGCCGGTCGCGATATACCGCTAAACGGCTGCAATGCAGCGAATAGCAGACATCGCCCCAAGCCTGTCGATCAGCAGATCGAGGTCCGGCGATCGCCGGTGCCTCGATCTCTTACGAGACCGTCATCAGCCGCAGCAAACGTTCAACGGGCCGGTATTCGAGGGCAGCGACCACGCGCTCCGGGTACCCGTCCCGTCTCGGGAACTCGAGCATGATGTTGAACTTGCTGAGTTGATGTGTGGGCTCATCGACCCACTCCATGTTGTACAAATAGCTCATTCGCAGCTTCTCGCGGATAGCCGCTTCCAGCTCTGCCTTGGTCAGGTCGGCGAGGCCAGCCTTCGTCAGCTTCCCGAGCTTCGCGGTCTTCAGATACTTCTCGAACTTGTCGTCCGCGATGGAGACCGCGAACTCGGTGAGCGGAACGACCTTCTTGGACATCGCCCGCAACGCAATTTCAAGATCATCGTCCGACTCCTCTAGGATCATCCACTCGGGCTTGTAGGACAGGAAGGTGTCGAAGTACATCGATTGAAGGCTTTTCAGCCGCAGGCCAAGGGCTATGTAGTCATGAAGATGCAGGTTGCAGTTCTCTGTGTTCGGTCGGTCGTCTTCATGCCCGAGGATGACACTATCCCGCTGCTTAATCACGAGGTTCACGAGGTGCATTGACACGAATGTCTTAGCAAGGCTTGCGTAGGTGCATGGGACGTAGCCAAGATAAGCTTTGTGCTTCCGCAGCTTGCTGTCGATGGCTGCGACGTTGCCCTCGGAAAGGTTGTTGACATAGAGGACGTAGCAGAAGCATGGATGCTTGAAGTCAAGATCCCTGGCGACAATCGCGGAACGTCGAAGCAACGTGCGTGCGATTTCGTCCCGGGTGTCGATCAACTCGCCGCCAAGAATGCTGTGCGTCGTTTTGCGGTCGAGCGCCATGAAGAGTGCGTCGGCGCATTCCACGCCCGGAACGAACGTGTTCTCGCAGCGTTGCTCATCGAAGAGAAACGCCGCCTCATGTTTCGTCGGTTGCGGCGTCAATGCGCTTCGCAGCGACGAGTAGTCAATGTCCTTGGCGCGAAGGATCTTTAGGAGGTCGCTGTGGAAGCGCTGAATTTCATGGAAAGTGCGTGAATCGGTCCAGGCGTAGTGCTCCCGGAGAGCCGGGAGCATCACATTGCCGCGCGCGTTAAGTGTGTGGATTCCAGCCATGACCCAAGTACACATGAGGACTCGCGCTTCGTCAAGACGTTGTCAGAACCCATTCCTCACGAGAGTCCGCAATATGCCTGACACGGTCGTCGTTCAGCGCACCACGAGTGTTCGCATCTCGCCGGTTTTCGACTATGATGCAGTTCGCGAATAGCCCGCTGCGTGGGGAATGCGTACACGCTGTAGATTCTCGCGGTCTGATCATTCCATTAAGTGTCCGAGCAGCTTTTCTCGAATCATCTCGCGCTCGCGATCTGTCGAACCAAGCAACATTCGCACGGGATATGGATATTCGGGCCCGCCCGGGGCGACAGGTCCTTTCTCGCCGAACTGATGGACGCGGGCCACACGTGCGACACGGCCCGAGAAGCCGACTGCCAGCTGCCTTTCACTCGCCTCGATTGTCATCCAACGCGCCATGCGCAGCTTCATGAACATTGCGGTTCGCTTGATGCGTCCGCGCTTGCTGCGCAGCTTCGTACCACCGGGCTTTATCTTGCGCGGTTTATATCCAACGCCGTCAGGATTCTTCTGCGCGGCGATGCGAGCCTGTTGGCTGCGGCGAAGCTCGCGCGCGATGTCGCGCATCGCCGCGCGTCGGCCTGCGGGTGAGAGCTGCGCGAGTAGGGCACCCGCCCACGCGTCGAACGCGCTCAGGTCGTCCACGGCTGCGCAACCCATGTCAGGGCATCGGCTGCCCGGAGCTGTGTGTCCTCGACGTGCTCGACTGACCTGCCCCCAACAAACCGGGCCAGTCAGAACCTAGTAAAGTTCGTTTTCGGAGAAGAAGACGAACATGAAGAAGCGTTTTACGGAAGAGCAAATCATCGGGTTTCTGAAGGAAGCCGAGGCCG
>NZ_JAAAYE010000102.1 GCF_013282575.1 Paraburkholderia sp. NMBU_R16
GGTAGTACGTCATCACGCCATGCACTTCGGCGCGCGAGAGGTTCATCGCCCGCGCCAGCGGCGTCACGACCTCGGGCGGGATGAAACCGGCTTCGTCCTGTATCGCGTGCAGCACCGCGAGGAGCGAACGCCCTTCGCAGCAGTGCCGCGCGATCAATCGATCGGCGTCGAACACGCGTGTCTCCTTCAAGCGGTACGTTTTGTTGGAGTGCCGGGGCAGGCCGCCCGAGCGTGGCACTTCGTCAGCTAGCTTCTGATTCCTGCAGGTCACGCATTGCAGGCCGCTTGCATGGACAAATAGTGCGGGAGTCGACCTATTAGGAAAAGTTAAAGTTTTTTATCGTCAACATTGATCATAATGAATGGATCGGGAGCGGACGCCTGGCGCTGCTCCGCTATGCAGCGATGCCCTGTGGGGTTCGCATTTGGCGGTACAGCCCCCAGATCAGATCGAGTTGGCTGATCGCCCCGACGAGCCGGCCGCCGCCGTCGAGCACGCCCACACGATCGCACGCGTGATTCTTGAAGTGCGGTGCCAATTCGCTGATCGGTGTATCGGTGCGAACGGTACAGTCGTATTGACTCGGGTTCGACACCCTAGGCGAATGCGGCACGACAGACATGATGTCCGCGCAGGTAAGCTCCCCGCAATCGCGGGCAAGAGCGAAGCGGTCTTCGTCGCCGTGCAGTAACGCTTCGATTCCGCTCGAATGGCGGTGCGCGCTCGCGCCTGGCATCGACGCATCCTCAGTCCGGCCGCGCCGCGGAACGACCGACGACAGACGTTGCCAGAGGCTAGCCCAGCGTCCGGCCGCCGCATGGCTCGCGTCGCCGCTAAACGAGCGCGGATAGCGGTGCCCCATCATGAGGTGAAACGCAAGCGCGGCGCTCAGAAGTGCCGCCGATTGCAGTGCGATGGGAATCAAGACGAAGCGATATCCGAGCTCGTGAATCGCGGGGCCGCCGAGTACGGCAGTCAGGGCAACGGCGCCTGAAGGCGGATGCACGCATCGAAATGCCAGCATGACGCTGATGGCCAAAGCCACCGCCGTTGCGGCCGCAACGATCGGCGTGCCGATCAACTTCGCACATACCACGCCAACGATCGCGGCGCAGATATTGCCGCCCATGATCGACCACGGTTGGGCAAGCGGGCTTTCCGGCACTGCGAATAGCAATACCGCTGACGCGCCCATCGGCGCAACGAGCAACGGCGTCTCCATGTCCATACCGAGGACGGCATGCGCCGCCCAGCCCGTAAAGGCGATGCCGAACAACGCACCCAGACACGATCGAATGCGCTTACCTTGCCCGTCTCCGTTTTTCATCCGTATCGCTCGCTATCGACACAATATTCCGGGGCATCTCATGCACCAATGTGTGGCGAGAATACGGGTGGACGCACCAAACCCGACAGTCAATATTTCTTTGGATATCGATAACGCTTTGGTTATCGTCAGGGAAGTCCCTCGGCGAGAGCGATCGTCGCGTTTTGACCACGGCCAGTGACGGGTGCATGCGTCGCACGATGAACCATGACTTCGCATTCGTGCATCCGGCCCTTTCGCTGCAGCGCGATCATGGAGCTTCATCTCACTCGACGGCAACATCCACGAGCCCATGCCCCACGTGCTTTCGAAAGCTGCCTTGGTCGCTGTTCTCGCAACGTCGGCTTCGCTTGCAGCCGCGCCGCCCGTCTTCGCCGCCGGTATGCAGCCCGTCGACTGGTACACGAACGCCGTTACCGCGGACCAGGCTCGCAGCCGTGAGGACGCCGATCGGGATTACTACAATCGCCAATACTACAACCGGCAATACGAGAACCAGCGTTATAACAATCAGCTTGACAATCAGCAGTACTACAACCGTCAGTACTACAACCGACAATACGAAAATCAGCGTTATAACAACCAGCTGTATAACCGTCAGTACAACAACAGGCAGTATTACAACCGCCAGTACTACAACCGGGAATACTACAAAAACCACCGATGAGCGGCGCTGCCGCCGGCTGGGGCTCAACCGGTATCGCCGCCCGCAACGGGCACAACGGTGCCTGTGATATAGCTGGCCTCATCCGAAGCCAGAAACAGAATCGGTGCGACCTGTTCGTCGATCGTGCCGTAGCGCTTCAGGAACGTGGATTCGTTGACCTGCCGTACGGCCTCGCTCATCCAGATGCGTTCCTGCGCACTATCGCCCTCCGGATTGCGTGCGACGCGCCGCGCGGGTGCCTCGGTCCCGCCGGGCGCCGTCGCCACCACCCGTATGTTGTGCTCCGCGTATTCCATTGCCAACGACTGGGTCAGTGCATTGACGCCGCCCTTCGCGGCCGAATACGGCACGCGTCGAATACCGCGCGTCGCATTCGACGAAACGTTGACGATGGTGCCTCGACCGCGCCGAAGCAGATGCGGCAATACCGCATGGCACGCGTACAGTGTGGGCATCAACGAACGGCGAATTTCCGCATCGATCTGCGCTGGTTCGAACTCCGCGAACGGACGCATGCGAATGGCCCCGCCCACACCGTTGACGAGCACGTCGATTCCGCCGAACCGTTGTGCCGCAAACACCATCGCCGCTCGAGCGCCCTCGTAAGTCTCCATATCCGCGACGAAGCCGACCGCGCTCGCCTCCGGCGCTTGCGCGGCGACTTGCGCAACGAAATCGGCGCGATCGACCAAGACGACTTGGCCGCCTTCGGCAGCCACTCGCAGCGCGACACCACGACCAATACCCTGCGCCGCGCCCGTCACCACCACCACTTTGCCTGCGAATCGCTGCATGGTCATACTGCCCTCGCGCTTGCGTTGGGCGTGAACTTCTCGTAATGGAAACTGTTGGGCCTCACGCCGCTGTCGTCGAAATGCTTGCGTACCGCGTCGACCATCGGCGGCGGCCCGCATAGATAGACATCGACGTCGCCGCCGTTGAGCGCGTCGGCCGGAATGTGTTGCGTCACCCATCCCTTGCGCGCATGGCTCGACCCCGCATCGGCCACCACGGTCGCATAGCTGAAATTCGGCAGTCTTTCCGTGTAGGCCTCGACCGCATCCACCTTCACCAGATCGAGATCCCGCGTGACGCCATAGACCATATGCACCTTGCGCCGCGAATCGGTACGCGCCAGCACTTCCAGCATCGAGAGGAACGGTGCGAGGCCCGTGCCGCCGGCAAGAAAGAGCAACGGCCGCTGCGCCTCGCGCAGATAAAAGCTGCCGAACGGCCCGATCAGATCCAGTTTATCGCCCGGCTGCGCGGATTCGAGCCACGTGCTCATCACCCCACCGGGAATCTTTTTGATCAAAAAGCTGATCGTCGATTGGCCCGGAGCCGACGAGAACGAATAGGAACGGTTCTGCCCGCTACCCGGCACGTCGATATTGACGTACTGCCCCGGGAGAAACACCGGCGCGCACACGTCCGCATCGAGTTCCAGTACGACCGCCGCATCGTTGTGAGGCGCGACCTTCGCCACGGTCGCGGTAAACCGGCTCTGCTCGGTCTTGCATCCCGTGGAAGACGCGGGCACCGCGATGACACAATCGCTCTCCGGCACCATCTGGCAAGCCAGCACGAGCCCACCGCGCTTTTCGTCCTCGCTAAGCGCGTCTTCGATGTAGTTGTCACCGAGATCGTAGCGGCCGCTTTCGGCGCGGCATTTACAGGTACCGCATACCCCGTCCGCGCAGTCCATCGGTAGATTGATCTTCGCGCGAAAGGCGGCATCGAGCACCTTCTCGCCGGCCTTGCATTCGATGAAGCGGGTCACGCCGTCTTCGAAGTTCAGCGCAATGTTATAGCTGGACATGGAACCTCCTTCACTCCCATGTTGTTCCTCAGGCTCTGAATCTCAGACGTGATAGACGTCGAGTACCTGACGGATATAGTCGTTCTTCAATACGATCTTCTTGGACGAGATCAACAGCTGCCCGTCGACCTTTCGCAACGTAACGAACATCGTGCCGAAGAACTGATCGGTGACCTTGTAGCGATGGCTGAGCGTATGAAAGTTGTAGCGCACGTCCAATTCATCGCCGCGCTCGGCCAGCACTTCCACGTTGGCAACGTGATGGCTGGTCCGCGGTTCGGGTGTCGACGCACCGCTGCGCTCGGTCTTGATGCGGAACACGCGGTCTTCCAGACCGCCGCGGTCGCGGTAATACATCAACGAAATCTGACGCTCGGGGTCGTCCGTGATCTGATCGTCATCGTCCCATGCCGGCATCCAGTAGGTTACGTCGCCGGTATAGCAAGCGAGCCACTCGTCCCACTGACGGTCGTCGAGCAAGCGCGCCTCGCGATAAAGCACGTCGCAGACGGTACGGTAGTCGAAGCTCATACCGATGCCTCCTCTCGTTCCTCGTTCAACGCATCGCGCATGACCCGCACCCAGTATTCGTGTTGACAGACAAAGAGCCCCTCGTCTTCGCTGCGCTCGCCCGAGATGCGCGGCATCAATCCCATCTTCCTCGCGTTTTCGTCGGGGCCTTCCACCCACAACGGCGCACCGCGCGAAAGGTCGTTCCATTTCGCAGCCGTGCCCGCATAAGCTGTCTGACAGGCACGAAACTCTTCGAGATCGTCGGCAGTGCCCATGCCGGTGACGTTGAAGAAATCCTCGTACTGGCGAATGCGCGTTGCGCGATCGGTCGAGTCTTCGCCCTTCGGTGCGAAGCAGAAGATCGTGACCTCGGTTTTGTCCACGCTGATCGGCCGGACCACACGGATCTGCGTACTGAACTGATCCATCAGGAAAACGTTCGGATACAGGCAGAGATTTCTCGTCTGATTGACGATGAACTCGGCCTTCGCTTCACCGACGCGCGCCTTGATCTCGTCGCGGTGCCGATAGACGGGACGTACCTCCGGATTCATCGTCCTGGTCCACAGCAGAATATGGCCATGGTCGAACCCATACACGCCCGCAACGGATTTGCACCAGCTGTTTGCATCGACGGCCTGCGTGCCGCCCTCCTTACGCCGCCCCATCGTCGCCGCGTAATTCCAGTGCACGGTGCTGACGTGATAGCCGTCGCAACCGTTCTCCATCTGCATCTTCCAGTTGCCTTCGTAGATGTAGGACGAATTACCGCGCAAGACCTCCAAACCGTTCGGCGCCTGATCGACGATCTGATCGATGATGACCGTGGCCGCTCCGAGGTAATCCGCGAGTGGCTCGACGTCCGCGTTGAGGCTGCCGAACAGAAAACCGCGATAGCTCTCGAGACGCGCCACCTTTTTCAGGTCGTGGGATCCCGCGGTGTTGAACTGCGGCGGATATTGCGTGGTCCTCTCGTCCTTCACCTTCAGCAGCTTGCCTGTGTTCGAAAACGTCCAACCGTGAAACGGGCAGGTAAAGCTACCCTTGTTGCCGTGCTTGCGCCGGCACAGCATCGCACCCTTGTGAGCGCATGCGTTGATGACCGCGTTCAGCTCGCCGTTCTTGTCGCGTGTGATGACGATGGGTTGTCGGCCCATCCAGGTGGTGTAGTAATCGTTGCTGTTCGGGATCTGGCTTTCATGGGCCAGATACACCCAGTTGTTTTCGAAGATATGCTTCATCTCCAGTTCGAACAAACCGGCGTGGGTGAAGATATCGCGGCGGCAACGGAAAATGCCAGCCTGCTTGTCGTCCTGTACGGCTGCGGCCAGCAGGCCATCCAGGTCGTGGGCTTTATCGATGACGGCGGACATGTTTGCTCTCCGAGGCTCGCTCCAGCCAGTGCATGGAGCCGGAGCCAGGTATCGAATGATTCCAGGATCGAAGCGGGCGACGGTGGTCTCACCATGCCGCCGCTCGAACGCTTATGCGGTGGCTGCAGCGCGGGGGCGGTGAACGAGTTGATTGTCCTTGCCGCGAACCAGCGGGGTCAGCGCCAGGTTGAACTCGATTTCCCGATAGGCGTCGGCCTTGAGGCCCAGCGCGCTGCCGCCGGTCTTTTCGACGACATGAGGAATCAATTCCTCGCGCGTCGCATAGGCGAAGTCGTCCCAGATCAGCGGATCGCCCTCGATATTGAATTGCGTCGTCAGCTTGCGGCAGTTGTCGGCCGTGACGAAGAAGTGCACGTGCGCCGGGCGGTTGCCATGACGGCCCAGCGCATTCAAAAGCTGCTGGGTCGCGCCTTGCGGGGGACAGCCATAACCCACGGGCATCAAGGTGCGAAATTCGTATTTACCGTCCGCGCCCGTCCTGACCGCGCCGCGCAAATTGAATGCGCTTTGCGAACCGGTCGGATCGAAGTGCGAATAAAAGCCCTGCGAGTTGGCGTGCCAGCATTCGACCAAAGCGCCTGCAAGCGGGTGGCCGTCCGGCCCCGTGACGGTGCCGCGAATGACGAGCGGACCGGCATCGGGATCGGGATCGATGTCGATTCGTGAGACGCGCTCGCGCACCGGCGCGCCGGCGACATAAAGCGGCCCTTCGATCGTGCGCGGCGTGCCGCCATCGATACCGGCCGCCTTGTCCGCGGCGTCCATACGAATGTCCAGATACTTTTCCAGTCCGATCCCCGCGGCCAGCAGCGCCGCTTCGCCATCCTGGCCAAGCTTGTTCAAGTAGTTGACGCCCGCCCAGACCTCATCCGGCGTGATGTCGAGATCGTCGATCGCCTTGAACAGATCGCTGAGCAAGCGATGGGCGATCTGCTTGAAGCGCGCATCGCCATGGTTGCCTTCGAGGTTGGCCGCGGCGCTCAGCAGCGCCTGCACTTCGTTCGTGTCGAACACTTTGGTGCTCATGATAGGAGTCTCCAGATTGTTTTCGGGCAAAGCCGGTTCAATGTGCATCCGCCCTCAGGCGTCGCCGTCCCGGATCGACGACGGGTGACGGCACAACGGCGTCACCGAAATCTTCATGTACGGAAAAAGCGGCAAGCGGCTCAGGATGTCGTGCAGTTCGCTATTGCTCTCGACATCGAAGACGCTGTAGTTCGCGTACTCGCCGGCGAGGCGCCAGATGTGACGCCATTTGCCGCTGCGCTGCAGCGCCTGCGAATACGCCCTCTCGCGCGCCTTGATTTCGTCCGCCACGTCGGCCGGCATATCCGCCGGAAGGTTCACATCCATTCGCACGTGAAAAAGCATCGTCGCTATCCTCGTCTCAGGTATCGAGCTATCGGGCGGGTCGCGTGACTTGCGTCGACCCATCGCGTGTAAAACGCCTGACCTTGGCTTCGTCGAGTTCGATACCCAGGCCGGGGCCATCCGGTACGGTCAGCCCAAAATCGCTGTAATCCAGCGGCTCGGTCAGAATTTCCTCGGTGATCAAAAGCGGCCCGAACAGTTCGGTACCCCACTGCAGATCGGCGAAGCTGGCAAACAAATGCGCCGATGCGATCGTGCTGAATGCGCCTTCGAGCATCGTTCCGCCATAGAGCTCGATACCCGCCGCATCGGCAATCGCGGCGACGCGTTGCGCGGCGAACAGACCACCGCATTGCTCGATCTTGATGGCGAACACATCGGCGCCGTCGTTGCGCGCAATGTCGAACGCGCTTTGCGGGCCCTGAATGATTTCGTCGGCCATCAGCGCAACCGGGAACCGGCGCGTGAGGCGCGCCAGTGCCGCGGGCGACGCGACGGGCTGCTCGATCAATTCACAGCCCGCCTCGGCCAGGGCCGGAATGGCGCGCGCCGCCTGCGTCTCGCTCCAGGCCATATTGACATCCACGCGCACGGAAGCACGCCGCCCCATCGCACGCTTGATCTGTGCAACATGCTCGATGTCGGCATCGAGCTCCTTCGCTCCAATCTTCAGCTTGAAGATCCTGTGCCGACGCATCTCGAGCATCTGCTCGGCTTCGTCGATGTCCTTGGCGGTATCCCCCGAAGCCAGCGTCCACGCGATCGGTAGACGCTCGCGGCGGCGTCCACCGAGCAATTCGCTCATCGGCACGCCAAGGCGCTTGCCCTGTGCGTCGAGCAATGCTGTTTCAAGCGCGCTCTTCGAGAAGTGATTGACCTTGACCAGCTTGCCGAGATACGCCATCAGCGCTTCGATTCGCGTCGCATCCTTGCCGATCATCGCCGGCGCAAGATACGCGTCGATAGCCAGCTTCATCGACTCCGGACTTTCCGGGCCGTATGCCATGCCGGCGATCGTGGTGCCTTCGCCGATACCTGCAATGCCGTCGCTGCAATACAGCTTCACCAGCATCAACGTTTGCCCGTGCATCGTGGCTACGGAGAGCTTGTGTGGACGAATGGTCGGCAAATCGACGAGGCAGGTCTCGATGCGGTCGATCGTCGGTGCGTTCATGGAGTGCGCTGCGTACAAGGAGTTCATGGGTGGTTTTATACGTCTCACGCCCCGGCAGCGTCCAACACCTTTTTTATGGCTCTTTTGAAAATGCAGTGGGTAACGCGGCTCACGAGGCATGCGGGTTGAAGCTGGAGAAATCTAGCTTGCCGGCGATGAGGAACAGCACGGTTCGCATTGTTTCGAAGCGCGTGTAGCCGC
>NZ_JAAAYE010000103.1 GCF_013282575.1 Paraburkholderia sp. NMBU_R16
ATCCGGCTTCGCGCGTGCACGAACTCACGCCGCGAATCTGGAAATCGCTCTTCGCCGACAACCCGCTGCGCTCGCCACTGCATCAGATCGCCTGAGATCGCAACGACGTCGGTCAATTACCGATTACCTTGCAATTGGGCGATAACCAGCGTTTTCGACGCGGAGGAGCTCCGCACGAACTTCTGTCCGTGTGAGCGTGCCGCTAACCGTTTGAGCTTGCGCAAAAAGCGGTGCGTTCAGGGCGCAGCAAATCAAAGCGACTTTGGCGAGAGGCTTCATGGTGGATTCCGTGATTCGATATGACCGATACCCGTGGCGCACTGACCGAGCGGGGCCTTCGCGCTCGAACGTACCGTCGAAGCGTAGAGGCATTTTGCGAGCCTATCGCTGACCTATCACTGTCTGTTTGATTACATTTCTGTCATTTTTGCCGGCGCTGCCTCTCGCCTTGTCACGAACGCATTGGGAACGTCAATATGAAGCGTGTACGGACCGCATCGCTCTCAGCATGAACAGAGCCGCCGTGCAAGTCCATGATTGTTCGCACGATCGCTAGACCGAGTCCTGCCGAGCCTGCTTGCGCGGGGGCGCTTTTACGGGACGGGTCGACTCGATAAAAGCGATCGAAGATTCGCTCGAGCAATGCAGGCTCGATCTGCTTGCCTTCGTTGGCTACGATAATGACGGTCCCATTCGCTCGTTGTTCCGCACTCAGCGTAATGACGTGGTCGGCGTGAGTATGACGAAGCGCATTGGCAAGCAGATTGCCGAGCGCGCGCCGAAAGAGTTCGATATCTGCAAAGAAGCTTGCCGTGCCGACGACCTCCACGCGAATACGCGCTTCTTCGGCGATATTTTCGAAGTACTGTGCGATATGCGTTAGTTCCTGAAACGCGTCAAGTTCTCTTAACCGCGCACCGAACTGCGGCTGTTCGGCGCGTGCGAGAAACAGAACGCTTTCGATCATGCGTGAGATTCGATCGCACTCCTCGATATTGGAGGCGAGAACCGACTGATATTCGTCGATCGATCGTTGCCTTGCCAGCGCTACTTCGGTCGCGCCACGCAGGTTGCCGAGTGGTGTACGCATATCGTGGGCAAGGTCGGCCGTGTACTGTGAAAGGCGCTGGAAGCCGCGGTGCAGGCGCGCGAGCATCGCGTTGAGCGAATCCATGAGAGTGTCCAGCTCAGCGGGCGCATGCGGTACTTCGATGCGTGTTTCGAGGCGCTCGACAGTGATTGTCGCGGCACGTGCCGCCATCTCGCGCAATGGCCGCAGCGCCGCTCGAGCCACCATCCATCCAAACCCCATGGAAAGCAACATACCGGTGACCCCAGCCACGAACAGGCGCTCTCTGTATCGGTCGAGCAAACGCCATCGGTCACTCATGTCCCGCGTCACTGCGACGGTGACGGTCGTACCATCCCGAAGGATCATGTCCGCGGCCACGCCGCGGACTGGCACGCCGTCAGTCGTGTGCCACTCGGCTATTGCCGACTCGGTGATGCGCGCGGACGACGGCACTGGTGCGAGTGTCCCGCGAATCGGAATGGCACGACTCGGCACATGGTCGGTGTTGTGCTCAACCAATACATGCCGTTGCGTGTCCAGTATCGCCATCGACATGGAGGCATCGCCCAGTACTTGGCTCGTGAGGCGCTCCGCGCGCGCTTTCAGATGCTCGATCGAGCGCAGTTCTTCCGCAAGACGCCGTGTATGGCGCGCAACGAGCACGAGATCGAGATCGTCTTGCTCCTTCACCTGGTGATCAAGCGCGTAGTAAAGAAAACTGCCGAGCAGGGCAAACACCGCGAGGGTGATACCTGCGAAGGAAAGCGCAAGCGTCGCGCTCAAGGAGCGGCGCGCCATTAGTGAGGCTCTCGAGGCTCGATGACGTATCCAACGCCACGTACGGTCTGAATGAGTTTGAGCGGAAAATCGGCGTCGATTTTCAAGCGCAGTCGGCGAATAGCGACCTCCACTACGTTGGTATCGCCGTCGAAGTTCATATCCCACACATACGAAGCGATTTGTGTCCGGCTCAATACGGCGCCCTGATGCTGAACCAGCAGCAACAACAGCGAGAACTCGCGCGGAGTCAGGTCGATCCGGGAGGAGCCGCGCCGCACGCGTCGGCGGATTGCGTCCACTTCGAGATCCGCAACCTTGAACAGCTCTTGTTCACGCGGCGGCCCGCGGCGCGCAAGCGTGCGTATGCGCGCCAGCAGCTCGACGAACGCAAACGGCTTCACGAGGTAATCGTCCGCTCCCAGCTCGAGGCCGCGTACGCGATCCTGCACCGCGTCACGCGCGGTCAGAAAGAGCACGGGGGGCGACTGCGTGACACGTAGCGACTTCAGAACCGTCCAGCCATCCATTTCCGGAAGCATCACATCGAGCACGATCACGTCGTACTGCTCTTCCCGAGCGAACGCAAGCCCCTCGGCACCATCCACTGCCAAATCGACCGAGTAGCCCGATTCCTGCAGCCCCTTCTTCAGATATGCGCCTGTCTTCGGCTCGTCTTCGACAATCAATATCCGCATAATGATTCAGCTCGTGATACCGGTTGGAACGCTTAGCATTCTATGCGTGAACGCGCTGGGGCATGAGGTTAGGCAACATCGCTGATTTTGCGATCGCTTCGTGTGATGGAGCAGATTTTCGCGGAAATTTCGCGGATTGGTTCACTTGCGTCCACTCTGATGTCCACTTTGTGCGGTTGGTAGGAGCGAGCGCCGGCGCGAAAAAACTGATTTGAGGAGGGTCATGGCAGCCATTGCAGTGGTCACTGGGGCGAGCCGAGGGGCTGGAAAAGGCATCGCCATCGCGTTGGGCGAGGCCGGCATGACCGTCTACGTGACGGGCCGCAGTACCGCGTCGACCGATTCGCCGTACGGTGGAACCGTCAGCGAGACGGCCGAGTGTGTGACCAAAGCCGGCGGCAAGGGTATTGCCGTGGCGGTGGATCACGCCGACGACGAGGCGGTTGCGGCGTTGTTCGCGCGTGTGAAAGACGAGCACGGCCGCCTCGATGTTCTCGTCAACAACGCCGCCAAACTTGTCGCGGTGACGATGCCGGGCGGTTTTTGGGAAAAACCGCTCGAGACCGTCGACCTCGTAACAGTCGGTCTGCGTTCGCACTATGTAGCAGCCTGGCATGCCGCTCCCCTGATGATTGCCAATGGCCGCGGCCTGATCGTAAACACTGGCCACTATGGGGCCGTGGCCTATTGGCATGGTCCTGCGTACGGAGCGCAAAAAGCGGGTGCGGACAAGATGGCTGCTGATATGGCCAAGGAGTTGCGTGAACACAATGTTGCTGCTGTGTCAATCTGGATGGGGGGGCTCGACACCGAGCGCGCGCGTGCTTACCTGGCGACGCTGCCTGAAGCGTCACGCCCCAAGGCAAAACGGGAATCGCCGCAATTCACGGGCCGTGTCATTGCGGCTCTCTACGCATCGCCAAACGTGATGGACTATTCGGGGCGCGCGCTGATCGGGGCCGAGCTCGGCGCGTTTCTGGGACTCACGGATATCGACGGTGCCCATCCGCTATCGTACCGATACGCACTGGGTGGGCCGCCAGAGCCGCACCGAACACTGCTGGGGTGACGAGCTAGACCGCGCGCATGGGACTGTCGAGCTTTCGTCATTGCCGATCCCATAGAGCGGGCAGGAGTGACCCAGCGCAAGGAGGCTTGCTATTCGCCACGAACACGTACAGGCAGTGTCGTCTTGTAATGCACCCGTCTAAGCGAGATTGACGTGTTGATATCCCTGACGCCCTCGATTTTCGTCAGCTTCTCCATAACGAACCGCTCGAGGCCTGCAATATCGGGAGCAACCACTCTCAGCATGTAGTCAAAGGCTCCCGTCATCAGGTAACACTCCATCACCTCTTCGAAGTTCGCAATCTCCAGCTCGAAGCTTTTGAGCAGCGGCGCGCTTTTCTTGTCTACCGCAACCGAGACGTAGGCACTCACCGGGAGTCCAACCTTCTCCTGGTTCAGAAGCGTGGCATAGCCACTGATGATTCCGCTTTCCTCTAACAGACGTACCCGCCGATAAAAAGGCGAAAGCGAAAGACCGAGTGACTCGGCCAAGTCTGCGGCCTTGATATGCGCATCCTGCTGCAGCGCTTGGAGAATGCGCACATCGACCCGGTCGAGCTTCATTGACCCACATTCCTCTGAACGACAACTGTTTGGGAAACTTTGCTAAGACGCGCGTTTTTACTGACCAAGATTAGCACACATCGCTTAGTCCAAGTCCCTAGAATCAACGCTCATCTACGATGAGATGTGGAGATGTGCTGTGAACATGCGAGTCCCTGAAATCGGGCGCGAGATCGATGCCGCATACCGTTTGGAGGATCGTTATCTTCGCGAAAGTGGGGCCGTTTTTCTGACAGGCACCCAGGCGCTGGTACGCATTCTGTTTGAGCAGGCACGAAGCGATAAGCGTTCGGGAATCAGATCTGCAGGCCTTGTTTCAGGGTATCGCGGTTCGCCGCTCGGCGGGTTGGACCAAGAGCTTTGGCGTCAGAAGAAATTGCTCGAAGACGCGGACATCCGATTCGAACCAGGCCTCAATGAAGACCTTGGCGCCACAATGGTATGGGGAGCACAACAACTCGATGCTTTTCCAGGCAAGCGCGTGGAGGGTGTCTTTTCCATGTGGTACGGGAAGGGGCCGGGCGTTGACCGGACGGGTGACGTGTTCCGGAACGCCAATATGCTGGGAACTTCCCGACACGGCGGCGTACTCGCGGTTGCGGGCGATGACCATGCCGCGCAATCGTCAATGTTTCCGCATCAGACCGATCATGTTTTCGAAAGCGCGATGATGCCGATCATCTTTCCCTCATCGGTCGAGGAATATATCGAGTTTGGATTGGCTGGGTACGCGATGTCTCGGTTCGCAGGCCTCTGGGTAGCGTACAAAGCGATTACCGAAACGGTGGAAAGCGGGCGCTCGATGTGCGTCGGCGAGCGCCCTGCCGCCAAGGGGGGCTATCTCACACCATCTGACATCGAAATTCCGCGCGGGCGCGGCTTCAACTATGACGCGAGTCTCCGGTGGCCAAGCGAGCGCACAGAACTGGAACGTCGGCTTGTCGAGGAGCGCCTTCCCGCCGCACTCGCTTTTGCACGTGCAAATCCATTTGATGAGGTAATACTGCGTGCCGGCGATTCCAGGGTCGGCATTATCACCGTGGGCAAGGCGCACGGTGATGTTCTCGGCGCGCTCTCGAGTCTTGGGCTGCACGCTGCAGATCTCGAACGTCTCGGGGTAGGTATCTACAAGGTGGGCATGACGTGGCCGCTCGAGTGTGCTGGTGTACGCGCATTTTCGCAGGGCATGTCGGCCCTGATGGTCGTCGAGGAGAAGCGGTCTTTTGTCGAACGACAGATAAAGGAAGCACTCTTTAATGTGAAGGCGGCGAGACGGCCTGACGTCTATGGGAAAGAGCTCGGAGACGGCAGCTCGCTCGTACCCGCCACGCTTGAGCTCTCGCCAGCGCAGGTGGCCCAGGCGATTACCAAATTTCTCTCTTACACCGGAGTCGAGGTGGCGCCGGCCACCAGCGTTCAGCGGACGCCAGGGCGGAATTCGATTCCGATCCTAAGCGTCAAAGAAACTGCTTTGCTGAACCGTAGACCGTTTTTTTGCGCAGGCTGCCCCCATAATACGTCCACTAAGCTTCCCGACGGCTCATACGCCGCAGCCGGCATTGGTTGCCATATCATGGCGCTCGGGGACGTTGGCGACACTGCCACATTCTGCCAGATGGGCGGCGAGGGCGTGCAGTGGGTCGGGATGTCGACGTTCACTGAACTTCCGCACATGTTCGTGAATCTCGGCGACGGCACCTATCAACACTCAGGCAGCCTCGCGATTCGTCAAGCCGTTGCCGCGAAAGCCAACGTTACCTACAAAATCCTCTTCAACGACGCAGTCGCCATGACCGGTGGCCAGCCCGCCGAAGGCGGTCTCACGGTTCCCCGGGTAGTCGATCAAGTGTTGGCCGAAGGCGTTTCGACTGTGCATATCGTCACTGACGATGTGACGAAGTATAGGACTTCAGGTCCAACGCCAGCAAATGTTACGGTTCTCCACCGGGATCAATTCGACGCATTGCAGCGCCGTCTGCGGGAGCAAAAGGGCGTTTCGGTTATCGTCTACGAACAAACTTGCGCTGCCGAAAAGCGGCGCCGTCGCAAGCGCGGCACCATGACGACGCCTCCCGCACGCGTCGTCATCAACCCCGATGTCTGCGAAGGCTGCGGTGACTGCTCTGCTCAATCGAACTGTATCGCAATAGAACCGCTCGATACCGAATATGGCCGCAAGCGGGAAGTCAACCAGTCCACCTGCAACAAGGACATGTCTTGCATCAAAGGGTTCTGTCCCAGCTTCGTCACAGTTGAAGGCCTTCAGCCCCGCAAGCCCGATCGGAGCCGGATCGATGCCATCGAGCAGGACTTGCGTGGCCGGCTTGGCCAGCCACTCGATGTCCCGCCGGATATCCGGCGTCACGCCCGTATTGTCGTCACGGGAATTGGCGGAACTGGCGTAGTGACGATCGGCGCACTCCTTTCGATGGCGGCTCACCTGGAAGGGCGCGGCGCATCGACACTCGACTTCACGGGGCTTGCGCAGAAAAACGGCGCGGTTATGAGCCACGTTCAGATTACGGGCAGCCGGGAAGAAATCCTGACGTCGCGAATTGAATCGAGGGGCGCGAATGTGTTGCTTGGGTGCGATGCTGTCGTTGCAGCCTCAAAAGACGCGCTTTCTCGTTTTGCATATGGCGCGACGCACGCAGTGGTCAATACGCATATCACGCCTACGGCCGATTTTGTGAAGAACGGGGATTTGCATCTGGGTGAGTCGGCTTATCGAAGAACCATCGAAGGAGCCGTAGGCGACGCAACGTCATCATTCTGGAACTGCACGGCCGCAGCGGAGGCCATTTTCGGTGACTCCATCGCATCGAATATGATGATCGTGGGTTTCGCTTTTCAGCGCGGCCTGATTCCCTTGTCCGAGGCCGCGATTACACGGGCAATCGAGCTCAATGGGGCGGCGGCTGAGATGAATAAGCGCGCCTTTCTGTGGGGACGGCTCATTGCTCAAGACGCGCACGTCATCGACAAGCTAAATCCGCTATCGATCGAAAGAGCCGAACCGTTTAATCTCGATGCGTTCGTAAAGGCACGCAAGAACGACCTCGAAGCATATCAAAGCGCCGCGTATGCGAAACGATACGAAAGTCTGATCGAGAAGGTAAAAGCTGAAGAGTCTCGGTTGCGAGGCGTGCACGCGGAGCTCACCGCATCGGTGGCGCGGAGCTATTACAAGGTGCTTGCGTATAAGGACGAGTACGAGGTGGCGCGTCTTTATACCGATGGCAGCTTCAAGCGTCGCCTGGCAGAAAGCTTTGAAGGAGCGAAGAACTTCACGTACCACATGGCTCCTCCCATCCTTTCCCGCAAGGATGAAAAGACCGGACGAAGAACGAAACGGGCTTTCGGCGGCTGGTGGATGATGTTCGTGCTCAACATTCTCAAGCATGGGAAGATGATGCGCGGAACGGTTATCGATCCTTTCGGCTGGCAGGCAGACCGCCAGATGGAACGGGCGTTGATTCGTGAATTCGAGGATGACGTGCAGTTCGTTCTGGCGCATCTTTCTATCGAGTCCCATAACGCGGCCGTTGAGCTGACTGCACTTCCAATGCACGTGCGAGGTTTTGGAATCGTCAAAGAAAAAAACTACGCGGCTGTTCAACCGGTTCGTCAAAAATTGCGGAGCGAGTTATTGGAAGGCCGACACCGATAGTGACGTTGCGGGCACGGCGTGCTCGCGGCAATTATCGAAGTCCTCCCCTAGCCGCTGCATGTACACAGCGGCTTTTTCGCATGCGCGGACGATACCAGGGCTTGCGCACGCGCTGCTCCGTCGGCCATCGGCTTAGCGCGTCAGGTCAGCAAAAAGGCCTCTTTTGAATTCCGAGTGGGTGATGTTAGCGGGTCAAGGGCGGGCGTAAGCCCGGCGCAGCGAACCCTTGAGGCGCTCTGAATCGACAAGCTGAGGTATGGCTGGTTGCGGCAGAATGCGGCA
>NZ_JAAAYE010000104.1 GCF_013282575.1 Paraburkholderia sp. NMBU_R16
AGCTGCCAGGGAAGTCTTGCCCACCTGCCTCCACGGGCTGATTGCCAGCGCGCCAACACGAGCGCCCGATACCCGATCATGCCTCACGTGCGCGCCGGATAGCGGACGGCCTTCGCGAGGCGCTTACGTAGCAACCAGTTGCACGTCGAAAGAGCTTCGTTTATGGCGGCATAAATTCGCGATTTCGGCGCAAGAACATGTGCGGCCGGCCGATGCTTCCCTGTCATTTATATCCTCATACGAAATGCGACACATGACAGCCGCATCCCCAACCCGGGTGAACCTTTCAAGCTTGCAGCTCACGCGCGTATACGGCCAATCCTATGGCTGGAAGATGTTCGACTCGCGCTATCTGACGGACGCTGTCCAGGCCCACCTCGCTCAAGAGATTGATGCCTTAAAGGCGTTGCTCACGTCATTTCCCCACTACCGGCACCTTGTCGAAGTCGGTTGCGGGTACGGGCGCCTACTTGAATGGAGTATCGGAAAAGGCCTGTCTTATGACGGCCTCGATCTTGTCTCCTGGATGGTTCAGCTTGGACAGGTCCGCAGCCGTCGTTTGCTGGCGCAGTTTCCGTGGGCACGCGCATCGGTTCACTGCCTGCCCGCCGAAGCTATCGACACGCTCTTTGCGCCGTCTAGCACCTGTGTGCCTACGGTGGCAGTTTTCCCCTTCAACTGCCTCGGCAACGTCGTCGACGTCGGTGATGTCCTTGCCGCCGTTGCCCGCACACCTTGCGACGTGGTTGTCTCCGCCTTCAATACCAGGCCAGATACGACAGCCATTCGGTCCGAGTACTATGCGCGCTGCGGATTCTCCGGGCTTGAATCGGAAAATCGTGATGAAGGCATCCTCATTCGATCGACGGAGGGCCTGCATACATTTGCCTATAGCGACGACTACTATCGCAACGTATTTGATCGCTTTGGATTCGGCCTTGAAACCAGTCTGGATGTCAGCACGCATGGCCATCTTCTCTATTTCCAGAATCGCGAAACCAGGCGTGATGGCACTTCCTGGGCAACAGGTAGTGGGGTTGCAGATGCAACGCCATTTCCCCGGTCCACCGGAAGACTCACCGTTCGCCTGAGTGCGCTGATGGATGGTTGCGTCCCTGGCGAACGGCAGTTGTGCAATCAGGACGATTGTCTGTTCGCGTTTGACGACCAGCACGTTATGGCTTGCATCGAGGATGACCAACTTTGCGTCGAAATTGATCACAACTGGAGTCCAGGCACGACTGTTCGCATCGAAACCACGGACCCCGATAGCCATGAGCCAACCAGTCGCGTGGCCGTCGTCAAACACGTGCGTAACAAGGCTCCTGGACGGCACCTGGTTACGTTGTGGGTGTTACCGTCGAATTCCGTCCACCGCGTCATCGTGTAGACGAACATATAAACGGCAATAGAGATGCGATATCTGATCCAGCATTTCGTCGATGACAGTTTTCGTCTTCGAGCAGATTGTCCTGCGATCAAGCAGGGTTCACAAACCTATACTTACGGACAGGTCAATGAACTAGCCACCCAATTCGCACGACACTACGCCGCACTGGGCCTGGTCAAGGGAAGTCTGATAGGCATCCTGTCCCGGGTGCGCATTGAAGTCATCGCGGCGATGATCGGCGCACTTCGCTCTGGCATCGTGTACGTGCCGCTCAACATTCATGCACCTACGGCATGGCTGAATGGCGTCATTCGCCGCTCTGGGATCAAAACGCTGCTGGTTGATCCTGGTTTTCGAGACAAGGCGCGGGCGCTAGATGGCGTTAGCGCAATAACGCTGCTTGGCGGATCTTCGGAGTCAATCCCCGATAGACACCTCGCGGTAACCTCCTTCGAAACGGTGACACAGTCAGAAGGTGCGCTTGCCGAGCCGTCTTTGGTTGCAGATGATCTCGCCTATATCCTTTACACGTCGGGATCGACAGGGGACCCCAAAGGTATCGCAATTACTCATCGCAACGCGTTCACGTTCATCGACTGGATGCGTCAGGAATACTCAATCGGCGAGCACGACCGAGTGTTCAACCGTGCGCCGCTGCAGTTTGACCTGTCCGTCTTCGACATTTTCTCGACGCTCGCGGGCGGCGGTTTGCTGGTTCTGACCGAACCTGAGTTTGAGGCAACCCCCGAGGCTATCGTTAGCCGGATGATTCAGGAGCGCATCACGGTCATCTACACGGTACCTTCCGCCTATATCGCCCTGCTCACCAAGGGCGAGCTATCTCGCGGCATTCCCACGCTGCGATGGCTGCTCTACGCAGGCGAACCGTTTCCGACCGCCTACCTGCGTCAGGTGATGCAGTGTCTGCCCACGACAGCGGTTTCCAACATTTATGGCCCGACGGAAACAAATATCGTCACGTATCACCATCTTCGGAGCCCGCCGGTCAGCGATGCATCAGTGCCGATTGGCCGACCCGTGCACGATACGGACATCCGGATCGTTGACGAAACCCTGAAGCCCGTGCCGGATGGGGAGATCGGTGAAATTCTGGTGCGAGGTGGCACCGTGTTCGCCGGGTACTTTAACGACCCGGAACGCACGCGACGCAAGCTTGTGCAAAGCCCGCTGCATGACCACTCGACTTTATGTTGCCGCACCGGCGACCTTGGACGCATTCTGCCCAACGGCGAGATTGCTTACCACGGTCGCATGGACAGCATGGTGAAAAGCCGAGGCTACCGGATCGAGATCGGGGAGGTCGAGAATGCCTTGTGCGTGCTGCCCGAGGTCGCGGAAGCCGCCATTGTCACGCGGCCCCACGACCGGTACGGCTGTACGCTTCACGCCTTCCTCGTGCTGCGCTCCGACACGGCCGTCGATGCGATTCGGCGGCAGATGGAGGCGGCTATTCCCAAGTACATGGTTCCATATGAATTCATTGCCAGGACCGATCTGCCGAAGACGGCCACAGGCAAAATCGATCGCGTCCTGCTGCAAAAATCCCTGTTAGAAGGCGGTCAACAACTATGAACTCCACTCTGAACCGAATCATTGATGCCAATATGGCTGGCCAGCGCTCGATCATTCACGAAGTGCTGAAGACGAGCCCCATGTTCGATGCGGAAGCCCTGGAAATCAAGGGACGGCAGATCCGCTTCGGTGACCGGTGGTTTTCGGACTTCGCATCCTGTAACTATCTGGGCTTCGACCTCGAGACCGACATCATCGAGACAGTCGAACCGGCGTTGAAAAAGTGGGGCATCCATCCGAGCTGGTGCCGTCTGGTCGCGAGCCCCAGTTTGTACACACAGGCAGAGGAGGCGCTTGCAGCCCTGCTGAATGTTGAGGACACACTGATCCTGCCGACCGTGACGCTGATCCACATCGGCGTGATCCCCGCGCTGGTGGGAAACGACGGCGTGATGTTTCTTGACAAGGCCGCCCACATGACCTTGTACGAGGCGGCCAAGATCGCTCGCGACAGCGGTGCGAGCCTCAAGACTTTTGCGCACACGAACCATGAAGCACTGGAAGCCGCTCTGCGTGAACACAAAAACAACCCGAGAAAGCTGATCCTGGTAGATGGCACCTACAGCATGACGGGCAACTATGTTGATCTGCCGCGTCTGGTAGCACTCGCCAAACAATACGATGCTGTGGTGCTTATCGACGATGCTCATGGTTTCGGTGTCGTCGGGGAAAAGCCAACGCCTGATCTGCCGTATGGATTCAAGGGTAACGGCGTGGTCCAGCATTTTGGGATGGACTATGACAACGTTTTGTATGTCGGCGGGCTATCCAAGGCATATTCATCACTCGCCGCGTTCGTCGCGTGCAGCAAGCGGATGAAATCGTTTCTCAAGGCGTATGCAACCCCGTACGATCTGTCGGGTCCGTGTCCCACGGCATCGCTACAGACCGTGCTTGCTGGACTGGCTCTTAATGAGCACCACGGAGACGGCGTGCGGCGTAATCTTCATCGACTAACACGGAATGCACTCCACGGGTTGCGCGAGCTTGGGTTCCACATTGACAACAACACCGGCTTTCCGATCTTATCCGCATGGGTCGGCGACACCGACCATCTCATCCAGGCCGCCCGCATTTTGTGGGAGAACGGCATTCTGATCACACTTGCACCCTATCCGATGGTGCGAAAGGGAGATGAAACCCTTCGCATCACGGTCACTGCGGCCAACACCGACGAAGACGTCAAGCGCCTAGTCCGGGCCTTTGGAAAGATTCGAGAGTATCTCGATAGCAAAGGTGCCCCGCTTTGCCCGGGTACAGCGGCTGATCGTGGCATTTTATTACCGTAATGCTGATGTCAGCAAATAGTGCGTCTTTCCGGCCAGCAATGCAGATTGCTGCGAACGCCGTCGGCCATCTAAGGTCTCGGCAGTTGGAGAGTACGGAGATAAAGAAGGCCCCTTTGACGAGCGTCCAAGGGGTTGTCGCTGCGAGGGACTACAAATCGTTAGTACTAGATTCGTGCAGCCTAAGGCGCCCGAGGACGCGGTGCGGCCGTGGCGGACAGCCGCTAATGGTCGCAGCCATTGAGGTATGCGATTTCATCTGGGCTTTGGATGACACTCACTGCATGTACGGCGCTTGCATCGATGCGGCGCACAACGTCTCGTATGCCAGTGGGACCGCTCGCTCCCCGTGGCTGATGGCGCACGTGAGGCCAACATGAAGCCGCTGAATACGGGGAAGAGTCGTGTTCCTACCATTGCCATCATCGGTGTCGGATTCAGTGGAGCGGCGGTGGCGATCCACTTAGTGAGACTGGCACCGCAGAAGCCGCTGCGCGTCGTGCTTGTTAATAAATCGGGGTGCATGGGCCGCGGTATTGCATATGAGACGCGCAACATTGGACATTTGCTCAACGTGCCCGTCGGAAACATGAGTGCGCTGTCCGACGTGCCCGAAAACTTTCTGCACTTCTGTCAGCAGTCCGATCCGTGTACCGATCCAGCATCGTTCGTCCCGCGCCGTATATACGGCGAATATCTCGAAGCACTTCTTGCGACGGTCGAACATAGCAGGAACGCTACGGTTGCACTCGATCGCGAGGTCGGAGAGGTCGTGTCAGTGCGCGTTGACGCCAACGGGAAGCACGCACACGTGCTGCTGACGGATGGCCGAGCGATCGTCGCTGATCGCGTGGTACTGGCCTTCGGCCATTCCGCGCCCGCGAATCTTCCCGTACTAACCCCTAGCTTTTACGACAGCGAACGCTACATCCGCGATCCCTGGGAACATGGCGCGCTGCGACGAATCCGCGATGACGATACTGTGCTGTTGTTAGGATCGGGCCTGACCGCAGTCGATGTTGCGTTGTCACTGCAAGATGGCCGGACCAAGGCCGCAATCCATTGCATCTCTCGCCGTGGCTTGTCACCTGTCGCCCATCGCACTAGGCATGGTACTAGTCATGGAGCGTCTGAGCACCACATCTTGGAAGGGATTGGGGCGAGCGTTCGCGCCTATGTGGCAACCCTTCGTCGCGAAATTGACCGATGTTCTCTCGCTGGCGACGACTGGCATGATGTCTTGGATTCCCTCAGACCACACATTGCAACACTGTGGCATCGCTTGTCATTGCAAGAGCGAGCGCGGTTCCTTCGACATGTCAGGCCGTATTGGGATGTCCTTCGGCATCGCTGCTCACCCGAAGTATCGGTGCGATTTGCCGAAATGCTGAAAAGCAATACAGTAAGCATCGCTGCAGGGCATATTCTTGCATACCGTGAGGAGGCGCATGACGTAGTTGTTACATGGCGCCGTCGCGGCACTCACAAGTGGACGGAGCAGCTACGCGTTTCGTACGTTATCAACTGCACGGGACCCGATACCGACGTTCTTCGTTGCAGCTCGCCACTGATTGAGGATTTGTTGAAGAGGGGTTTGATGCGCAAGGACTCGTTGGGCCTAGGTATCGATGTCGATAATGGCTATGCGTTGGTAGATCACAAGGGCCAATCATCGGCATTTCTTTACTACGTCGGACCTCTTTTAAGAGCGAGAGACTGGGAAGCGACCGCAGTGCCCGAGCTGCGCGCACACGCTAACTGCATCGCGCAACGTCTCCTGGAGTCCTTGAATATTGCCGCTGCTGTAGCATATGCCTAACGTGACCATAGGCGCGAAAATGCAGTCCTCGGTGCCTAGGGACGCCGAGAACATTCGGCCGCAGCATGTCGACGTAGACAAAGCGGAGCGTGCGACGATGAAGGGCCAGAAAGCTTGCGTGCTGTGGTTCACTGGGTTGTCGGGTGCTGGCAAGTCCACGATCTCCAATTTGGTTGAGAAAAAGCTCCACGCTATGGGCAGGCACACCTACCTGCTCGATGGCGACAACGTGCGCCTTGGACTTTGCAAAGACCTTGGCTTTACTGACGCGGATCGCGTCGAGAACATCCGTCGGGTAGCCGAGGTGGCGAAGCTGATGGTGGATGCGGGCCTGATTGTTCTCACGGCTTTCATCTCTCCTTTCCGCGCCGAACGAGCGATGGCAAGAGGCCTTGTGCGTCCCGGCGAGTTCATTGAGATTCATGTCGACACGCCGCTGGACGTGGCGGAGGCGCGCGATTCCAAGGGCTTGTACGAAAAGGCGCGGCGCGGTCAACTCAGAAACTTAACGGGAATAGATTCACCATACGAGGTGCCAGATGCACCGGAGCTTCGCTTGCCCGGCGCATCGAAGCCTCCTGACGTGCTAGCCGACTGCGTGATCGAAATCATGCGACAGCGGAATATTTTGTCGGAGTAGTCGGGGCGCTCGGTGAGCATTCCAGTTCCTATTTGCACACCGCCCCTCAGCTTCTTCGCGGCCAGAATCAAAATCGAATCTCAGCTCTCTCGAAAATTTATTAAATACTGGAGTGGCCTTGAGTAGTTACAAAACACTGCGAACAATGGTCAATTCTGGAGAATTAAGCATTATCTCCATAATTGCGCCGCCGCGGACTTCTTCAACCGCTCTCGAACGCGCGTTGATTGAAAGCCCAGACATCTCCGGGCAATGCAATGAGCCGTGGTCACAACCCCATGTGACGACAATAGAGCAAAGACGGCAGATTGCATATGATAAAATATTTTCCCGTGTCTCACAGATACGGAGCGCCAGCGCCAAGTTTGACCGTCGGCATGATATTTTGGTCGTCAAAAACATCGCTGATTTTATTCCGCCCGGTGAATTCTTTATAGAATGGTCGTCTCTAGCAAGACACCAGATATTCTTGGTGCGAGATCCAGCATGCGCCATTGAGTCAGAGTTAAACATTTTTTTTAGAGATATCCGGACAGACGGTAAGCTTTTTGACGGCGTTACGCCAAATCAGTACGCGAGAACTACAGGGTTCAAAAACTGGCTTGCGCTTCATCGCTGGGCAAAGGACAATAGGAATTATTGCTTGTATGAGGCGCCTGTAAATACATATTTTGCTAATGCCGATCTCACGCATCGGGATCCTAAACTGATTCGATTGGTGTCCGCTCTCCGACCTAACCTCGATGCAAACGAAATGTTTCGCTTTAGAATACTCGGATGGGAAGCTTTGCAGGAGCATTTGCGAGAGTGCCGAACGCAAGCTTCTAACTATGCGGTGGTTGAGTCCGCGTTATTTAGATCCAATCCGGTCGCATTTCTTACTGGCCTTTGTCGAATATTGTCAATAACATATACGCCTCGCATGATTGATTGGTCGATAGAAAAAACCAAATCGTTCGAAAGAGGGTGGGATGAACACCCTGATCATTTCTTCTATGATCAGGTCCTCGGGAGCACTGGCATTCTTCCGCCGCAAGACTCGGCCCCAGCCATTGATCGGTTTCCTCCTTGCATACAAAATTTCATCTCAAGAAAAGACGGCGCAAACGATATTTATAGAGAAGCAATTGAGGATTCAAATTTTTTAGGTCCGTAGAACAGGGCAGACGATCGGGGCGTTGGTGCACGGATAGGCAAACGAAAGACGGGAGTAATAGAATCGCGGTCCGTCCTGCTGGAAGCCCATGCATGCCCCACAAGCACAACGCCGCGCGCCGGCATGACATCCCGAAGATGGCCCATCGGGTGACGAACTGGCCCGAGTATGAAGCGGGGCTGCGCAGC
>NZ_JAAAYE010000105.1 GCF_013282575.1 Paraburkholderia sp. NMBU_R16
TGCACGGCCACTTCGGGATTCGCTTCGAGTTCTTCCATCGTGTACACCTGTCCATTAAAAGTTGTTAATGGACACGATGCTCGCGTCAGAACACTCGGGCTTCAAGGCGACTTTGCCGGGCGCTTACGGCGAAATGTTCATGGAAGCCTTCTTTGCCCGCTTCAAGGTCGACGAAGGCGATTTTGAAGCGGGGCGCTACTTCATGGACGAAGGGTCCGGCCTTCTGCTCATGCTCGTCACAGCTCTGTCGCGAAAGCGGCGAAAGGCGCTCGATCGCGTTCCTATCACGGTCGGCATGCTCGTCACCGCTGCCAACCTCGGTAAACGGGATTCCGCCAAGGTCGAGAACGGTCGCTTGTGACGAAGCGGGAAACGCTGACCGTCGGTATGCTTCATAGGCACTGATTGATGGCAGTTGGGACTCACAAGCGCTGCCGCGACGGCAGCCGGTCAACCACGCTGCGGATTAGGCATACAACAACCACCCGAGAGACGAGCATGCCGACAATTGAGTTGCAGATTTGCAGCCCGCGTTGGGGCCATGACGCCACTACGCGATCGAACTCGAACGGGACTACATCGAGATAACTACGAGAGCTTCAACGCGGCGCCGACAAAGGCTTGGTGTTTCTTGAAGCGCAGCACGACCGAAGAGCCAAGCAGTACACCGTCCCCGGCGCGCGCATACGCGCGATCGGCCGACTCTACATGCTCTGAACACTTGCTCGCTTATTAGACCTCTGGCGAGCAAGCGCTTGCTTGAGCGTCGCACACACTGCTATAGAGAGTCCGATTCCGCCTGCACTGACAAACGTGATTTCAAGCCCCAAGTGCTGAGCCACCCAGGACCCTATGATGGGTCCGACGACTAAGGCAGCAAGTTGCATACTGCGGGCCGATGCCGACACGACGCCAAGCGAGTCAGGCGGTGCTTCTTTCTGTAGAGCGATAGCGTAAGCCATCACTCCGCCTCCGTAACAAAATCCGTTGATGCACCAAAGCAGGCACAGCACTCCCAAGCTCAATTTGGTGACGGTGAGCGCAAGAACGCCCGCCACAAGAACGGTTGCACTGAATCCTACGAGAAACCAAGTCATCGATTTAGACTCGCTGACATGCGCCAGTATGTTCTTAAGAAAGACTCCGCAACCTATCGCCCCAAGAGCTGTGCAACTGACGATCGAGCCGAACGAACTGGCTGGCTGTCCATGATCCCGAAGTAGTACAACCACGAGCGAATCGTAGAGACCTAAAATCGTCGAGAAAGTGACCACGAGCCCAAGCGCGGACGCCAGTGCAGGGCGCTCCACGATCAGTCGCCAAAACAATGCGAAATCGGGGTAGCGCGGCCGGTGAGACTCGTTCGAATGTCGCCATCCGACGGCACCAGCTACACCGATAGCGCACCCCATTGAAAAAACGGCAAGTATCGCGGTCAACGCAAAGCCGCCCTGCGAATGATGCGCAAAAGAGAGCGCAGCCCCCAGCAGAGGCGACAGAATCTTCGTACATTGATCGACGATCGAAGTGAGCGCCACCGTGGAAACGATTTGCGCGTCTGACAGCAAGCGCCGAATTACAATTTGTTCCGCCGGAATGGTCCCGAGATTGCTGACGCCCTTTGCAAAAACCCATACCGCAAAGACGCCTTCATTCGGGGCGAACGCAAGTCCCAAAGAGGTTACAAAACGCGCAAATGCGCCGCACAGCATGACGAGTGCGGGCGACTTCCTATCCGCGAGAGCGCCTATGAACGGCCCTGCCAATAACCCCGGCAATCCATATAGCGCTGCAGTCATCCCCAAAACGCCAGGACTAGCATCAAAATTAAACGAAAGGAGAGAGAATATTAGCGTGAAATCCACCCAAATAGAAATCGAATTAAAAGTTCTGCCCCAAAAAAAAGACGGATACCCACGGATCCCGAACAGAGAAATAGTTGTGCTCATGGCATCGGTTTTGCCTTAAGTTGTTCTTACGTATAGCTTGTCGTTAACCACGAAACCGTCAAGGCCGGCCTTCGCCGCGTACCGCGCAAGGTCTCCGGTTCGATTGATAAACCCGGCTCCGTTGAAATTGAGGGATGTATTGCAGAGCACGCCACTACCTGTTACTTCTGAGAAGGCCTCGAGCAGTGCATAGATCCGTGGGTTCTCGCGCAAATTGACCGTTTGGGGCCTACTCGAACCATCGACGTGCGTAACAGCTTGCAGAGAGTCGGTCTTAGCGCGCGCAAAATAAAGCATGTGAGGGCTAGGCCCGCGCAGATCGAAATACTCCAGGGCACGCCTCTCTAGGCAAATGGGTGCTATTGGCCGGAACGATTCTCGACGCTTGATTGCGTTGAGTCGGTCAAGAGTGGATTTGGCGAACGGCGCGGCCAAAATCGATCGATTTCCGAGCGCACGCGGGCCGATCTCCGCTCTACCGTTAGCCCACCCTAGAATTGCCCCCTGCTGAATCAGCTGCGCAGTCGTATGGTAATGCATCTCCCTCCGACAGAATCCTTCTATTTGATCAAGATCATCGATAAACGGTTGTCCGCAGTAGACATTCCACTCGATCTTGGCGTACCCAGTCAATGCTAACTGAGCATCGACTGCAGTACCAATAGCTGTCCCCACATCATTTGGACAAGGAGGCACAAATACATCCGTAAAGAGCCCGCTATCCGCCCACTGCCGATTCCAATCACAATTCAGGCCACATCCGCCGCTGATCAGAAGAGGCGCACGGTACTCCACAAAACGCCGCACCCGTTCACGGAACAGGTCGAAGATGCAATCGGAAATCGTTCTGGCCAAATCCTTGAATTCCCGGCTCTCGACGCCGATGTTGAAGTACCTGGACTCTGAAAACCTTTGCTTGTCTAAAGAAGCGAGTGTCAACTGATCCGAAAGAAGCGCTGAAACGAGATCGAACTCACTACTACGAGAATCTATCCGCTCGCCAAACGCGGCGAGAGCCATCAATTTTCCTGCATCACTCAATCTAACGTGCCCGCTTCGAATATTGAAGGTCGGGTCTGCGACACCGTACGCGAAAGCATATCGAATCCCCGGATATGGCAATATCTGGCAAAGTTTTTTGATGTTGATATGTGCATCAACAAAATAAAACGATCCGATATGGCCTTCCCAAACGAGCACGTAGCATGGTTGCCCTTGCGGAAAAGGCGACATCCCGTATGCGCACATGATATGAGAGCGCTCGTGAGAGTCGGTCACTAAGCGAAGATGATCGCCAAGAAACACGCTTGATGTTACACGTGGTTTCTCAACACCCCAATAACCGCCGCCTATAGGGGGCGCACTCGCGGGGTAACCTTCGGTCCACCCACTGACGGCGATGGCGTCCGGGGTGCGATCGACCGCTGCGCAAGCCTCAATGAACAGATTGACCCCGATCGGAGCATATCGCGGGTTCGAGTCTTTCTCGGCTTCATAAGAGAACTTCAAGACTCCGTCCTCGATGGCTGCGATGTGTCCGTCGTGCCCTGGTTTGAATCCCAAAATAAGCATGGCGTCTCTTCTAGGAAATATTGTTAAACCTTTGAATGCTAGCAAGCATCTCCGGAGCAAACGGCGTGTCTTCACCCGGACCCGCGCCCACGAAGAAGAGTACCGATTCGCTGACCTCGTCCACCCTCAATAAGCGATTAATCTCACGATCCAAAAAATAACCCGTGAGCCACGAACGTAATCCGATGCCAGTTGTTACGAGCTGGAACGTTTGAGCTAGACACCCAATGTCTAGCAACGCAACTCGGTATGCCCGGGAATGTGGATACTTCCACCACATCTTGTCAAACCGGCAGGTGATGAATACGCCGAAAGCCAGATTCCGCGCAAACATTTGCGCACATAACAGCCGACCGAGCATCTCGCCGTTTATATCGCCAGCTAGGCGCGTGAGCTGATGGGAGCTGGCACGGTAGTGATAAATCCCAGGGCTCAATCCCGTTACGTGTAGAGCGACTAGGTACGCTTCACTAGGATGGAGCGAGCCCCCAGATGGAGACGTTCGCCGATAGCCGACGGGCCGAAGGCCAGCTGCACGCATATCTTCGCGTGTATCGCCATGTACGATACCGAATGTCCAGTGCAACGCATCAGCTACCATTTGAAGTGCAATCGGCTCGGCAACGAACGATCGGCTCGTTCGCCGCCTCATCAGAGCATCTGAAAGCTGATTAATTGCAGCGAAATTGCGGTTTGGCACGGGGAGAGCAATCAATTCACCCTCCCTTTCATGTTTCATTTCCGGAATTTTGTCGGCTATCGATGCGCAATATGCCACGTAGCCCTCGTAGCTATCGTCCGAAGGGAGGTCTGCTCCGTCTTCGAGAACGACCTGCGTTCCGATATGAAATATCTGCGACAAACAATCCCATCCCCAATTTTCGAGATTTCGACTGTCACCTGCAAATATTCCGCTAGCGTCAATTTCTCGATCAATGCTGGACTCAGTCAGGTTAGCACCGCGCGCGACGTCAAGCAGTCGTTGAGTGTGTGCGGGGCTTATCTGGTATTGAGCATGTTTTCTATAATCCCAAAGGACCAACTTTCCATCTATTATCTTGATAAAAAATGGCGGACTCGATCTCGTATTCATAGCGCCTGCTTAAATAATACTCATCGTCGATGGCTGGCATGGGCCAGCCATCGGTCCTATCAACTATGAAACATCAACCTTACTTCCGCGCCGCGCCGACGGGCTTGTTATATGCGTCGTTTGACTGGAACGACAGAGCTGGTTCGAGTGCGATCTTTGTTATTTGTCTTGGAACGCCAACCGGCTTGTTATAGGCATCATTCGACTGAAACGATAGGGTCGGCTCAAGCTTGATTTTTTTCATAGCATAGCTCTCCAAAAAATGAATAGTGCGCATCCATCGAAACGTGATGCCAGTGAAGCGTACGAACAGATTCCAAAAATAAAAAAGCTACGCGAAAGAATTCGGACGAAAGGAAGAATGTAAACCTTATTTCGCATAATTCACGGATGATTCCCGATTGCTCGTCAGCGCGGCATATGGCCCGCGGGCTCGAAATGCTTGGCAGGGACGGCCGCAGCCCCGGACCGCGATACGGCATCTGGGCGTTCCTTCCCACGAAACGCAAGCCGAAGGGTGCGGCGATCGGCACATCGATAGCATCACGGGTGGCCCGCAGGCACCTCGACTTCAAGATAGAGAAGGACATCCTGCCGACGCTAACGCTCGGCAGCGTCCGACGCCTCAAAATTCTTTGGACGCGCAACATCGGCGTCTTCGTCGGCCGCACCGTCCCGATCATCGGCGAAGTCATCCTCGCCTACGACGTGTCGGTAATCGGCTACCGCAGCGCCGTTCATTACAACGGTAATCCCCCCGCTTTTAACGCGACGCAGAGCATGAGGGCTGATGATCAATCGGCTGCTGATCGTTGCCACCATGGCGCTTTCCGCGCTCGCCTGCGAACCGGACGGTGACGGTGACTGCTGTGCCTGGAAGAGAATGCGGGGCAACTATCGGATCGACGAGGCGAGCCGAAAACGTCGCGGGACATAGGCTTGCGGCACCACATGGCTACATGCGCCGCGATGCTTGCCAGTATGGCGAGCGATCCAATAGTTTCCAGCAGAGCGCACACCATGCTCAACGATGCACCAGCATCGGCGCGTAGGTCTTCACGAAGAACCCGAGCGTGATGCAGGACGTCGCCAGTAGCGTGCCGGCACGAATGACTGCCGGCGAGGCGCGCCGGCCAATGCGCGCGCCACCATATCCCCCAAGGATTGCGCCGGCCAGCATGGCCAGCGTCTCCGGCCAGCGCACGGCCTGCGCGCCGATGAACGCCAGCACGGCAACAAGATTCGCCGCGCCGACCAGCAGCGTACGTGCAGCATTGAGATGCTTGATATCGCGATTGTCGAGCAGCCCCCATACGGCGATCATCATGATCCCCACCGCTCCTCCAAAGTAGCCTCCATATCCGCCGAGCGCGAACTGGATGGCGAGTACCGCGCCTGCGGGAATGTGCCAACGAGCACGCAGCGCATCGCCGATCCGCCGTCCGAACGAAAGCGCAACGGACGCGATCAGCAGCAGCCAAGGCAACACGAAAGCGAATGCTGTGGACGAGGTGCGCAGCAGCAGGATCGCTCCGACCAGGCCACCGCACAGCGTCGCAATCAGCAATGCGCGCAACGGCACCGACCCGACCGGACCCAGGCCGTCGCGATATGCCCACGCGCTGGCGAGGCCGCCAGGAAACAGCGCTACGGTACTGGAGGTATTCGCATAAACCGGTGGCACACCCGCCGCGATCAGCGCAGGCAGACTGACAAACGAGCCGCCCCCGGCCAGTGCATTCATTGCACCGGCCACCAATCCGGCCAGAAAAATCAAAAAATTCGATTCCATGGGGGCCATGCTAGGCACTCGATCATCTGTCCGCAATCTGGCATTTCCAGTGCTAGACTTCGGAAAAAACGAAAGCAGAAGAGGGACTTTCTCGTGCGCTTCGACCTGACCGATATGCGGTTATTCCTGACTGTTGTGGAATGCGGCAGCCTGACGCAAGGCGCGCGGGAAATGCACCTGGCGCTGGCGTCGGTCAGTGAGCGCATCGCTGGCATGGAGTCGGCGCTTGGCGCACCGTTGCTCGAGCGCAACCGTCGCGGCGTGCGCGCAACGGCGGCCGGCGAGGCCTTGATCCGGCATGCCCGTTCGATCCTCGGCCAAGTCGAGCAGATGCGCGGGGAGTTGCGTACCTACGCAACGGGACTGAAAGGACGCATTCGGCTGCTGTCCAACACCGCGGCGCTGGCGGCATTCCTGCCGCCCCGGCTATGTCAGTTCCTGGCGGCGCATCCCGACCTTGCCGTCGATCTCGAAGAACGGCCTAGTTCCGAGATCGTCCAAGCGCTGGTGGACCGGCGCGCGGACCTCGGCATCGTGGCCGACATCACTGACCTCGCGAACCTGCAGACGCATCTGATTGCAGAGGACGAACTCGTAGTAGTGGCCAGCCGCGCGCATCGCGTTGCGAAGCAAGCGTCCGTGGCATTCACGGAAATTCTTGGCGAACCGGTTGTCGGCATGGCGGATACTGCGCTCGAAACACACCTTGCGGAACGCGCGTCGCGTCTTGGTCGTCAGCTCTACTACCGCGTCCAGCTGCGCAGCGTGGAGCACGTGGCGATGTTGGTCGAGGCAGGCGTCGGCGTATCGATCCTCTCGAAGGTATTGGCGAGCACGCTGCGTCGGGACCTGGCGATCCTGCCACTGTCGGAGGCATGGGCTGCGCGGCGGCTTTACCTTTGCGCGCGAGACTTTCTCGTGCTGACGCCGCAGGCCGATCTGCTCGCGCGGCAGTTGAAGGAAGGCGCTGCCGCGCGTCAAACAAGATGAGAGCAGCGCGTCAATCAGGATGAGAGTACTGGCGTGGCGGCAGCGGTGAAGGGCGTAGCCCGGAACCGCTGCCGCCACGCCGCGCCGAGCAGTCCCCCGTCAT
>NZ_JAAAYE010000106.1 GCF_013282575.1 Paraburkholderia sp. NMBU_R16
GCGCGGCTACACGCGCTTCGAAACAATGCGAACCGTGCTGTTCCTCATCGCCGGCAAGCTAGATTTCTCCAGCTTCAACCCGCATGCCTCGTGAGCCGCGTTACCCACTGCATTTTCAAAAGAGCCCTAATTGATGAATAGCAAGATTGGGTTTCCATAAATTCATTCCGGTCGTAACTTTTTGGAATGAATCGATGCGCATCTGGGGTGGAGAGATGGACGCTTTCTCGGACTTGAGTCTGTTTGCGCTCGTTGCGCGGCATCGGAATCTGGCGGCTGCGGCCCGTGAACTCGGTGTGACACCGCCCGCGGTCAGCAAACGGCTCGCGCAGCTGGAGCGGCGCCTCGGGGTTCGGTTGATGAATCGCACGACGCGGCGGCTGAGCCTGACGCCCGAGGGTGAGCTTTACCTATCGAGCGGTTCGCGCATTCTCGATGAATTGTCCGAACTCGAACATCTCGTCACGCAAAGCCGTGGCGAGCCGACGGGCCTGCTGCGCGTGAACGCATCGTTCGGGTTTGGGCGGGCGCGGATTGCACCCGCGGTATCCGAGTTCGTCGCCCTCTATCCAGCGATGAAAATCCTGCTGCATTTGACGGAGCGCCCAATGAATCTTCAGCAGGAGGGATTCGATCTCGGCATACGCTTCGGCGAAGTGCCAGACGCGCGCATCAATTCGCGGCTCCTCCTCGAAAACAGACGAATGGTTTGCGCGTCGCCGGACTATCTGGCGCGCCACGGCGAGCCTTCCGTGCCGCACGATTTGACGCGGCACGCGTGTATCGTTCTGCGCGAGAACGAGTCGGCTTACGGCACGTGGCATTTCTCGCGCGCCAAGCGAACGGAAACGGTCAAGGTCGACGGAGCATTGGCCAGCAACGATGGTAGCGTCGTGCTCCATTGGGCGCTCGAAGGGCGTGGGATCGTCGTGCGATCGCAGTGGGAGATCAAGAGACATCTCGCGAGCGGAAAACTGGTACCGTTGCTCACGGACTGGGCCTTGCCCGGTGCCAATATCCACGCGATCTACTTGGAGCGTAATCAGCTTTCGGTCAAGCTCCGGACGTTTGTCGACTTTCTGGGCGAGTATTTGCGCAGGCCGTCGCCCATCGCATGAGACGCGCCGATTAGTGAGCCTCGAGCAATGCCTTGAGTCTCATCAGGTCGCGCGTGACCCATTGCGCGTCCGCGGCGAATTTCTCGTCAGT
This sequence comes from Paraburkholderia sp. NMBU_R16, assembly GCF_013282575.1. Taxonomy (GTDB): domain Bacteria; phylum Pseudomonadota; class Gammaproteobacteria; order Burkholderiales; family Burkholderiaceae; genus Trinickia. The sequence continues at coordinate 1,210 of NZ_JAAAYE010000106.1, forward strand.
CACAAGGCCCGCGTTGCCGGTTACCGATTCGACCGATTCTCGGCGATTCGACACGGGATGTCGAAGGGGCCGCCCCTGAAACCGTCCTTGGGGCAGCCCTTGCTTATCGGTTTGCTTCAAGCCCGATTCAAACGACCGTCAACGTGACATCGATGTTGTTTCGCGTCGCGTTCGAGTACGGGCATACGATGTGCGCTTTCTCGACCAGTGCCTGCGCCGCGTCGCGGTCCATGCCCGGCAGCGAAATCTTCAGCTCGACTTCGATGCCGAAGCCATTCGGAATCGCGCCGATCCCGACGCTGCCGTCGATCGACACATCGGCCGGTATCGCGATCTTGTCGCGTGCCGCGACGAACTTCATCGCCCCGAGAAAGCACGCGCTATAGCCCGCGGCGAACAATTGCTCGGGATTGGTGCCGGCGCCGCCCGCGCCGCCGAGCTCGCGCGGTGTCGTCAGCTTCAGGTCGAGATTGCCTTCGGGCACGACCGCCCGGCCGTCGCGACCACCGGTCGCCGTTGCGTGGGCACGATAGAGAACTTTTTCGATCGACATGATGAAACTCCTTTGGTGATGGACTTTGGCTATCTACTGAAAGATAGATTAAATGGCTCAAACAAACGCGGGCATGGATCTGCCCGTACTTCATGGCTACCGCATATATTTACTGAACAGCCCCCGACATCAGGACACTTTCTTCCAAACGAGTTCGACGTCTTCGAGACGGGCCTTCGTATGGAAGAGCCGACTGGCGAGCACGCTGCCCTGAAAGGCGGCGAACAGCGCGCGTGCCGCGTTCTGCGGCTTGCCGCTGAACGCCAGCGTGCCTTCCTTCGCGCCTTGCGCGAGGACGTTGGCAAGCCACGCCTCGTTCGCTTTGAAGAACGCCTGAACAGCTTCGCGAACATTATCCGGCAACGATTCGATGTCTGCTGCCAGCATCCCGCACAAGCAGATCTGGTTGCCATCGCCGAGCGTCCTGCCGAACAGTTTCGTATAGCGGCTCAACTTCGCATCCGCCGGCAACGACGGATCGATCGTGTCGAGCGTTTGCAGGACGCTTCGGCTGTATTCGGCAACCGCCTCGAGCACAAGATCGTCTTTCGACGGAAAGTAATAGTGAATGCTCGACGTCTTCACGCCTACCAGCTCCGATAGGTCGCGATAACTAAAGCCGTTGAACCCACGCAACATGATCAATGTGATGGCGTGGTCCAGCAACTGTTCCCTGACGGTCGATTTCGAGTCCATGAGCGTGACTTTATCTACGTGTAGATAGATTGTCAAGCGCGAGGCTAACGCTCCGCGCGTGGAGCCGGGGGAACGCGGGTGGGGGCGGGCTTAATGCGTCTGCGAGTCCGGTACCAGATGAATGCGCTTTTCCGTCGCCTTCTCGACGGCGGCGCGCGTATACAGTAACGGAAAGTACTCGCCGTTCAGCCACATCTGCGTGAGGTCGCGATAGTGTGGACTGTTCGGATCGCCCGATTCGCCGGGCAGGTTCATCGCCGTCGAATTGTCCCAGTTGCCAACGTCGACAATCACGCGAAACGATGGACCGTTGGTCTGCCGGAAATCGCTCGTGCGATAGGTGGACTGGTTCGGCGTATAAGCACTGCCACCTTTGCCGATGGGACCGACATCGAGCTTGGCGCGCGTCTTATCATCGACGAGATCCGCGAATGGATGCGCATTCAGATTGGTCTGGAGCTTCCCCCATTGCCACTTGCTGTTGTCCGGACCTTGCAGCCGCACCATCTCCTCGTACGCCGCACGCAGACTGGTAAGGAGCAGGTCATCGCGTTTCGCCTGCGCGGTGTCACCGAAACGCGCCTGTGGATGTTCCAGAGAATCGAGCATTACCGCTGTGTCGGGTGCGCCGAACGCATCGGCAGCCGCTCGCGGCAACACGGCTCGTTTGAACGCGCGGCCGAGATGGCGACTCAGCCAGACTTCTTCGAGGGCAGCTTGCGCCGAATCCGCTCGCATTTGCGCGTCCCAGCCCGCGAGCATGAATAGGGCGGCATGCGTCGAAGGATCGTCGCTCGACAGCGGAGCGAGCAATGCGACCAGCCGGCGTGCGGGAATCGATTCGATATCGTTTTGCAACCGCTCGCTATCTTCGATCGATACCTTTGGCAACGACCGCAATACTTCGTCGATGCGTCGATGGCGCGAGCCGTTGGTCCATTCGAAGCCCAGTTTGCGTTGCGCGTAGGGGAAATCGGGCGGCAGATTCATTTCGTTGGACGTGGTGAAGTAGCCGCTGCTCGGGTCGTAGGCGGACGGCATCGCGTCGCGTGACCAGAAGCCGGCCCACTCGTAGCGGCCGTCGCCGGGAACGGGCATGAGCCCATCCCAGTTCGGACGCTTCGGTGCGAGCCCGCTCGGCACCCATCCTATATGGCCTTGTATGTCCGCGTAGACTTGGTTGACCGTTGGTGCGCCCCAGGTTGAAAGCGCGCGTTTGAACTGAGCGAAGTTCTTGGCCCGCATGTAGCGCATCGAATCGAAATACGGCGACATGCCCGGTTGCAGCCACGCCGTGCGGACCGCGAACGCACGATTTTTGTCGCGCTGCGTGTAGATGACGGGACCGTGACGCGTGAACGCCAGTTCGGCATCGACAGGCGCGTCCCCCCGCACGGCGATCTTCTCGTGCACGATGCGCATGGGCTCCCAGTGGCCTTTGTAGCGGTACTCGCGTGGGTTGGCGGGATTCAATCGGTAGACGTAGAGGTCTTCCTGATCGATGTTGAAAATCGTGAGGCCATACGCAATCGAGCCGTTGTGTCCGATCGAAACACCTGGTGCCGATGGTTCGCCGCCGCCAATGATGTCGAGCGTCGGCGTACTGATCTGTTGGATGTAACGCAGGCTCGGCGCGGCGTAGGCGCGGTGCGGATCGTTGGCCATGATCGCGCGGCCCGTTGCCGACTTGTTCGGCGCAATCACCCAGTTGTTGCTGCCTTCGGTGACTTCCTCGGGATTATCGGCTGCGGCGATGACCGTCGTCGCAGCGTCGGCGCTCTGGAGCGAATCCCGCGTAATGCGCACGCTTTGCGTCGCGAGTGTAAAGACCTTGAGCACGTCGTCCGGCAGACATGGATCGAGCCCTTCGGGCACGTGGGCTTGCCATGCAGGCTGCAGACCGAAGCGCACGGAGTCGTCGGCAAGCGTACCGACGCAGGCGACCTTTGCGCGTGCGACTTCGCTCTTCAGATTACGTGTGAGGCCATGGCTGCGAATGCGAACGATGTCTTCCGGACTCCATTTCGCGGGCCAGTAGCCGACTTTGCGAAACTCGTAGGGCAGGTGGTCGGGGTGTGCGGCCAGCCAACCGATGTAGGCATTGACGCCCGCTGCGAAACGGGTAGCGACGGGCTTCGCATCGGGGCCGTAGCGCTTCCATTCGGCGGACATGTTGCCGCGGTACAGAAAAAGGCGGGAGGCCTGGTCCTGCTCGATATAGGCAGGGCCGAAGACTTCCGCGAGCTGACCGAGTCCGCGCCGGCGCCAGAGGTCGATCTGGAACATGCGGTCGCGGGCGGCATTGAAGCCTTGCACGAAGAAGGCATCGCGCTCGTTCTCCGCGAAGATATGCGGTACGCCCCATTTATCGATGAGGATATCCGCGGGATGGGACAGGCCTTCGACGGTGATCGTTTCTTCGGGAGTGGCCTCGGCGTGTGCGTATCGAAGAAGCAGTGCGCCGACTAGCGCAACGGTGAAAGCGATTGTTCGCATTATCCTTGCCGACACTGCTTTCTCCTTCGGGAAGTAGAAAACAATTGTCGAGGATATGGAGCGTTCCGTCGAGCGCGCCCCCGCGGCCCGGTCTAGCCTGCGGAGCCGATAGCATGAGCGTAGTTGAGGGAAGGAGGCTATACGCTGCTGCAAGGCTTGTCCAAAGCTGATCGCTATTGGGGACTGTCTTGACACAGGCGCTCGCCACTCCCGTACGGCCGTTGTCCGCACTGAACCCGTTTATTGGGCTGGACGCCCGTGATTGGACGATGGCTGACCAGGAAAATGATGGTTTCCGGAAGCGCATCGAGCACGTAGCGCAAGACGACCTTCTCAGACGCTGCATCGACGGAATTGAGCGCTTCGTCGAGTATTAGCACCTGTGGCCGATGCAGCACTGCACGCACGACGGCGACGAATTGTCTTTCTCCGAGCGAAAGCGACCGCGCATCCTCGTCTAGCTCAATGCGTCGGTTGCCGCAGATCCCGTCCCACGTATCCAGGCTAGCCCTGATGTCCATGTCCTGAACACAGTCGCTAGCGAGTCGTATGTTCTCCCGAACGGTGCCGTCAATCACCTCAGGAGATGCGGGTACGTACAGGACTGTGCCGCCGCCACGATCCGCCGCTTCGATCCGGGACGCCGATCTCCGCATACTCGAAGGGGCGCACGAATGCGCTCAGCTCTGCCTTGACAAGGTCGTGCACGCAGGCGACGCCTCCAATGTCGCCAACGTATGGGCTTGGCTGGTCGACGCGTTGGCCTCGAACGCTTACCAGCGCGTTATCGACAAGTGCTGCAAGCGATCGCTTCATGGGCATCTCCCAAATTTTCGTCACATGGGGAACGGCCCTGGAGCCCTACTACACGCGACCAGTTTGCCCTTAGGTGTTATTCCGACCGCGGAGAAGAGCTTCTCGCTTCCAGAAAAGGCCTCGGTGAAGATCGCCGTCTGCTCAAAACGCTGCACGATGACCTCCATAAGAGCGGTTCCAATGCCTCTGTTGCGGGCGTCCGGATCGACGCAGAGCTCGGCGACATAGGTAACGAATATTTCGTCGCTGAATACTCGCACCATGCCGAGCAGGCGGTTATCGGATTGCGTTGTGGAAAATGCCGCAAACAGATTCGCACCATCCAGGAATCGCTGTCGGAAATCATCAACGGCCAGGTAGTCCTTTGCCAAACCAAATCCGACTCGCTCATAGAGTTGAGCGATGGACTCTGATTCGATCGTTTTCGAATCAAAATGTACGATGACCTTGATTTTGTCACCTCATGTGGTTGGTCGCCCGCCCAGAATTGGGCGGGCAGGGCCTTAGTTGTCTAGGGGCGGATTAGCCAACTCTGCTACATGTTCCTGTAGCACAGCACTTCGTAGTTTTCGGCCCGGAGTAATCGTCAAGCGCATAGGCCGGCTTCTGATAGCCCTCCATCAGTTCGATTATTTCGTTAGTGCCGTTGATTCGAAAGGAGATATCTCGTAAAGAGACGGCCGATGTCTTTTCTGATATGGAGCAAGCTTGTTGTTGCCAGAATTCGCGTCGATGTTGGGCGCCGATCTGCTCTAGATGGTTCATTTCACCCTCGCGTCAGTGTCGAAGAGAGATGCGCCGACGAATCGTCGCCGGCGCAGGGAAATGCTAGTGAGGAGCTTGAACTCGATCAGCGGTGCCGAATTTTTTCGGACGAACGGAAGTTGACTGTGACGGTGTACCGCGTAGGGACTAGGCTGGCGGGCTCGCCGGCTCCGCGGCCGCCGTTACCGGGGCCAATCGAAGGATTGGTAACCGAAAGGACTTTGTCTCAGGCTCTGCCCGAGATTCGCCGCTCGCGCGAATTGCGTTGTCCTGGAGGGGATGTCGCTGGGTTTAACGGCAAGCCCGAGACGGCGGACGAATCGTATGGGGAGTGTCAGAATTTCCGTGTTCAAGGCGGGGGTGAGATTCACACGGATGGTCGAACGAATCGATCCGCGTAAAGGATAGCGAATTGGTTCATGGCCTGCTTCCAATCGTGAGCGGAGCGGCTCCATCCGGCTGTGATATTGCGCAGGGCAAGCCAGATAAGTTTTGTGGCGGCGTCATCGCTCGGGAAGTGGCCTCGCGTCTTGATGATCTTTCGCAACTGCGCGTTGATGT
>NZ_JAAAYE010000107.1 GCF_013282575.1 Paraburkholderia sp. NMBU_R16
TTGCACGGCCGCTTCTTTGAACTCTGCCGTGTACACCTGGTGCGGTACCTTGAACATCTCTTCTTTCCTTCCTTTGGGTCGAGTTTATACGCGACCTGCTGGAAGGCGAAATTTCAGGGGAAGCTCATTGTCCCATCGCACATAGGACTTTGCATGCTGGCGCAAGGCGCGCGAAAGTTTGACTGTCGTGTAGTACACACTTACGCATGCCTCGCCGGAGCCTGGCCATTTTGAAATGGTATGTGAACAGTGCGGTGCCGCGCTGGCTGCGGTTGGCATTGAGCAAATCCTCGATCCCCGGTACCCTGGTCATCCAAAAGCGCCTATCACGCCTCATCAGGTTACACAGCTGGCTCACTGTATTATTGAAGCTGTCTAGATCGTTCTGCCCTAGATTCCTCATAAGCTTGTACAGTTGACGAAGCACTCCGTCGGCCGCGACGACTGCCTCTTTGGGTGGGTTGCGAACCAATTCGTTGACGAATTCCGTCTCCCAGTGGCGCATCATATCGCTCTCATAGAGCAATGCGAGAGGGAGACGGCCTTTATGGGCGAGTTCCCTCAATTCGAAGCTCAAGTGGTTCGCAAGAGGCGACAATCGTTCTAATCCGTTTTCTCGGCACGTTTGTGCGACTTTTGCGAAATAGGAACTCGCGCGACCGGGATCGATGATGATCGAGCCAAGTGCGGCGCACACTATCTTCGAGCCGCTCGAGCCTTCGCAGGCGATTCGATCGCTTCGGCACCTCATTCTTCGTCTGACGCAGGGCGACCATCCAGTCAACGACAAAATCGACCGGCGCGCGTGGCGCGTCGCGCTGACCGCGCGTCGCGGGTACTGCCGCCATAGCTACACGATGCATGCGTTCCGATATTCCGCGCAGCGCACGCTTCACGCCGGCGGGGCCAAAGTCCTCCATGTTCTCGACGTCTTCGATGCTGAGCTCGATGGCCGCGTGAGCGCCGGTGACGGCAGTGACCGACCGATTGCGGCCGTGGTTGCTATCCCACTCGAGGAATGGCCGCAGAATCGGGTCTCCTGCAGGGATTTGCCGGATGAGGTGCTTGAGCGCGGCGCGCGCATTCTTGGTCGTCATTGTCATTCCCAGACCCCACGGACGCATGAGTACCCAGTCCATGGTTATCGTTGCGTCGTTACCGAATGACGCAACGAGCGTTCTGCCAGGGCCTCCCCCGTTGATCAGAAACGGCATAGCATCGCTGAGAGACGCCGAGGGCCCCAAAACAATGCTTCCGTTCCCGTTACTCCGAACAGCCGGAATATCCGGGCGACTACCAGGCAGCACCTCACGTGCGCGCGGCACTTCCAGGCGCGAGCGATCTGCTCGCGACATCGAGACCGCGCGGCGTCGGCCCGATCCCGGCCGAACCGGTGCGCTATAGTGGTGAACTTGCGGCGCAGGTTGGTATGCTGCGGGCAACGGTTGATGAAACTGCGGGTTGCCGACACTTGCCTGGTTGGAATATGACTGAACAGCTGGCAGTGGCCTCCGCGAAGGGTTCGACATACTTGCAGACCGCTTTTTCCCCGACAACGGGGCAAGCTGCGCGGGCGGCGCGCCTACGTAAAACGATCCTGGCGGCAAGATATGAATCGTAGGCGTGGGCGCCGCCTCCGCCCGCGGCAAGGGCGCGCCATGACCAATGCGACCGCGATCCATATTGCACTTCCCTCGAAATTTGTATCGTCGGTATTTAAATTCCGGGACGTCCGTCAGCCGCTCAGGCCTGCGAAAGTGGAACGCGCTTTGCGAAGCAGCCACGACCCCGTGCACCGGCGCCGTGCACGTTGCCCCCTATTGCCTGATGCGCAGGCGATGCAAATTAGAACCGTCCGGTCCGCTCGCCCGGGCGAGCAACGCGTCAAGATCGTCGTCGACGGTCAAGTAGCAGCCACTAAGCGCGTCATATCGCCCCGATGCTAGTGCCACCAGCATCGTAGTGCAGCGCTGCGCGGGTACTGCGCGCCCCTGGCGGATCTCCTGTCGAATCCATTCAGCTACCCGCGAGGCAGCGGAACCGAGGCCCGTTTCCGAGTCCAGCAACGATCCGGTCATTCCGATCGTGAGTAGGCCAGGATGAAGTGCAAACACCGAAACGCCGTATCGCCCTGCTTCGAGGGCCATGTTTTCAGACAAGTTGATCAGCGCGCACTTGGACGACGCGTATGCCGAGCAAAGCGGCCATCGATAGACACCGGCGTGACTGACAACGTTGACGATCGCGCCCGCGCGCCTGGCGACCATCGCAGCAAGCACCGCATGCGCACAAAGAAACGGGCCCCGCAGGTTGACCTCGAGCGCTCGCCACCACGCTTGTGTGTCGACCCGCCAGACACTATCGATGGGACCGCCAGTGGCAGCATTGTTGACCAGCAGATCGACTGGTCCCAAACACCGCTCGATGTACTCGACGCACTCTCTCACGCTTTTTTCGTCTGTCACGTCGCAACCAAAAACGATCGCTTGCCCGCCCACAGCTCGGACAAGATCAGCGGTTTCCTCCAGCCGTGCCGGCGAGCGTCCGTTGAGGGCAACCCTGGCCCCCGCGCGGGCCAACGCCACTGCAATTTCTCGCCCCAAGCCGCCGCCCGCGCCGGTCACCATTGCGACCTGGTTATGCAAATCGCTATCGCCGTACAACTGCATTTCAATGCTCCAATCCGCCTGTTATGCATCCATACAAACTACCGTCGGCCACTACCCGCGTACATGGATGACTGCGCTGTGTTCGCTATATAGCTGCTCGGCCTCGGCCGCGCGTAGCATCAACACAGCACGTTGATTGACATAGCCCTTGTCCGTGATCTCTCCCAACTCATGCGACGGCTGCGAAGGCAAAATCAGCGCACGCACCGGGCACTGCGAGGACCCGCCATCCGCATTGAGTGCCTGCAACGCTTTTCTTACGACAAGTCGAATCGACTCGCACGCACCCAGTTCGACGCCGGAAAGTTGGCTCGCATCGCAAGCGGCAAGCGCGTATAGCGCGGGACTCGGAAATAGCAGAAGGCCGACCTCATCTCGGTCGTGACCGGTGATGACGACATCGTGAACATATGGCGTCAATGCCGAGATGGCGCGCAGCCGCAGCGTCCCGACCGATACCCAGGTGCCCGTCGTCAGCTTGAAATCCTCGGCCACGCGTCCATCGAAAACGATGCCGCGATTTGGGTCCGAAGCATCGGCCAACAATCCGGCATCGCCCGTGCGGTAAAACCCTTCCTCATCGAAGGCGGCCGCCGTTTTCTCAGGGTTGCCTCGATATTCGCGAAACACCGACGGACCTCGCACGCGCATTTCGAACTTGTCCTGCAACGGCGCGAATTTAACATCCAAGCCGGGCACCGGGACGCCGATGTTATGGCTGTCGTCTGTCGGAAAATGTGCATTGGTGATAACAGGGCTCGTCTCGGTGGTGCCCCATTCCGTCGTGAAGAAAACGGCGCTGCCACCATGCCGCCTGGCGAGCCGGCGCAGACGTTGCGCCGTGGTCAGCGGCAGTGCGGCGCCCGCGAACATCATCATGTCAAGACGCCTGAACAGCGCCTCGGCGGCCTCGCTGTCCGCTTCGAGAGCCGGCAGCAAGAGCTCATAGCCGCGCGGTACGTTAAAGAACAACGTGGGCATGACGTCGCGCAAATTTTCGACGGTCCGTTCGATCTGCAACGGTGTGGAACATCCTTCGTCGATGTAGAACGTGCCGCCGTTGCGCAAGACCAAATTAAAATTATGATTGGCGCCGAACGTATGGCTCCATGGCAGCCAATCCAATACCACCGGCTGCGCGCGATCGACGAAGGGCCAGCACTGGGCGATCATCTGTTGATTCGCGCACAGCATTCCATGCGTGTTCACGACGCACTTCGCCATGCCGGTCGAGCCCGAGGTCAGCAGCAACCTCGCTGCTGTTTCAGGGCGTACGGAAGCAAATGCGCGGTCGACGGCTGCCGTCGCCTTGGATTGCCGGAGGCTGGAAATGCTGAGCGCTCCGGCACGGGCGTGCGCCCCATAGACCACGGGGCATCTTGGGTTGTAGCTGTCAATGGTTGGCCCGTATGCGCATGCGTCCTCCGCATAGATCAATCCGGCGCCGATCTGATCGAGCATCGCATGCAGTTTGCTGTGCTCTTTGGCTTTGAGCGAGTACGCCGACGACACGGTTGCGACAACGCGTCCCACGTGCATCGCGCCCAGCGACAGCAGCGCGAGGTTGGTACTGTTGCCAGACAACGCTACAACCGGAGCGTCCGTCGGCATGGCGAGATCGATCAGTGCCTGACCGATGCGCCGCGCCTGCTCCAGCGCAGCCGCATAGGTAATGGATTGCCACCGGCGTTTGTCGTCAGGACCTTCGTCTCGCTGTGCGATGAAGATCGCGTCCGGTGTCCTGGCAGCCCAATACACGAGCCATTCGCCGACGCAGCGCTCGTACGGCAGCAAAGGGTCCGCCGAGCGAAGCACGAAGCTTCCATCGTCGCGGTCTTCGCGGACAATGTTCGGGCGAGCGAGCCCGCTGCCCATCGTCAGCGGCATGCGCTCAGTCAGTTCCATTGCGGGAGAGGCAATCGATCTTCCGCAATCGCACGCGACACCGCCGCGATCTCCTGATCCATCTGCCTGTCCGCCTCCAACATCGGGCTCAGCGCTCGAACCGCGTCAAAAAGTTCGGCCGTGCGACTGGCGAGTGCCTGTACGTTGCCGCGCAAATCGACGGCCTGGCACGCTGCGAGGAGCGTCATGGCCGCCACATCGCGCAGTTGGGTTTCCATCTCAGCGGCGCCCAACGCCGCGTGCAATCCAAGGCTGACGATGTCCTGGTTGAACTGTTCGGTCGCGAGCGTATGGACGCTTGCCGGGGCGCTTTCGCGGCGCAGGTGCGCCACCAGAGCGGTTTGCGAGATTTGCATCCCTTTGAAGCCTTGATATATCCCGAGTCTCGGGCTCAATGAGTTAGGCAGCCCACGCGAGAACCGGCTGTCCATCAAAAGCGCCATGATTGCGTGCAGATGATTGCCAACCGTTGCGATATCGATTTTCAAGCCGTCCATTGCGCGCGATACGTGCTGCCCCATGAAATTCCCCCCGTGCAAAACGTCGCCAGTCTCCGGATCGATCAAAGGATTGTCGTTCGCCGACACGGCTTCGCGCTCGAGCACGGCGCGCACCTGATCGAGCGATTCCACGACTACGCCTAGCACCTGAGGAGCACACCTGATCGAATAAACTTCCTGGGCCCCCTCTTCTACTTGAATAGCCGTTTCCTTCCGCGCTTCAGGACTCGCTCCCGTATCGAGCGATGTACCGACATGCGGATCCGAGCGCCGTGCTCGATGGCCACTGAGGGTCGAACCGGCCAGCATGCTTCGCAAGACTGAAGCGACAGTTATTTGCCCTGCGTGTCCTTTGACCGCGTGAATGCGCGCGTCGAAATGCTCGTGCGATGCTTGGATCGCTTCGACGGCTAACGCCAAGGCGCCGAGCGCCGAGCGAAGCGTATTGCGAAAGCGCTGCACTGTCAGCGCCGAGATTGCCGTCATCACGCGCGTGCCGTTGACGAGCGCGAGGCCCTCTTTGGCTCGCAACTCGAGCGCCGGTAAGCCGGCGTGCCCAAGTGCCTCCGCGGCAGCCATTTCGGTCCCTGCGTACCGAACGGCGCCGCGTCCGCACAGCGCTGCCGCGATGTAGCTCGAGGGGATCAAATCCCCGCTGGCACCGACGGAACCATGCCGCGGAACGTCAGGGACGATCCCGTGATTCAGGTGTCCCAGAAGCGTCATCGCCACTTCGGACCGAACGGCCGACCACCCTCGCGCGAGCGCGAGTAGCGTCAGCAACTGAGCGGCGCGTACGTAATCTTCCGGAAAACGTTCGCCGGTTCCGGCTGCAAGAAAGGTCAAAAGATTAGCTTGGTGCGATGCAAGCTTATCGGAGGAGATGACAAGATCGCTGTTCCCGCCGAATCCGGTGTTGACGCCATAGATGACGGCATGCCCTTCAAGCTTCTGCTGGAGCGCGGCGCGACCGCGCTCCAGAAGTTCCACCACCTCTGGCGCGATCTGCACGAGCCGGCGATGCACAGCGACGTCCCAGATGTCCTCGAGTGACACCGTTCGGTTGAGCGTGATGACGAACGGTATATCGCGTCGTAAATTGACGGGCTGTTCCGCGTTAATGATCCGAGGCTTGTCGGCAAATGCCAGGTCGCTATGGCTCATAGGTTTGTACGGGGACGTAGAGTTCTATGTTGAGAATGACGATCCAGATGGCAGCAGTAATTCGCGCGGCCTTTCCTCGAGCGAAGCGGCGGAGGTGGGAATTCGTCGTCCCGGCCAATAAGAAAGCCCTTGCGCTTGCAGAAGCGAAAAAGCAGCGAGCTTGTACGCAGGTGTGGTGGTGCGCTGAATCGAAGCGATGGAGATCGTCACCAGGGCAGCACGTTGACGACAACCGCTTTTAGCGAAGCGATAGTTGATGGGGATGTGGCGCTGTCGATCGACAGTACGGGCCGGTGCCGTAGCGATGCGTGGGCCAAACGGATCCGGCACAGCGCGAAATACGCGGCGTATTTGAAAGCATGCGAATCGGTCGACCATGCGCAGCGCTCACTCGAAGATCACATCCACCTGATGTAAATACTTTACGAGTGAGCTGATCGACGGAACAGCTGTCAGGTCCGGTAGTTGTGGATTGGAGGGGGCGGATGGTACAGTCAAAGTTGGTTCGGCCGGCTGCCGAGCGCGGGTGTGAGCTGCCGCTAGAGGGCGATATTGATAAGGCTTAGCCTTGCATGAAGCATCGCGCGACAGTCGCATCAGAGGCGTGGCGCTCTGAAGTTATTCCTACACGGATGGCCAATTGCTGACGATCCTCATACTTGCATGTCACATGGCAGACGGTGGATGTCGGATGAAGCCATGCGTAGACTTAGACCCATTCCATTACACACAAGTCCGCGTGAGCGGCTTGTAAACTGTCGCGACTTGCCGTTTACTCTTGCTTTTTGCGCGGCACGCGAATGGCACGAGCAACGGAGAGCTGGGCGGCAATGGAATTCAA
>NZ_JAAAYE010000108.1 GCF_013282575.1 Paraburkholderia sp. NMBU_R16
ACTCAAGCCGAGCGCTTTCGGCGCGGCGCAGCGGCGCCGGTTCCGGGCTACGCCCGTCACCGCCGCTGCTGCGTCTGCATTCTCATCCTGATTGACGCGCTGTTCTCATCTTGATTGACGCGCGGCACCCGACCCGATATTATCTCGCACCGCATGTCTTACCATGCTGGCCACTTCCCTCATCATCGACTTCTTCAACGGACAACCATTTCTTGATGGATAAGTGTAATGCCCAAGATAGGCAATGTTGATTTGACGGAAACGATTCTCGCACTAGATTTCGGGCCCTCCGATGTTATCGTATATCAACATCGATCGGAAAACGTTCGCTATGAGGTATTGCTGAAATCGGGGAAAAATTCCCAACCGGATGAGCGATTTCTAAGCCTGACCACGATCACAAAGAGAGCCGAGGCCCGCAGTCCGGCATACTCCAGCCTTAACAGGTGGGAAGATAGAAGTGACCCGGTGGTCGTGGCATGGAGAGATTGCAGTGTGTCCGTCCAAGCGGCCGCGAGGACGAAGTTCCGTATAAAGACACCCCCGCCGTCCCAACCGGTGGGCGGACCGTCTTTGTTGCCCCAGGTCGGGTCCTCGCGCGCTCCGACGAGCCCGGCATTCCTGATGGACCCTGCTACGGGGGGGGGGCAGGCACACCTTGGAACCAGCATCAGTCATTCGCTCGAACGCCAAACCCGCGGCTCAACCCAGCTTCTCGCTCGCGCGCTCCGACGAGCCCGGCATTCCTGATGGGGCCTGCTACGGGGGGGGCAGGGACACCTTGGAATCTGTATCAGCCATTCGTTTCAACACCACATGTGCAGTCGTTCGCTACGGAAAGGCGCTCAAAGCCTCCTAAGCCACCCGGCAGCCCACTCGCCTACGATCCGCGACAGCGGTCAATGACGCCGGGGCCCCAATTGGGTTTGCCTCCGTCGGCGGGCCCATTCGTACAGGGCTCCAGTACCGCACACCCGCCTGCTCTGCCCGCGTTTTCCCAGCAGATCTCCGGCACAATTGCCAATATCAAGAGTCAACTTACGCCCTGGGAGAGAAGGGAAGCCGAGACTATCATCGCGACCAAACTTAATAGCCGCCCGGAGAATGAACGACTAACCTTGATCATGGATTTGAGCAATCAGCTTCATGGGGCATCGAGCAATCGCAAGGGTGAAATCATCAAGAGGTGGGGCGAGACAGCTACAATCGACAGCGCGATGGAGGGGCGCGATATGCGAACCTCTCATGACCGGACGCTGCAGAATAGGCTCGCAATCCAAGAAATGAACTCCGATTTCACTGTACCCCGCGACGAAATACTTGATCGGCTAAAGGATTATAAAGAGAGGCATACGGTAGCCCAGAAGTCAGTGTTCGCCAACTCTCAAGGTTATACAAGTCCATTGTACCGTCGCGTTTTTCGCGATCACAGAGGACCGGTAGTTGCGATCAAGGAGATTCGCGACTTGATCGCCCCCCTTCCCGAAAACCGGTGCTATCAAGCGATCCTGGATTGGCAGCCGCCAACATGAAGATTGGTGGCTGCCTGGAAGAGGCTTTGTTCAGAAGCACTTCAGTCCCGTGTCGGGGCCGGCGTTCGCGGAGAAACGGGGCTACCGGTTTGCGATACGGTATAAAAGCGAACGGCAACGCCGCGATGACCGACAGCGGCTCTGTCGCATTAACGAGGACGAGTAGAATCGGTGCGAATTGAAACGCAGGACATCGATGATGGCAAAGACGAAGAAAGCTCGCTCAACGTTAATGCGACAGAGCCTTCACAAGTGGCCCTCCTGAACAAAGCCTGGGGGTGACCCAAGCGGGGTAGCTTCGCGTGCCGCAGACGTTTTACGCGGGAGCGGGAAAGTGCGCCCGGCGCTGACGGACAATGGGGCCGCAACCTGAACTTGGCCTTCACCAATATTGAGAGCATTTAAATGAGTTTTAGCGCACGATGGGGCAGTGGCCTGACAGCAGGTGGGTATTCTGACTCTTCTGACTCGTTTACATCGGGCTTCCGAGATGCGGAAGATTCCGGGCGAGAAGAAGTCTCATCGAATGCTCATTTTGCCGATCACTCTACGTTTGCCTTAGTATCCCGGTTTTCGCAACGAGAAGGCGAGCGACTTGCGCCCCCTCTCGACCTCCGCCGCCCAGCTGAGAGGCGTGCCATCCTGCATGAGCATTCCTCTCGGTATGCCGCCATTGTCCGCGAGTATTGCACATGTGAGAGTGACATCAATGAGTGGTATGTTGATGAGGATAGCTCCATCCAAGGTAATTATACCAATGGGCGGCGACAGTTCCTGAATCAGAATCGTGCTCGACGGCACGCCTTGACGCTGGGGCATATTGATCGCGGCGATGCCGCCACGCTGCAGTGTGCCGAGGCTGAGCTCGAAGTTAAGCGTCAAGCAATCGCAAAGACGCGTGACGAGAGCCTGCAGAATGCAGCCCGGCTTTGTAACTTCAAGCTTGGCAGTTGCCTGATAGAGGAATCGCGGATTTCCAGAGCACAGCAAGGAATCTTGAGTCGTTTAAATAATTTCCTGGTGTTTTGTAAAGACAAAACTGTCGCGAGCGTATTTGCTTCGCCACTAGACGAGGACGTTTCGGCTTGGATAGGGCTTATCCCCGACGCGAGCAGCCGAGGTCGCGCTCACGCCGCGGTGGCCGCTTTCCAAGGCTCGATATATCTCGCCGATATGCGTATGAACTCAGCACTACAGCCGCCATGGCGCTGGACTTCGTCGGTGTCGTCGTGATCATAGGCATACTATCGTACGCCCCATTGGTGATCACGCAGTCCACGTTCGCCTGCAACTGATTGCGGGTTTTCCGAAGGGGCCGATTTTGGGTAACACGGACGAGCGGATCCGCGCCGCGCATGATGGCAGCGCGTATGTAAGCAGTGCGAATGAGGTCGAAGAATTCGACCTCTGGTGATCAGCCCTGGGGTTGCGATCGGGCGTCTCGGTCTTGACGCGAGACTCAATCTCGTACAACTTCGCAATCCACTGCAAAGCCTGCGCGGCGAGCCCTGGCGTCTTCTGTGTCTTGGCGATTTCGAAGAAGCGTCTTCGGCAATGCGCCCAGCATCCGACCTCGATGATGCGTCCTCCGCGGTACAGCGCGCCGTGGCCGCTGTACGCGTCGGCTTGCAGATAGCCGGTGAAGTCCCGCAAATAAGTGAGCGGATGCGAGCCCGCGCGCGAGTCGCCGAATTCAAACACCACCGCCGGCGGATGATCGACCCATAGCCCGTCCTCCTGACGCTGGCCGCCACCAAGATAGCCCCACAGCCGTGCCGTGCGCGTTGTGGTGCGTCCCTTCTCGATCAGTGGCAGCGTGGTGTCATCCACGTGCATGCGTGGCGCTTTGAGCTGGTGCCGACGTAGCGGCACCAACAACACCTCGAGCAGCTCGGCAGCAGCCAGCTTCCAATCGCACAGTGTCGAGCGCGATAACTCGACGCCGTGACGCCGATAAATGCCCTCTTGCCGATTCAGCGGCAAATGATCGACGTAGGTGCTCACCAGGATATTGGCGAGCAACCCGGCGCTGGCGTTGCTCTTGGGCAGCGGTGAAGGCTGCGCACTGGCCGTGACGATCGTCGATTCGCCGTCCTTGCGTGCGGCATACTTGAAGCGCACATGCTCGATCACCGTCAGCTTCGATGGCTCGTAATGCAGCGTCTCGCAACGCTCCTCACCGATGCGCTCAAGCGCATCGAATTCGGCCTTCTGTTCGTTGCTCAGATCGTATTCGATGCGAGTGCGCGGGAGATTCTTCGGTAGGGCTGGGCGGCCCTTGCGCACGTGCTCTTTGACCGGAATGCCCTCGGCTTGTGGCGGCACCGGCACATCGACCGGTGCGTCGAATAACTCGGCCTGTGCAGCCAGACGTTCGGAGCTTGCACCAAAGCGCGCTCGATTGAGCTGCGCGATTTGATGCTGAAGGATTTGCAGTTGCTCCCACAACGCGCAAACATGGCGATTCTGCTCGAGCGCGAACGCGCGCAGCGCATCGAACTCCCGAGGCAGATCGTCAACGGTGACGGCGGTAGGTGGCATGTCGGCATGATGCCGAACTCATCGTAGGTTTACAAGACCGAGGACGCCCAATCAGCTCACGCGCGCCACACAGACGGTGTGCTGCGGTTTGCACGCTGGAATTTCGATACCTTCAAGCCACGCATTCAGTTCGGCCAGGGTAAAGCCGCGCTCGGCCAGCAGAGCCGTCGATGGAAACCGACCGTGTTCCAGCCGCTTGTACCATAACGCGAAGCCCGTGCGATCCCAGTACAGGCATTTGACCTTCGAGCGGTCGCGCGCCACGAAGACGAACAAATTGCCCGATGCCGGGTTCTGCTTGAGCATGGGCTCGACCAGGTATGACAGGCCATCGATTGATTTGCGCATGTCCACGGGCTCACGGCAAATGAATGCGCGCACGTTCGTCGTGATCAGCATCGCCCGCTCCCGAGCTGGCCGAGCACGAAATCAACGATGCGACCGGCATGTGTTCCGCTCAGTTCGATGCGCACACCCGCCAGCACGAGCGTAACGCCGTCGTTTGGCGCACCCGCCAAGACACTGTCGGGCGTGGCTGGCGCAGCGGTCATCGCGACCAATGGATCGTCTGCTTGCGCCGCGATGAACACAGCGGCATCTGCCGTCATCGTCCCCGACGCAGCTTCGCTCCCGCGTGCCCTACGCGAGAGCTTCGATCGCCACAACCCGAACGTACTGACCGCGATGCCTCGCTGCTGGCAGAACGCCCTCACGCCGATGCCGCTCGCTTCCCACTGCGTGAAAATCTCGCGCCAGAAGGCTTCGCCTCGTCGCACGAAACGCTCGGCGGCAACATGTTGGACTTCTTGCTTCGTGTTCTCTGCCATCGTGTCACTCCCGTTTGCGAATAGCGACACGTTCTCACTACGGCACTACTGCCTCAACATGGGGTTCCCGGACGGATACTTCTGATCAACTTCGCGCTCGCGCACCGCAAGACGAAGGGGCCCTCGTTGCCCCTTCATTGTTGAGCAATTCTCTCAACCTTGTGTCGTCATCTATGCGCGCTTTTACACCGCCATCAACAAAGGGTGAGCACGCCACTCGAACGGTCGCCGCGCAGTTCTATTCGCTGCTTATCTAAGGACTCCTACGCGAATCGCCGCTTGCTCGTCATCGCTTCGTTATCGCGACACAACCCTACGGAGCGCTTGCGTTCAAGGCCGCCTACTGACAGACCCGTAGAGTGCGCCCAGGCTATACCGATCACTTCGCATATCACATCATCATCTCGCCAGGAAGGTCTTGTCGCGTCGGCCACTTCCATCATCATCGGCTTCTTCAGTGGACAACCGCTGAAATTATCTTGAAACGCGCAACCAGTCGAATGATTTAATGAAGCGCGCAATCAATTCAAAATGGGATGAACTCTAAAATGAATCGATTCACAATATCCGGCAACTCTCATGCCCAATATTCTTCATCTTCTCAACCGGCCGACAGCGGGCGCTCGCAGCGTACACTCATTCCGCGCTCAATGACCCCACCGCCTTTCAGCCGTTTAGCAATTGGTAGCTCAATACAACGACCACAAACATCCGATCCGACATCGGCCACGGGGTCCCGTTGGCGTGCCTTGCTTCCCTGGAACCGTACCACGGCGGCTGGGCAGGGGGCACGTAATTTCACAGCTATGTCTGCCATCGGGGAGCAGACAGGGTTCGAGGCTGCAACTCAACAGGGAGCACAGATCCAGCTAGCCGGATATCTCCTTGCTCGGCATCTGGATCAACGTCCAATCGAGCCAACAGATATTCCTAGATTGAAACGTATGGCCAGATCTGTCCAACGAACTCGTGCGGCACTTCCTTTCGGTCGCGACAACATAAAATCGGATGTGATTGCTACGGGGGGCGACAGCTTGGTGCGCACCACGGCCGGTTATGGCGTCTATACTCAATTCGCAAAAGGAGACGAACGAGAAAAGCTTCTAACCTGGGCGGCCGCTAGTAAGACGTTTGGTGCAGGAAACTGCACAGAACACTCGCTGCTAACAGCCCTCGACCGCGCTGATGATTTGACCGACAACGAAACCGTCCAAGTGGTGACTAGCCATAGTATGAATCATCATTGGGCAATTTCAACGCCGGGCCAGCAAGGCCAGCGCGCCATCGTTGCCGACGCATGGATGGACGGGCCACCAGTGATGGCGGTCGATGCCAGCCCACGCACATACGATTCAGTATTGTTTGAGATCAACAAGAAAAACGCCCAAACAACATCGGAACAATATAAGGCGAAACTAAATGCTGCGAATGCCAAGCTCGTTCCGCGCGTACCAGAGTTCCTGCGGCACGCGGTGGCACCTGGGGCAGTCCAGGAGAAACTCAGGGAAATCGCTGAAAGTCGTCGGTTACCCGCAGGTATGGATGAGCCCCAAAGCGCCGTTTCCCGTGAGTTCGCCGACCGCGCAAGATCTGCGATGCGGACAACGCGGGAGCACAATCGTCAGCACCTCGCGCGTGCATCGGCTGTTGCGGCTGGGCTCGATGAGGCGGCGGCAGCCAAGTCTGTCGACATGGTGATCAACGCAGCGTGGCGATTGGATGCAATAACAACGAGCCATGTTATCCCCGCCGCGTCAGACCATGCGCGACCGAGTGCGAGCGGGGCAGGTGCAGCGAGCAGGGTTCTGTCGCGATAACGAGATGGGTTAAGGGGCAACTGGTTGGCGTTGGTGCACGGATAGGCAAACGAAAGACGAGAGTAATAAAATCGCGGTCCGTCCTGCTGGAAGCCCATGCATGCCCCACAAGCACAACGCCGCGCGCCGGCATGACATCCCGAAGATGGCCCATCGGGTGACGAACTGGCCCGAGTATGAAGCGGGG
>NZ_JAAAYE010000109.1 GCF_013282575.1 Paraburkholderia sp. NMBU_R16
TCTGTGATCCCCGTCTCTCGCGCTAGCGCGGATACCGGCACATTTTCCGGCGGCATCATGCGACGCACCAGGGCTTCTTTTCGTTCTGCTGAGTAGGCTTTCATTCATGCCGATTCTACCGCCCCCGGACCTCGTCTAAGATTCAGACGACACGACAACTATTCTGACGCCGGGGGGAAGCATGCCCATGTGACCGCACAGGATGTGCTAGAGGAATCCGCGATCTACTATGGGTGGCCCGGTATCTTTCGTGGTAGGAGCGTGTGGGCGTCCTGAGTCTTCGACTCGCAGAGTGTATATATAACAAGCAAATCGCCGGAAACCCTTGTCGGGCCTAGAAAGTGACCTCGAAAAATCGGCTTTCGAGGCCAGCTTTTCGCTTGTTGTAACTCGTATCTAGTGTGGTGGGTGATCGGCTAGCCACTGGTCGATGCACGTCAGGAGTGCGGTAACCGCGTTAGATACCCACTGATTTCTCTCTTTCAGTTTAGAAGCGTAGCTTTGCAGAATGAGTAGTTGGGCGTTGAGGACCGCCTCGCGGTTTGGCAATCCGTAGGCCCTCGACAAGCTCTTATACTCTGCGAGAAGTTCGTTATTGAGAAGGAACGAATTTATCAGACCTTTTGCTTGTACATATGTACCCACAATCATGCTGCGCAATTCTGGATCGTCTACCTTACCGACCATGTGCGCGCTAGCGTTATAGATTGAAAATGCGTCGACCGACACCGGATATATCATGTTGAAATACTCACCCGGCTCAAGCGACTTTACGGCGGAGTGCATTTCAATGCAATATGCGCCCCAAGTAGCTTTAACTTCGTCACGAATTGATTCGACGAATGCACGAATTTCTGCTTCGTCGGCCACTTTCTTGTCCTCGTACTGCCTAGCGTAAATCCATACCGCCGCAATGATGGCGAGCAGGGACCCAACGCCTTGCACCCAGGCGGCAATGTCGGATGCGGTATTTAATGGTTTAGCCATAAATGCAGCGAATAGCACAACTAAGGCCAATGCGCCTAAGGGCGCTTGCCAGCCATTTTTCATGTGGTCCCTCGTCGTAGCAGCAATTTGTGTTTGTTGCCAGTTATGCCCGGAAGCGCAACGTGCTTTATAGCTCCAATCAGCAGCCCCCGCTACGGTTTCGACAATTCCAAACCCTTGATGTGGTACATGCTCATTGCCCGCACGAGCGGGCGCAGCGGGTAGAACTCGCCGCCGTAACTATCCGAGCTATCGCCGTCATCATGGCCTTGGATTGCGTCCGCTAGTTCCTTGCCAATGTCGCAATCACGGCAGACCTCTTTGAACGTATGCCGGTAGCTATGAAAAACCCGCTTGGGGTCTGCGATGCCACACGTACCCCGGAGAAACTTCCCATAAGCCTTAGACCAGTCCTGTCCCCACTCGCCGTCCTTATTGGGTTCAAGGTCGAAAATGCGTGCGAGGCCTTGTCGGGACCGCACAAGGTCGATAAAGCCGTGATCGACCAGCACGCGATGCACGGGGAAGCGGCGAACGCTACTAGCCGTCTTAACTCGCTTTCCCTCGCCGTCTGCGGTAACGTAAATGCACCATGCCCGACGCTCCTCGCCGTCTGAATCGAAGTACGTCTCCTCTCGCACATCAGACGGCGTTAGCTGGCAGAGTTCTCCGAGTCGAGCCCCCGTGTATAGTCCCAGCAGCGGCAACCAAAAGCCCTCTGGGTCTGCGTCGCGATTCGGCAGCTTAGACACAATCGTCCGCAGATGGTCGAGCGTATATGGCAGGCGTTTCGTCTTAGTCGATCGATTGTCAATCAAGCGCACACCACGAGCCGGATTGTCTATAGCTAGCTCGTTGTCGCGCCCGAAGTTGAACAGGGTACCTAGACAATCAAGCGTGTGATTCGTGTTCGGGATGCTTACGCAGGACTCGCGAAGCTTATCTTTGAACCCCACGATATGCGCCCGCTCGATCTTGTCGACAGGGATTCGCCCCATGAGCGCATAGAACCGCTCTACCGCTTTCTCGTACTTGTTGACCGTGCGGGCGGTTGGTTGTCGCTCCCTCGCCCAACGCTCGCACAACTCCGCCAAGCTAAGGGAATTCGTCGACCGGGCCGAAGCCGTTTTGACGACATCCACAGGGCTCGTAGAGCGGCTAGCGACCGCCTTGGGCAGGTCATCAAGGGCATAGCCGCCCGTGGCCTGAACCATCGCCAATTGAGCCGCAGAAGGCAACCCCGAGGCTGCAAGGATTTGATCGACCGACGCGCGGGCCGCTCGCTCGCCCTTATCCATCGATTCGTAATGCTCTGGATTGGCGCGATGCTCTCTTTCCCACTCGTCCGCGTGGCGAACCGCATCAGCAAGCCCTACGTTAGCCGAGCGAGGCGCGGACAACTTCGCCCACTCCGCATCCGTTCGCACGGTATGCACGGCGGCTAGTCGTTTGGCTTCTTGATAATCGGAGGTGCCGAGCGCGAGAACGATCTCTTTCTTGCCGTAATGCGCGTGAAGCGAGGCGGGAATTTTTCGGCGGAAGTAGTAGCGCGCGCCACGGCGCGTAAGGTGGTTTGTCATTTGTCCCGGTGTACCACCCACCTTGTCCACCATACCTAAACCCTTGCTGCGCTCGGAAAAACCTTATTCTACAAGGGTTTGGGTTGACTGGCGGAGAGAGGGGGATTCGAACCCCCGATAGGCTGTTAACCTATACACGCTTTCCAGGCGTGCGACTTAAACCGCTCATCCATCTCTCCGGGAGCCGAGGATTATAGCAGAGTTCGTGCGCCGCTCCGCCACCCATCCGTTCGCCAAGCGAGCGTTAGGCAATCACCCACCGCCGTGCCGCAAGATCCCTTTCATCGAAGCCAACAACACACGCCAGTGCTCGACCTGCCGGCGTTGAAACAGCATCAACTCGAAGCCGTGCCGAGCCACATGCTCCCGAGGAATCGTATCCCACCCACGATGCTCGACCGTCACACGAGTTTCATCGCCAACCGCTTCGAAACACACATCGAGAAACGTAGCCTGATCAGCGGCAAACGTCGCCTGCCGCCAGGTCAACGCGAGCCTGCGCCCAGGCTCCCAAACATCGATGCGGCCCACCTCGAACTCGGTACCATCCTCGAACATCGTTACGAGCCGCCCGCCCTCGCCCGGTTCAAACGCTAACCGTCCATCGCCGAGCGGCGTAAGCGCGAAGAGCGGATTTGGCACCCACCACCGCCCGATCTCCCGCGTGAAAGCCTCGAACGCCCGAAGTGGCGATACCCCGACCCGAAGCGAGACGATGACCGAAGCTGTCATCGATTCCCCTTTTCCACATGTGCCTTGAACGCGGACAATTGCGCCGCCCACATCGCTTCCGTACCGACAACCCAGCGCTTCAGTTCCGTCATGGCGCCATCTTTCAACGAATAAACGCGTACGCGCGCATCGAATTCCGGATGCTTTTCATCGACCAGTCCGGACGCCTTTAAAACGCGCAAATGCCGGCTCAACGCAGGCGGCGATAGCGCGAGCGCGCTCGCCAATTCACCTGCGCTGTGGGGCCGCTCGCCGAGCAATTCGATCGCGCGGCGCCGATTCGGATCGGCAAGCGCCGCAAAGATTGCGTCGACAGAGGCTGTCAATCGAGCCGAGTCCGCGTAGTGAACCCGCTCGCCTTGTCCCACTCTTCGGGCGTCATCTTTTGCACGGTGACGCTGAAGGACCAGATGTGGCCCTCGAGATCCTTCGCGCGATATGCCCGATCGCCGTAAAACTGCGTCTCCGGCTCCATCAGAATCGCGGCACCGGCCGCACGGGCGCGCGCGCAATGCGCGTCGATATCTTCGACCTGCGCAAGCTGGACATGAACGGATTGGGTGTTCTTGCCACCGATCGAGCGCGGGCTCTTGTGCTCCTCGCTCCATTCGCTCCCTATCATCAGGACGGAATCGCCATATGACATTTCAGCGTGCGCAAGATTGCCGTCGCCATCGAGGATGACGAACAACGGCTCGAACCCGAATGCCGTCTCGAGCCAGCGATAAGCCGCCTTCGGATCCTGATAAGACAGTGCACTCGACAGCCCCTTCGGCCGATAAAGATCACTCATGTCAGTCCTCCTTTCGTCGTCGTCCGGATGCCACTTGCAAATACTGGCAATATTTAACCAAATATGCAAGTAAATATCGCATGCCCCGGACGACATGAAAGCCGTGCCGCTCTTGACTACGCTCAACGCGCTATGGCCGTCGAATGTAATCGACGAGCGCCAGAGTATGGGCGTCGGGTTTTCGGTCCAAAAGACTGACGCCGATCGTCGCGATAAATCCCGCCGGCACGCCGAACACGCCCGAGCTGATCGGCTGGATGCCGAACCAGCGCACTCCGGCGATGCCCGTCAGTTGCGCGAAATAAGGATGCGTCGACACGATGTAGTAAATGCAAACCGCAAGCCCCGCCACGATCCCGGCCACCGCGCCGCGTTTCGTCGTGCGCTTCCAGAAAACGCCGAGCACCAGCACGGGAAAGAAACTCGACGCCGCGAGCGAAAACGCCGCCCCCACCAGAAAGAGAATGTTGCCCGTATTGAGCGAGGCGACATACGACGCCAATAGCGCCACGCCCAGCAACAGGATTTTCGAAAGCGTCACACGCCGCTGCGTCGTCGCTGCCGGATCGATCATGTAGTAGTAAAAATCGTGCGAGAGCGCGTTCGCGATCGTGAGCAGCAGTCCGTCGGCCGTCGAAAGCGCCGCGGCCAGCGCGCCCGCGGCAACGAGGCCCGAAATCACGTAGGGCAAGCCGGCAATTTCCGGGGCCGCCAGCACGACCATGTCCGGCTGCATGCGCACTTCGGACCAGCGTACGATGCCATCGCCATTTGTATCGACAATGTTGATCATCGTCGGGTCGACGCGATGCCATTGCACGACCCATGACGGCAGATCGGCAAATAACCGTCCAACCAGGTGAGTCATCACCTCGTGTTTGATGAGAACGGACAGCACCGGCACGCTCACATAAAAAAGCGCGATAAAAAAAAGCGTCCACCCGACAGAGCGGCGCGCCGACGCGACGGAGGTCGTCGTGTTGTAGCGAACCAGGATGTGCGGCAAGCTCGCCGTGCCCAGAGAAAGACAAAGCAGCAGCGAGAGAAAATTGCGCTCGTGGATGCGGCGCTCGGTTTCATTGGCTGCGGAAAACGGCTCCTGCATCGGCACGGGATCCGTTGCGCGTGCAAGCAAGTCGTTTCGTGCCCGAGTCCACGTTGCGCGTGCAGCGGCCGGGTCGCGCGGAAATGCGCCTAACGCCGCCTCGAGTTCGTGAATCTCGCGCAGTGGACCGTTGCGCCGGCGCAGCGCGTCGAGCTCACGCGCCAGGTTCGCCTTCCCGTCGAGATACGAGCCCGGTAAGGCGGCAATCTGCGCGTCGATCTGCGCGGCGCGCTCTCGATACCATGCGCGCACGCTACGTTCTTCGCGCGCGTCGCGCGCCTGCTGCTCGAGCGTCTGAATACGCTCCATCAGACGGCCGTAGGTCAATTGCGGCACCGGCCCCAGTCCGTCCTTCAGCGCGATCATCGAAACGGGCACGAGCATCGCGCTGATCAGGATGACGTACTGTGCGACCTGGGTCCAGGTGACGGCCCGCATGCCGCCGAGAAACGAGCACACGAGTATGCCGGCGAGTCCGCACGCGATGCCGATCGCAAAATCGACCCCGATGAAGCGCATGGCGATCAGCCCCACGCCCTGAATCTGCGCGACGAGGTAGACGAACGAGCAAAGAATCGCGGAGCCCGCGGCAAGCCCGCGCACGAGATTACTCGAAAACCGCGTGCCGAGAAAATCGGGAATCGTGTAGCGCGCGAGCTTGCGCACGTAAGGCGCCAGCAGAAACGCGACGAGGCAGAACCCGCCGGTCCAACCCATCAGATAGGCCAGGCTGTCGTAGCCGGTCGCGTAAAGCGAGCCGGCCAAACCGATGAAGGATGCAGCCGAGAGCCAGTCGGCAGCCGTGGCCATGCCGTTGAAGAAGGCCGGCACACGGCGCCCGGCCACGTAGTACTCGACGACATCGGACGTGCGGGAAAGCAGGCCGATCACGGCATAGACGGCGATCGGCAGAAACAGAAACACGTAGCCCACCCACGGGCCCGCGCCTAGCGCACGCTCGATGCGCCACATCAAGTAGATGAAGACGAAGAAGCCGACCGTGTAAAACGCGTATGCCTTGCTCAGGCGACCGACGAGCTTCATGGCGTGCGGTCTCGCGCATCGTCGACGTGCTCGGCCTCGATCGCTCGTCGCATCGTACGGTCGGCGACGCCCATTGCCACGATATAGACGACGATCAACGCCAGATAGATCACGATCGCGCCTTGCGCGCCCAGATAGAACGGCAGGCTGAAGCCGGCGAAGCGCAAACCCGCCAGCTCGCGCGCAAAAAGCGGTACGACGAACGATACGCTAAAACCCACCGTCATCAGCACGGCGATAAGCGCGAGATTGAAGCGCCAATAGCGCCGATGCGCGCGTGCAAGGGCGCTCGACATCGATCGAGGCTCGACAGGGTCGGAAATAGCCGTTTCGGGAAGACGTGGCGCAACCATGCGCCTATGTATCAAAAAGGCGCGGCACGGGCAATCGGGATTGTCCGTGCCGCGCCCGGCATCTGCGTCAAACCGCCGCGGTTCGCGGCACGATGATCAACGTCAACGCACCTCGGCGAGTTGTTCGAGAATGGCGGGGTTTTCGAGCGTGGAGACGTCCTGCGTGATCGCCTCGCCCTTGGCCAACGAGCGCAGCAAGCGTCGCATGATCTTGCCCGAGCGCGT
>NZ_JAAAYE010000110.1 GCF_013282575.1 Paraburkholderia sp. NMBU_R16
ACTACCGGCCCGAACCTGATCGAGCTTGCCCATCAACAGCACTATCCGCATACCGGGGTGTAACCATGTACCGTCAGCACTTCGGCCTGCGCTGTGCGCCACTGGACAAGGACTCGATCGAGCTGTGAGACGACGGCGCCATTACCCATCTGCGTGATCGCTTCCAGTGGCTGCTCGATAGCCCCGGCGTCGGTTTGCTCACCGGCGAGCCTGGCGTGGGCAAGACCGCCACCTTGCGCCACATCACCAGCCAAGCTCAACCCGCACCGCTATCAGGTCGTCTACACGGCCGAGACCGACTTCGGCCGCGTTGACCTGTACCGGGCGCTCGCGCGTGGACTCGGACTCGAGCCCAGCTACCGGCGCGCCGACCTGTGGCGCGACATCAAGCAGCGTATCGTCGAACTCGCCCAGAGCCGCCAGATCGTGCCCGTATGGATCATTGACGAATCCCCGCACCTGGCAGCGGAGTTCTTCCGCGATCTGCCGTCGTTCCTGAACTTCTCACAGGACGCCAGGGATCTCATCACTGTCTGGCTCGTTGGCCATCCGGGGCTGGCCAGCATGCTCGAACGGGCGCAGTATGCCGCGCTCCACAGCCGCATCCAGGTGCGCGTGCACTTCACCCCGGTGCTGGAGCGCGAACGCTTCTCCCAGCTCATCGCTCACGCGCTCAACGCCGCCGGCTGTACGCACACGCTGCTCTCCGATTCCGCTCTCGAGCAGCTGCGCGAGGCCTCGCGCGGGGTGCCCCGTCAGGCCGGACGCATCCTGCGTAACGCGATGCGCCTGGCCGTACCAAAGGGGCTGAACCACATCCCCGACGATCTCCTGCAACGCGCCATCGAGGAGGTGCGATGACCCGCAACGCGCCGCCCGCCATGACGCCCGTCACCATCGGTGAAACCATCATGTTTGCCTTCACCCGTAACGCCGGCATCGCCGAAATCGAGCTCACCGACGAGACCGCCTTCACAATCATGAGCATTCTCGACGATCTCTGGTTATGGTTCGACACCGTCTACGGCGACCAGGCTCGCCGCTATCGTCCACCGGAAGACGTCGATACCGGTGGCGATCCACCCGATCTGTTTGACGATCCACTCGATCCATTCTGACTTCACCGGGGCCCTTCGCGGCCCCCCGTGTGCATTGCAACGCACACGACGCCTGATGGCACCTCACTACGTGCCGGTTGCCGTCGCTACATCGAACTTCGTCCCGCGCTTTGCTGCATCATGTGCATTTCCATCGCAGCGCGAGACAACCCGCTTCGTCTCATCTCGAATAGCGCGGAACGGCACTTCTCGAACAAGCCGGGACGTAACAGCTGGCACGTCCAGCGTCGCAGCCACCGCCGCAACGCTCTGGCCGGCTTTGACCAGCCGAACCGCTTCCAGCTTGAATTCGAGCGTGTAGCGCGCCCGCGTCATCTTGCTCATCTTCTTGACTCTCCTTGCTTGAGTTTAAACGCTCAGCAAGGGATTCGTTTTGCGGGGGCAAGCTCAGACGATCAAGAAGCGGATGCGTGCGACGCTGGTGACAATTCGGGAAACGCTAATGCGACGTCGGCATGAACCAGTGCCCGTGGTAGGTCGGTGGCTGCGGCGAGTGTTGCAGGGGTATTTGAATTACCATGCGGTGCCCGACAACATGCAGCGGCTGGCTGGATTTCTTTATGAAGTCAGTCGTGCATGGCGTCATGCCTTGCTACGCCGAAGTCAGCGCAGACGCATGCCGTGGTCGCGCTTCC
This sequence comes from Paraburkholderia sp. NMBU_R16, assembly GCF_013282575.1. Classification (GTDB taxonomy): domain Bacteria; phylum Pseudomonadota; class Gammaproteobacteria; order Burkholderiales; family Burkholderiaceae; genus Trinickia. Next base: position 1,754 of record NZ_JAAAYE010000110.1, read on the forward strand.
AAGGGCTGCTTCGGAAATACCTGCCGCCGTGCCGAATCGTCCATTCCCACCCGACCGAGCGGTTTCGCGTCAACACCTTTGGTAAGAGCCGTATGCAGTAATTCTGCACGTACGGATCCGTGCGGGGGGCGATGGGTAACCATCGTCCCTACCGCGACCGGTCATCCCATCCATTTATCACGAATTCAAGCACGCTGGCAGCGGCCCCTGCTTTTTATCTGGCAGGGCTACTGCTTGTATCGTCGCTGGGACTGATCGGCCTGCGAGGTGACGGCCGTCGGTGGTGAACAACGCATAGCTCGAGCGTCGCCGACATCAACTCGCGTATCGGATCCGGACTCATGGTGCCTTCGCGCGTTGCAGTCGGACTTCGCGGTAGCGACGAAAAGCGAGCGCCTGTTTCCGACAATGGGCCAAGCGGCTGTGCATTCTACTATCTGTCAATGTAGTGCGTCCTAATAATAGTCACCTGTATCGCACCCTCTCCGTTATCGCGACAAAACCGTTAAAAAACAGGAGGTCGGATTGATCGTAAGTAGGACGATAAACCTGATTGCGCCGGTGTTGCAGAAAGAAGAGGAGCGAAGCCGGGGGCACGTGCAAACGAATGTCAGTCCCCGTCACGTGGTTACCAGAATCAACGCCGATCGGGCATTGTCGCAATCGAAAATCCGTCGACCTTTGAAGGTCGCTTTCGTCCTAGCGCCCCTGCTCCGCGCATCAGTGACCACCATTGCATCGCGCCTCACGTCATTTCCCCTTTCACGGCCAAATCATTCGAGAACTGGCGCGGCTCTGCCAGGAACAAAGACACCTTCTGCGCGGTCGCTGTTGGGACTTCCTGTAGAACTGCAGCGGGAGATCTTTGACCATTTGACCGGCGATCCAGGTGAAATGGTCCGAGATTTCGATGCGTTGTCGGCAACGTGTCACTCATTGAGGGATGTAATACAGGAGGACAAACTACTACGCCGCAAATACAGATTGGTCCGTCGCTTGGGGCAAGCGGCGTATGCATGCATACGCGATTTTTATCTGTTTGCTGGAGCGCCTGACCTGAACGCAACGACACTTCCGGCCTGCGGGGCATTGCTGAGGCTTGTCGGGCCGCAACAGCGTGAAGGCATCGTCGCGGCAGCGATCGGACTTCGAGACCCATCGCTCAAGGGCCAGGCGATAGCGAGGCTCGGCGCGCATGCGGCCTTCCTGAACAACGCCCAGCGCGCCCGCCTACTCGCCGAAGTGTTCGCAATCACCGATGAAGTCAACCGAGCCCGTGCTATCTCAGGCTTGGCCGCCGGTATTGCGTCGCTCAGCGCGCCCCAGCGCGAGAAGCTCGTCAACGAAGCTCTCGCTATGACTTCTGAAGAAGCCATGGCCGTTGCCATTGAGGCGCTGGGTGCGAAAGCTACCTATTTGAATCAATCCGCTTGCGAGAAGCTCCTTGACGCCGCGATCGGGATGTCCAATGACCTGAACCGGGCCAGGGCGCTGCGCGGAGCAAGCGCAGGCGTCGCCGGTCTGACTGAGCATCAACGCGAGCGCCTCGTCGCTGCCGCGCTTGCCATGACCAATCAGGTTTTCAAGGCCGGGGTGATCGCCGTTTTGGGAGCGCACGCGACTCACCTCAGCGAGGCTGACCGCGACAGCCTGCTCGACGCGTCGCTCGAGCTAACGCTGGACACCGCGAAGGCCGTTGCGATAGCTGGACTGGGCAAGGGCGCGGCCAATTTCAGCGTACCGCAACGGGAAAGTATGTTCTTCGCAGCGATGGGTTTCCGTCTCTACATGGACAAGGCCAAAGCGATCTCCGGACTCGGCACGGGAGCGGCATATTTTAGCGAGACCCAACGCAACGCTTTCGTTACCGCTACGATCGGTAATCCTAGTCACTCAGAGGACATCAGTAAGGCCTACGCGATCGCTGGGCTGGCTGAGCACGCGGTCCGTCTCACCGAGTCCCAATGTGATGAGCTTGTCACCGCCGCAATCGGGCTCGCAATCAATGAAGCAAAAGCGATTGCGGTAGGTGGTTTGGGTGCAAATTCGGCAGATCTCAGCATCAAGCAACTCATCAGACTAGCCACCGCCGCGATCTGCATCACGGATGCTAGAGCCAAGGCTATTGCGATAGGTAAACTAGGTGCGGGAATGGGCCGTCTGCCAGAAGCGCTGCAAGACAACCTTGTGGAAGCCGCTATCCGCATTGACGATGGATACTGCAGAGCGATTGCCCTAGCAGGCCTGGTCGCTGGAATGAATGGAATAGCCGTTCCGGACTGATTACAGCTTCTCACCTTCCTGCGTTTGTCGATGTCTCGCTAATGACCGGCTCTACGAACGCGGTAGAAACGCGGTATCGGTTGAACGTCGGGCCGTCAGCGTCAACTGACCGCCAATGAGATTGTCGATCTCCCGCAACATGGCATCCTTCATGCCGAAGGGCGGATTCCAAGGCGTTTCCATAGGGTTCCGGCCGGCGTCCAGCCAGCGCCAGCCCGCGCGCCCGAACCGGCTCGCGACGACTTCCAGCCGTACCCCATCAGGAATTCTGCGGAGCGCGTCGGCCTCCTGCAGCTTGGATTGCAAGTTCGCAGCCCACTCGAGCAATTCGACGATGCCTGCCCGTGCAGGCCCCGTTTCCAAGAACGCACCTCCCCATGGGAGCTGGATGAAAAGAGCGATCGCCTTCCCGACGAGGTAATAGTGCATGGCCCAGCTGTTGGTGCCATAACCGTCAAAACCGACGACGGCGTAATCCGGCAGATGGGGGTGCGTCTCCACCTCGGCCAAGAACTCCTCCAGGCAGTACGGGCTTGACTGCGTTGGCCTTGTCGAGAACCAACCTCTGGCTTTTCGCCGCAAGGACACCGCCAGGCGCTCAGGCACGGGCGGGAAAGGCAGGCGTTCACGCTCAAAGAGCGCCAGGACCGAGGGCAGGCCGCCATCGTCACTTGATTCATTCGCTGGTGTATTCATCAGGGCATCCTACCAAATAGCATTTGCTGCCTGTTCGGCGAGCGCGTAATCACGATCGCGTGCCACGTAGCTGTTTTGGGCATTCATTAACCTTTGCACGGAAGGATTGCCCCATTGGTCCGCGGAAATGATCCGACCCTGGGACCTGAGCGTGCCGATATGGTCCTTGACACCCTTGTGACGCGCAATCGCGGCTTGGATCTCGTCTTCGCTGAGTTTATTTTGGAGCATTGCCCTGATGTCATCAGGGGTGAGTCGCTCGATTTTGTCTGCCGTTTCGATATCCACTACCGGAGGTAACGCCGTGCCTCGGAACCCAGCGCGCAGGTCGTCATCGGGGACCCATTGGATACCGTTTGGATCGGTCAACAGTTTTCCAAAGCACTGGTCGTTGTCGATCCCCGTCACCTTGGCGCGACCGTCCGGTTCGATGTTGATGAAATAGTTGTTCCCGTGGCGATCACCCTGGCCCGTCAGGTGATCGAGCAGTTGGAGCTTGGTCACCTCCGCGCAGACATGCGGGCGACCGAAGATGCTGGCATCCGCCTTCGCGGCAGAATGGCCTGCGGCCCTCTCCATCGTCAGGCCGAGGACATGTTGCCCCGGAACCGGGCTAAGGACGGTCACTCTGGTGTCAGCCACCACATTGAGACCCAGCTTCTTCGCATAAGCAAGCGTTGCGAGGTTGCGCATTGCGATTTGCGGTTCGTCTCTCGGGATGCCTGTTGCCTCAGCGACCCATCCCCGCTCCGTCTTACTGAGCGGTTTGAAAACAACGTCGATGTCACCTCGACCGGGGTGTCTCAACTGCATCGAGTAGGTACTGTTGCATTCACCCGAGCCGACCTTCTGCATCTTTCCGGTAAATTGCGCATTCCTGAAGGGAGGAAAGGTATCGGGCGTGAGCCTCAAGTTCGCCTGTTCGTAGACGGACCGCAGGTCGGCTGGTACGACTAGGCGCCTCGCGGCGGGCGCTGGCTGCAATTGTTGGTGCGCTACGGGGCGCTGCGGGGCGCCGAGCACCGAGTTTGCAGTGGCCTTGTTAGACGCGCCCAGGATCTGAGGAGCCTGCGGTGGCGGCAACGGGGGAGGCCCGGGCGGTGGCGGGCCGAGTGCAGGGCCGGGACGTTTGAAGGCGTTCGGCTGTGCGATTGCCGGTTTGCCGCTTGTATTGGGTCGCGGACCCATAGGGCGCTGCCAGGCGCCGATCGTCGGCGGCTCACCGGTGGTTTTGGTCAAGCCCCCCGGACTTTGGGGACGCGCATTCAGTCGTGCAAGGCCGTTCAATTCCGCGCCGGCACGCGCTAGCGGCGCTGTCCGTTCCTGGATAGGAACCACGCTCCTCTCGGTGGCCTCTCTCCCCTCTAGAAGGTCAACCGAAGGACCTACTGACGAATTTCCTCGAATCGGTGCGGTCACAACTCCCGTCCCTCTATAGCTCGGCCAAACCGTGGCTCGTTTCCACTGAGAGAGATTGCAATCCGCCGTTACCCATTCAGGAACAACAACGACGAAGAATAGCTCGTTTATGCGAATCAGGTCCGAGCGTTCCTCTACTGCGTATTTCGGACGAACGTGACCGGCCGTTTTGGGATCGTGACGGTACTGTCAACTTGAGCAAACCAGCCCGGCGGGGCTCCCACTTCGATGGCATTTGGGCGCCCGCCGACTGCACCCTGCAGACCGATTTGTCGCTCGGATTGGCGACCGTTTCCCACTTTTGACAGAAAAATTTTCGCCAATTCCGTTAAGTTGACAGTACCGGTCATCGCGCTGGTTCTGCAGGGCGGCTTTGTTCAGCAAGGTCACTTGCGCGGCGACAAGGTGTCGGGTAGAAAGAGCCGGTGATCTATCGGACTGGTGAGCTTTCATGCCTTACAAGGCGAGACTGAAGACGGGTAAGGCGCGCAAGCGGCGAAGCCGGCCTACGCGGTAACGAACGCGCATGAGTACAACGAGAGCCTGAAGCGGCGCGGGCAACTGAGCCTGTATGGTGCCGAGGGCGACCTGAAGGCGCTGTTCATCAACGACACGCCCTACCCGAAGGGCGTGTCGGGCCAGG
>NZ_JAAAYE010000111.1 GCF_013282575.1 Paraburkholderia sp. NMBU_R16
GGCGCGGCTACACGCGCTTCGAAACAATGCGAACCGTGCTGTTCCTCATCGCCGGCAAGCTAGATTTCTCCAGCTTCAACCCGCATGCCTCGTGAGCTGCGTTACCCACTGCATTTTCAAAAGAGCCACTATCGTTCTAAATTGAAACAGAAAGTAACAGCCATATCGCCGGGTGGCGCAGTCAGCACTAAAATCCCATCCCACCGCACCGAAAACCTATTTTCTCGATTCACTTCATTCAAAATGAAGCGCTTGATATTAATTTGCGCGTTATATAGCGCGCTCATCATGGACTTAAGCGGCTGTGGCACTGTTTCGCCAGCGCAATCGGCCGCGCGCGCGACGGTGGCCAGCGCGCGTGCGGCGTACAACGCAGGCGACTACGAACGCACGCTGTCCATCCTCGGTCACTCGCACGACATCGACAGCGCGACAACCGATACGCAGATCGAAGCACACAAGCTGACGGCCTTCAGCTACTGCGTGACGAATCGCGTCTCGCTCTGCCGTATCGAGTTCGCGAAGATTCTCGACCTCGATCCTCATTTCGAGTTGTCCACTGCGGAAAAGGGACATCCGATCTGGGGGCCTGCGTTCGAGGCCGCCCGACGCAAGCGTCTGGCTCCGTCGTGAGCGCGGGACACTTCTGAACGCAACGCTCATCCGACGACGTATCGACCCATGCAACTGATCGTTATCGAACACGCCGGCCATCCGGTCGCACAGGACCGGGAGACCGCTGTGGTGTTCCGCCCGCCCGGCGGCACCATCGGCCGAGACCATGACAATCACCTCGTGCTGCGTGACGACACGCGGCAAATCTCGCGGCTGCAAGCGCTGCTGCAGGTGAGCGACGAGGCCTGCTCGCTAAAAAATCTGAGCAGCGTCTCCACGATCGAAGTGAACGACGCGCCGGTAGCCCATGCGCAGGCTCGCACGCTGCAGGTCGGCGACACCGTTCGCATCGGTCCCTACCTCCTGCGCGCCGAAGGCGACGAGAATGTAGCGCTTGAAACCGCCGAGGGCTCAGGCCCGGGATCGGCCCCCGGTTCCGTGTCGCGGCCCCGTGCCGCGATATCGCAACCGCACGAGTTCCAGCAGCTTTCCACCGATCCGCTCGAACTCTTCGGTTCGGTCGGCAAGAGCGGCTCGGAGAAGGTTGCGACCATCGCGCCGGAGGGCGTCGACTCGTTGCTGGCGCCCCCGTCTGCGCGGCCTGCGTCGACCGTCACCCAGGCCGATCACCGTCCCGATTGGGCGAGCCACGCACGCTTGCAGAAGGTCGACGCGGAGTCGACAGCCTCGCTCGATTCGCCCGCCGATGCGCTGCCGGCGGTACCGGCAGCGCACCGCGAGCAGCAGAACTCAACAGGCGGCGGCCATACCGAGGAGGAACGATCCTCGCCCGACGCTCTGCTGCGCGCCTTCTTCGAAGGTGCCGGACTCGACGCCGCGGCGCAGCCGCGCGAGTTGTCGTCGGAGCAAATGTACGTTGCAGGTCAACTGCTCGCGCTTTTTGCGAACGGCACCGTCGAGCTGCTTTCGTCACGCAGTATCCTCAAGCGAGAAGTGAAAGCGGATATGACCATGCTGCTGGATCGCGAAAACAATCCGCTCAAGCTGCTGCCCGACGGTAGCGCCGTACTGCGGCAGATGTTCGGTCTGCCGTTTCCGGGATTCATGTCGCCGCAAACCGCGGTGAGCGACGCTTTCCAGGACCTGCATGCGCACCAGATCGGCATGGTGGCGGGCATGCGCGCCGCGCTGATGGACCTGGTCGCGCGTTTCTCGCCGCAGCGTCTGCGCGAACGCAATCGTCCCCAGCGCTGGTATGAACGCTACGTTCCCCTTCTCTACAGGGCGCGAATGTGGAGCCGCTATGAGAACCATCATCGCGATGCCGTCTTCGCAATCGAAGACGACTTCGCCTCGGTCTTCGGAAAGGCGTTTCTTGCTGCCTACGACGCGGAAGTCGAGGGCTATCGCGGGCGCTCCCGCACCTGAACTCGCGTTTCGGATGAAGATCTCATACGCGCAGTTTTCGCATTCAGGCAGCAGGGCAATCAACCAGGATGCTATCGGCCACATCGCCGGAGACAACAGCGAATGGTTCGTCGTCAGCGACGGCGTAGCGGGAGCGCCGGGAGGAGAAGTCGCGTCGAAGCTGGCGGTCTCCACCGTGCTCTCATGCTGCGCGAGCGATATCCACGCACAGAAAGCACCGCATGGTGCGCTGCGCACCGCCCTCGCCGCTGCCAATAGCGCGATTCTGGCCGCGCAACGGCACAACCCGGAGCAGCACAGAATGGCGGCCACGATCGCCGCGCTGCGGATCGATCGCGAACGCGGCACCGCGCAATGGGCTCATCTCGGCGACAGCCGTCTTTACTGGTTTCGCCGCGGTCTGCTCATCGGGCGCACGCGCGACCACAGCCTCGTGCAACAACTCGCCGATGCCGGGCTGACGTACGACGGCGTCAGCCCTCGCCTGCTGCACCTCGCGCTAGGTGTACGCGCAGATGCGGCACCGAGCGTCAGCGAAACGGTCCCCGTCCACGACGGTGATGTCTTCCTGCTCTGCACGGACGGCCTATGGCAGCAGTTGCCCGACGACGTCATCGAGCGCAGCCTGCGTATCGTAGATACCGTCGACGACTGGCTCGCCCTGCTCGTCGGCGAAGTGAAAACGCGCACAGGGGCCGACGGACAGACCGACAACTATTCGGCGCTGGCAATCTGGCTTGGCCATCCCGAGCGCGTCACGCTGGCCGTGGCCCGCTAGCGGTCGAGGGGCCCGTCCGGTGTACCGATACACCGATTCGTTCCCGGAGCGGCGCTCCCGAACCTTTTTTGTCTCCCGATCATCGAGGACATACGCATGGCCCTTCCCGGCACCAAGGCGCAGCTCACTATCGTCAATCTGTCGTTCGGCAGAATTCAAACGTCCGGCGGCCCCGGCCAGAGTCCGGCGGGGCACGAGTTCGTCGTGAACGCACGTGTCGACGTCAATCCGCGCAAGCTCGGCGCGCTCGCGGGAGAAGGCATCGACTGCCCGCAACTTCAATGGTGCGAGACGATCGAATGGTACGAGCACGACGCCAAAACCGATAGCTGGATCGACCGCGGCGAACTAAAACGCGACATGTATGCGTTCAATCCGGCTTCGAACACATTCGCGACCTGGAACGTCGCACGCTATACGTTCGCGAAGCATGAGCACCACGCACCGGCCGGGCTCGTCAGCATGCAATCGGAAAGAGACGCGAAGCATTGGATCGCGCGCAACGGCTTTCAGTGGAATGTGCCGGTGGTCGACACGCCACGCATGGGGCTGAAGGGCGGCTCGCACGGCGGGGGCGGCGAAAGCCTGGTGATCGGACCGAGCCGGCGCCGCGTCATACATTTCGATATCGGTTTTTCTGGCAGTGGGCTGCGCCTACAGGCGACGCAAATTCTCGAAACGTTGAACGGCGAGTTGACCATTCAAAAGTTCATCACGCACAGACTGAGCAAGGGACAAACGACCGATGCGACGAATCTCGGCCGCTGGCGCAGCGAACTCGCATCGTCGGCTCACACTTGGGCTCTATGATGAGGCGGCCCGACCAGGGCGCGGCCGCGGTGAAAGTCGCGATCATCCTCATGGTCGTGACGAAAATCGAACGCACGGCTACGGCGGTGACTAAATTCGAACAAGTGTTGCCGGAATAATCTGGCGAGCTCCATCGTTTACTCAGCAGGCAGCCACTCCCGCATGGCACATGTCTGTCGAAGTCGGTATAGCCGTGGAGGCGATGGGTGATGAAAGTCGATGTCAACACGAAGGCCAGACTCGCGTTTGCAGCCTTCCTGCTTGTCTCGACCGCCGCCGGCGCGGGCTGGTATTTCTTTTCCATAAGCCAATACGCGACTTATCAGATCTATACCCAGGAGTCGGTCTCCGGTCTCATTGCCGATGCCCCCGTCGAGTTTCACGGCGTCGAAGTGGGAAAGGTGAAAAGCGTACGACTGGTCAATCCGCATTCAGTGGCCATCGTGTTGTCTATCGACAAAACGGCGCCAGTCACTTCAGCCAGCGTAGCGACGATCACGTCCCGAGGACTCGCGACACGAGGATTTACCGGCTACGTCTACATTTCGCTCGAAGACGTCGGTGTCGATTCGCGGCCACTGACGACACGCCCGGGCGAGCCCTATCCGATCATATCGACAGCACCGTCGAAGGCCATGACGCTCGATACGGCGATGAATCAGGTAAACGAAAACGTTCAGGTCGTCACCAGCCTGCTGGAATCGGTACTCGACAAGACAACCGTAGCATCGCTCAAGCAATCGGTCGACAACTTGCAGAGAGTGACCACGGCACTGGCGGAAAATACCGGGAAACTGAACTCTATCGTGGCTAATACCGAACGCGCCAGCAATCGTCTCGCGCCGCTCATCGAGTCGAGCCATGACACCGTGACCGCGCTCCAGATGCAGGTCTTGCCGGAGGCGCACAAGGCGCTGTCCAACCTTGACCATCTGTCCACTTCCGTGACTGACGTCGCGACCAGGATCAATCGCGACCCGTCAATTGTGATACGCGGCGCGGCACCGCCGCCACCCGGGCCCGGCGAGCGGAAATGAATATCGGCCGGCACAGGGCGACTTTCGTCACACTGTGCGTTCTTGCGTTTTCGGGGTGCACTGTCTTCTCGCCGGTCAAGACTGAGACGAAAGAATATTTACTGGACAATATCCCGCTCGATCTGCCCATCGAACGGACCCACCCTGCGACACTGCTGGTGCTGATCCCGGAGGCCGGTTCGATCTATGCCACACGGCAAATGGCCTACACGACGCAGGCGCATCAGGTCGCGTATTTCAGTCAGAATGAATGGGCGGAAACACCGCCGCAGATGATTCAGCCGTTGATCGTCGAGGCACTTCGACGCACCCGCTACTTCAGCGACGTTCTCTCCCCCCCTCACTTCGCCCGCCACACTTTCGTGCTTCATACCGAGATCCTGACGCTCGAGCAAGACTTTACTTCGAATCCCCCCATGCTGCAGTTCGCGATGCGCGTTTCTCTGAGCCGGGAAGCCACGAACAAGGTGATCGCGACGAGAGAATTGTCGGCGCGGGAGCCTATGCAGGAAGAGAACGCCGCCGCAGGCGTTGCTGCGGCCAACGAGGCGATGGCAAAACTATTGCGGCAACTCGCCCGGTTCGTGGTCGAGAAAGCACATTAAGGCAGCATTCTGCGTAACGTATCGTCCTTGAGTACGAAATGATGCATCAGCGCGGCACCCATGTGAACGCATATGAAAACGATGAAGGCATAACCCAGCCATTTGTGGATGTCGATGAGTCGCCGAAACGAATCGTCGTCGCGAGAAAGGAGATCGGGTAGCGTGAACAGGCCGAAGAATGAAACTGGGATCGCAGCGGCGGACGACATCAACCAACCAGTCACCGGCAACGCGAACATCAACGCGTAAAAGGAAAGATGGACGAATCGGGCGGCAATTTTTTGCCAGTCAGGCAGGTGGTCGACCAGTTGCGGCAGTATCTGAGTTAGCCGCCAGGCCAACCGCACTGCGAGCAGAACGAGTACCGACAAGCCGATTTCCTTGTGGTAGAGAATCAGCATGATCTTTTTCGTATCGAACCCGGCATCGGGAAGCCTGACCATGTAAAAGCCTAATGCCAAAAGTCCGATGATGAGAACCGCCATCGACCAGTGGAACAGGATTGCGACCGCTCCGAAGCGGTCCTCGGTGTTCTCGATCGGTATCATTGCGCAAGTTCCGTTCGTTACGATCGCGTCGGCCATACGGTTAATAAACGTTGGGCGGGCGACACTATTCCAATCGTGTGAAGTGAAGGCGTGCCGCGCCCGAGGCGAGAATACTTCGGACGCGGAGCCGCACCTCGCTCGTGCCAACCATTTCGCAATACGTTTGCAGCGTCCGCGACTTCGCGAGAGATGGAATAGACGCTCCGGCAGGATCGTTTAGACAACATACGATCCAACGGCTGACTTCAATGAGCACTGCGCAACCGCATCCCATTTGCTCTGTCACCGCAGAGCTGCTGTGTGCATTCGTTGCATTATTCGCCGGCTGCGGCGGCGGCAATGGTAGCGCAAGCAGCGCTTCGACGATTTCGATCTCCGGTACAGCGGCAACCGGCAGGGCACTCGCGAATGCGGCGATCAGCATCGACTGCACGCGAGGCTCGATCTCGGTCGCAGCCGATGCGAACGGAAACTACCACGCGACGTTCAGTGCGGTGTTGCCGTGCATCATCGCTGCGACCTCGGGCGTAACGACGCTGCATTCCGCTGCATTTGCCGGAGGTACGTACAACATCACGCCGGAGACGGATCTGTTGTTGACGTATCTCGCGGCGCAACTCGGTACGAATGAAAGCGCGCTCATTATCGGCTTCCCGGTGAACACTCGGTTTCAGCAGACGCTCGAGAATCAGACTGACGTTCTGACTGCGCAGGCCGCTGTCGTCCAGAATCTGCAACAGAAGTACGGCGTTACGCTTTCTACCCCCAATTTTTTGACCTCCACGTTCACGGTCGGACAACCCATTTCATTACACACAAGTCCGCGTGAGCGGCTTGTAAACTGTCGCGACTTGCCGTTTACTCTTGCTTTTTGCGCGGCACGCGAATGGCACGATCAACGGAGAGCTGGGCGGCAATGGAATTC
>NZ_JAAAYE010000112.1 GCF_013282575.1 Paraburkholderia sp. NMBU_R16
AGCTGCCAGGGAAGTCTTGCCCACCTGCCTCCACGGGCTGATTGCCAGCGCGCCAACACGAGCGCCCGATACCCGATCATGCCTCACGTGCGCGCCGGATAGCGGACGGCCTTCGCGAGGCGCTTACTGCCAAAAATCAATTGATCAACGAGCTCTTGACCAGGGCTTCGGATACGGGGAAATCATCATGATCGTCGCGGCTGCCGCTTCCGGTTGATGGATAGACGGCGCGCCTGCATTTCGATGCAACGGCGCCCGCCTTTCGACGTGCATGCGCTACGCCTGCATGCGGCGAGACTCGCCCGCAAATTCTGATAGCTCTGCATATCGGGCGCGCGCGCCTGCTGGCTGCGCTCGCAATGACTTCATGGACTCGAAAGGGGGTGATCCGCGAAGAAGACGTCTTCCCAATGTTGTTCGCAACCATCATGGCCCGGAAAGTACCGCCGAGACGGCACGGGATCAGCAAAGGCGTTGTCTCGATGGGTTATGAGTCTCAATTTCTTAAAAGGGTTTGCAATGAAAAAACTTGTTCTGATGCATGCTGCGATCGCAGCAGCGCTGTTGTCGGCCGCAGCCGGCGCATCCGCTGCGTCCACCACTACCACGTTTGGCGTTGCGGCGACGGTCAACGCTTCATGCGTGATCGATTCGGCCGACGCGCTGACATTCTCGGCGTTCATTCCCGGTAGCGGTGCCCAGACTGCTACGTCGGCCATCAAGGTCCGCTGCACGAACAACACCGCCTTCAACGTCGGGCTCGATGCTGGCGGTGGCAGTGGTGCGACGGTGGCGACTCGCATCATGAAGAACGGTTCCAATACGCTCAACTATTCGTTGTACCGGGACGCCGGTCACCAGAACGTGTGGGGCAATACGGTGGGCACCGATACGCTCTCCGGCACGGGCGCAGGCATGGCGAGCGCAAACACGCTTACGGAAACGGTCTATGGCCAGATTCCGGACCAGCCCACTGCCGTCCCCGGTGCGTACGCCGACACAGTGACGGTCACCGTAACGTTTTAACGAGACGGGGAGCGCGATCGGCGTCCTGGTCGCTCTCCCCGCGCGTGAACATTAGAAGCGGCGACCCAACGCGGTTGCTTGGTCTGGGCTTAGCCAGGCAAGGAGATCTTATGTGCAGCGTGTCCATGACAACGTATCTGCATAACGTGGCTAAATGGACTGCGGGAATTGTCCTCGCGACCGGCTGCGCGGCGAGCCAAGCAGCAAACTTCACCGTGTCGCCGGTGCGCGTCGAGCTGTCGGCCGCGCATCCGAGTATTGCCCTTACGGTAAGGAACGAGTCGGCGGACGAACCCGTGGTCGTGCAACTGCGCACGGCGGCTTGGTCACAGGACGCGAACGACGATATCTACACTCAGACGACGGATCTGCTTGCGGCGCCCCCGATCTTCACGATTCCGGCGGGCGCTTCACAGGTGATTCGCATCGGGCTGCGGCGCCCGCCCACCGCCGGGCAGGAAATCAGCTACCGCCTCTATTTGCGTGAAGTACCGGCTGCGCCCAAACCAGGTTTTGCGGGCGTACAGATTGCGCTGGAAATGAGCTTGCCCGTATTCATCAAGCCAAAAGGCGCAAGCGCTCCGATACTGCATTGGCAAGCCGCTCCAGAGCCGGCTAGCGACGGGACGTTAAAGCTCGTCGTGAGGAACGACGGAACGGCCCACGCGCAGGTCGCGAACCTTGCGTTATCCGCCGCAGGCAATGATCGCCCAGTCGCTACGCATGGTCAATTTGCCTACATCCTGCCGGGACAGTCCCGTCAGCTGACATTCACTTCCAGTTCAGGCTCGACGCCGCCCGCTGCGGCCGGATTGCATTTGACGGGTTATTCCGATGCGGGCGACATCGATTCGAATGTGGCGCCGGGCGACCGGTAATGCGACACGTGTCGTCATCGTGCTGATCTCGACCTTAATCAACTCGGGTATGACACTCGCGGACGAGCCAATAGACCCTGCGGCATCGCGCCAGCCGGCGAGCGTCGATATCGAGGAGTTGTTGTTTCAAATCGATATCAACCAGCAGGGCATGGATGAAACGGCAATGCTCCTGAAAGTCGACGACGGCGCGCTCTATGCCGCTGGGGATGACCTGAAGCGCTGGCGCTTGAAAGCGCCCGATGTCGCGGCGCTGCGCCATAAAGATGAGGCGTTTTATCCTCTCAAGTCGATCCCGGGCCTCACGTACCTGGCCGACGAGCGCAACCTCACGCTGGCGATCACGGTCCCCCCGCAAGCCTTCATGGGCGCCTCGTTTGACGAGACGCGCAAAGACAGAGCAGTGGCGGTACGGCCTGGGATCGGAGGGTTTCTCAACTACGATTTGCTTGCCGAGCGTGCAGCGGGTCAGACGCACTCGTCCGGTTTGTTCGAACTTGGCTTGTTCAATCGCTTCGGCGTAGGAACAGGTAGCTTCCTGACCGACGACTCGGGTTCGACGCGCCGGTTCACGCGGCTCGATACGGCCTGGATCATCGATCAGCCGGACAAGCTGACGAGCATCCGGCTTGGCGACGGAATCAATCGAGCTGGTATGTGGGGACGCGCGGTGCGTTTCGGCGGTATTCAATACTCCACGAACTTTCTCACTCAGCCCGGTCTTATCACGCTGCCTCTGCAGGGCGTCAGCGGTCAAGCGGTGTTGCCATCGACTGTCGACGTCTACGTCAACAACAACCTGCAGTCCAGACGCGACGTGGCGCCCGGACCCTTCTCCATCAACAATGTGCCGGTCGTTACGGGAGAAGGCAACGTACGCGTCGTGGTGCGTGACGTGATGGGCCGCGAGCAAGTCATTACGCAGGCCTTTTATGCGAGTTCCAACTTGCTCGCGAAAGGGCTCCAGGATTTCTCGTACGAACTTGGGTCGGTCCGCCGCGACTTCGGCTTGGCAAGCAACGACTACGGGCGATGGTTCGCCAGCGCCACCCACCGCAAAGGCTTGACCGACTGGTTCACGGCCGAAGTGCATGGCGAAGCTCAAGCGTCCCAACAAAACATCGGCGTGGGAGGCGTGCTGCTCGCTCCGCCGTTCGGCGTCGTCAACGTATCGGTGGCGGCTAGCCACAGCCAACACGGCATAGGCAATCTTGCGACCCTGGGCCTCGAAAGCCAATCGAACCTGTTCAACTTCGGCGCGCATGTGCAATGGGCTAGCCCGCATTTTGCGCAATTGGGCCTCGATCCGGGTGTGCTTGCTCCTCGATTGTTGACGAGTCTGAACGCGGGGGTGGTTGCCGGTCGCTTCGGGTCTTTCGGTATCGCACATGTTTTCGCCGACAACCGCGATAACAACAAGCTTCAGATCGTATCGTTGAGCTATAGCGTTCAGCTGCCGCGCCTCGGATTCGTCAATGTCGCCGTGAGCAAGCCCCTGAAAGGCAGCGCCGGCGTGATAGCGGGCCTGAACTGGACGCTGCCGCTCGGCAACGCCATGACGACGTCCGTTGCAATGACCCACCAGCCCGGTGCAAACGAAGTCGTCGCCCAACTGCAGCGAGGCCTTCCAGTGGGCGATGGATACGGCTATTCGCTGCAGGCAGGCAATGCAACGCAAGATGCGAGACTGGACCTGCAAAATAGAGTCGGTACTTATAGCGTCGAAGCCGCTGCGAATCACGGACAGACCGGCGTGCGCGCGAACGTTTCGGGCGGTCTCGCGTTGCTCGACGGAGGCACCCATCTTAGCCGGCAGATCACCGACAGTTTCGCGGTGGTGAAGGTGCCAGGGTTTGCCAATGTAGGCGTCTATGCCGATAACCAGTTGGTCGGACATACCGACGCCAACGGCGAGGCGTTGCTGCCCAGATTGCGCGCTTACGAAAAAAATCCGGTTTCGATCGAGCAAGCCGACCTGCCATTCGACGCGAAGATCGGCACGCTGAAGATGGATGCCGTGCCGTATTACCGCAGCGGCATATTGCTCGAATTCCCCGTAACGCGCTCGCACGGTGCGACATTGACGATCGACCTGGAAGACGGCGCTCATCTGCCGGCTGGCGCACTTGTCAGCGTAGCCGGGCAGACCGAACAGTTTCCCGCCGGGCACGACGGTATCGTCTATCTCACTGGTTTGTCCGAACGCAACACACTGCGCGCGACATGGCTCGGACAGAGTTGCGACATCACCGTGCCTTTTTCGCCTGGCGACGATCCGCTGCCTGATCTGGGCACGTTCTTATGCAAGGGAGTTCAACGATGAAACATCGCAATCGCTTTCGCGCGGCGCGAGGGCATGGAACTGACAGTGCGCTTGCACACTTTGCGGTTTGTGCGGCGGCCGCGCTTTTCTCGCACGCGGCCGTGGGGGCCACGAGTTGCTCGGTCAGTGCGTCGGGGTTGGCGTTTGGTCTCTATGACACGATAAACCCGGTAAGTAACGGCGCTGTCACCATCACCGTGAATTGCAGTGCCGCACAGGTCTCCGGCGCGCTTAGCGCGAGCGCGGGGAACTCGACTAACCAGTCGGATCGGCAGATGTGGTACACCGACATCCACGGCGTACGGCAGACGCTGCGCTACAACCTTTATACCGATGCGGCGAGGACCTCCGTCTGGGGGCCAACCAATACCATTCCCGTCGCTCTCGGAAGCAGTAAGTCCGCAACGTTGACGGCGTACGGACTGATCCCCGGTAACCAGAATGTTGCGCCGGGAACATACAGCGACTCGATCACGATCACGTTGACCTACTGATTCCGACAGCTCTATTCAGGAGTGCGGTTGCGGGTCGTCAGTGAGTGCTAGCGCCAAACGAGACCAGGTGGAACTATGAACGACAGCGAGCGGATGTTTAGTAAAGGCGCGGTGGCGATTGCCATGCTTTTGATGGTTACTGCCCCGGTGGTCGGCGACGCGAAACAAACGACAAAATCGCTAGCGGTGGCTACTGTCGTGCAACCCTATGTGAAGATTGCCGCAACGCAGCCCGCGCAGTTGGTGATCACCAATAAGGATGTCAACCTGGGCTACGTCGATATTCCCGATGCGGCTAACCCCTCGGGCACACAGCTTTCGGTACAGACCAACGATCGCGCCGGGTACACATTACTTTTTCAAGTGTCTGCGGCAAACCAGCAGATTTTCAGTTCGATCCAGGTCATGGGTCTCGGCGCGACCGTCGTCCTTCCCGCATCCGGCGGCAAGATCAACATGACCTATGGCGGGTGGAGCACAAGCTTTAAAGTCACTTACCGACTCATGCTCGCGAAGAAGGTCAAGGATGGGACGTATGCTTGGCCGTTTGCAATGAGCGCGCAACCCAATTAGCCACGTCAGGGGACGGTCATGATCGACCATGATCTGCTCTGATGCGTCGATCGACCGCTATAGGTCCACCGTTTTCGATACGTGCGAAACGTTCGCCTCATTTCCGAATCGCGGCACCAGTCAGGGCGACTTAATGGCTGGGCTTCGAACGTGGAATATTGGAGGCGAGACTATCCTCGCCTACGCGGTAGATGACTCGGCGTTGATGGTAACGTTCGTCGGCATCACATATGGTGGACAAAACCGGACCGAAATCTTCTCTATGGACATTTCGGGATCCGGCCTGTCACAACATTGACGAGCCCAAAGCCGGCGGGCTAGCCCGCGGTGAGTACCCACGGGCCATTGAGTCGAAGCTGTTTCGGAATTTGCCCGTCAGCCAAGATCGGGACATGACGTTTGCTCTGGCGAAGTCCTCGCCGATTCAGTCACAAAAGGAAGAGCCCTCGTCGAGGCCACGCTTCCATTTCCTGATTCTGACAGCGTCTGCCGGTGTTGGGTTGGCCGCATTATCGGAGTCGAACCGTGTAACCTTGATTGAGCACATATGACGTTCGGTTACCAATTCGGCTGTGTAGGAAACGCCGTTTTCCGGAACGAATGTCGCAGTTGGGGTGCATCCCTGAACGACGAAGCCAATCGGCAAGGGGATGACTGCTTTATCTACGCTCATCGTAATCGATAGCGGGGCATCAGCTTTCACGACGATACTCTTCTCTGGCTCGGAACGAAGCAGTGCAACGTTATGTCGGGAGGTACACGTTTCGGCCTTGTCGTAGATTTGAATGCCGGTGGTCGAATCCTTGTATTTCTTGAAGGTAACGCGGGCGGTGGCTCCCGATGTCGGTGGGACGTACGGACTCGCACATCCAGCAATGCCGACTGCGGCAACCAAGTAGATGCTCAAACGCCGAATTTTCATAGCTCTTCCTTATATTCTGAGCTTCCCTCGGTTTTTCGCCTTCCAGAGGCCCCGAGTTATGCAGCCGTATCCTTTGTCCGCTGAGCCGTAAGCCAGTCTTGCATGAACTGAGTTGGCGACATGAAGCCAAGCGATGAATGACGA
>NZ_JAAAYE010000113.1 GCF_013282575.1 Paraburkholderia sp. NMBU_R16
TGCCGCATTCTGCCGCAACCAGCCATACCTCAGCTTGTCGATTCAGAGCGCCTCAAGGGTTCGCTGCGCCGGGCTTACGCCCGCCCTTGACCCGCTAACATCACCCACTCGGAATTCAAAAGAGGCACACGCGCCCTATTGATTTTCCCAACTCGGTCGATGGCAGTTCACCAAAACGCCTTCGATATTCCATGGCGAATTTTCCCTTGTTGAGGAACCCCAGGCTTTCGGCGATCCTGCCCACGCTGACCTTGGGATCGTCAGGATGCCGCAGCGCTTCCCGCGCAGCGATCAACCGACGCTCCAACAACCACTTTCCAGGCGTGGTACCCAAAAAATTTTCGAAAGACAAAAAGATCGACCGTCGCGACACGCCGCAGTGAACGGCGATATCGCAAACACTTACAGGCGCGCGAACCTTGCTCTCAATGAAGTCGACGGCGCGTGCGACAATCTCACGCGCGCCTCGGCTTTTGTCATCGAGCGCATGGTTCACATTGCTCGGCTGCTGCTGCAGCAAGATCCTGCAGAGTGTTTCGGCTACCATCGCCCGGGCATAGACCTTCCCACGCTCGGTTTCCTGCGCGGACTCGAGCTTCGCAACGAACGCAATGACCGACAAGATATTTCGACACGCCTGGGAATCCGGGGACAGACTCGTGGCAAATATTACAGGCGCTATCATCGGTGCCCCGTTGATAGCGGTTCCGATTCTCTCGATCAAATTCTTGGGTATCTGAATGAGCAAAATATCGTAGTCCGCATCCACACTAAGTCGAAATGTCGGCCATGGACTGAAAACGCCAAAAGAATGCGTGGACAGCCGTTGCTCTTCGCGATCCTGCGTACAGACTGCTTTCCCACTGACGGGAAGCGTGACGAGGTAGTAATCGTCCAACCGATCGAGGTCGACGACTATCGAACTGGGTGCGCCCCAGCGATATCTCATCATCGAGACATCACCGACGGGTAGGCAACTGACAATCGCGCTGTGGGTTGCGGGACCCAACTGCTGCAATCTATGCTCGCTCAATTGCTCCGCGGTGAGCTGCTGCATCGCCTCGGCATCATGGAGCTCGTGACGAAGCGGAGCTTGGCGATCGATCGCATAGAGAAGATCGGCAATCATGTTGAGTGCCTCGAATAAATTTCAGTGAGCTTCAGCGATGCACGGCGAGGGGCGGTGCAACCCAAGCTCCTGCTCGTCCGTTACCTCGATGGGAAGCAGCCTGCTCGATCCGTTTTGAAGATCGAGGCGGTAGCCGTGGCCATAGGTTGCACGGAGCGTCACGCCGTATTCTCCGTTGAGGAAAAGTTTCTTGCGAAGTTGATAGACGTGCTGATCCAGCGTATGCCCGACGATCAGTTCGTCTTTCCCCCATACGCACAGTGCAATATTGCGCCTAACAATTCCCCTTGGCCCGTATGAAAAAAGCAACCACGCAAGTGAGAATTCCCTGGGCGTCAGAGGAATACGCAAGTTACCAATCTCCACCGTCTGGCCAGCCCTATCCAGGACATAGCCGCCCAAACGCCGCGTATTACCTCGCGTCGATGTTTCGAGGCCTCTCGTTTGCGCCAGCATGACATGCCAGGAGACCTCGATAGCATCTACGGGGGCGGTGAGTATGTGGTCGGCTCCCGTGTCGATTATTCTCATGACTGCCTCCTGTTCGACCCCGCAGGGAAGGACGATCGTCACCGGGCATCGCGGGGGCTGGGCACAGCGAAAACAGATCGCCAAAATGCTTTCGACCCCAAGCGAATAGTCGACGAACGCGAGGCCATAATCAAATCGGTCAACTGCATGGATCAGAGTCGCTTCGCAATCGAAGCATGACACGTCGACGCATGTGTGAACAAGCTTCTTCCTCAGATCGTCTTTGAAGAGTTGTGACGCACTGCAGATCGCGATCCTTGTCATGCTCACCTCGTGCGAGACGCCGGCCGTCGGATGGTCTGTTTATATCCGCCCGCGCGTCATCTATGCAAGCGGCATGCACTACAAGGATATCAACATTACAACCGTAAAGTCCGTCACGTTCTCAGCGCGCGCTCTTCCGAGGTGCGGTGCGGTGCACTGCGAACCGTCAGCAGAAACGCCATGAGAAGGTTTGAGAATTCGTCTGTCTGAAATCTTGTATTACTGAGAGCCACCGAGCGCGTGTCTTTCGATTTCACTGCTCTCCTCTTCCCCTGTTCTCGATCATGCTGACGCAAGCGCAACCCTCCAACCGCGCCCGCACCGGGCGCGTCATCGTGCTCGACGACGAAGCAGAGATACGCGGCATGCTGCAGCGATTTCTGGCCGGGCAAGGTTTCGAGGTTCGAGCGGTGCGCGATGCCGCGCAACTCGATGCGTGCCTCGAGCGCCAACCCTATGACGTGCTCGTGCTCGACGTCACGATGCCGGGCGAAGACGGGCTATCGATCTGCCGTCGATTGCGCGCACGGGGCAACACTGTTCCGATCCTGATGATGAATGCGCCTGCTGACCCGCTGGATAGGGTCATCGGGCTCGAAATGGGCGCTGACGACTACTTGGACAAACCGTTCGTGCCGAGTGAACTTGCCGCACGCATTCGCGCGATGCTGCGCCGTCAGCAGTTCATCTTGCGCACCCAGACTCTGCGTGGCGAGTTCCTGCCCATCGCACAAGCGCCTGTGCTGCGCTTCGGTCCATTCAGTCTTGACTTGCAGCGCGAGGAGCTTTCGAAAGGCGATATGCGAATGCCACTCAGTTTTGCAGAATTGCGGCTGCTTTGCGCACTGGCCGCCACGCCCAACCGTCCGGTCAGCCGTGCGAATCTCATCGAGCGAGCCCGTGGATGCGGCTATGAGGCTAACGACCGCAGTGTAGATGTACAGGTGCTGCGGCTCAGGCGGGCCATGGAGAGCGACGCATGCGCACCGCGATACCTCCGGACAGTCTGGGGAATCGGGTACATGCTCGTGGCGGAAACTGAACCTTGACGAAGCGGTTCGCGTTTGCGATCCGAACTTCGCGGGCTCGACATAAGGGTTCATGTGCAGGGCCAAAGTATGCAACGTCTGCTTCAAAGTCATTGCAACGGCTGCCATAACTTGCTTTCACGAGGTGAATTCATGAGGCGTGCGAACAGTAGCGATGCGACAACGAGTAAGCGAACAGGGCGACGTCGGCATCCGCCGGCCACCGATGCACCGTTACTTCCCTCGCATCGGGACAACCACGATGCAACCACTGCACTGCGTGGTTCGCTCCCGAATCTGAATTTTGTCTCCGGGGCCGCAATTGCCGACATGGCCACTGCCCGGCCTCGGCAAATCCGAAAACTTCGCGCATTGGTCCGTGGGATGGCGGTTTCCCAGATGCTGGGTACCGCATGCGAAATCGGATTACCAGACGCCATCAAGCCATACCAGGCCGTCGCCATCGAGAGCGTCGCGGGTATTCTTGGAGTCAACAGTGATGCACTTTGGCGTATGTCGCGAACGCTCGCTTCGTTTGGCGTTTTCGCCGTTGACGGCCAGCGTCGTATCGCGCACAACGACTTGTCGCTCTTGCTACGGCAAACTGGTGTTCCCTCGCAACATTGGGCTGCGCGTTTCTGGTCGGAGCCGGCAGCATGGTCAGCCTGGATGGAACTGCCACACGTTCTGCGCAGCGGCAAAGAGGGATTTGTGAAGGCGCATGGCAAACATTTTTTCGACTACATGAACGATTGCGATGACGCCGCATCGACCTATAGACAATACATGGCGAGCGGATATCCCGGCCGCCATGAAATCGTCGCCGCAAGTCTACGGCTCTCGCCCGGCAATGTCGTCATCGATGTTGGCGGCAACACCGGCGCGTTGATGCGTGCGATCGCGAGCCATCATGTCGGGATACGCGGAGTCGTCTACGATCAAAGCGAGACGATTCGCCTCGCCGAAACCGCCTGCAATCAGGACAACCTCGAATTCGTGCCGGGAAACTTCTTCGAAAAAGTTCCGGATGGAGGAGACGTCTATGTGCTCTCCTACATCCTGCACGACTGGCCAGACGAGCAGGCATTGCAAATTCTTCGCAGCTGTCGTGCAGCGATGAAGCCCGGCGCACGGCTTGTCATCGTCGAGCGCGTGCTGCACGACGACCCAACTCGTTGTGACCCATACGACCTCCTGCTGGACATGAACATGCTCGTCTTGCATCAAGGTCACGAACGCACCGCGGAGCAATTCGACGCTCTGATGACACAGTCTGGTTTTACGCCCATTCGCGTGCGTAAGAGACACTCCGCATTTTGCGTGGCTGAAGCCAGTGTGTTGTAAATGCACACGTCGTCTTGAACTCGGAAGGGACCGGGCCGGCTTCCGAGCTGTCAAATCTCAATTTGGAGATCGGAATGAAACGATGCATGGCCACGGTAGGGCTGGGTGGAAGGCTGCCCCAAAAGCTCGAGGCGATCGCGGCAGCAGGCTTTGACAGCGTCGAACTTGTCGATGTGGATTTAGCTGCTTTCGATGGAAATGCTAAGACGGTAAGGCGCATCGCGAGTGAACTGGGGTTGGACATTGCCACGTTTCAACCCTTAAGGGATTTCGAAGGTGGCCCGCGGGCGCAAGTGAAGGCGAGCCTTGACCGCGCCGATGCGCTGTTCGACGTCACGCAGACATTAGGGGCGTCACTTCTGCTCATGTGCAGCAATGTGTCGGGGGATACTGTCGCGGACGACGACGTAGTAGTCGACGATCTGCGAATGCTGGCCAAGCGTGCGCTTGACCGAGGGTTGCGCCTTGGCTACGAAGCACTATCGTGGGGCCGCTACGTCAGTTCCTATCAGGATGCATGGCGAATCGTTCAGCGCGTGGGGGCGGCAAACTTCGGGCTTGTTCTCGATAGCTTTCACGCATTTTGCCGAGCGGACGACCTGAGCCCAATCGCGACCATTCCCGTTGACCGCATATTCTTTGTCCAGCTCGCCGACGCGCCGAAACTGGATCTGGATTTCCTCTCGTGGAGCCGGCGCTTTCGATGTCACCCGGGACAGGGCGATTTCGACTTGACGCGCTTTTTGATGCCTCTGATGGAAAATGGCTACGACGGCCCTGTCTCGCTGGAGATCTTCAACGAAGCATATCGCTTGCTACCGCCTGGCGAAGTTGCAAGCAAAGGCTTCGACTCGCTCCGACAATTGCTGGACAACGTTGCGGCAACCTCCTGAAGTGGCCAGTGCTCGAAGCTGGAGCGCCTAACTAGGGCATCTCACGGTCGGCGGGCAATCAACCCAACTCTTTCGCGGCCGTCCAGGCCAACACCGGACGGCAGTGCACCCTCCTCCTCTCCGAAATACCGAGCCTCGTCTACTACGAAACCGTGCTTCTCGAAAACCCATTGAAGGTCATCCAAGCAAATGTGGTTGACCTCCTTCGGAAGATTAGCAATGAAGTACGGCTCCGAGCTGAATCGCGCAAGATCGTCGATCTGACCTGCCCATCTGATCCCGCTCCTGCGTCGCTCCTCAAAAATCGGCAAGAAGGAGCTCACATGCTGAATATATGGGGTGAAGGACACCACAATCGCCTTGCCGCCGGGAGCGATCCAGCGACTGAGCTTCTGCAGCGCGACCTCGATTTCGTCTCCCCGCAGGAACGGCAGGACTTGCGACAGGTAGACAGCTCCTAGCGAGGCGGGTTCCATATCGAAATCAGGAAATCTATCGCGCAAGAGCGTCAGCCTGCATCGCGCGCCCGGATCGGCCACCTTCGCAATTGTCGAAAGATGCGCCTCGTTTATGTCAACTGAAATTACGCTCGCACCGGTGTGCAGCGCGGGAAGTGTCGCGATTCCATAAGCTGCGCCCACGTCCATCACGGGAAGCGAGGACGTACTGGCAACCTGAACGAATGCCCGTCCGAAGGACGTCAATGCATAGCTGAACCCGGTCCTGTTATTTGTCAGTTCGGCGGTTGCGCAGTGGTGATCTTGGAGTGCTGCATCGAAATGTCGACGCCCGTGGGTGCACATCAAGTACCTCTCACGTGGAGTTCTTCGAGGGGGCCAGAAGCCGGATCCCATCGGATCGCGACTCTCTATGCTTTCTCGGGAAGTCCAGCCTTCCCCCCTTCCCCCGCGAAGTTCTGGTGCAAGACACGAACCGATGCTACCGGGCAAAGCGGTACTGTCAGGTTGTTACAGAAGTCGGCGTACCCGGGGCGAAAGTGGAATCCCAGATATTTATGCCTCTTTTGAATTCCGAGTGGGTGATGTTAGCGGGTCAAGGGCGGGCGTAAGCCCGGCGCAGCGAACCCTTGAGGCGCTCTGAATCGACAAGCTGAGGTATGGCTGGTTGCGGCAGAATGC
>NZ_JAAAYE010000114.1 GCF_013282575.1 Paraburkholderia sp. NMBU_R16
TTATCTTTCGCCAGCAGAGTTCGCGGCGAAACATCGGGCAACAGCGGATGCTCCTGCCGCTTTCCAGGAGCTGGTTTAAAGGGACTTTGCTAGAAGCCGACTGGCCCTACCGAAGGGGGCAGGTCACGACGACACGACTACCATCCGGCCCGGTCGTCACCGCCACGCCTTCCGTCAACGCCAGCTTGATAGAGAGATCGGCCGTCGCATGGTTGAGAATGTCCACCTCGAAGGTAATGCCGTGAGCACGTTCGTCCGGGTTCGTCACGAGGTCCGGCTGATTCTTGCGGGCCCATTCGATGAGCGCGATGAAGACCCCATCGGCGTCGCCCGCGAAATCCATCACGAGCGCATGCGCCGTGTACCGATACTCGAACGACAGCGAGCGTGTACCAGTCGCCACAATCGATCCTTGGTCGATGAACACCGCCAGTTTGTCGGGCTCGGCGTCGAGAGATGGAATCGCCGCGACAAGCGCTTTTCGCAGGCTCGCGGGTTTAATCATGGGCGTGTGCCCCGACCTCACGCTGCCGCGCTTCCGTTTGGCACGAAACGATCATATCGACCTTGGCCGCACACGCGGCCCATGCGGCCTTTGCCGTCGTGAGGGCGGCGTCTAGGTCACCGTTCGTTCGCGGCGCCATAGCCGGTAGCGTGCATTGGCTGACCGCCGGGCACTCGTTCAATGTAATCGTTGGCGCTGGCGAGAGTGGGGCTTGTGTGCAGGCGCACAACGTCGTCAGGCAAGCGGGTATCAGCCCATGCGCGAAGCTCGTCGGTTTCATAGGTCAATCTCCGGTTCTCGAGCCGTGTTGCCTCCAGCTTCGAGGCGATCGCGTCGTGTGCTCGAGTGAATTGCATCTGCTGGGTCGCCTTCTGAGCGGCATCGTCACGCACCTGCTGAAGGGTGCTGTCCCGGGCTGCGATGCCCTTTCGCGCGTCGACAAGAAGCCGATTCATATTTGCCAGATCGGCACGCAGCGCACGCACATAGCACGCCCCCGCAACGAACGCGGCGAGAGTCAACAATGCCGCGATCAGCTTCATGGCAAGCCTGTTCACGCGACTACCGCCGCGCTGTCCTCGGCCGCCGCTGCGTAGCGTTCATAGGCGCGCTCGAGCCTGACGTCATACAGGTTCGCGGCATAGTTCCTGCCGTTGTATCCCTTCGCGAATGCCGCCCATTTCCTGGCCCTGAGCGCGGCGATGAGCGCCGTGTCAGCCGCGACATACCGCACGAAGGCGTCGAGCTGGCCGGCTTCGTCAGCTTCCATGCGAGCCACGAAATCGTCGACGCTCGCGTAGCCCAAACGCTGCCAGTGGTAGCCCATTACCTGAAATGCGCCCCAGCTCGCCGACTCCCATGCGGCAGCGGCGTCGATCGCCTCGGCAGAAGCGAGGCGCGTGTACTCCGCGGCGCCGCTCTGATAGCCGCCCGGCGTTTGCGACAAAATGTTTGGATTCTTCGTCGACAACGGTGCAGGATCGACACCGCGTGCCTTGAGCCGCTTCCAAAATACGTGTCGCTCGAACAGGATAACGGGCCGACCATTGGGCAGGAAGCCGGAGCCGCGGGATTCCACTTCGAGCACGGCGCGCAGGCAAGCGACGGGAACGTCAAGCGTTTGCGCTGCTCGCACGAGATCGGCACCGCCGAGATGCTTCGGATCGCGCTGGCCGGTTGCAAGCGCGGCATATGTCTTGGGGCCGGCTATTCCATCGTCGATGAGCCCGGCCTTCCGCTGAAAGGCAGCGACAGCGGCTTCGGTCACGTCGTCGTAGAGGTGGGTCACTTCCAGTCGGAACCCGGCGCGGGCCAGCCGGCGTTGCAGCAGGGCAACGTCGTCGCCGTGGTCGCCGAGGCGATGCGTCTTCATGGTCAATCGCTCCAGAGAAGGCGTGCGACGTTGCCGCGCGCGCCGAGCACAAGCGCGGCCAGCAGGACTGCCGCTGCCGCTTCAAAAATGCCGACTTGCCCGAGGTGCAGCGCCAGCTCGATCGCCGACCCGCCCATCACAGCAACTAGGACCCATTCTACCCACGACACGTGGTACCGATATCGCGCGCCATTTCGCCGAAAGGTGAGGACGCGCACGAGTGTCGCGAGGTGTGCGACGCATGTGATAAGAGCCAACGAAATAGACATGTCACTCCCGGTTTCGGAACATCGAGCGTGGATCCCAGGCTCTCGCGCGATCGATCATTCGAAGCGTGATGGTGATGACAAGAGCGGCCGCGAAGAACGCTGCGACGCCTGTCGAATGGATCGGTGTGGCGTTGACGATTTCCGGTGCCGCGAGATATCCCATCACGAGCGAGATCAGCATGTAGACCACGCGCCGGCCGACGCTGATCTCTTTCGATGTGACGACAACGAGCGCGGCGCCTGTAAACGCGCCGATCAACGCATTCCCGTCGATGCCCGGCGCGAGGCTTGCGATACCGACCGCGGTCAACGGAACGGCGGTTGGGGTGTGCGATCCGGCCATGTAGGGAGGCTCCTGGGTCAATCAAACAATTGCAGCAGTGGCTTTGTGTCTGTCACGGTTTCGAGCGCCGGCAAGTGGACCGGAGTGCCGACGGGCAAAATGGCACCGAAGTTGGCGAGGCCGGCGTTCGCCTCGAGCACCGCTTCGACTGTGCCGTTGGTGCGACCGTAGTAGCGCCAGCACAGCGAGTCGACCGTATCGCCCTGTAGTGCCCGGACGATCATGGTCAGATCAACTCGATCGTTGAGCGCGGGACGCCGCGCATGTCATTCAGCGCCCACCGGACGTTGCGACGCGACTCGCATATCGTTGCCTCCAGGACTTCGGCATCGTTGGCACCCGTCTTCGTGACGTCGTAGGCGCGGTATTGCTCAGTCAGGTCGGCGCGTGTCAAGTTGTAGACCGCGCGGCGGTACCGCAGCATGTGAGCGCTGACGCCGTCGGTCTGGCCAGCCGGGACACTCGCCAGATCGGCGTACCCCTCCGCGCATCGCGCCGCTTTCCATGCCCGAACCTCATCGTTGATGCTCGCGATCGCGTCGACGGTGGCTAGGCGCAACCGCTCGTGCGTCACCGTGCCATCGAGACGCATTGCTTCGCGTAGGTCTTTGAGATCGATGTCGGGAAACCATCCGTCGTTTCTGATGATGGTGGCGTTGGCCGGGTAGGCCGGTACAGTCGTATCGGCGATAGCAATGAAGCTGCTCATGATATCCAGGTGCTCAGGGGTGACGGTGGACCGACGCTCAGTTCCCGTTTCCATCAGGTGTAGGGATCGAGCGCCGGTGCCGCCATGCCGGGGAGGGCTCTTTACTGACCGTCGGTGGCGTCGCTCGGACGGTCGACGGTCTCGACCAGCTTCGAAAGCCGATCGATGTCCTTTTTCACGCCGACGCGATCGTTTAACGACAGAGCTCGACGCAGATATTCGAGTGCGCGCGGCGGATCGGTCACTTGTTGCGCGTAGCCGAGTGCCTTGTAGAGCTTGGCGCGGACCTGATCGTGCATGTCGGCGTCGCGCGTCAGCTCGTCAACGCGTTCCAGGCTCACGGCATCAAATGATCCGCCTTCCATGAACGCCGAGAGTGCTGCGTCGGCGAATTGCTCGGCGACGAGAGAGGCAAGCGATCGCTCGAACTGATCGGGCAGCGCAAGGCCGTGAGACAGGGCATACGATGCGATATCAAGCGCACCGTCGAAGTCGCCGGCATCGATGCGCCAGACCATCACAGTGACCAGAACATCATCCTGTGCGCCGCGGCCACCGCCCAATACGCCCGAGACGTAGTCGGCATACTCAGGCAGCAGCTTTCTTTTGAGTTCGATCTTCCGGGCGATCGACTGCACGCTCTTGAGCGCACGCCGGTCGGATGCGAGCTTCGCGAGCATCAGCTCATAGGGCGTCGCGCCAGCCATTGTTTGACCGGGCGAGGCGGCAGCTGCCGCGCGTGCAGCTGTCACCCGCGCGTAGTGAGCGCGAGCAGGTGTGTCAATGGTCATGCTGCCACCGGTTCGATGTTTTCCGCGACGCAGCCGCACCCGAAATCCTCGACGACGTACGCGTCGTTCGACGATTCGTAGTTCTCGACCTGATCGCGCTTCGGGTTGTCGATGAGCGAGCGTCGGCGAGCGCTCTCTTGGAAGTAGATCGATAGGTTGTCGAGCCTCGTCACCATCATTGCCCGCTTCGGGAAGAATGGCACGCGCACAGCCGGCAGGTTGCCAATGCGCTTTTGGCTGACGATCAAATCGGCTGCGAGCTGTTCGGTCGGCGCCTGCGTCGCGTTGACGATTGGAAAGTACTTGTCGTGCAGCAATTCCCGGCCGCAGATCACGACGAGCCCAGTGTCTTCCTGGAACCACGGGTCGATCATCGACGAAACGATGTCCATCACGAGCGCATCGAGGTTGGCGTAGTCGCCGTCCTTACCGATGAGAACCTTGCCGGCTTGTTTGGTGCCTTCATGCAGAACACGCTGCGCCGCTCGATTACGGTACTGTTGCAGCCAACCAATGTTGACGTCTTGCAACAGCGGGTTCGCGGCCTTGTCGGTCGTAGGCGCAGCCTCGGCACCATTCCAGCCGATCATGATCCGATCCAGCGCGGATTGCGTCACGATCACGTCGCGGATGCGTTGCTGGAAATCCGGGAACTTGGCCCATGCATCGAGCTTGCGGTACGTAATCGCCGTGTCGTAATCGGTTTTCTCGCAACGGTACTTGGCGCTGTCGAGCGCGGTCGGGTCGACGGGTTGGCGGTCCACCTTGGTCGTGTCGGTGCGGCTGGCGATCGGGCCAGATACCGACAAACCGAGCTTTTCGCCCTCCAACTCGGTCACGGGCAACACATTAATGCGTTTCAGAAACTCGCTCGATTCCTGAATTTTGGTTTCGATTGTCTGTTGCACCGTGGGCTCGACGGTGAACTTCGTTGACACGTCGGACGTATCGTTGAGCTTGGCAATTTGCGCGGTGTACTTGTTGTACGCCAAGCGCGTTTCCTTCTTCATGGGGGCTCCGAGATATGAGCGTGGAAGGGATCAGCAGTCGGTCACGAATTCGCCCGTCGCGCCGGTTGATGGCGGGCGTCGCGGCGCGCCGTTATCCGTTGACGATAGCTTCGCGGTCAGCGTTTCCACCGCGGCGAACGCCTCGTCCGCGCGCTTCTTTGCATCCGTCGCGTCCTGCCGGGCCGCAGCGAACTCGATGCGGAGCGCCGCGGTTTCGCGGGCCTGTCTCGTAGCGAAGCAGGCGACCTCTTCGACTGCTCGGTGAACGTCGCTGTGACGCTGTTCGTCGGTCGTGCGATTCCGGGCGAACATTCCCTTGACGATCGAAAGCAGGCTCGGAGACTCAATGTCGCCGTCGAATTCAAGCGTTGTTTCGCATGGCGCTGAGAACACGTTGTTCGAGCGCTTCGCGACAAATTGCAGCGCCTCGGTGCCGAGGCTTGCCGGATCGTCCGTGGCGGCGAGGCCAACTAAGTACGCTTCCCCGCTGTCGGCGAAGGCCGGGTTGACTTCGATCGACGTATAGATTTTCTGGCGTTTTTTCGACAGCGTGATCAGATCATCAGTCGGGTCGATTCGCGCGTAGAGCGCCATTTTTCCTTTCAGCGGACCGTCATCGATCTGGCGCACTTCGAGTGCCGTCACGTCGCCGTATGCGCCGAACGGGCTGTTCGCTGAAAGCGGCGCATATCCTTTGACGTGCTCGACGTTCAAGCGCGCGCCGTACAGTTCCGGGTTGTAGTTCTTTGCCATCTGCGTGAGCCAATCGCGCTTGATTTCGCGACCATCGATGGTTGCGCCTTCTACTGCGACGCGAAAGAACTTCGTTTTGTTGGTTGCCATAGCGAGAGGTCGAACCATCGTGATTGAGTGAGCGTGGTTCTCATGTTCGGCCTTCGTCGGCTACGGCTCAACGTTCCCCGAGCGTTGCTGGCACGGGTACGCATTGATCCGCGTGCCCACGCGTGCGCGGAGCCCTACGCTTGGCGCATGCTCGACACGACGGACTCGATTCAACGCGAAACGGACGTGCGCAAGATCGCACGCTCGCTTTACTGGCAAGGCTGGCGCATCGCGTCGATTGCGCGGCATCTTGCCGCGCGTCAAACAAGATGAGAGCAGCGCGTCAATCAGGATGAGAGTACTGGCGTGGCGGCAGCGGTGAAGGGCGTAGCCCGGAACCGCTGCCGCCACGCCGCGCCGAGCAGTCCCCCGTCA
>NZ_JAAAYE010000115.1 GCF_013282575.1 Paraburkholderia sp. NMBU_R16
ATGGAACCGCTCGGCTATATCCCACCCGCTGAAGCTGAGGCAAACTATTACCGGCAACTCAGCAACGGAGTTGCGATGCCGGCATCAACTTAAACCAACCAGCCTCCACGATTCCCGGGGCGATTCACATCTGCGAATGCTGCCGGCGGGAGTGGCAGTGCACATCGATATGCAGATCAGGTGCCGTCGAGAACAGGCGCGGCCTCTGTGCAACCAGAGCGGCGCCAATATCCAAACGCAGTGTTCGACGGAGTTCCGCCGAGACGTCCCGCTACGCCTCATCCGTATGGGTCGACATCTACGTCTCAGTCGCACCGTGGGCAGTCAGGATATCCGCGTCAGCCGGGATATTCAGCTACCTCGCGATATGCGCCTCAGTTGCCGCGTAGTCGTAGTGAACGTTACACCCCAATGCTTGAGGGACTTGTTGCCAAAATTCCTGCGCCGGATGTTGATAGCTTAATAGAAAAAATAAACAATGGTCAATACACATCCTCGACACTCGACCTGACGCAATCTGGGGCGTTGAGTTCCAATAAGATTGACAATTTGATTGACGCGATAAAGTTTAGCGAAATAAGCTCAGTTAACATGAGCTCGGAGGTTACCTACTGGCAGGCGAACAGATTGATCCAATATTTGACTGATCGACAAATATCTCTCAGGGCACTGACCTTGCCGGAAACAAATCGGTTTAATGTCCCATTAAAGTCTGAGCTAGAGCTACAGTATCGGCAATACCAATCGAAAAGTGGAAAGCTTTGCAAGCTATATTGGCGTTAGCCGTTCACAACGCGAGCGTATCAGTGACATTCACGGGGGCGCAGTAAGAATCGTTCGTTCGTGTTCGACGTCCGCATTTCGCGCGTGTGGGAGGAGCGTCCGTCACCCTCGTGGTCTCCTGAAGCGGTTACCAAGTCGCATGTACCGCAGAAGGTGTAACTGCATGAGACTGTCCTCCCCATCGGCTCCATCCTCTCCCGCGACGGTCGACGGTACGACGAACCCGAGAGGGGCATCTAGATCCCGAAAGGCGTCAACCACCATGAAGCCAGCGGTGCCATCGGCACCGCTGGCCGGTTTGACATCGCGGGCGAGTGACAGCGCGCGGGAGGGATCGACGCGGCTCACGGGCACTTCACCGTCCGATCGACAGCCTCTGCCTTTGGTTCGTGACCCAGACCGGTCCGCAGCCGTTGCAAAGGGGTTAGCATTGTCTCAAGTGACTGAGGCCGTTGGAAAGTTCGCGACGGAGCAACTGGAATACGTGAGGCTCACCCACCACCGCTACGACAGCGTTGTGGGGCACGCAAAAAAAATCGGGCCGCTCTTGAGTGAAATACGCAAAGCGATTCGGAACACCAGAAATAGAGCGCTTTCTCCATTGATACTGCGCTTGGGCAACGATGCGGCGCGAATGGATAGGAAAGCTGAATCCGTTCATGGATCGCCACTGAATGAATTTGGAACCGCTCGGCATACGCTCAAGGGCTTTAACGCTGACTTGACGAAAGTCGATGTGGCCTGCCGTAACATGGTGGAAGTGACTGACAATCTTGCGCGAGTGCATGAAATGCTGGCGCAGATGATCAGCATCGAAATCGGGAGCGGGCAAATCGCCATTTGCCTTGGACGATCGACAGAAGATGATCTTGATGGCGCTTTAGAGAAACTGAAACAGTGCGATAGCGACGCATCAAGAGCTTTCGATGCGTTCGAGGCCCTCGTCGGCTGCTGCGAAAAAGATCTTGAAGAGCTGGGAGCTGCACCAGCCGGAGACGGCCGCGTTGTTCTTGGACAACTGTGGAGCGGGGCCATCAAAATGTCGCTTCCAGCCTACTGCCATGATGTGCTTACAGCCAGGATAATCCTTAACTATACGTATGAGAAATTAATCCAAAAGGAAATTGCGAGGCTCGCGCAAGGTCGCGAGATTGTCGATGCCTCGATGACGGACATACCGGGCGAAGGGGATAGGCAAAAAAAACTGGCGGTTGGCAGCGGGATGTGGGATGAGCGTGCAGAGGTAATCATA
This sequence comes from Paraburkholderia sp. NMBU_R16, assembly GCF_013282575.1. Lineage (GTDB taxonomy): Bacteria > Pseudomonadota > Gammaproteobacteria > Burkholderiales > Burkholderiaceae > Trinickia. Next base: position 2,036 of record NZ_JAAAYE010000115.1, read on the forward strand.
AATTTGCGGGATTTATGTGAGAATTGTCGCGGTTTCGCGCTCCGGGTCGATAGATGTTTGACGTCGATTGAGCAGCTTCGTGGAAGTCCCGGCCTCAGCAATGAATACCTTTTTCAACAAAAAGCGTCTTTGATCGGATCGAGTGAACGGATCAACCTTCTGGCGCTCGAGCAGGTGGAGCAAACACGCCCGTATGCAATGGTTCTGAACCGGAGCGCAAAGGGGGTCGATGCTGCGACTTTCGACGCATTCGTGGAGGTAGCGTGGGATATGTCGTCGCGTATCGACGCACTCCTTAAGAACATCGTGCAAGGCATGTCCGAGTTCCCGGCAAACGGATTGGACGATTTCGTTCGGGCGGGAGACGTGAAGCGGGGGCGTGTCTCCGAACTCTTGGCGCAGCAATGCGATGAAATAGGAGCGGACATTGCTTGGCTTAGCCGGTCCGTAGCTGAGGAAAACGTCGGTCTCGTTGAGCCGGACCTGGCTGCGTTTGCGCTCGATGAGTTGGAATCGGTAATCGCGCGGATCGGTGTCGATCTGCAACGGAACAGTGTTATTGCGGATGCGACAAAAAAATCGAGGGGGCAAAAGTGGCCGACTTCGCTTGACCAAGAGGTTAAGGCAGACGCGAATAGTCCTCTGGTAGAGGACTATGGCGTATCCGCGATGGAACGCTCGGTCTCGGACGACAATGCCGTAACGAGGGCTATCACGCTTCCCAAAGCCAATCGTCCGGGAACGAAAATGGTGTCACGCCGGCGCCGTGTAACCAAGCAGCAAGTACGGCCGCGGGTGAGCCGAGCGCCCGAGGCGAATGGAGACCAGAGCGCTTTGAAGGCGGCGCGTGACACGCTCGGTCATCCGAGCGCGCGGAACTTCGACATTGGGCCGTGTCTCGCCTATGCCGAGGAACGTGCGCTAACGCTGCGCCAAAAATGCGACGAGAGTGGTTTCTACCTATTGAGCGGCGGCGATGTGCTCAGAGTTTTCGGTCATATCTGTGACACGCTTCAAGCGATGAAAATGAAGGGTGAGACGCGCATCAAGAAGATCGACGAGGCAGTCGAAATAATTGCGGAGTGTGTTTCGGGTGCTGCGTTGTCTGACATGAAACGCGGTGCCGACGAGACGAAGCTCGTGCTTGAGAAGAAGATTGTGGAGTTGTCAGCGCGTATTGACGCGCTGCAAAAGGAAGCCCGCAATCAGCAGATGCTGCAGAATCTGAAGCTATTTGCACAAAGGCCTACACGCGAGCTCTTCGTCTGGTTGACCGAAAACGACCCCGATAGCCTTGTTTCGGTCGAGAAGTCGGTTGACCGGCAGAAGCTGAGTGGCAGGACGCCGGACGGCAGGTTGCGGGCTCACGATGACTACTTCGACGAGTATCTGATTTCTCTAAGGGATAAGCAAAACATCACGTATGTCAGCAGCAACGAGCTAACCGGAAAATCCAGGTTGCATGCACCGACCGTGCAGACAACGACCGTAGTAGATAAAGTGGCCTTGCATGTGCATTACCCCGCTAAGGATGCCAAACGTCCCAGCGCGTGCCACTTCAAGATCGAGCCACAAAGATACCTGTCTGGACGGGGCGCGTATCGTTCAGGCGACAGCGCCGCACTGATGGCCGGTGTTCTGAAGGCGGTCGACGACATGTCGCGTGGGGCGCATTCCTCGGTTCGCCCCGCAAGGCGATCACGCTGACTGAAACCCTGTGTCGCACGCGAGTGACAAGCCTTTGGTCCTTGACCTGGCGCCGCCCGTAGTCATGTGACGCCGGCCTGCGAAATTCGATTCGCGTGTCGCGCCCGAACTTCGCAGGCAAATCGGGCATTTCCAGCATCGAATCAACACTGTGTATGCGTTCCGGATATGCGGGATCACGAGGCAAGTGCTGTCGTGACGGGTTTCACCCGGCTGATGAGTTCTAGCTTGTGATTTCCCGCTTGACGGGAAGCCGTTACTCCCACCAATCAACAATGCTTTGATAGCCAAGCCAGGAACCAGGAATGAACAAACGCAGCTGGATCGTACCGTCAATCTTAATGCTGGCGACAGCAGGCCTCTTGTCCGCGTGCGGCGGCGGCGACTCGAGTTCGCCTGCTTCCCAGTCTCCATTCACGTCCACCATTCTCGTGTCCGACGGCAGCGTCACGTCTGCGCATACTGATACAAATCTGCAAAATGGTTGGGGTGTGGCATTCAATCCGACCGGGACGTTCTGGGTGTCGGACAACGGAGCACACAAGTCGTCGCTGTACGATGGAAACGGCGTTGTGCAGTCGCTGGTCGTGACGATCCCGGACGGCTCACGCGGCCCCGCTGGACCGACAGGAATCATCTTCAATTCAACTTCGGATTTTGCTATCACTGCCGGGGGGGGGGTGACGAACAAGGCGGTGTTCATGTGGGCAACGGATGCTGGAACGATAGCGGCCTGGTCGCCGAAAGTCCTGCCGACTCAGGCGGTGACTGCTTTTGACGACGGAGCAGGTGGCGCGATCTACAAAGGCCTGACGGCAGCGACCGTCAACGGCCAAAACCTGATTTTTGCGGCTGACTTCCACAATGGGAAGATCGATGTACTCAACGGTTCATTCCAGAAAGTACAACTGAGCGGTCAGTTCCATGACCCGAATCTGCCAGCTGGGTTCGCACCATTCGGCATCCAGGCCATCGGTAACAACATTTTCGTCACCTACGCGAAGCAGAACGCTACCGCCTCTGCGCAGGTCGTGGGCTCGGGCCAGGGTGTGCTCGACGAGTTCGATACCAGTGGGAACTTTATCCGACAGATTGCGGCGGTAGGCGGGCCCTTGAACGCTCCATGGGGCATGGCGCTCGCGCCAACGAATTTTGGACCGCTCAGCAATGACTTGTTGGTCGGCAATTTCGGCGACGGCACGATCGAGGCCTTTGATGTCAATACGGGCAACGACCTTGGGAAATTGACTCGGAACGATGGCAGCGTGTTCACGCAGCCGGGGCTGTGGGGAATCAGCTTCGGCAACGATGTCGACAACCAGCCCAAGAACACGCTGTTCTTCGCGGCCGGTCCCTCGAAGACGACGGGTGTATTTGGCCGTATTGATCTCTTGGCGAACTGAATTCTTGCGGTAAGGCGTAGTGGCTATTTATCAGCAAGACGCGCCTTGGTAGCCTACTTTTTTTAATCCATGAGGTCGATTGACATGATTCAAACTTTTACGAAGCGGTTTTTCCAGATTGCGGCCGGCGCGGTACTTATTGCCGGATCTGGCATGGTCCACGCGGCAGGAAGCGTCAGCTTTCTCCAGCCCGCGAACGGTGCGACGGTCACGAGCCCTGTGCATCTGAAGTTTGCTGTTTCAGGCATGCGAGTGGCGCCTGCCGGCGATATGAGCGAGGGAACAGGGCACCACCATTTGTTGATTGACGGCGGTCCCGTTCCGACCGGTGACGTCGTGCCGGCGAACGACCATGCCATTCACTATGGCAAGGGGCAGACCGAGACCGACGTTGTGCTGCCGCCGGGTGCGCATACGCTGACCCTGCAATTTGCAGACGGAGCGCACCGCTCCTATGGCCCCGCGATGAGCCAGACCATCAAGGTGGATGTCAAGTAGAGATATTGCGACTCGGTGACGCCGATTCGATGCTCCGTTTGCACTCCATGGGGGTGACCCGTTTCCGAGGACGGTTAAGCAGTTGAATTTCGACCGGGCTGATGTCCTCCAGGTTGAGTGGTTGTGCGAGTTGTCCACGGTCGGTCGGCGGGTCGCCTATCACGACCACGACG
>NZ_JAAAYE010000116.1 GCF_013282575.1 Paraburkholderia sp. NMBU_R16
CCCGCAAAGGCGACGGCGAGCCTGGCGTCAAGACCATCTGGCTAGGCATGCAGCGCGTGGTGGATTTTGCTGCTGGTATCAGATACGCGCGTGAGCTCGAGCAGCAGACTTGTGTGTAATGGAATGCTGCAAGCCATCGCCCTAGTTGCCATCAGAGAAGACCAGTAGCGCGCCCTGCGCGCGAGATGTGACCGATAGGGCGAAAGGAATCGTTTGTGAAATGGGCCACCTTTCGCGTTTGGCCCCTTGTGCGTTACGCAGTAACAGAATCGGGTATTGTTACTGCGTAACAATCGAGATTTGAGCATGGGAACAACATCGGCACAGCGACAAGCGAAATACCGTCAGTCTCGTGCATATGCTGGCGACAACGGCGAGCGCCGAATCAATACCTGGGTCTCAAGTGGTACGGCGCTGGCCCTCGGTCGCTTGGCAAAACGTTACGGCGTAACGCAACGTGAAATGCTGGAGCGACTGGTCTTGGCTGCTGATCAGCAGATCCTCACCACGCTTGATCCCGATAGCAGCGAGTGGAAAGAATATTTCACTGTTACTGCGTAACAAATCGATCACCAACCGCGTAATCCGGAAGCCCGTGGAATGCAGCACGCGCCGAGCGTTGCAACGCGGAAACTGCGGTACTCTCCTGCGCTGAAGAACTACCGCCCGACCAGCACCCACGATGACATGCCAGTTCGAATGCCTACCCCTGCGCCTGTCCTTCGCGTAGCGTGCTTTCGCCACGGCGAAAGCGCCGCGAACGCTGGTGACGCCACCGACGATCCGGCGTCCATCCCATTGACCGAAAGGGGGACGCAGCAAGCTATCGCAATTGCCCGGCGCTTTGCCTCTCCTCCGGGCATCGTGATCTGCTCGCCCTTCGATCGCGCACAGCAAACAGCCGCTCCAACGCTCGGTCAATTTCCCTTGACGCCGTGCGAGACATGGCCGATTCAGGAATTTACATATCTCGCGCCTGCGAAGTGTGCAGGCACATCGGCTGCACAGCGTCGCCCATGGGTTGAAACGTACTGGGATACGTCCGATCCGACGCTCGCGGACGGACCAGGGGCTGAATCATTCGCAACGTTCATCGAACGTGTGCGGGCCGCGTTGAGTCGCCTCACGAAACTCCCCTGCTCGTCAGATCTCACGGCGGCGATGTTCGGCCACGGTCAGTTTTTCCAAGCGATGCGATGGTTGATCGAGACCGGCGCTCCAATCATCGATGCCGATGCCATGCGAGCGTACCGACTGATCGATCAGCGAAGCCCTATGCCCAATGGAGACGGCTTTGTCGCGACGTTCGACGGGCGGTTATGGGCGCTTGAACAGGACACGCTGATACGCTGAACACTACCGCCCTGCCACCAGCTCAGCACTAGCTCCACTTTTTCATGATCGCAAGGAGTGTTCACAACACGCAGCTGCTCGAGCTCGGATTTTGTGAACAGTGTGCGTGCGCTGAACAACTACCGGGCACTGGCACTATGCGCTGAAGAACTACCGCAAGCCGATCTCGAATCCGCGTGCTCCGCCGGTAAAAAATTGCGACAGCGCAAATTTCTTGCGCTGTCGCAACTTTTTGAGAGGATCGGCTATCTAGTCGGATCGTCAGGTCCACGCTTGCCGTTCGGTACCGTCGGCCGCTGTATTTCAACCAACCGCGCACCTGCCTTCCCGGGACGATCCCCGGCCGTTGGTTCATATGCAAGCTGAACAGCCGGCATCTGCTTTACCAGATTCACGATTTCGACGGCTAGGGCTCGATCACCTACGTCCTCTGACTCGGCCATAGCACGCGCTATCGCACCATATGCTCGTATCACTTTTTTGTCCGTCTCGATACGTCTGCGGCGCGCTTCATCGCGGATCGGGCTGCGGGCCCGTTCAGGTATCACACCGTGCTTTTCCCGCATGTTCGTCACTGGTTGAGGTATGGCCCGCTTCGCTACGCCCCGCGCCTGCCGACGGGTCGCATTTGCTTCGACGCCGTGATCGCGCAAATGCGAGGCGAACGATTCACGCCAGTCCTGCAAATCTGCCTTTCGCGGATTGAGCCTGGTACCATCATTGGACCGAGCGAGGACGCACAGATGAACATGCGGGTGCGCTTCATCGGTGTGGCATGCAAACACATAACGGAAATTCTCCCCAAATTCCTCGGCAGCAAAGGCGCGCACTGAATCGTGAACAGCGGTTCTATCGGTGCCGGGCGGCATCGAGAACACGACATTGAAAGCCTCCCGGACGCGGCTCTCCTCCGGAATGCCGAATCCACCGTACTGAAGTTCCTTCTTGAGATAACCGATGTCGTCGCGGCCGATTAGCTGGTCGCCGTCCTGGTTTTCAAGCGACACCTCGCCATTGCGCGATATGTAGTCGAGATGGGCCCGAATCGCCCTCATTCCGCGGCCCCCACCGCTAATCTTGACGACCACTTCAGGCGCCTTCCGCGTGGTCGCAACGAGCGTTTGCCGAATCCTAGCTGCGCCTGTCGGCCGGGTCCGTTTGCGGGGCGATCTCCGCCGAGGCGCGAGTGTCACTCCGGTGGCTGCTTTACGTGGTCGGACGACAGGGGTGTCGTTACCGAACAACTCGTCGCCCCACGTGCGTAGTATTCCGTTTACGTAGATCTTCGGTTGAGTCACGTTCCCCAGCTCCCCGCCGCGGCGTTATCGAGTTCGCCCGCCAAATTCGCGCGAATGCGGTCAGTCCCTGCGGCCCAGCAGACGTTCATAGGTAGCTCGCTGGTATGCAGGGATTGGTGAGCTGGTACCTCCGGAAGATCTCGACGAAGGCATCCCTCCGTCGGATACGGATCCGCCGTTTCGGGGCTGAATCCTCGGAGGCAATTGGGGCTGATCGCCGCCACTCCCCCCAAGCCCTATCCGGCTCAGGACGGCTCCAAAGGCCATGGCCGCAGCACCTGAAACCGGAGCGCCGCCGGAGATCCCCGCCGCGACTCCCGGAAGCTGGATAATCAGGATATTGATTCCCCCTGTCAGGGCCAGTAGGTTCATCGCATCCCCCAGTGCATTGGCTGTCGTCGAACTCGCGATCATTTGATCGAAGAACGTCTTGTAGATCGACAGGCAGATCGCCGCCGCTGCCGCCAGGAGGAAAATCAGAAGACTGTAGTTCGCGATCTTTGATGTCCATCCTTCGGCGAATCGTCTCGTTGGCGCAAAGGCGAAACACGCAACAAACAACGGACCAACGGCAAGCATGAGAGCCAACGCGACTTTCGCGAGCAGTAGAAAACCTGCGATGACGAGTTCGGCCACCGCCGCCGATACACCTACAATCAGCGCGGAAACGAGATCGGCATATCCACCTGCCGGAAAAAGATTGGTGCCCCTTTCCCAATACATCTGCATGAGCTGGAATCCCTTGGAATCAAGCTGATCGACTGCAGAGAACACGTTGCTCGTCGAGCCCGGCATCACCGTTTGCACCAGCCCCGTTGTCAACCCGTTGACGAATTCGACGACGTAGGCCTGATAGGCACCCGATCCCAACGCGACCGCGAGTATCGCCGACACCTTGAACGCTCTCTCCGTAAATTGGGGAACCGGCTCGTGGACTTCGCCGCGCATCACCGTCCATCCATACATGAGAATCCAGATCGTCACCGCCGCCGTTACGCCGGGGACGATCGCACTCGCAATCGATGACGAAATCCCGGTCACGTATTTTGAAATTGCGTTGTCGATTGATTCGGAAACAAACTGCCAAAGCTGACCTTGATCCATCGTCACTCTCCCTATTTGTTCAGACCGAATTGGCTAGCAGGTATGGGCGAAAGGTGGTCCTGCGCTCGTTCTTTGCTGGATTCGGTGCTCTCCTTCTGACATGCGGTGAGAGCAACAATCGTGATGCAGATGAGAAGCAGTTTCATTGAACATCCTCCTCGCTGGCACGCAGCCCTGCGTTCGCGCGCCTGGTTCCGACGACGAACGAAACGAACAGCGCTGCCAGGACGTACAGCCCATCGTTGTGAGCAAAGCCGAAAAGCTGGCGAGTACCGAGTACGAGCAGCGCGAAGTACGCCAACATCGATGCGAGATCTCCGATGAAACGGGTAGGTGTATGGGCGAAATAGCCGAGCAATTGGCGATGCCGGACGAGGTAACTCCAGTCGAGGCAATGAACGTAAAACAGGAAGCTCGTAACTGCAAAGATCAGGAGCCAAAGAGAGATCATGGCCGGTCCCCCGAGTAAGCGCCCAGGGGGCGCAAGGGCCGCAGGCCCACCCTTGCAAAACGCGGGTCTTGAGACCTCGCTGGGCGAGGCTCATCGCGTCGCTGAGGTATTGCATGGCAATCCCACACTCCGAGGTCCATGAGAACGTGTTCGAAATCGAGGTCCACGTCCAAATCCAGCAGCGCATCCGCACACGCGTCGATCGACTCGAACCAAACAGGTGATCCGTCGCGAAGCACCGGCGTCGCACCGAACGCACTCATCACATACAAGGCGAAGCCGCGGTACTTATTCGCTCGAAGCAGCAGCGTGGGGACAGGATGCGCGCGACGTCGAATCGCGCCTTTGGGCGTGTCTGGCCGAAACTTCCTAGGAACCAACGTCTTCAGATCAGACCAGTTGTAATGCGGCTTCACCTTCATGCGGACCTCCAAAGTTAGCGGGACCAGCGTTGAACGTTCGATTGAATGAGCGCCCCGACGGTAGCGGTATGGGACTTGATCTCGCGCGCAAGAGACTGCGTAACCTCCGGTCGAACGCGGACGGCCTCGGCCGGTGCAGCGTTCAGTGCGCGCGCGATCTGGTTTAGATTGCGGCCGATAGCGAGCAGTCGACTATTCGACGCCGCCAGTTGCTCGAGCTCCCCTTGCCCGAACTGGGGTGCTCCGGTCAGTTGAGCGCGAATGAGAGCAACGATCCAAGAATTCACGGAAAAGCCCGTAGCCGCCGCGAGTTCCGCGATGGCTTGGTGCTCTCCCGCAGTTAGGCGAACCTCCACTCGAACCTCGGGTGACTTCCGTCACGTCAACCCGTTGCGAGGTCGACGCAAGACGCTCGCGGCCCACTAGTTTCCGAATCACCTGCCTTGTTGCTTCGCTCGGCGATATCCCGCGCGAACGGCAATAGGAAACCCAATCTCGCTTGAGCGGGCCTAGCTGCACGCTAAGCAGACCGGTTGTTTGATTCATGCGGACGCCCCCTCTCTTTGAAGTAAACATCTCTCTTATTAGTCGTTCACCCGTGACCCATGTCCCTGACAACAAGGTTCAGCCTTGAGCTATGTGTAGCGGCGACATGGATCATCCTTGAACCGGGTCATCCCTGACCTGTGTGGGCGTGTAACTTCCAACATCGATCGCGCCCGCGCGTTCGAGTAACGAAACGAGTTTTTTCCGCATATTTGGATGCATCTGATCGAGCGCATCCTGCACATTGATGACGACGCCGCCCGTAGCCACATGGTTGATGTTCACTTGCACGCGCTCAATGTGAACGCTCGGCGGGATGCTGCCCGCCTTGAGAACATCCGCCGTCGGCTTGACGAGCGCTGGTACATACGACCAGGACGCCATCGCTGTGTGCTTCCCCGACCCGTCGTGGGCTCTGTCGCATTAACGAGGACGAGTAGAATCGGTGCGAATTGAAACGCAGGACATCGATGATGGCAAAGACGAAGAAAGCTCGCTCAACGTTGCCCACCGGCGCGGGCAGCGTGCTGAAGCGGC
>NZ_JAAAYE010000117.1 GCF_013282575.1 Paraburkholderia sp. NMBU_R16
TCGCTCCTCGCGGTGCTGCACGCGATACAGGACGAAGCCGGTTTCATCCCGCCCGAGGTCGTGACGCCGCTGGCGCGGGCGATGAACCTCTCGCGCGCCGAAGTGCATGGCGTGATGACGTACTACCACCATTTCCGCACGAGTGCGCCGCCGCGCGTGGGCGTGGCGCTGTGCCGGGCCGAATCGTGCCGCAGCATGGGCACCGAGGCGCTGGCCGCGCATATCGAAGCACGCACCGGTTGCCGCTTCGATGCGAAGCATGCCGAAGGCAAGAGCCACAGCCACACTGCCGAAGGCGAGCCGGTCGAACTCGAATCGGTGTACTGCCTGGGTCAATGCGCGCTGTCGCCGGCCATGACGATCAACGGCACGCTGCACGCGAAGGTGACGCCGGCCAAATTCGATGCGCTGTTCGAGGCGGCCTGCACGCAGGCCGGCATCGCACCCGCTCATAAGGAGTCCGTATGAATTCGCAGGCCGGGACACCCCCGTCGGCGGTGCGCATCTTCGTGCCGCGCGATTCGTCGGCGCTCGCGCTGGGCGCCGATGCACTGGCCGCGGCGATCGAGGCCGAAGCCGCGCGGCGCGGCGTGGCGATCGAGCTCGTGCGCAACGGCTCGCGCGGGCTCTTGTGGCTCGAGCCGCTCGTGGAAGTGCAAACGAGCGCGGGCCGCGTGGGCTACGGCAACTTCGAGGCGGCCGATGTCGCGTCGCTGTTCGACGCGGGCTGGCTCGACGGCGGCGGCAGCACGCACGCGCGTGCGGTGGGCCTCGTCGAGGAGATCCCCTATCTGAAGCGCCAGCAGCGGCTCACGTTCGCGCGCCTGGGGCTCACCGATCCGCTGTCGATCGACGATTACCTGGCCCACGAAGGCCTCGTGGGCCTCAAAGCGGCGCTGGCGATGGACGGCGACGCGGCCGTCGAGGCGCTGATCGAATCGGGCCTGCGCGGACGCGGCGGCGCGGCGTTTCCGGCCGGCATCAAATGGCGCACGGTGCGCGCGGCCAAGGCCGCTCAGAAGTACATCGTGTGCAATGCCGACGAGGGCGACTCGGGCACGTTCTCGGACCGCTTGTCGATGGAGGGCGATCCGTACGGACTGATCGAAGGCATGATCATCGCGGGCGTGGTCACGGGCGCCACGCGCGGCTACATCTACGTGCGCAGCGAATACCCGCATGCGATCGCGATGCTGAACGCGGCGATCGAGCGCGCGCGCGAGGCGGGCTGGCTCGGCGCGAGCGTGCTCGGCTCGGGCCATGCGTTCGAGCTGGAAGTGGCCAAGGGCGCGGGCTCGTATGTGTGCGGCGAGGAAACGGCGCTGCTCGAGTCGCTCGAGGGCAAGCGCGGCATCGTGCGCGCCAAGCCGCCGGTGCCGGCGCTCGCGGGCCTGTACGGCCAGCCCACGGTGATCAACAACGTCATCACGCTGGCCACGGTGCCGGTGATCTTCGCGCGCGGCGCGGCGTACTACCGCGACTTCGGCATGGGCCGCTCGCGCGGCACGCTGCCGTTTCAGCTGGCGGGCAACATCTTGCGCGGCGGGCTCGTGGAGCTGGCCTTCGGCGTGACGCTGCGCGAGCTCATCGACGAGTACGGCGGCGGCACGGCCAGCGGGCGGCCCGCGCGTGCGGTGCAAGTGGGCGGGCCGCTGGGCACGTATTTGCCCGAGAGCCAGTGGGACATTCCGCTGGACTACGAAGCATATGCGGCCGTGGGCGCGGTGGTGGGCCACGGCGGGCTCGTGGTGCACGACGATACGTCCAACCTGGCGGAGCTGGCGCAATACGCGATGCACTTCTGTGCGATCGAATCGTGCGGCAAGTGCACGCCGTGCCGTATCGGCTCCACGCGCGGCGTCGAGGTGATCCAGCGCATCCGCAACGGCGACACCTCCGAGAAGCAGGTGCAACTGCTGCGCGATCTGTGCGACACGATGGTGTCGGGCTCGCTGTGCGCGATGGGCGGCATGACGCCGTATCCGGTGCGCTCCGCGCTCGATCATTTCCCGGAAGATTTCGGTCTGCGTGCCGAGCCCAAAGCGGCCGCGGCTTGAGCCGCTGGCGCACGCAACCTTGAGGAGTACTGATTCATGTCCGACGCACTGGTATCCCCTTCGAAGACTGGCCAAGCCGGCGGCTGCGGCTCGGGCAACTGTGCCTGCAAGAGCGCCGCGCAGAACCTGAACCCGCTCGACGACATCGACTACGGCACGCCGCGCCGGCACGCCGACACGGACGTGACGCTCACGATCGACGATCGCGAGGTGACGGTGGCCGCGGGCACCTCGGTGATGCGCGCGGCGATTCAAGCGGGCGTGAATGTGCCCAAGCTGTGCGCCACCGATTCGCTCGAACCGTTCGGCTCATGCCGGCTGTGCTTAGTCGAGATCGAAGGCCGGCGCGGCTATCCGGCCTCATGCACGACGCCCGTCGAAGCGGGCATGCGCGTCGCCACGCAAACGCCGCGGCTGCAGGAGCTGCGGCGCAACGTGATGGAGCTCTACATCTCGGACCATCCGCTCGATTGTCTGACGTGTCCGGCCAACGGCAACTGCGAGCTGCAGGACATGGCGGGCGTGGTGGGCCTGCGCGAGGTGCGCTATGGCTTTGACGGCGCCAATCACCTGCAAGACGCCAAGGACGAATCGAACCCGTACTTCACCTACGACCCATCCAAGTGCATCGTGTGCAACCGCTGCGTGCGCGCGTGCGAGGAAACGCAGGGCACGTTCGCGCTGACGATCGCCGCGCGCGGGTTCGACTCTCGCGTGGCGGCCAGCGAGAACGTGCCGTTCATGGACTCGGAGTGCGTCTCGTGCGGCGCGTGCGTGGCGGTGTGCCCGACGGCGACCCTGATGGAAAAATCCGTCACGGTGCTGGGTCAGGCGGAACATTCGGTGGTGACGACGTGCGCGTACTGCGGCGTGGGCTGCGCGTTCAAGGCGGAGATGAAGGGCAGCCAGGTGGTGCGCATGGTGCCGTACCGCAACGGGCAGGCCAACGAGGGCCACGCGTGCGTGAAGGGGCGTTTTGCGTGGGGCTACGCGACGCACAAAGACCGCATCACCAAGCCGATGATCCGCGCGAAGATCACGGAGCCGTGGCGCGAGGTGAGCTGGGACGAGGCGATCGCGTATGCGGCCTCGGAGTTCAAGCGCATCCAGGCCAAGTACGGGCGCGATTCGATCGGCGGGATCACCTCGTCGCGCTGCACGAACGAAGAGACGTATTTGGTGCAAAAGCTCGTGCGTGCGGCGTTCGGCAACAACAACGTGGATACGTGCGCGCGGGTGTGCCATTCGCCCACGGGCTATGGGCTGAAGACGACGCTGGGCGAATCGGCGGGCACGCAGACGTTTGCCTCGGTGGCGCACTCGGACGTGATCGTGGTGATCGGGGCGAACCCGACGGACGGGCATCCGGTGTTCGCCTCGCGGCTCAAGCGGCGCGTGCGCGAGGGCGCGAAGCTGATCGTGGCCGATCCGCGGCGCATCGATCTGGTGGACGGCCCGCACCTGAAGGCCGATTACCATCTGCCGCTGCGCCCGGGCACGAACGTGGCGCTGATCAATGCGCTGGCGCACGTGGTGGTGACAGAAAACCTGGTGGCCGAGGCGTTCGTGGCCGAGCGCTGCGAGCCGGTCTCGTTTGCGCAGTGGCGCGAGTTCGTGGCGCGCGAGGAGAACTCGCCCGAGGCCACCGAGGCGGTCACCGGGGTGCCGGCCGCCGATGTGCGCGCGGCCGCCCGGCTGTACGCGACGGGCGGCAATGCGGCGATCTACTACGGGCTCGGGGTGACCGAGCATGCGCAGGGCTCGACGATGGTGATGGGCATCGCCAATCTGGCGATGGCCACCGGCAACGTCGGGCGCGAGGGTGTGGGGGTCAATCCGCTGCGCGGGCAGAACAACGTGCAGGGCTCGTGCGACATGGGCTCGTTTCCGCACGAGCTGCCGGGCTACCGGCACGTGGGCGGCGACGCGGTGCGCACGCAGTTCGAGGCGGCCTGGCACGTGGCGCTGCAAGCGGAGCCGGGCCTGCGCATTCCGAACATGTTCGATGCGGCGCTGGACGGCACGTTCCTGGGGCTGTACTGCCAGGGCGAGGACATCGTGCAGTCGGACCCGGACACGCAGCATGTGGCCGCGGCGCTCTCGGCGATGGAGTGCATCGTGGTGCAGGACATCTTCCTGAACGAGACGGCCAAGTATGCGCACGTGTTCCTGCCGGGCTCGTCGTTCCTGGAGAAGGACGGCACGTTCACGAACGCGGAGCGCCGCATCTCGCGGGTGCGGCGCGTGATGCCGCCGCTGGCGGGCTATGCGGACTGGGAGGTGACGCTCAAATTGTCGAAGGCGCTGGGCTACGAGATGGACTACGCGCATCCGGGCGAGATCATGGACGAGATCGCGCGGCTCACGCCGACGTTCGAGGGGGTCTCGTATGCGCTGATCGACGAGCTGGGCAGCGTGCAGTGGCCGTGCAACGCGCAGGCGCCCACGGGCACGCCGACGATGCATGTGGACGAGTTCGTGCGGGGCAAGGGCAAGTTCGTGATTACGAAGTTCGTGGCGTCCGACGAGAAGGTGACGCGGCGCTTCCCGCTGCTGTTGACGACGGGGCGGATTCTGTCGCAGTACAACGTGGGCGCGCAGACGCGGCGCACGGAGAACGTGCGCTGGCACGACGAGGACCGGCTGGAGATCCATCCGCACGATGCGCAAGAGCGCGGCGTGAAGACGGGCGACTGGGTGGGCATCGAATCGCGCGCGGGGCAGACGGTGCTGCGCGCGCTGGTGACCGAGCGCATGCAGCCCGGGGTGGTCTACACGACGTTCCACTTCCCCGAATCGGGGGCGAACGTGATCACCACGGACAGCTCGGACTGGGCGACCAACTGCCCCGAGTACAAGGTGACGGCGGTGCAGGTGATGCCGGTCCAGCAGCCTTCGGCGTGGCAGCAGGCGTACTCGCGCTTTACCGACGAGCAGCTGGCACTGCTCAACGAGCGCGAGCGCGGCGCGGCCCATGCGGGCACGGGCAAGTGAGCATAGTGAGAGACCGACGATGAACGAGCAGCACCTGATCGAGATGGCCAACCGCATCGGCGAGTTCTTCGAATCGATGCCC
>NZ_JAAAYE010000118.1 GCF_013282575.1 Paraburkholderia sp. NMBU_R16
TGGAATCGAAAACACGTCAGTACGTTGAGTGAGCGACCGACTCGTAAAGAGTCGAAAACAGTAACAGGTATTGAACTGAAGAGTTTGATCCTGGCTCAGATTGAACGCTGGCGGCATGCCTTACACATGCAAGTCGAACGGCAGCACGGGGGCAACCCTGGTGGCGAGTGGCGAACGGGTGAGTAATACATCGGAACGTGTCCTGGAGTGGGGGATAGCCCGGCGAAAGCCGGATTAATACCGCATACGCTCTATGGAGGAAAGCGGGGGACCTTCGGGCCTCGCGCTCAAGGGGCGGCCGATGGCGGATTAGCTAGTTGGTGGGGTAAAGGCCTACCAAGGCGACGATCCGTAGCTGGTCTGAGAGGACGACCAGCCACACTGGGACTGAGACACGGCCCAGACTCCTACGGGAGGCAGCAGTGGGGAATTTTGGACAATGGGGGCAACCCTGATCCAGCAATGCCGCGTGTGTGAAGAAGGCCTTCGGGTTGTAAAGCACTTTTGTCCGGAAAGAAAACACGTGCCCTAATACGGTGTGTGGATGACGGTACCGGAAGAATAAGCACCGGCTAACTACGTGCCAGCAGCCGCGGTAATACGTAGGGTGCGAGCGTTAATCGGAATTACTGGGCGTAAAGCGTGCGCAGGCGGTTTGCTAAGACCGATGTGAAATCCCCGGGCTTAACCTGGGAACTGCATTGGTGACTGGCAGGCTAGAGTATGGCAGAGGGGGGTAGAATTCCACGTGTAGCAGTGAAATGCGTAGAGATGTGGAGGAATACCGATGGCGAAGGCAGCCCCCTGGGCCAATACTGACGCTCATGCACGAAAGCGTGGGGAGCAAACAGGATTAGATACCCTGGTAGTCCACGCCCTAAACGATGTCAACTAGTTGTTGGGGATTCATTTCCTTAGTAACGTAGCTAACGCGTGAAGTTGACCGCCTGGGGAGTACGGTCGCAAGATTAAAACTCAAAGGAATTGACGGGGACCCGCACAAGCGGTGGATGATGTGGATTAATTCGATGCAACGCGAAAAACCTTACCTACCCTTGACATGGACGGAAGGCCGCTGAGAGGTGGTCGTGCTCGAAAGAGAACCGTCGCACAGGTGCTGCATGGCTGTCGTCAGCTCGTGTCGTGAGATGTTGGGTTAAGTCCCGCAACGAGCGCAACCCTTGTCCTTAGTTGCTACGCAAGAGCACTCTAAGGAGACTGCCGGTGACAAACCGGAGGAAGGTGGGGATGACGTCAAGTCCTCATGGCCCTTATGGGTAGGGCTTCACACGTCATACAATGGTCGGAACAGAGGGTTGCCAACCCGCGAGGGGGAGCCAATCCCAGAAAACCGATCGTAGTCCGGATTGCACTCTGCAACTCGAGTGCATGAAGCTGGAATCGCTAGTAATCGCGGATCAGCATGCCGCGGTGAATACGTTCCCGGGTCTTGTACACACCGCCCGTCACACCATGGGAGTGGGTTTTACCAGAAGTGGCTAGTCTAACCGCAAGGAGGACGGTCACCACGGTAGGATTCATGACTGGGGTGAAGTCGTAACAAGGTAGCCGTATCGGAAGGTGCGGCTGGATCACCTCCTTTCTCGAGCGAACGCTCAAAGCTTAAGTGCTCACGCTTATCGACTGTGAAGATTGACAGACTCAGGGGTCTGTAGCTCAGTCGGTTAGAGCACCGTCTTGATAAGGCGGGGGTCGTTGGTTCGAATCCAACCAGACCCACCATCCCCGCCATCGTTAGCGCTTTAGCGCTTACGAGGGGGCGACTCCCGAAGGGAGTTAAGCGGTGGAGTAAGCGACGGGATGTCCTGAGTCTCAAATTGGTTATGCTGGGGGCATAGCTCAGCTGGGAGAGCACCTGCTTTGCAAGCAGGGGGTCGTCGGTTCGATCCCGTCTGCCTCCACCAATCCTTAATGGGAAGTGTTTGAGCGAGAGCGGCAAGTTCTCGCGTGAGTCGAACATTTGTCATTGGCGATTGAGCCAGTCAGCGCGATGTAGTTATCGACTGTCGATCTTTAACAATCTGGAAGAAGTAGTAATGGATATTGGAAGCGTCTATGAGATGGACGTGGAAGATATCAGGGTAGTGATTGTATCAGTATGAAAAGTGATCGAAAGTTCACTTGGAATACGGCAAACGCGAGAACTCAAACCTGTAGCGGTGGCGAATCCCCTCCCATGTGGAGTAAAGAGACGCTCTCGTTATAGGGTCAAGCGAACAAGTGCATGTGGTGGATGCCTTGGCGATCACAGGCGATGAAGGACGCGGTAGCCTGCGAAAAGCCCCGGGGAGCTGGCAAACGAGCTTTGATCCGGGGATGTCCGAATGGGGAAACCCACTCCGAATGGAGTATCCGCAGCTGAATACATAGGCTGCGAGAGGCGAACGCGGTGAACTGAAACATCTAAGTAACCGCAGGAACAGAAATCAACCGAGATTCCCAGAGTAGTGGCGAGCGAAATGGGAAGAGCCTGTACGAGTTAGCTGTGCTGTTAGCTGAACGCTCTGGAAAGTGCGGCCATAGCAGGTGATAGCCCTGTAAGCGAAAACAGTGTGGTGGGACTAGGCGTACGACAAGTAGGGCGGGACACGTGAAATCCTGTCTGAAGATGGGGGGACCATCCTCCAAGGCTAAATACTCGTGATCGACCGATAGTGAACCAGTACCGTGAGGGAAAGGCGAAAAGAACCCCGGGAGGGGAGTGAAATAGATCCTGAAACCGCATGCATACAAACAGTCGGAGCCTCGTAAGGGGTGACGGCGTACCTTTTGTATAATGGGTCAGCGACTTACGTTCAGTAGCAAGCTTAACCGATTAGGGCAGGCGTAGCGAAAGCGAGTCCGAATAGGGCGTTCAGTTGCTGGGCGTAGACCCGAAACCAGATGATCTATCCATGGCCAGGTTGAAGGTGCGGTAACACGTACTGGAGGACCGAACCCACTAGTGTTGAAAAACTAGGGGATGAGCTGTGGATAGGGGTGAAAGGCTAAACAAATCTGGAAATAGCTGGTTCTCTCCGAAAACTATTTAGGTAGTGCCTCGTGTATCACCTTCGGGGGTAGAGCACTGTCATGGTTGAGGGGTCCATTGCGGATTACCTCGCCATAGCAAACTCCGAATACCGAAGAGTGCAATCACGGGAGACAGACATCTGGTGCTAACGTCTGGTGTCAAGAGGGAAACAACCCAGACCGCCAGCTAAGGTCCCTAAATATGGCTAAGTGGGAAACGAAGTGGGAAGGCTAAAACAGTCAGGAGGTTGGCTTAGAAGCAGCCACCCTTTAAAGAAAGCGTAATAGCTCACTGATCGAGTCGTCCTGCGCGGAAGATGTAACGGGGCTAAGCCATATACCGAAGCTGCGGATGCGTACGCAAGTGCGCATGGTAGGAGAGCGTTCCGTAAGCCTGCGAAGGTGTCTTGTAAAGGATGCTGGAGGTATCGGAAGTGCGAATGCTGACATGAGTAGCGATAAAGGGGGTGAAAGGCCCCCTCGCCGTAAGCCCAAGGTTTCCTACGCAACGTTCATCGGCGTAGGGTGAGTCGGCCCCTAAGGCGAGGCAGAAATGCGTAGCTGATGGGAAGCAGGTCAATATTCCTGCACCGTCGTGAGATGCGATGGGGGGACGGATCGCGGAAGGTTGTCCGGGTGTTGGACGTCCCGGTCGCTGCATTGGAGAAGGCGCTTAGGCAAATCCGGGCGCGTAATTCAAGGGTGTGGCGCGAGCGGCTTAAAGCTGCGAAGCAATCGGAAGGGGTCCCAAGAAAAGCCTCTAAGCTTCAGTCTCATGATGACCGTACCGCAAACCGACACAGGTGGGCGAGATGAGTATTCTAAGGCGCTTGAGAGAACTCGGGAGAAGGAACTCGGCAAATTGGTACCGTAACTTCGGGATAAGGTACGCCCTGGTAGCTTGATGCGCCTGCGCGCAAAGGGTGAAGGGGTTGCAATAAACTGGTGGCTGCGACTGTTTAATAAAAACACAGCACTCTGCAAACACGAAAGTGGACGTATAGGGTGTGACGCCTGCCCGGTGCCGGAAGATTAAATGATGGGGTGCAAGCTCTTGATTGAAGTCCCGGTAAACGGCGGCCGTAACTATAACGGTCCTAAGGTAGCGAAATTCCTTGTCGGGTAAGTTCCGACCTGCACGAATGGCGTAACGATGGCCACACTGTCTCCTCCCGAGACTCAGCGAAGTTGAAGTGTTTGTGATGATGCAATCTCCCCGCGGCTAGACGGAAAGACCCCATGAACCTTTACTGTAGCTTTGCATTGGACTTTGAACCGATCTGTGTAGGATAGGTGGGAGGCTATGAAACCGGAACGCTAGTTTCGGTGGAGCCGTCCTTGAAATACCACCCTGGTTTGTTTGAGGTTCTAACCTTGGGCCCTGAATCGGGCTCGGGGACAGTGCATGGTAGGCAGTTTGACTGGGGCGGTCTCCTCCCAAAGCGTAACGGAGGAGTACGAAGGTACGCTAGGTACGGTCGGAAATCGTGCTGATAGTGCAATGGCATAAGCGTGCTTAACTGCGAGACCGACAAGTCGAGCAGGTGCGAAAGCAGGTCATAGTGATCCGGTGGTTCTGTATGGAAGGGCCATCGCTCAACGGATAAAAGGTACTCTGGGGATAACAGGCTGATACCGCCCAAGAGTTCATATCGACGGCGGTGTTTGGCACCTCGATGTCGGCTCATCTCATCCTGGGGCTGTAGCCGGTCCCAAGGGTATGGCTGTTCGCCATTTAAAGAGGTACGTGAGCTGGGTTTAAAACGTCGTGAGACAGTTTGGTCCCTATCTGCCGTGGGCGTTGGATATTTGAAGGGGGCTGCTCCTAGTACGAGAGGACCGGAGTGGACGAACCTCTGGTGTACCGGTTGTCACGCCAGTGGCATCGCCGGGTAGCTATGTTCGGAAGAGATAACCGCTGAAAGCATCTAAGCGGGAAACTCGCCTTAAGATGAGATATCCCCGGGGACTTGATCCCCTTGAAGGGTCGTTCGAGACCAGGACGTTGATAGGTCGGGTGTGTACACGCAGTAATGCGTTCAGCTAACCGATACTAATTGCCCGTACGGCTTGATCCTATAACCGGAGCGTTTT
>NZ_JAAAYE010000119.1 GCF_013282575.1 Paraburkholderia sp. NMBU_R16
CGCCACACCGATTCCAATTCTTCTCTTGCGAAGGCCGTCATCGCTTGCCCCTCCTGAGCGAACTCAATGGCGGCATTGTGCGATTGCCTTTACGCGAACTCTATAACGCCCATGGCTTACCGCTTACACCGCGACGCTCACCCAGGTGCTTCGAGTGGCTGCCACGGCCGCGGCTGGCGTTGCGTCCTCTGCCGTTTCCGGGAAAACGTCTGGGTTCATTGGCATTTCTCTGGTTGCCGAAGGTGGCGTATTTGCTGCTCGTATATGTTCGATGGTAGTGACGGTCGCTCGCTCGTAGTTGATCTGGAACAAGGAATCTGCCTCATTTTCCCTATACGGTTGGTATGTGCGGATCGTTGGGAGACTGCCATGTTGAAAGTGCGTTTGTTCGCCACTACGTTCCTGCTCGGCGTCGCCCTTGTGATGGCGGATGGTTCGGCCAATGCCCAGTCAACCCAGTCGGGTCGCGGGACGGCAAGCGGGGCACGAGGCATGATGTACGGCAGTCAACTGATGACGCCTGCCGAACGCAACGAATACCGGAAACGGATGCTGGCTGCGAAGTCGGACGCCGAGCGCCAGAAGATCCGTGATCAACACCACGCCGAAATGCAGAAGCGGGCGAAAGCTCGGGGTGTTACGCTGCCGGAGGTGCCCCCTTATATGCAGGGGATGCATCGGGGGCAAGGTATGGGGATGGGATCGGGGATGGGGCCGGGGTATATGCACGGGCAGCCGGGAGGGCCTGGCAACGGGGCTGCCAGTCAGTGATGATGTGGTCGGCTTCGAGCGGCTTTGAGACGCTGCACTTATCGTCCCCGGGTAGCCCGGGCCGTGGGTGCCGCGCTATCGCGGCAAGAGGTCTTGATCCGCCAATCGCACTTCGATCGCGTTCGCGATCTTCACATGCTCCGGATTGTCCGCAGAGAAGACCTCGTCCATAACGCTGACGATGATGGTCCCCTTCTGCTTGCCGCGTTCGATGACCGGCACGAGTTCGGCCGCTTCCGGTAGTTCTTTTGGCGTGATCGCCCGGTCAAGATAGAGCATCCACCCGGCTCCCGGCCGATTGGGAAAGACCTGCTGCTTGAGGTAATAGATGAGCGGCCCGACTTCAATCTTCGTGGCTGCGGGCCAGATATCCAGCAAATCGAGCACGAATCGCACCATGGTCCTCGCGTCGTGGAGTGCCTCAAGCTCGGTGAACTGGAGGTTAAACACGCAGATTGGGTTGTGCTCGTCGGAGGAAAACGACAGCGTGTACACGCCTCCTCTTCCCTTCTCCTTACCGGTCCATACGCCCGTTCTTCGATAGTTGGTTGTGGCCATCTTCTCGTCTTCGGTTCGGAGTATCTGCAGTGCCATGAGCGTTGGGCCGGTGCGATCGAAGGCCGGATTTTCCCGGGACTTCTTCGGCGTGGCGGCGGGTGGATACCAACCTTCAATGGGCAACCCAAACGGTTCGAGCAGTTTTGCGATCTTCCATAGGTGACATAAATGCTCTTCGGGAGAAGGAAGCGTGTCTTGATGCAGCGTGAAAATCAGAGTGATGTCCATGTCACGGATGGAGTAAAGATTCGATCGGAAGACCGTCGGCCAAGAATCGCCGGCTGAAATACTCGTGAGATATCGGCTGCATGAAATACCAGGTCAGCTTCGCCGGTGGACTATTTCGGACAACGTCAGTTTGACGACGAGCTTGGGCGAGCATCCGTGTCACACCCAAGAGCTCGAAGAAGCGCCTCGGTAAGCGGGTCTTCTTGTTGAAAAACTGATCGTAGCGAGCCTTCGCCTCCTGCAAGCGGCATTCCGGCGAGCGGAAGCCGTCGAATTCCGTATTCGAGAATTTCCATTCGATGTACGGCTCAAACCCGGTCACACGCGCTTGGTACTCGCGCGAAATCTTGGACATGTGCCATCTGCGCGTCACGAACCGGCCTCGGTCAGGCGGGCAGCGCTTAGGAGAGTCGTCAGTCCTCGGTATCGCGCGTGCGGTCGATCTTGCCTTCGCTTTATCCTGCTCGAGGCGATCCGGGTCGGACGACGTCCGATCCAAGGCCCCGCGAACTGCCTCGCCCACGGCGGCGAGCAACGCTGCAAGCGCGAGCGCCGCTTGCTCGAGCGTAGAGGGGCGCGCCTTCGCCATTAGCGAACCTCCTGCGCTCGCTCCGCTTCCTTGAGCAACACGTCCAGTAAGTCTGTGAAGCGGTCCTCGATTGAGGCGCCCGTCTTTTCGAGCCATTTCGAAATCACGGGTTTGCGATAAAAGCCCGGTATCTGCGCCTCGAGATGTAAAAATTCAGTGAGTAGTACGTCCTGTGTCAGCCCCATGCGCTTGGCATCGCTGTACGCGTCAGCGAGCCGTTGCAGCAAGGTGGGATCGTCACCGAGCTTTGGATTCACACTGATGGCGTCGTCTCGGATAGCCGCTACGAACTGCTCCGCGCTATCGAGGCAAGAGGTCTTGATCCGCCAATCGCACTTCGATCGCGTTCGCGATCTTCACATGCTCCGGATTGTCCGCATTGAAGACCTCGTCCATAACGCTGACGATAATGGTGCCATTCTGCTTGCCGCCTTCGATGACCGGCACGAGTTCGGCCGCTTCCGGTAGTTCTTTTGGCGTGATCGCCCGGTCAAGATAGAGCATCCACCCGGCTCCCGGCCGATTGGGAAAGACCTTGTGCGTGTGCTCATATATGAGCGGTCCAACTCTAATTTGAGTGCTGGTCGGCCAGATGTCGAGCAAGCCGAACATGAATCGCTGCATGTTCCTCGCGTCGTCGAGTGCGTCCACCTGATCGAACTGCATCCTGAGTACGCAGGTTGGGTTGCCAACGTCCGACGACAACGAAGTTGAGAACGCGCCGCCGCGGCCCTTTTCTTTACCGGTCCATACACCTGTTATTCGATAGTTCGTCACTGCATCCTTCTTGTCTTGAGCGCGAAGCATTTCCACGACTGTTGACGTTGGGCCGCTTGCGTCAAACGCCGGGTACCTGAGCGATTTCTTCGGTGTCCCGGCGGCGGACGAATACCAATGCTCAATCGGCAATCCCAACGGATCGAATAGTTCTGCAACCTCCCAGAGGTAGCGCAGATGCTCCTCCGGCGAAGGAAGCGTGTCCTGCGATAGTTGAAAAATTTGCGTTATGTACATGTTACGGATGGAACAGTGATTCGATCGGAAGTTTTTCGAGCTCGAATTGGCCGCTGAAATATTCGTGGGATATCGGCTGCATGAAATACCAAGTCAACTTCGCCGGTGGATTGTTTCGGACGACGGCGCTTTGATTGCGAGCTTGCCTCATCATGCGGGGCACACCGAAGATCTCGAAGAACCTCTTCGGTAACCAGGTCTTCCGGTCAAAGAATTGGTCGTACCGAGCCTTCGCTTCTTGTAAGCGGCAGTCCGGCGAGCGGAAGCCGTCGAACTCCATATTCGCGAATGTCCATTCGATGTATGGCTCAAACCCGGTCACACGCGCTTGGTACTCGCGCGAAATCTTGGACATATGCCATCTGCGCGTCACGAACCGGCCTCGGTCAGGCGGGCAGCGCTTGGAGGAGTCCTCAGTCCTCGGTATCACGCGTGCAGTCGATCGTGCCTTCGCTTTGTCCTGGTCGAGGCGATCCGGGTCGGACGACGTCCGATCCAAGGCCCCGCGAACTGCCTCGCCCACGGCGGCGAGCAACGCTGCAAGCGCGAGCGCCGCTTGCTCGAGCGTAGAGGGGCGCGCCTTCGCCATTAGCGAACCTCCTGCGCTCGCTCTGCTTCCTTGAGCAACACGTCCAGTAAGTCTGTGAAGCGGTCCTCGATTGAGGCGCCCGGCTTCTCGAGCCATTTTGAAATCACGGGTTTGCGATAAAAGCCCGGTATCTGTGCCTCGAGATGTAAAAATTCAGCGAGTAGTACGTCCCGTGTTAGCCCCATGCGTTTGGCATCGCTGTACGCGTCAGCGAGCCGGTGCAGCAATGTTGGATCGTCGCCAAGCTTTGGATTCGCACTGATGGCGTCGTCTCGGATAGCCGCTACGAACTCATGCTCGTTGCTGGTGGAAATTTCTCTCTGCTGTCGGTCTGCGTTTTCAGGCATAGATCGAGTGATGAAAGCGTTTGCCTCCCGTTCGCCGATGCCGGCGAGCAGCACGGGCGAAGGGTTTGTTTTCTCCAAGGAACCGCAGCGGCGCAAAGGGCCGTTGCTCCGCCATTGTTGTGCTTCGACGTCGGCAGCGATGTTCGTTGGGGAAAGATCGGACGGAGGGAAGTACGCTCGTGCAATAGGTCAATCACGTGAGCGGGACCGCGACGCGGCCCCTTCCTTCATTCAAGCGACGGTGATAACGAGCCGGCCAACCTCGACGTCGACCTTGACGCGCTGGCCGGGATGGAAGCCCGCATGCTCGATCCATCGGCCAGCAAGCTTCATCCACGGATAAAGCGGGCGCTCCGTGCGTAGATGTGGAGGTTTATGCCACGACGATTGGAACCGTCGCGATGCCTGAACAGTGACGAACCGTTCTGAGACAGCAGGTTGTGACTTATGATTGGCGTCAGCCATGAGCAACTCCCTTGTTGAGTTGGTTGTGGTTAGCGGGTCGTGAGTGCTCGTAACACTCGCGGCCCGCGCTTCGGTTATCGATTGACTCCTTTTCGTCTGCGCGCCTTTCAGAGGCGATGAAGCTCGCGGTCACGCAGATAAACCGTTTCTTGGCGATCAACGCACTCTGTACTTCCCGCAGGATCACTCTGAATCGCCCCGGATTTGGTGGAGGCTCCAACTCTTGAGAGAATGGAGCTATGAACAAGTCGAACAAGTTTTCTGCTGAGGTCCGCGAGCGTGCAGTTCGCATGGTGCGAGAGCATCGCGACGAGTATCCGTCGCAGTGGGCGGCGATCGAATCCATTGCACCTAAGATCGGCTGCACGAGCCAGACGCTGCTTGGATGGGTCAAACGAGAAGAAGTCGATAGCGGCGAGCGCGAGGGCGTGAGCACGTCGGAGC
>NZ_JAAAYE010000120.1 GCF_013282575.1 Paraburkholderia sp. NMBU_R16
GCAACATGCGCCGAGCGTCAATCAACAAACGCTTGTCAGCGTCAATCAACATCGGCATCATCAACCTCGCCGCGACATTCTCATCTTGTTTGTCGCGCGTCTCTCATCCAGATTGTCGCGCCACACGGCATCGCAATGCGAGCGAAGACTAGGTGTTGCCGCCTGACGATGCCGTACCACGACTGCGCTACTTCCTGAAGATAACCAACGCAATACCTCCCAGCACCGCGGCCGAGCTGGCCAACAACCTCGGCGTCAGCGGTTCGCCGAGCAACGCTATGCCGCCCATCGCTGCGATGACCGGCACGCTCAATTGCACGGCGGCCGCGGTAGCCGCCTTCAGCTCTCTCAAGGCGGCATACCAAAGGACATAGCCGATACCCGACGTCAATGCCCCGGAGAGCATCGCATACATGACACCGGATGCTCCGAACGAGAACTGCCCGAACGCGAGCACACTCGTCGCCGCCGCGAACGGCACCGCTCGCAGGAAATTTCCCGCGGTGGTCGTCGTCGGATCGCCGGCGCGCCTGCCGCGTAACGAATAGATACCCCACGCCGCGCCGGCGCTCAGCATCAAAAGGGAAGACCGCAGCGGCGGCGCCGAAACTCCGGGCAGAACGAGCCAGGTCAAACCGCCGAGCGCAAACGCCAAGCCCACCCACTGCCGTGCGCGCAGACGTTCGCCGGCCCAAAGGCCGTATCCGATCATCGTGGCCTGCACGGCGCCGAAGAGCAGCAACGCACCCGTGCCCGCAGGAAGCGCGACGTATGCGAAAGAAAATCCACACGCGTAAGCGAAAAGTGCGAACGCCGAATACCAATTGCCCGCTATGCCCTGCGGACCGCTCCGCACCCGCACGATCATCCAGAGTACGAGCGCGGCGGACACGACCCGCACCAGCGTAAACGTCGCAGCATCGATAGCACCACCACGCAGCGCCAAGCGGCAAAACAACGAGTTCCCCGCAAAGGCGAGCATTGCGAGGACGGTAAGCAAGGCGATCCGTGTGCGCGGCATGAAACCCTCGACGCCAGTCGGGGGCTTGCAGCCCCGTAGGCGCACTATACCGCGCGTCGTACGCTGCTCAACGTTGTCCAGCGCATCTGAAATCCGAGCCACTTCGCGCGTAAGCCCGCAAAGTGAAAGTGAGCCAGTCGTTACTGTTCGATGCCGAAACGACGAGCAATCTCGGGACCGGTCTCCCGTACTGAACGGCCCAAAGACCGGTCCTTCGATTGCGATCCTCGGCACAGCCCGCTACGCGTTAACTAACTGCCGGAAAATCGAGCGTCGTGTCGTTCACGCGGTTCACGAGATTCGTGAACGTAATCGACGCGATGGCGAGGTTGATTTCGATAATCTGGCGTTCGGTGTAACCCGCCGCGCGCACCGCATCGACGACCGCTTCGGGCACCGTGCCACGCGTACCGACCAGCGTTCGCACATACGTCACCAGCGCATCACGCTTCGCGTCGCCAGTTGCGACACCAACGCGCACCTGCTTCATGTCATCGCTCGACAGCCCGGCAAGCTTGCCCATCAACGTATGCGCGGCGACACAGTAGTCACAGCCCACGTATTCGCTGACGGCCAACTTGATGACTTCGATGTCCGCCTTGCCAAGCGTGCTGGCAGCCACCGCTGCATCGAACGCGAGCGCCGCGCTGAGCGCTTCGGGGCTGTGCGTGCCAATGGTCGCGTACGTATTAGGTACTTTGCCGACGGCCTTCTTGATCTTCGCGAACACTTCAGCGGCTGCGCCGGTTGCTTCTTCAGGGCGAATGGTGGTCAGACGGCACATGATTGACTCCTTCCTTCACGGTTGAGGGTTGAACTGCTTAGCCATGTCGTATGGCATGGGAGTCAGTGTAGGGATGTGCGGCGAGTTCTTTAATGCCATAATTCCGCAACTTCATGCTCAAACGTCTCATATGGAACTGCTGGACCGACTGCTCTCGCTGATGCCGGTCACTGGGCGGCTCGACGTACGGTGCCACTTCGGCTCGCCATGGCGCATCGACCAACCCGAGTCGACCGAGTGGGAATTCCCCTATCACGTGTTGTTGCGCGGCGAGGCTGTCGTCGAAAGCGACACTGGAGGCAGCGAACCAGCGCTTCGCATGAGAGCCGGCGATATCGTGCTGTTTCCTTCCGGCAGCGCTCACCGACTGCACGATGGCAGCGGCGATTCCCCCCGGGCGACACGCAAGCGGGACAAGGACGGCCTGACTATTGCCACGAATGGCAGCGCACGCGGGGATGCCGACGTGCTGTGCGGGCGCTTCGTGCTGCCGGCGGTGCCGCAGCAACTGATGCGCGACCATCTGCCGGGACGTTTGCTGGTGAGCAGCGTGAGCGAGGGCGACGTCCAGACGCGCGACGCCGCGTTTGCCGCAACCCGGCTTGCCCGACTCATTGAATTGATGCGCGAGGAAGCGTTCGAGCAACGCCCGGGCAGCGCGACGGTCGTGAATCAGCTTTCGGGCGCGCTGTTCGCGTTGACCCTGCGCTGCGCCTCCGAGACCGATCAGGCGCCCCGCGGCCTGCTTGCACTTGCGCAGCGTCAGCGCCTGCAACCTGCCCTCGCGGCCATGTTCGACGAACCGGAGAAGCCGTGGACGCTTCCCAAGCTGGCTGAACTCTGTCACATGTCGCGCGCCACGTTCGCACGTCACTTCGAAGAAGCCATCAACCGCTCAGCGAGCGACGTGCTCACGGACATTCGCATGGCGCTCGCTGGACGCAAACTGGCGCAAACGGGAATGTCTGTGGCAGAGATCGGGGAAGCTGTGGGATATCAATCCGACGCCGCGTTTCAGCGCATGTTCAAACGGCAAACAGGCATGACGCCAGCGAAGTGGCGCGCCCGTTCCTCGAGCATCGGGGCATCCGAAGATAGAAGCTAACGCTCGGCGTGAGCATCAGGGACCGGCCAGCGCCTGGCGCCGCTCACGCCGCCTAGTAGCGCGCGTAGACGATCCCGAGAATATCCGCTTCGTCGTTGAACACTTCGAGGGTATCCGTCAGTGCGCTCACCGGGCCCGCGTTGTTGACGAACAACGCATACGCCAGGCGTCTGCCGCTTTTGGTGTCGATGTAACCGGCCATGGTCATCGCCACCATGCGGCCGTCTGTGATCGTCGCCCCGCTTTTCACCGCAACATGTTCCTTGCCCGGCACGTTCTTGCCAAACGCCGCCACGGAGCCGTCGACGCCGAGCGTTGCGAGTGCATTCCGATACGTCGCGTAGTTCGACCGGCGGCCCATGACGCTCAACAGCGTGGCGGTCGTGGGGGCGCTCGCCTGGCTGTCCGGCGAACCGCTGCCATTGGTCGGGAAATTGAAGCCCGCGCCGTCGAGGCCGAGATCGCCAGTCAACGAGCGGCGTTCGGCGGCGAGTGCATCGTCCACGGTTCGCGCACCGTTCGCGAGGCCCTGGTACATCAGGCTCAGGTTGGCTCCCGTGTTCAGGCTCACCTTGAGAATCAGCTTTGCGAACTCCGAATACGGCACCGACGTGAAGTTGACGAGCTGCGTCGCTACAGGATAGCTGCGAGCGGCAGGCAATCTGCCGGATGGATTCGCTTCGACCGCACGTGCCGACCTCGCCCGACAGATGACCGCGCGTGCGAACACGTGCCGGAAGAACACTAGGAACGCTTCCGGTAAAACACGACACGCTCAGTTTCATCAAAGCCGAGTGCACGGTGTAACGTCTGCGCGTCGATATTGTCGATAGCGGTATCGGAAGCAAATTCGACGCATCCATGTGAAGTCCCCCATTGCTCGACCGACGAACACAAAGCTCTCGCGATGCCTCGGCGACGCATGTCGGGTATTACGTAAATGCCCTCGAGAAAAAGGACGGGCGAAGTGTCGCAGCCGTTCACGTAGTCGTGTCGTATCGCAGCCTCGGCAAAGCCGAGCGCCTCACCCTTGGACGAGACGGCGATAACCATCGCGTTACGATGCGGTTCGGCAAGCAACTGCTCCGTCTCGCGTGCATGATCATCCGCACTTGCACGTGGCCAAAGCCTATGCCTCAACATACGCCACGATGAAACGTCGGCAGGAGCAACTGCTCTGATGGTGAATGAAGTTGGAGACATCGAAAATTTCCCTACAGATCGAACGGAGCCGCCCGACCGACAATATCACGCACTGAAATCCGAACGGCGCAACCTGTACGCCTACGCGCCCTAACTGCGTCCATCGAACACTCCCCGGCTCCCGGCATGTTCTGGACAATGCGAAGCAGCGTACTCGCCGCGCCAGCCGTCATTACAATCGATGCGGCAGCGAGACCAACCAGTTGACTATTGAAGAATATGATCAAAAGTTACGCGACCTCCCGCCCGACTTCGTCAGCACGGTCACCGATGCCGTCATCGATGAGGTACGCGAATTGCAGCAGAGGCCCCTGGAAGCGATGTATTCGGTGGTCTTCTTCGATGCGCTGCGCGTGAAAGTGCGTGACGAGGGCACGGTCAAGAACAAAGCGATCTACCTGGCGCTGGGCGTTCGCCGAGACGGCACGCGCGACGTGCTAGGGCTTTGGATCGAGCAGACCGAGGGCGCCAAGTTCTGGCTGCGCGTGGTCAACGATTTGAAAGCTGCGTGGCGTGCAGGACATCCTGATAGCCGTGGTGGACGGTCTGAAGGGCTTCCCCGAGGCGATTAACACCGTGTTTCCAGAAACGACGGTGCAAACGTGCATCGTTCATTTGATCCGCAATTCGCTGGACTTTGCGAGCTGGAAAGACCGCAAGCAGGTCGCCGCCGAACTCAAGGAAGTGTATCGGGCGCCGTCGGCCGAAGCCGCGGCTCACGCGCTCGAAGCATGTCACGGATCGGCGTAATCGAGCCGGGGATGATCGGCGTAATGAGGCCACTTGGAATGGCCCCGAAACGCGATTTCGAAGGGCCTCAAGAATCCGTTTTTTTGCCTGATTTTGCAACCGCGTTTTC
>NZ_JAAAYE010000121.1 GCF_013282575.1 Paraburkholderia sp. NMBU_R16
GCATTCTGCCGCAACCAGCCATACCTCAGCTTGTCGATTCAGAGCGCCTCAAGGGTTCGCTGCGCCGGGCTTACGCCCGCCCTTGACCCGCTAACATCACCCACTCGGAATTCAAAAGAGGCGAAAATATGGAGTGAAACGCGAAGCCATGTTCGGGAAATTTAATATATAGTTTTATAGTCATCGTTCATCGGCCGTTTGTCGCGGCTAATAACCATAAGTGCGATTAAATCAATGATGGTATTTTAACGGAGCTTCCGTGACTAATACTAATTGAACGGTCGCCATCGAGGAGACGGAATGACCACGTTTCACCGAATTTCCCATTCGCCGGAACCCGGCATGGCGGCCGTGCATTCGAATCCGGAACCCCACGCGGAGATTGGCGCGGATGTCCCCCGTGCTCGTCGATTTGTCGACCCGAGATTGCCAACGTCCACTCGCCCGCAGCGGGGTGGCAATAAAAACAATCGCGTTCAGTTGACGAATCGAGACCTGTCGCCGGCGGGTGAGCGCGCGTCGGGTGTCCGGACGAACGTTGGAACAGCAGAGCGGACTGACGTTGTCACGCGAGATGGCGAAGGCTTCGCGCTGCGAAGAAGGGCGATTTATCGGTGGGACAATGGAGCTGCCGATTGGCGTTCGCTGGACTTAAGTGGAATACGTAAGCTCAAGCTCGGAGCAAATGGACAGGCTTATGCGGCGTCCGACGGCGGTCTTTGGCGTCTGGATGACCGCGGAGCACAGTTGTTGACGCGACTCACGCGCGGAGACGGGAAACTGATTGATTTCGCAATTTCATCGATAGAGGCGCTCACGCTTCTGAAAAAGGTGCCACGCGTAGATGATGCCCACTGGCTATATTGGGTCGATGCAATCGGGGCCAAGCGTACTCGCCTGCCATTACCCGCACCGTCGCAAAGATCCTCGGATTCTCATCGTTGTATTCATCCCGTCTCGATCGCGATTGGCACGGACGGCTGTCTATATGTGCTCGATGATCGGAGCCAGATGTGGCGAGGTTATCCGGATGACATCGCCGAGCGCGGGGCGTGCGCCTGGCGGCGCCTCGATGTTCCCGAATACTTTGAATTCACGCACATCACCACACTGGCGGACGGCGCGATCGCAGCCGAGGGCCTCAGGGCAGTGCGCCCCGGACACGAGAAGGGCTCATGGTGGTCACTCGCGCCTGGCGATCGGCAATGGCGCTGGGGTTCGATACCGTTGCTGAAACAAAGCTATGCGCGGTTTGCCGGTAGAGCGTCGTCAACGGCCAACGTGATACTGGGGACGCCATTCATGCCAGGCAACCGGCCGATCGATACGGCCGGCACGAGTCTCTTCCAACGCAAGCTGGCCGCTTTTCGCACGGGTGAGCGTTTACAGTTTTCCGGTCGTACGCCAGCTGACGCTTTGCCGCTGACCGAGCGTTGGGCCAATTACTTTCGCGCTCACTTGGGAATCCAGACGGAAGGTGCCGCCGCCAGCGCAGCTCTGCGTGCCGAACTCGACATCGGGGAGAGGTGCCTTTCGAGTGCACACGCCTCGCTGGTGCCTTTTCTGCCTGCTGTTTCCGTCGGTGTCCGGGCGCGTGGTGCCAAGCAGAGGCTGCACGATACTATTGCCGATCGGCTGATTAAAAATGCAAATGTGGCGCTGGATCGGATAGACGATGCATTAGGCTTGTCTGGCGGTGCAGCCGAAGGAAATGCCGATTACCAGCGATTTTCCATTGCGTTGACGGATGAGCGACTGTTTGCCTCGTTGCGCTCGCGTTTGTTTGGGGCTCATGACATCGCTCTCAGGTCGGACAACAACGCGCTACATCGGCTTGAGCGCCAGTTGAAGAAGCTGTTTTCGGGTTTTGACAGCGATACGCCCGGTGGCAAGCTCATTAGCCGTGTTGGCCAGCTCATCGACGAACACAGACTCGAATTCGACGTTTACGCGCGGCCCGGCAGCAACGACGCAGTTCACGCGTTTTTGATCGTTCAACTGCGCAAGGTCGCACGTGATCTCGGGGCTGCATTGAGAGCCGCGTCCGAAGTGAACGGCCGCCTCGCAGAGGGTGGCAGTCCCAGCCACCGGGAGCGAAGCGAGGAAGTGGCGCGCGGCATGATCGACGAATTCGAGCGTGCGCTCACGCTCGACGGCAGTAGCGGCGTCGATAAGCAATTTGCAAGGTTTCGCGACGTTTCGAGCTTTCGCCGTGCGTTTCAGGAAGCAAGTGTCGAGGCAGTGGACGAGCAACTGGAGAACGAGGCAAATGCGCTCCTGCGCGAGCAAGCGCCGAATCCATCATCGGTCTTGCTGCAAACGCAGCCGCTTACGGCCATTTTCGAAAGCTGTCGAACCGACGCTCTCGTCGCGTTGACGCGTCTCGAACGCGTACTCGGCTTAAGCGGGTCGGACCGGCAGGCATCGCACTTGGCGGAGGAGAAACCGCAGAGCAATGCAATGCTCGATGCGTTCAAGGCGCCCGGCGAGATGGCCAACGCGGAGGGGAACATTCTTTATGCGCTTTTCAAGCGGCGTATGGCGACGTTACACGCTGCCGATGAGCGTGACGCAGTATCCACGAGCGCGGATCGACACGGACAGCCGTTGCAAGCGGAATCGGCGCTGCCCTCCATCGACGCTCGTGATCGTGAGATATCGGCGCGCCTGCAGGCGCTGATCGAGCACGGCGTTTGCGTGCTGGCTCCCGGGTGCTCACTGGAGTCAGTCAATGTTGTACCCGCTATGCCCGGCGCACTTCCGTTCGGTGTGGTGCTGACGGCACATGATCACCGCGAGGTAGGAATAGTCGTCGGTAAGCTCGTGCACGATCAGTTGGTCGTCGAGAATGCACTGAAAAAGGTGTCGGCGTCCCAGCCTCCCGCGCAGATGGATATCGACGAAGCGGTTTGGGCGATGCAGGACGACGTCGTGAGCCGGCTGTTCAGAAAGCAACTCTATGCTCCGCAAACGCAGCGGTTGTTGGCGCGGCTGCAGCGCGGCGCTGCGATCGCCAGTCATCCGGATCGCGCCATTCGCAGGGCAGCCACGTTTCAGGGCATGGTGGCCGATGAAGATCTGCAAGCTGTCTACAGGCAGATATTTCGCGAACTGAAAACCGGGGAGCAGATCGTGCTGGAGGAGGGCTGGCACGCTGGTCTCGATGCAGATGGTACGGGTACCGTCGTGAGTCTCACTGATCGCCTGACACAAGGGCGCCCCGAATCTCGAGACGCCACGCGGAATTTCCTCAATATCCCATTGAATATATTTCCAAATTTGCAATGGCAGCCATATGTTGGTCTGTCGCGTGGCCGCCGTCTCACAATGGTGCGCACGGTCGATGGCGTCGAAATAGCGTTGGATAACCTCGAGGAGAGCGTCTGCAACCTGACGGGCGTGAAGATGATGTGGGGGGCGGGCCGTTTCGAACAGAACCGGATACATGATGTGAAGTTGGGAATGGTGTCTACGGCGCTTGGTCTTGGATATGGTGGGATCGAACTCATTCCCAATCTTCTCGGGATCACCTTTCGCAACGACAATGGCATTGTGCTCCATGTCAAGGAGGATGGCCAAGGTAGCGCCGAACATGTGGTGGCTGGACTCATGAGCGGGGAGACTACCGTTTCGGATTTGCTCGACGCGGCCGGCACACTGATCGAGGTTTCCCGATCTTCCCAGCGCTTCGACTCCACGGTCGATGCTCAGGTGGTGATCGCAGCGGTTGGCATATTTACGCCGAAAAGCGATTCGCATCGACGCTTCAAGATCGTGGGTTCAGGCTTGTTACAAGTGACCGGAGAATTGAAGTCGACGCAAGGCCAGGAAGTTCGGCGAAATCCTGCCGGCACCGAAACGACGGAGACGGGGATGGATGTCGCGCTGACTGGCAATCGCAAATGGATCGGCGTGACCGAGATGCAGGGCTCATACATCAAAGATGCGAAGTCGCCGCTCTCGCCTCATTCGAAGGTAGGTGGTTTGCTGGAAATTCAGGAAAAGATTCCGACGTGGATTGAACTATTCATTACGGACTTCGGCCCCGCCAAAAAGCTGACGTTCGCACCGTCGATAACGCGCGCGGAGAACGGCGATATCACGAATGTCTCCTATGGTTTGACTACGCGCTACATCGATCGTCGTCGGTTGCCTCAGCTGAGTTCGCTGGAACGGTATGCGCCGGATGTCGCCGACATCGTCCTGCACATCGCAGACAATGCGACCAAGCGGGCTCTGCCTATCGACATTACGCTCGAGCTATGGCCGCGCGCGGCGCGTGCGCTTAACACGCTAAGTTCGGAAGGACGGCAGCTCTCGGTTGTGCTCGATAATCCTGACTCCTGGCGCATTACTCGCCTGTCCGTATCGCAGGCCCACGCGTATCGCACCGCTGCGTTTGCCGGACTGTCATTGTTCAGATACCGAAGCGACGCGAGCAATACATGGGTGAGGCCCGATGTTGGCTCGGTCCAGGTGATCTATCCGTCTGACCTCGAGGATGCGGGGGGCAGCTCCTCAGCAAAAATTGCTGCCCGCGCGCGGGGCGAATTGTCGCCGGGGGGGGAGGCGCGGCCATTCGATGCGCTGACTTAGCCAGGCCGTCGAGCGATGCCGCATCGCATCTCTGCATGCTTATGCCCATCGGCTTATACACATGTGCGCGCCGCTTCCCGGGTTCGGAAGAACATGTTTACTTTCAATGACATAGGGCTGGGCTTGTAAACTTTCGGCGAAACGCGTTTACTCTCGCTTTTTGCGTGAACGCC
>NZ_JAAAYE010000122.1 GCF_013282575.1 Paraburkholderia sp. NMBU_R16
TGGAACCGCTCGGCTATATCCCACCCGCTGAAGCTGAGGCAAACTATTACCGGCAACTCAGCAACGGAGTTGCGATGCCGGCATCAACTTAAACCAACCAGCCTCCACGATTCCCGGGGCGATTCAAAGGTCTTCACCTCTCTACGGTCAGTTAATTAACCAAGCAAACCACTTCAACTGCCTCCCTTCGCCATGTGATCGGCTTTCCCGACCTCGGACTACTACGGACACGTCATCGGGGGCACACTCCCTTGGCATACGTGCAGACCTTCCCCAGTTCACATGCTGGACTCATCACATGGGCGAGGTTGCCTGTCGCAGTCTTTATCCTTGCTTGCCGCAAGTCGTCACGAACATCGCGGTCTAGCTGCGCGCTCCCCGTGATTCCGTGCTGTCTGGCATACATGTCCGCTCAGCAGTCGTGTCGCCAACCCTTGGATGTGGCCGGTGACAGTTCGCGCCCTGCCTGTCAAGCGGTGTAGGCAGGGGTGACATTTCAACCCTCAGATGCGTTTCAACAGGTTCGTGTTCCTCAACCGTCCCATGCTCAGCCTAGAGACTCATCTTGGCGTAACCGCTTCGCCGCAAGCCCCGTTTCCCACGGACTACGTCAGGTCACCTTGCCAGTGTCGACAAGTCACCGCCGCTTCGGCTCACTTCCTCTCGCAGCAGAGGAAGGGCATGCCCCGATACTCCAACGTCAGTTCCTTCGGGGACTGCACCAAACATGCTCAAGCAACTTCACCCCCATACGGGCGGGCTACGCTGGCTGGGCGTACCGTACGTGAAGTCCGACACCCAGAGCTGGTTCGGCCGATCAGCCTTGAACTGACGGTTGACCCGATCCAGCGGCCGCGCGGCCGAGGCATCAGGGACGGTCGTGCGAACCCGCCTGCCGCGACTCACACCGCGCAATCCTTGTTGCTTCATCAGGCGCTCGACCGTGCAACGCGCCACCGAAATGCCTTCTCGGTTCATCTGCTTCCAGACTTTATCCGCACCGTAGACCTGCATGTTGTTCTGCCAGACGCGCTTGATCTCGGGCCGCAGGACCGCATCACGTTTCGCTCGCGCGCACATCCGCGATGGATCCCGAAGCTGTGCAGCGTGGCGCCGATAGCCCGACGGGGCAATC
This sequence comes from Paraburkholderia sp. NMBU_R16, assembly GCF_013282575.1. Classification (GTDB taxonomy): domain Bacteria; phylum Pseudomonadota; class Gammaproteobacteria; order Burkholderiales; family Burkholderiaceae; genus Trinickia. The sequence continues at coordinate 1,136 of NZ_JAAAYE010000122.1, forward strand.
CGCAACACCTTTCGTCCACCGGAAAATGCAGTCGTTTCAGAACCTTCGCAACGCCGGGCGACAACGCCTTACGCGAAATACTTCCTTCTTCACTGGCACTTTGGGCAAAATTTTCACGTCCCGATTTTACAATACCCCCTTAGCGCGACAGAGCCTCCAACTTCGCCATTCGACGACATTTTTCGCTGGATGTTCGTCGAACGCTCGGTGACTGACTAGCATCATCGTTCAGTCAGCAATCGCTTTATTGCGAAATCGAGTAGATTCTTTGCCTCGACTGATTACTTTTAACCCATATCTTCCTAGCTCTGCATCATGCGATGGGTCAGCATCGACGGAAGAGATGCTGAACATGTACCCACGTGACGTAATTATGCAATTAAAAATTACCTGACGATTCGTGGTATTCCGTTGCTTATAATGCCGAATGATTGGCGGCTGACAAAAACTACTCTGGAGTGCGAAATCATTTGCCCATAAAAAACAGTTTCGTATCAACCCTGCTTCAGGGTGATAAGCTATAAGCTGTGCTGACATTCGGCAGAAGTGCTAGACGCCACGCACTCAATTGATTTGTTATCTAGACTTGGAAAAACACAATGTTTCGTAAAATATTCGGTGGGACTAATAATACACCCGGCCCGAAGTCCCCCCCCGAGCGACCGGCCTCAGCCAGACCAGCAAGCCCGAGCCCATCATACCCGAGCCACCCGCTTAACACATTTGGCGGCCCGGCGCCCGCGACGTATACGAGGCCCCACACGCAGTCAGATGCGCGTGCGACGCACCCGGCCCTGCTGAGTAGTCTTCTTGGACGAGGGTACGAAATCGCCGACGATCCATATGCGTTCGGACATCCCCCATCTGTTAATCATGCATATACGTCCCGCCCGACGCCCCCCCAGCGACCGGCCTCAGCGGGACCGGCAAGTCAGAATGAAGGACCAGGAGGACCACGTGGGAGGCGCGGGAGGCCCCGCAAGCAGTCAGATGTCACGACGCGACCGACCCTGCTGAGTAGTGCTCTTGGACGAGGGTACGACATCGTCGACAAACCATTTCCGTTCGGACAACCCCCGTCTGAGGAGGTTCCTGATCCTCGCAGGCCATCAACTCCACGAGACCAGTCGCGTCCGCTGATCGCTGTCCAGAACGCCCGCGATGACGTTGCAAAAGTTTCTGCCGGAAAATTCTCCTTTGGGAAAGCGGCGAAGCAGGCTGGACGTACCGCAGCGGAGATGGCAAAAACCACAGCTGCCACTGCCGCAGCCCAACTATTTAACCAAAGACTCGGGCCGGCACAAGGCGATTCGCTCACGACCCTGCCGCTAATTCAAGGCGTCGAACGGGCGCTCAATTCCGGTTTCGATGCCGCTACAAATTCCTGGCTGACTGAAGAGGAGGCAGCACGAGAGTGGTACTTCAACTCTGTAGCCTTAAGCGCCGGAGCTCTCGGAAGACGGCCGGCATCCACCCGGAAAGCAATCGAAAAGCTGGACCGTTCGGTGAGAACTCCTCAATACCATGCAACGCCGCAATGGTATACCAATCAACGGCTAATTCGGAAAATGCTACTCGCAAATCCTTACTATTCCAAGTCAATTCCCTGGGATGAGGGTAACCCTCGGGCTCGGGCTATCGGGAAACAGATCAATTTGCTCATATCGAAATATCCACACGAAGTCCGCCCCAAACTTAGTGCGTTCATTGGAAAAATCGTGGCGAATGCAAACTCGCGCATTGTCACCCAGAGAGCGCAGGCGTACGTGTGGGGTCCCACCGGGACAGGAAAGACTTATTTTGGCGACCAACTCGGCGAGATATTAGACTTGCCCGTCATCAAAATGAATTTGAGTAATGATGGAAATATCAACAATCTTCTTCCGATGGAGGAGTCGTATGGATATCAATCCGACGTTGATGTGAAACGCGCATTTGGCGATCTGGCGCTGAAAATTATTGAATGCGGGTATGTCAATCCGATTATTCTTTTGGATGAATTTAGCGCACTACACCATTTTGCGGAAGCGCAGCTTAAGAGGCTTCTGGATCCCACAGCCAAAGAAATCCCGATTCCCCAACTTGATGTCAGCATAGATTGGAGCAAGGTTACAGTCATCATCTTGAGCAACGACAAACTCACCGATTCCGCATTGTTGGCGCGACTGACATATCTTGCCTTCGATCGGCTCGATCCGAGTGTAAAAAATTACTTACTTGATAAGGCGATTGAGGAAGTCGCCCAGACTTACAAACGGCGTTTCACGCAAGATCGGTATGATCGAAAACTTGCGGTATGTAAATCATATTCTAATTTCATGCTTGAAAAAGACGAAAATAATCCGGGGGTGAGAGTTCTCCGCAGTGTCGCGGATGGATTGGTTCATCTTGTCTTCAATGGGAGAAGCACAAGCGACAGGAGAATAACAAGGTATCTGACGGATACATTCGAAGGGTTGAAAACTGCAACCGCCGAACGTCGCCCAATGGGTGATTTTTACTATCACGGAGGAGGCTACTAGGTAGTAATCGTTCAGATCCCCAGTGCACTGGTCGGATTTTCACGATGCGTTTGACCGCGCGGGACGTGCGACGGAATTGTCAAGTTGGTCGGTGCGAGGACGAGCAGAGGCGTGCGAAGGTGTGCGCCGCTGCTTATGCCGTCCAGCGGTATTGTCAACTTGGCGGGCGGTGCGCGGTTAAAATCATGTCGTTATACACAACGTCCCCGTCGTTCGGCGCGGGCGACGAAGCCCGTTGACTTTCAATGACATACAGCGGCGCTTGTAAACTGTCGGCGTTTCGCGTTTACTCTCCGCTTTTGAGCGGACGCCTTGGTCACCGAATCGACGCCCTGGACACAAACGGAATTCGAGCAACTGGACCTGGGGGACGCGCGCCTGAACAAGCGAGCGAGGCTTTTGATGGAAAGAATGTCGGCCGAGCCGACGGCCAGTGTGCCTCAGGCATGCCACGGTTGGGGCAACGATAGCGGCGTACCGCTTTTTCGATAACGAGAAGGTCCAGTGGCATGCGATTCTGGAGCCGCATTGGCAGCAGACGCAAAAGCGGATGCAAACGCATCGCGTCGTGCTCTGTCTTCAGGACACGACCGAGCTTGATTTCAACGGTCAGGAGGCGATCGGACTGGGTCCGCTGACGTATGAGGCGCAGCGCGGGATGTTCGTTCACCCGACCTATGCGGTGACGCCACAGCGCGAGCCGTTGGGCATCCTGGACGCGTGGATGTGGGCTCGCGAGAAGAAGGACGAGTCGGGCAAGCGTGGTGGTCCGAAGGAAAGTTTGCGTTGGAGCGAAGGCTACGAGCGCATCGCCGAGATGGCGCCGGATATGCCCTCGACCCGCCTGGTGTATGTGGCTGACCGCGAAGCGGATCTGATGGCATTGATGGAGCGCGCCGACGCGTTGGGCAACCCGGCCGACTGGCTGGTACGTGCCGCGCATAACCGCAGCCTGCCCGAAGGCGATAAGTTGTGGGGTAAGCGGTAAGCCATGGGCGTTATAGAGTTCGCGTAAAGGCAATCGCACAATGCCGCCATTGAGTTCGCTCAGGAGGGGCAAGCGATGACGGCCTTCGCAAGAGAAGAATTGGAATCGGTGTGGCG
>NZ_JAAAYE010000123.1 GCF_013282575.1 Paraburkholderia sp. NMBU_R16
GATGTCATCGAATTTGTCTGTGAGCCGCGCCGATACTGGATTTGTGATCGGCGAAGGCAGATCGGTTAGAGTCCAGATGTTTGGACTCATCGAATGACGGGTAATCCATGCTGGCAAACGATTCCGACGAAATTGAGCGAAGCGCAGTTCGAAGAATTTGTCTTGCCGCGGGAGTGTCAGAATTTCCGTGTTCAAGGCGGGTTGAGATTTACACGGATGGTCGAACGAATCGATCCGCGTAAAGGATAGCGAATTGGTTCATGGCCTGCTTCCAATCGTGAGCGGAACGGCTCCATCCCGCAGTAATGTTGCGCAGAGCAAGCCAGATCAGTTTCGTGGCGGCGTCATCGCTCGGGAAGTGGCCTCGCGTCTTGATGATCTTTCGCAGTTGCGCGTTGATGCTTTCAATGGCATTCGTTGTGTAAATGACTTTACGCACCGCTGGCGGGAACGTAAAGAACGGGATGACGCGATCCCACGCGTTACGCCATGCGGCGCTGACCGTCGGGAATCGTTGCCCCCAGGGTCCTTCCGCAAACGTATCAAGTTCGGCCTGGGCGGCCTCTGCGCTAGGCGCCGTGTAGATCGGTCGAATCGCGGCAGCCAAGCCCCTACGGTCCTTCCAACTCGCGTAGTCAAGGCTGTTGCGAATCAGGTGAACGATGCAGGTCTGCAGTGTGGTCGCCGAGAATACAACGGATTTTATTACTCCTGTCTTTCGTTTGCCTATCCGTGCACCAACGCCACCAGTTGACCGATTCTACTCGTCCTCGTTAATGCGACAGAGCCCCGGCAACTCGCCCTCGTTAAGCTAATGCGGCGGAGCCCGCTTGAATGCACTTCAGATATTGCAGCGCATCTTCGCATGATAGCTCTGTGTAGAGTGGCTCAAGCAGTAATACTGGAATCTTTCAAATAGGCCGGACATGGCAAGTATCCTTCCGTCAGGATGTAATCGAGATAACAGTTCTTAGGCAACGTGCTCTCCCTACCGGATAGGGAATATATTCTCCGCTGGTTGCGCCGCGCTAAGCTCAACGCGAGCAGGTTCTACGCACCGAACCGCCGAAACTCGAAATGCGACAAGCCGCCCGGACGCTGGATCTCGAGATGGTCGATGACGACGAGTCCGATAGCAAATCCATTTGATCGTGGGTCATGATCAACGGCACGTCATCAAAGATTGACTGTTTGTGCCCGTTGAATAGACAGGGCAATATGTATTTTTTAGGAAATGATTATGGGAATATGCGGCAGCAAAGGAGTACGAGATTCAATGCTGACGGGCGACTCCTACGACATGGCAGGTCGTCAGCTGGCTGATAAACGAGCTGGGCGCCGGAGCAGCAAGCGTGATACAAGGTTGCCTCGCCTCCCCGATCATTTGCAGCAAGGGAGGCGGCCATCTTCAACTGGATCATTACGGCGTTCATCTTTGGAGGATTACGCCCCCCCAAATGCTGGCCCCTCGGGATTGGATGGCGCTAACTACTTTTCAAATAATACCACCATTGCCGGAGGGAGAATGGGCATATCGATCGAACGATCCAAAATCGGTTCGTCCGTCAGTCGGGTGGGGTGCAACAATTTTTCAGATGGAGGAAGAATCGGGATCAAGATCTCCGATACTTGGCTCGGTTCAGATTCTGACGGTCGCGACAAGTATAATAAACTGATTCACGATTCGAACGCTCATTCTCAAGCGCTCGCAAAGCTTAAAAGCGTTTTGGAAGGACAAGAGAGCGATCAGCGACCTGAGCGTGCTTGCCGCGCGGCATTCACTCCCCCAAGCCCTGAAGGTCGGGCCTATTATGAGGGTTTTGCAGCAGCAATGGGGGATGTATTAGCTACGGCAAGAATGACGGTACCTGGAAATGTTCCGCTCACGGACTCTCAATTGACCACCGTCGTGGGACTTGCTGCCGATCTCACGCCCGAACCGATATCGCACCTTCTTCTGACCGGTTTGGGGGTGGTGGCGCAAAGCGTCGGAACCAAGAACCGCGAAAGGACGTTGGCAAATACTTTGCGGTTATTTCGCACCGAGCAACGATTGCAAAATATTTTGAACGCGGCATTCGAGCAAACATACGAGACTAATGAGCAAAAAATCATCAATTACTGCGAATCAGAAAGTAATGAAATTTTGCAAGGGGCCGTAGAAATCATGGGAAATTTCGTATCGCCACGGGTGGTGCCGCGCCCCACCCCAATAAAGGAGAGCCTCGTTAACCTGCTTATGCGTTCCATTCATAAAGAAGATACATCGCCTCCGAAAACGCATTACCTGAACGACACCGAAATCGGGCGGAAGGTATTGACAGATATAGATGTAGTCATGCGAGTCGTTGGGGGGCTAAAAAAGAATGAAATGGATATACTACTTAAAAATGACGAAAATCTTACAGCTTGGATGAAGAATAGATTTATAGAAAATTTCAAATGAAAATATTGTAAGATGTTGTTCGGCAGGTTCCTTGCCCAAGTAGTTGCGAATGCAACTATATGACCTTGACGCAAGTCCCCCTTGCCGAAGCTGTGCCAAAGGTTCACGGGGTTGCCGACGGTCACTACTTCTCGCTGCCCGAACTTCCTGGCGAACGCATAGACGTCCTGGTCCCAAATGTATTTAACCATCTGGTCGTGCGAACGTGTCGTCGGCCTATCGTAAGCCCTCGCATTCGACGGCGGAAGAATCGTCGGCAGCCTACCACTGGGCGACCATGCCTCGGTCTGCGCAATGCGCGTGTGCATCGCTGGGTCATCAAGCTCGTGCCGCTGTTTGAAAAGATCGCTTATCGCGATAAAACCCGAAAAATCAAAAATCATGCCTCCACGTGTTCATAATGTTCGTTATCACGAGTGTGCGCCAAGCCGCCTTGGCGCTTGGAATGAAAATTCAAATGCGAATCGTCGGGAACGTGATTTTGGCGTTGCACCTCCGAATCCATACATCGCTGGGTTAACCTCTCTTGGAGCCGAGCACCGATTGAGTAACGGCAAGCGGATTTATGGGTACCGCCCGGTCATCTGGCAGATCAGGCTGCTTGATGTGCATTTGCCGCGTCTTAAGCCCGATCAAGCGAATGTGGCAAAAGGCGGAGTCGGCACGATTCACTTTTTGAGCGCCCCTGATGGAACGCGTTTTGTCGGAAAAGAAATCAACCACATCGGGGAAAAGGGAGCGTCACTCCTGATGCATGAGTACCTGGCCACAAAAAAAATCTATGACACGGCGGGTAGCGTACCTGCAAACATCGTTCGCGTCTTTGGAATTGCCGATGTGTCATTCGTTGGGTCTGACAAGAAGAGATTGCTAATTATGGAGCGTATTGAAGGGCCGACAGGCTCATTACTAATTCATCGCATCAAGGAACGGCCGGTATACAATATTGAAAAGATAAATCTCATAAAATATACGATACGCTCTTTGCTTGTGGCGGCACAATATGGAAGTCGCGCCGGAGTTGTACATAATGACCTGAAGCCGCCAAACTTTATGTATGACAAAAACGGGACACTGAAGGTCATTGATTGGGGCCTTTGGGGCGAAGTGGGAGGGATGCCATTGGGGGGGACGCGTGGCTACGAAGCCCCCGAATCCCGACAGGAGCATCTCGAAACCGTCACAGTCGCATTGCCCGAGCCTGCGGTACGCATAGTTCGTGAACCGGTAACGAAGAAGAGCCGAATTTTTGGATTTATTCCAATCAAAAGAAAAACATACCAATACCGATCCATTATGAATACAGAAATAAGATGTATTAGGGAAAAGATGATCGTTCCGCCATCTGCGGATGAAAAGTGCGATGTTTTTTCGATCGGTGTAATTCTTCGTAATCTGATCGAAGCATTCAATGTCACAAGTCCCCTTGGCGAGTCCCTTTTCCGGAGAATGACCGCAATCGATAGGGCTGATCGTATTGGCATTGCCGATGCATTGGCAGACTCATTCCTTGGTAATGTGAGTGAGCGTATGGCTGCCCTCACGCTGAGCACGGTGTTCGGAGCGGGAGACCGCAATCGGTTTACAGCCTAAACTAGCGTCGTGAAGGCTTTGTTCAGAAGCACTTCAGTCCCGTGTGGGGGCCGGCGTTCGCGGACAACTGGTTGCTACTTTCGACGCTGATTTTGCGCAGGGGCGGTCGAACGAACCGGAGGGGCACATTCATGTTGGGCGGGCAATACTGAAGATGCGATGAAATGCTTCGGTATGCGAAGATGCAGGAATCGGGAGGTCGAGCGCGCGCGCGGCGCAAGCGCGCCGATCGTACTGCTCAGTGCCGCAGCGTGAGATCAGCTCCAGCAGTAGTGGCGCAGGTTGATCAACGTATAGGCGAGCGTCTTGAACGCATAATGCACATCACTGATGCGTTCGAAGCGCAGCAGCAGGCGGCGAAACTTGTCCTCCCAGGCGAACACGCGCTCGATGGTGCGAAAGCGCTCTTCGAAGATCGCCGGATCAAAGCGGAGGTGTAAGCCCAAACCGCCGAAAATTCCGTCACTCCAAATCCAGCCCAGCCACGATGGCGTCTAGCAGCTTGCTGAAATACCCCTCGTCAGCGAGCGCGTACCTTTCGTCGGCTCGTCGAGCCAGTCGATTTTTCGGGATATGGAAATCTGGGCCTCATTTCAGGGATTTCTGATGGTCTGAGGCTCG
>NZ_JAAAYE010000124.1 GCF_013282575.1 Paraburkholderia sp. NMBU_R16
TGCCGCATTCTGCCGCAACCAGCCATACCTCAGCTTGTCGATTCAGAGCGCCTCAAGGGTTCGCTGCGCCGGGCTTACGCCCGCCCTTGACCCGCTAACATCACCCACTCGGAATTCAAAAGAGGCCAATTCCGAGTCCAACTCCTAGCAACGATGCTTCGCATTGTTCGTCCAATGTTCGCACAACACTAGCGTACCCCACTATTTCCTACCAAACTCCGTATGCAACTTGCACTATCGACTGAATTACCTGTCTAGATGCTTTTGCTGTGTCGGTATGGCTGCGGAAACGTTATTGTCACGTCTTGCGGTGCGCGTGACCGGGTCAGAGCCGCGGCGTCATGATTTTTCGTAATAGACGAATGCACTGGGGTATCCAATGAGCCGTCTGCCTTTAGCTTCCAGCCTGACGACGCACGAGACGACAATTGAGACAGCCGCGCCACCACTCGATCACCTGAAATGCGAGTCACGCAGGTTGCCAGCGAATCCGGGAGACAACCCGGCTGTGCGTGAATCCGACATCGGGTGGAAGTTACCCCCCTTCTATTGCCCGATCGAATCCCTCATCCATCGCAATGTGGCAGAGCTTGAACGCCGCGCAATCGCATGGGTGGACAAGATGGATTTGTATGGCAATGAAACAGACCGGGCCTGGGGAATAGCGAACCGCTGTACCGATTTGATGTGCCGGACAATCCCGTATGGGCGTGATGAGCCGCTGCTGTTGTTCATCGAGTGGGTCCATTGGGCACTTGCGCTCGACGATTGGCATGACTCCGGGTCACACCAACCATCGCGCACCGCCATCGTGGTCGAACTGAGCGCACGGATTGCGCGTGCGCTTGAAGCACCGGGCGCCATCAAGGTCAAATCAGCCTCGCTCGGCGTTGCGCTGGAAGACCTGATTACGCGTACCTGGGCGCTAACTACGCCCTGTCAACTCCGGCGCTTCCAGGAAGCCGTGCGAGACTGGCTATTTGGTGCGGCGTGGATGACAGGCAATACTGAACGCGGCATCATGCCAACGTTGAACGACTATGTGGCAATGCGTCCGTCGGCCAACGGCACGCGCTTGAATAGCACGTTCAGTGAAATCGCCAATGATATTGATGTTCCACCGGAGGCGCTCTATTCCGCCCCGGTGCAAGCGGTGACAGACGTAGCCGGGTTCATCGTGAGTTGCGATAACGATCTTTTTTCCTATGCCAAGGAAGACAGCCTCGACACCCCTGAGCAAAACATTGTGAATGTGATTGCCACCGATCTCGGTTGCAGCCCCGCCGCTGCGTTGCGCGACGCAGTGGCACTTCGCGATCGTACGATGACGCTTTTTCTCAGGTTGAGAGACAAGATCCGGGCCGGCGCATGCCACGATCTTATCCACTACCTTGACGGATTGGGACATTACATCGCCGGCTGTATTCGATGGATGAACGATGCGCCGCGCTATGCCAGCCCGCGCAATCGCCATCCACTACCTGTGGAAGGAGCGAGCTACCACATCTCTTGGCGCGATTCTCCTAGCGACCCGCGCATCGAAGCCCCACCGATTCCCGCAGCTGCGTGGTGGTGGAAGCAGCTCGAGGACTAGATACTCTCCTACTGCGGGAATCGGCATCCCCCGCCCGCACGGAATCGTTCAGGCCGGTCCTCACACGGCGTAACCCGCGCCCATTCTCCAGCAACCCCGGCAGCGTGGGCTCAGCATTGAAATGCCGAACAAACCCGAAGCTTCGGAGTAAAGCATGAACGTCCGCGTGGCCGAGCAGAATTCGCTTTCCAGTGAAAAAGTCGTCGTTGCACTGAAGCCGACACTTGCGGCCAATAGCGCCGCAACGGTGCAGATCGACGGCGTGGAATTGACCGTAGTCAGGACCGCCGAATGCATAGCAATCTTCGAGGGCCGCTGCCCGCACCAAGGCAGCCTACTTTCAGAAGGTTCCATCAACGCTAGCGTGCTGACCTGTCGCGGACATGGTTGGCAGTTCGATTGCGCGTCCGGACGCGGCGTCGGCGGCACCGTGAACGATCTGAAGAGGTTCGAAGCATTCGTCGATGGTGACAGGATCATGGTCGACCGATCCGAAGTACTCGCATGGAAAGCGCGATGTACAAGTGGCGGCAATGTTCCTAAAGCGCAAGCGGTTGCCCGCCTCCGTTCGATCGATCAACTTCCTGGTCCCAAAGGGCTTCCCTGGGTAGGCTCCTTATTTCATCTTGCCCCCAAGAAATTACATCTCACTCTCGAGGCGTGGTGTAGCGAATTCGGGCCGATGTATGCCTATAAGGTCATGAATCGTCCCTTCGTCGTCATCGCAGAAGCTCAACTCGTCGGCCAGATTCTGCGTCGCCGACCGGATCACTATCGTCGCTGGAGTGCTTTTGAGCTGATCATGACGGAGATCGGAACGAACGGCGTGTTCTCCGCCGAAGGCGACGCCTGGCGCCGGCAGCGTCCGTTGGTTGCGAAAGCATTGGGCGCATCTTGCCTGCGAGGTTTTTTTCCGTCGCTGCACGAGATACTCGCGCGATTGCATGGGCGCTGGCGCAACGCAGCACTCAGGAACGTCCCGGTAGATATACAAAATGACCTTATGCGGTACACGGTGGACGTCACGGCAAGCCTTGCGTTCAGCTATGACATGAATACCATCGAATCCGACGGCGATATCCTGCAAACGCACCTTGCACGGGTCTTCCCTGCGTTGAACAACCGCCTTTATGCGCCATTTCCTTATTGGCGCTACGTAAAAATGCCTTCCGACCGAGCGCTTGATCGTTCTCTGAGTGCGGTCCGCCGGTTTATCTCCGACCTGATCGCGAGCAACCGATCGCGATTGGCGCAGCATCCGCGCGACGGATCGCAACCTCGCAACTTGCTCGAGGCACTGTTGGGTTCACAGGAAGAAGGTCAAGCCCCGCTTACCGATGACGAAATATTCGCGAACGTGTTCACCCTGCTGCTGGCCGGCGAAGATACAACGGCGAACACGATTGCATGGATGACGCACTTCATGTGCAGCAACGCTGCCGTTCAAAGAAAAATGCAGGACGAAGTCGACGCTGTACTAGGCACCGAAAAATTGCTGACAGATCCGGGGCAGGCCGACAAGCTTACTTACATCGACGCAGTAGCGAACGAGACCATGCGGCTCAAGCCCGTGGCGCCGTTCCTTGTAGTCGAACCGTTGAACGACGTAGAACTCGACGGTGTTTCGGTTCCGAAGGGAACGATCATCATATTGCTGACGCGCTATCCAAACTTGCTCGAGCAACACTATGTCCGAGCTCAAACGTTCGACCCCGATCGTTGGATCGCCGAAGGAGAAAACGCCCTGCCTCGCGATGCCCGGTTCGTCGCTTTTGGTTCAGGCCCCAGGTATTGTCCGGGACGAAACCTGGCGATGCTCGAGATCAAATGTGCAATCGCAATGTTGTGTAGAAATTTTCATTTGTCTGTCTCGCCCGCCTGCGCTTCGGTCGAGGAACGCCTTTCGTTCACCATGATGCCGCACGGGTTACGCCTGAACTTCGTGACGCGCGATTGAATAACGGTGACCACCGTCGGCGTGATCGCGTACTCCGCCCGCAATATCTCGACATATCTGTTCGAAGCGCTTGATGTCGACGATTCGCGTCCCGCATCATGAATTCGTGATGCGCTCCAAGCTGATCGGCAAGCCGGCGATACTGATTCTGTCGCCAGTGTGCCCACGTCGCCCTCGCTGGTGCCGAACTGCTGCATGTGATCCGAACGGGCAGGTCGAAGACAACGGATCGGACAGCCCTGCTACCGAGTGGCTCGACTTTTCGATTATCTTGGTAGTCCTAATCACTTGAATCGCACGACGCACCTGCCTTATCGCGACCAAACCCGTTTATCCAGTGGGGAGTCGGAAATGAACGCATTTGCCATCGCCTCGTCGAACCACATTCCTCCTGCGTCGGCGCCAGACGGGTCAGGCACCAGACAGGCGAATGCCCGCTTACCGAGCATCGCGACACCAACAAGGCCTCACAGTCGGCTCGACGGACTGGTGTCCCGGCGTCCGCTTCTCAATCCGGAGACCATGTTCGCGAGCGCTTTGCCGCAGTCCCGGATCACAGCGGCACTCCGCCTGCCCGGGCCTGGCGAGATGCTTACGGACGCAAAGCCACCCGCTGAGTGGCCGCTCATAGGAATACCGCCTCCGGGCGAACGTCCGCTGCCACCGTTGGCGAATTCGTCGACACGCTACACGTCGGCCGTTGTCGAACGTGAGCTTGCCGCGCCTCGTCTACCTCGATTACCAGCTAACTGTTTCGAGCTCGGCGCACAGCAGCATGGGGTAGTGATTCCCCCGCGAGCCGGCGGAATTAAAACGCCCAATGGTGTGCACTTCCTGCCCGAGATCAAAAGCCAGATTAAGACGTTAATCAAAGCGGGCGTACCCGCAAGGGATATCGTGCAACGGATCCCCGGACTGCAGGTAGAGCAGGTAGGATCTATCTCGCAAAACTTGAGAGACCCTCTGGTGTGGCGCGACAATCTGGATGAGAGACGCGCGACAAACAAGATGAGAATGTCGCGGCGAGGTTGATGATGCCGATGTTGATTGACGCTGACAAGCGTTTGTTGATTGACGCGCGGCGCATGTTGCA
>NZ_JAAAYE010000125.1 GCF_013282575.1 Paraburkholderia sp. NMBU_R16
GATGACGGGGGACTGCTCGGCGCGGCGTGGCGGCAGCGGTTCCGGGCTACGCCCTTCACCGCTGCCGCCACGCCAGTACTCTCATCCTGATTGACGCGCTGCTCTCATCTTGTTTGACGCGCGGCAGTGAACCGATGCGAGGCGCCGAAGCTCCTCAGAATCGGATGAATCCATTATCCCGAGGGTATCGAAGAGTTTTTCGACAGCGCGGCTAGTCATCGCTTCGCGCTCCTTCGGTTGATGCTTGCGTTCGTCAACTCACCGACAAGGGCGCAATGCGCCTTGATCTCGGCCGAGAGAGTCTCTATGCGCTCTACCGTGACGCTTCGACTCGCGTTCGGCTCCATATTCAAGGCACGAGCGATCTGGTTGAGGTTCCGGCCAATCGCCGCAAGTTGCCTACTCGATTCCGACAACGCGTCAACTTCGGCACGGTTGAACTGTGGCTGCTGAAACAACGCCGCCCGTATGAGCTTGACGATCCATTCCGTTCGGCGGAGCCCTTCCTCGGAAGCCGCGACTGAAAGCGACTGATGTTCTTGCGTCGTCAGCAGAATGTTCACCTGCGTTCCGGTGGTCCCCGGATTCCTCACGCGGCACATCACCGGCTGCGGCTCAGCTTGCAATACCTTGTCGAGCATAAGCCTGAGAAGCTGTGCTTCGCTTCGGCAACCATGACGCCGAGCGGCGGCGGCAAACTTGTCCTTCGTTTCTCGTGACACCCGAGCACGGATCGTCATGTACTCGGTCATGCCGTGGCTCCGCTACGTGCCCACTTTCTAGAAGAAAGTGTTTCCTGCCCTAGAACACAAGACACATCGCGACTTTCGTTGACGAAAGTTTTCGTCGGTCTGTATTGCGCAATACACGAACGCATAGGGCATCGAAGCGCTCCGTCGCGCTCCCGCGCGACTATGTCGTCATTGCTTGCAAAGGCGAGGGGTTCCCCCTCGATAGCGGCTCCCGCCGCTGGTTGGCACATTTGGCTATGGTTCATGACGCTCCTCGAATCCCCTCGCTGCAGCCGGCCAGAAAGCCCAGAATCGCGTCATAGGCATACGTCAGCGCCAGTGCGCCGGTTCCAACCGTTGCCATCAGCAACTGATTCCGGACCGGTATCGGATAGGGGATAGCAAGTGTCGCCACAAGTACAAACAGCGATACGCCGGATAGCAGTAGCAGAGGCCATCTCACGATAGGCCGAATCCAGCGAAGACCGAGAAACGCGCAGATGGTTACGATCACAATTGCCGCCAAGATGGCTCTACGCATGGCTGTTTCCTCGCTTCCGCTGGGTGATCTGTTTGATGGCGTCGAGCGCAGGGCGAGCAATCTGTGGATCGCTGCGGGGACCGTCTTTCGTCCGCAATTCGGCGATACGCTGCTGCTCGCTTGCTTCGCGACGAGCTTTGATGCGCACTGCTCCGAGCGGAACGAAACTTCCCTCATGAAGCTTTCTCAGAACTGCGCGAAACCATCTGAGCGGCGTGGTCCGAATCGCCTTGGTCTCGATGGCATCCGCCAATTCGTCAAGCAACTCCTGCGCTCGACACGCCTCCGTGCTCGCGAGAGTCTCGAGAAGGCCCAGGATCGCAGTTCGTTCGCTCGGTGGTAGCTGCGGAGGAAAGATCAAGTCGCGGTCGCCGCATGGCTCGATGTTTTCGGGCTTTCGTAGCCTTCTCTCACAACCACGCACTACGTCGTTCGACGAGGTGGTCGTAGTGGTGGTGTTAACTGACTTTGGTATGTCTTGGCTTGGTAAACCTTTATGGCCGCTTCCACCGGCGCCGGCTGAGCCGTACGCGGGTCCGCCGGAGGCGGCAACGCCGGAGCCGGAAAATCCGGCTACGGAGTTCGCCGTAGGCGCATCGAGAGGCTCCGGGTTGAACTCGATATTCCATATCCACTTTCCTCCTGCCCCCTGCCGCTTTTCGCGGATCAGATAGCCGGCAGCTTCCAGTTCCCCCGCCATCCGCTGCCAACGATCCTTACGGACCTGCAACCGAATTCGAAGCGCTTGCACGCTAACCTGCCAACCAGCCGGCTTCACGGCAAGCCACGCAGCGACCGCTCGGCTGTCGAGTGCTAGGCGGTCATCCTCCAACAACGCTTCGGGAACTGATCCCCATCGGGTTCTGTGGGTGACGCGAACCACTCCGCCCGCATGGTGAGGAAATGCCGATCGATCTCGGACCATCGCGGATGAGGTCACAGCGAAAACCCTTGTTCGAGACACCGTTGCTGAAGGAGCGCGACATTGATTAGGCTGTACTTCCCGACACTTACCGTCGGCAGATAACCCTTGTTGCAGAACCCGACGATAACGCCGACCGGTAGGCCGATCGCCGCAGCGAAGGCTTCGCGCGACATCATCGGAACCGGTGGAAGCACCGGAAGGCTCGCCGCGCTCTTTGCCGCTTCGGTTATTGACGCCATAATCGCTCCTTGGAGAACCACCAGTGATGGTGGTAAATTACCACTGTTAGTGATTTATAGTCACGGAACGATTTCTTGTCAACGGTCATGCACATGCACCCCATAGCCACGCGAATGAAGGCGATCATTGAAGCCGAGACGGACAACCGGCGACGCTACAAGGAGCTGGAGGAAATCTCGAATGTCCATCCAGATACTTGGAAGTCGTTTTGGTACGGAAAGCAGCGCCCGACCGCAGAGATGATTGAGGCCGTAAGCCAGAGATGGCCGCAGTACGCCTTCTGGCTCGTAACAGGCATCACCGACCCCGAACGGAACCACATAGCGCCGGCAACGGCTGCAAGCGGGTACCCGGTTATGCGCGGCGTGGAACAGCCTTGGGCGACCCGCGAATTTCGCTATCTGATCGCAGCGCGCAACAGTGAACCGACCGACGACGATCAACGAGCGTTGCGTCGGCGACAAATCCAAGACGCGGCTCTTCAAGCCATGGAGAAAGTGATATCGCCGGCAGCGAACGTTTCGTACGAAAAGGCGATGCGCGTACTCGGCGAGTCCGGCCAGCATGATTTCTATCCGCTGGCCCTGGATCCCGAATATCTATCGATCCGTAAGGCCCGACGGGACGCCGAGGATCAATTACGGAAGGAGGGCTTCGGTTGGTTCGATAACGTTCTCTCGTCCGTGAAGATCGACAAGCGGTTGCTCCAGAACCCGAAGGCGTTGCTTAGCAAGGTCTTCGGCGCATTGTTCGCTCGACAAGATGACCATCAAGAAGACTAAGAGCGGCTGGCTCGTTGATATCCAGCCTGGAGGCCGCGGAGGGAAGCGCTACCGGAAAACGCTCAAGACGCAAGCCGAAGCGAAAGCATATGAAGCATGGCTCACGGCGAAGGTTGCTCAAGCGCCCGAATGGGTGCCTGCACCCAGAGACTCGCGGCGACTGTCGGAACTCATCGAGCTATGGAATCTCCATCATGGAATGCAGCTGCGGCACACGCGCACGTATCCGACACTCCAGCGCGTCTGCGTTGCGCTAGGCGACCCGTTGGCGACGGCATTTAGCGCAGACGACTTCGCGTCTTATAGGGCGTCGCGGATCGCTGAGGGCGTAACGGCCAACACGGTCAATCGTGAGCACGCGTATTTGCGAGCCGTCTTCAACGAGCTCGCTCGTCTCGGTCATTGGCAGGGAGCAAACCCGCTCGCACGCCTCCGCCAATTTCGGATAGCCGAACGGGAGCTGTCCTTTCTCACATCGGATCAAATCGACGCGTTGCTGGTCGCCCTCAGTCGGCGGAAAAGAAGAGATGCACTGCTGATTACCAAGCTGTGCTTGGCGACAGGAGCGCGTTGGAGCGAAGCCGAGTGCCTACGAGCGCAGCAGTTGCGCGGGAATGCCGTTCACTTCACGCAAACGAAGACCGACAAAAATCGCTCAGTGCCGATCGACCCTGCACTAGCCGAAGAAATACTCGCGTTTCGGGCATCGAAGTCAGAAGTCATAGGCGACCGCATTTTTGAAAATTCTGCGGGCGCCTTCCGCATGGGCGTACGCGATGCGTGCATTGAACTGCCAGAGGGGCAACTCACTCACGTACTCCGTCACACCTTCGCGAGTCACTTCATGATGAATGGCGGCAACATTTTGACGTTGCAGCGCATCCTCGGGCACTCTAGCCTACAAATGACGATGCGTTACTCACACTTGGCGCCGGATCACTTAAAGGAGGCTACCCGGCTCAACCCCCTTGTCTCACTATCGAATCGGGAGAGCGCCTGGACTCCGAATTCGACCACGCATCAAAACACTGACGGCTTTGAAACTCGCGACGTCACTCAATTGGAAAGATCCGATCAGGTCAACGAACATTGCGAACACGCGCCTGTTCGCGCTGACGTAAGCGCTGACGGACCTGCACATACAGGTTAGCGTCTGCGTTTTCGAGGTCACGAAACGTGACCGCCATAGAGTAAGGCTCCGAAATATCTGGTCGGGGATTCCATGGCTCATCCTTTCTTGTGACGACGATGAACAATCGCCTATCCTTGGATACTTTATACGTGCCTCTTTTGAATTCCGAGTGGGTGATGTTAGCGGGTCAAGGGCGGGCGTAAGCCCGGCGCAGCGAACCCTTGAGGCGCTCTGAATCGACAAGCTGAGGTATGGCTGGTTGCGGCAGAATGCGGC
>NZ_JAAAYE010000126.1 GCF_013282575.1 Paraburkholderia sp. NMBU_R16
GCCGCTTCAGCACGCTGCCCGCGCCGGTGGGCAACGTTGAGCGAGCTTTCTTCGTCTTTGCCATCATCGATGTCCTGCGTTTCAATTCGCACCGATTCTACTCGTCCTCGTTAATGCGACAGAGCCCCCGCCAGTGCGCACCATTGGGCTGTCGGTCATCGCGGCGTTGCCGTTCGCTTTTATACCGTATCGCCAACCCGTAGCCCCGTTTCTCCGCGAACGCCGGTGCTGCTGAACAAAGCCGCCATGCCCTCACTTCGCATCTTTCATCATTATCTCGCACTGCGTGTCTTACCATGCTGGCCACTTCCCTCATCATCGAGTTCTGCAACGGACAACCATTTTTTGATGGATAAGTGTAATGCCCAAGATAGGCAATGTTGATTTGGCGGGAACCGTGCTCACGACGGATTCCGGGCCTGAGGATAAAATCGTATATCAACGTCTGAACGCGGTTCGCTATCAACTAGTTGCGGGTTTCGATCGAAATGAGATTCGCAAGCACCAAGGATAACGAATTACTTGTGGAATGGCACGTGAGAAAGCGCGCGACGCGAAGATCGGTTCTGTTGTGCGAAGACGTGAGAAGGGCTCGGACGAGCGGGATCGCGGCGCGTGGCGCCGGTAATGAAGCTCAGGTTCCTGACGAGTGATCAGTTGCGGCAGTAGTGCCGCAGATTGATCATCGAATAGGCAAGCGTCTTTAACGCATAGTGCACGTCACTGATGCGTTCGAAGCGCAGCAGCAGACGGCGGAACTTGTCCTCCCAGGCAAAGACGCGTTCGATAGTCCTGAAGCGCTCCTCGAAGATCGCCGGATCAAAGCGCTGCTTGCGCCCGCGCTTCGGTGTTTTGCGCCCACGCGGGTTCTCGGGGATGTTCGGGGTCATGCCGCGGTTGAAGATCGCACGGCGGTTATCCCGGCAATCGTAGACGCCATCCAGACTGACGGTTGAGCCTCGCAGGTCCGCGCCAATGGCGCGGGCCATTGCGGTGAGTCTGGGCAGCGCGTCGCGCAACAGCGGCGATTCGTTGCGGTTGCCCGGGGCCGTCACGAACGGCGCGATAATGTTGCCGTCGCGATCGCAGAAGGCGACGACCTTGCAGCCCTTGAGATGCTTGTGTCCGCTATACCCAAGGTTGTCGCCGCCTTTCTTCGCCGCAGTCGTCGTGCCGTCGCCGTGGATGACGGAAAGCTCCAGGAGCTGGTCCTGATGAAGAAGATGCACCGTGCCCGCAAAGATCCGCTCGATGCTGCCATCGGCCTGCCAGCGCCGCATCATCCGGTAGATACGCGTGTGGTGGATTTCAGGCAGACCTTTTGCATTCCTTTCGATCGGTAGCATCTTCCATTGGCAGCCCATGTACAGTATTTGCAGGACGTAGTTGAAGATCGTGCGCAACGGCAGCGTAGGCGGCGGTCCGCGTCGGCCGCGACTTAGGTGCGGCAAGACAAATTCTTCGAACTGCGCTTCGCTCAATTTCTTCGGAATCGTTTGCCAGCATGGATTACCCGTCATTCGATGAGTCCAAACATCTGGACTCTAACCGATCTGCCTTCGCCGATCACAAATCCAGTATCGGCGCGGCTCACAGACAAATTCGATGACATCGAAAAACTAGCAACCAGTTGGTGGATAGGTGGCAACGCCATGGGAAGCGTCGATATTGACTCGATCTCGTGAACGGGATGCGCATCGCTGCGCTCACCACTGTCGCCGACGATTCCCGGACCATGCTGCTGTGCGGGCTCACTTCGCGGCGGGTCGCCCGCCAGTGCGCACCATTGGGCTGTCGGTCATCGCGGCGTTGCCGTTCGCTTTTATACCGTATCGCCAACCAGTAGCCCCGTTTCTCCGCGAACGCCGGCCCCCACACGGGACTGAAGTGCTGCTGAACAAAGCCACGAATCACGCAACCAGTTGAACAGGTTTCACCGCAAACATAAGCGAGACTCTACTGTCATGCAGAATATTCGATCACTCTTTCAACGTGGACCTGGCCAAGCACATAACGATGTGTCGCCGCCGTCAGTACCCAGCACGAGGACCTCGCGGCAATCATTATTGCCGCTGCACGGATACGCCTTAAATCCGCGCCGTCATGAGGGTAGCAGTTTATTGAACATGCGTCCGATGTCGCCACCGCCCCAACGATCCCACGGACAAATGAGTCAATTAACACTGCCTTCGCGGCCGAGTTCAGTACCTCTCAAGCCGACGCCTGCAACGGCAAGATCTGCGGCGTATAGCTTTGTTTCTGCATCCATTTTAACTCTTGTAAATCAGCTGCAACGAGCGCTGGACTCTAGTGCCGCTTGGCGGCACCAATCGCTACTGCAATCTCTTGAAAAAGTGAAGCTCGATCTGTCGCAGGTTCCAAAACGATGCGGCGTTCAGCCAACGTCGGCTATGCAATCCTTTGTGAGAACTTGCGAAGTGCTGGTTGACGTGGATGGTCACTTAAAAGACGCCAAAAATGCGCATGGACCGCTAACCGCGGTTGAAACAATCGGACCAATATGTAAACAATTGCATACTGCACTCATTGACATGGAGGCACAGGATTTGCCGCGAGAGCATGAATCGTTACGCCAGCGACTCGCTAACGCAATTCTTAGACTCACGTCCGATTCACTAAATTCTCGTGATGTCGATCTTGGAAACATATTCAAACAGATCTCCAAGACAAGAGCTGCCATAAGTGCGCCATTTTTAATGGAAACGTCTACTAACAGATTGTCCCCGACGCGTACCGCCGGTCATCTAAGAGCACTGCAAATCACGCGAGAGCGAGCCCTGGCTTCAGCGCGGGAGTGCGTTGCACTCGACGCACTGGCTCGCGCTGTTGTATCTTCTTTCGGTGACCGGATGCTTACCGATCCCCGGCGCGATGCAAAGACGACAGAGATAGTAGATTTCCTCATAACCTTAGTGCGCACCTGCGTATTTGGTGGCGCTTACGCGTGGATCGCACAGCATCAGCATGATCTCACGATTGTGCTAAAATCCCCTCAAGGAATTAATGAGTCATTCAAATCAGATATTCAATGGCTGGTAGATCGCTGTCAATATATCCAGGCCGGCCTCAAAGATGAAGAATCGTTCGGAAAACAATTGAATGCTCACGCACGAGGCGAGTTCAATTGCGATCAGTTTGATATGTTAATCGCGCATGAGATCCACAACTATCATGAGGTGGCCGTTGATGCGCGCAGCCTAATCAAAGACGCGAAGCTGAACTCCAACAAGGACCTACTGGGATATGTTGAAAGCTCGCTTCGCGGCATTGCGGATGCTGCCGACTTTATGTGTGGTGTCCTTCGGGATTCTCATTCCGGACCAGATCGACGCAAGCCTGAAGGCATTTCACGCGCGGAAATGGCTAAGGTCGGGGAATGGATCTTTAGGCAATTCGGCAGACCTTTAAACCGCCCGACGACAAGTGGTCCCCGGGAGGGCATGCGCCAAGAACCAATCGATCTCAGCTGGATTGACGAGGAAGTTCCCGCTCCGCAGCCGTCGCAAAAACAAAGCAAGAAAGCGAAGAAAAAACAATCAACGGCACCGTCAAAAAGCACAACGCACGACTCAGGCTTAGTGCGGGCCTTCCAGAGGGCGGCAGCGGAACCGTTTTTGCCGGTGCAGCAGGAAGCACAACAGCGTTCACAATGGCTGATTGATCAGGCGCGACGGTTTGTCAATGCTAAGGATGGTTCTCCCGTAAGCGTCGCGCGAGTGCAGCAATATGTCGCCAACGCGATAACGGCCCTTGAAGATGGGGTAACCATTATTAGAAATAAGCATGCGGCGCTCGTGGCTAGTAAATCGCAGCTTGCAGGTGGCGGTGACAAACAAAAGGTTGCTGCGCAGATTGCAGAACAATACGAAACGGTGAGTGTCAAAATGTTGGAGGCAATTAACTCCTTGAGAAATAAGCAAACGGCTCTGCAAAGAGAGCTTGAGGCCTTGCCCCGTGCTCAGTTGATCAACACATTCTTACGATACCCTACACCGGAGGTTTTTAAACACCTTCGTCAAGATCGACAGGTGGACATCCGGGTTACAAGGTTGGCGAGCGGCAAGAAACTTGCTGCGGAGACCATTTCAGGTTTCAAAAAACCAAACGAAGATTATTTGAACGCTTACGAGATAGATATTGTCGATGGAGACGAAAGTCGAGGACACGTTGAGTTTCACGCGCACTACAACTCAACAGAGCCGAACGCCAGTGCGCGAGTCGGTCACTTTAAAAACGCTAACCAAGCTCATGAAGGGGGGAACGTCCACCGTGGACGACTCCATAAATTCGACCTGCAAAACATTATCAATTGGCTAGATTATTATGCCAGATAGATTGCGATGCGAAGGCTTTGTTCAGCAGCACTTCAGTCCCGTGTGGGGGCCGGCGTTCGCGGAGAAACGGGGCTACTGGTTGGCGATACGGTATAAAAGCGAACGGCAACGCCGCGATGACCGACAGCCCAATGGTGCGC
>NZ_JAAAYE010000127.1 GCF_013282575.1 Paraburkholderia sp. NMBU_R16
GCAAAGGCCAAATGAAGGGTGACCACGCCACTCGAACGGTCGCCGCGCAGTTCTATTCGCTGCTTATCTAAGGACTCCTAAGCGAATCGCCGCTTGCTCGTCATGGCTCCGTTATCGCGACACAACCAGTGCTCGGAGAGTTCCTGCAGCGACAAATAGAGCTGCATAAGATTTACTTCGGCGCGCGCGGCGAACTGCGAGGGCTGAGTGCGACACACCGGGAATTTCTCAACCGTTGTCGTGACCTGAATCTGACAAGCAAGCACTATCCGTTCAATCAGAACTTGCAGGGCATTCGCAGCTTGGCAGCGGCCATCCGCCGCCTGATAGCAAGCCAGACATTCGCCCAGGCCGCGCGCGCTGCAGGCGCACAACACGTTCAACCCGTTCGTCCGCCGCAAGATCAAACGCCACGACATGCGACGACGCGCCCGTTCGAGATCGTCGAATTTGACGGACACAAACTGAATGTGCGTTTGCGCATTCGCATGGTCGATCCCATAGGGATGCAGCGCGATTTCGAGCTCGAGCGGGTGTGGCTGCTGGTTGTCCTCGATGTATGCACGCGTGCGGTGCTCGGCTGGCACCTCGCACTTTCCGCCGAATACAACCGGCACGACGTCATCAAGGCGATACAAAATGCGCTGCAGCCTCGTCGCAAGCGAACCTCCTTTTCCATCGCCGGTATGCGATACGAGACGCACGCAGGGTTCATCAGCGATGCCGTTCGTCAGACCGAGTACGCGACGTGGGACTGGTTGCGCTACGACAACGCGCGCTGTCACCTCGCCGGCGAGACGCTCGTCACCGTGTGCGACATGATTGGTAGCCACATCGACGCGGGACCATATGCGGAGCCCAACGAGCGGCCATATATCGAACGATTCTTCGGTACGATCGGCAGCACGCTGTCGCACCGACTGCCCGGCACCACCGGTACCAGCGCCCAGGACGTGCGGCGGATCTTGTCGGAGCCGGACGGCGACCTCAGCCTGCTCGTGAGCAGCGAGGAGCTTGCCGAATTGCTCGACGTCAGCTTCGCCAATTATAACGGCACCCCCCACGACGGCCTGGGCGGACGCTCGCCCATCGAGGCAATGCAGCATTTTGAGCGAAAGGGACTGGTATGGCGAACGCTTGCCCAACCCTATCGGAAAAACCTGATGCTGCTCCAGCCGGTCCATCATGCCACCGTCTGCGGCAATCTGCGCCGTGGCGTGCGTCCTTATATCAATCTGTATGGCGTGCGCTATTCCAGTAGCGTACTCGGCGAAGCCTCCCGCCAGATCGGCAAACCTCTGCGCGTCTATTTCGATCCTGATGACATGCGTGTCGTGAGTGCCTTTCTTGAAAACGGAGAAGAAATCGGCCCATTACGGGCAGCCAGACCCTGGGACCAGACACCTCATTCGCTGCGGCTTCGCCAGGAGATTCTACGACTGAAACGCCTCGGGGAAATCCAGTACGACGAGACGTCCGATCCGGTCGAAGTCTTCCTCAAATATCGACAACGTAAGTCCCGCTCGAAACGTAAGCGCATGTCGCATCGCGTCGCGGAAGCCGCTCGCGCGGTGGAGCAGCGCAACACGAATCATGCAGACGCCCTCCCTACGGCAGCGTCCAAATCGGATGACATCTCCGCCGTAAGTCTGCTCGAACTCGGGAAAGGACAGATCTTTCGTTGATCATGGCGACCGACTCCTTGCGCCCCCTGCCGATCGACCAGCATCCGGTCGTGCTATGCAAGTACCGCATCCCGACGCCGTCGATCGCGGAATTCTACGCGTTGCTGCTACGCTGTCTGACCTTGCGCACTGGAGCGACGGTGTATGCGCGATCGCGCGTCGGTAAAACCTATGCAACTTTGTTTCTTGAGTCGCTCCTCGCTTCGCAACGCCCCTCCTTGCCGATCCTGCGCATGCGTTGCCAGCATAAGCGCATTCCAACGGAGACGGCCTTCTTCAGCGCGTTGCTCACCATGGCGCGCCACAAGGCCAGTTCCGGACGCGATCCGACACAGTTGCGACAACGGCTTACGCAACGCCTGCTCGAAATTGCCGACCAAGCACACAGCAACATCATTCTCGTTTTTCTCGACGAAGCCCAGCACCTGACCTATTCCGAATTCGAGTGGCTGCGCGACATTCACGATGAACTCGAGCTCGAGGGCGTGTGCGTCGTAACCATGTTCGTTGGTCAACCGTCATTGCGATCCAAGAAAAGCATCTTTCAGCGCGATGGCGAAGAACAGATCGTCGCGCGCTTCATGACCGAAGAATTGCCATTTCACGGCGTACGCTCGGCTCAGGAGTGTTCAGCTTGCCTGCAGGGATACGATCAAGGCGAATATCTCGAGAACTCCGGCTGGAACCACACGCGGTTTTTCTTTCCTCGTGCATACGAAGCCGGCTTGCGTCTGGCCCGGGAAGGCAACGCGCTTTGGGAAGCCTTTGACGACGCTCACAAACGTGCGCAGCTGGTGGGGGAGTTGGAGATTCCCATGGAATTCTTCGCGCGCGCAGTCCAGCACATCATGCGCGAGTACGCGCAACATGACTGCGCGAACTTCGCCTTTTCCAAAGTGATCTGGGACGAAGGCGTCGACGAGTCTGGCTATGCACGCGCCAGAAAGTAACGACCTCCAACCGGGCGCGTGGCAACTGCCGTGGCAGCATAATCAGGCTGGCGCCGTTCTTCCACCACCAACTTATACAACGCGCCCAGCCTGGACCTGCAAGCTCGAATCTGCGTGGTCGCGCATTTCCAAATTCCAGGTGTTGAACTGCTTGAACTGGCAGCAGCTCAGCGAGGCCCTGCCTATGCTCTCAGCTACCACCGCCCACGCGGGCATTGATCTGCGGGCCGCCGATGCGTTCGACATCGGGACTCTGGCCGGAACGTTGCGCGTCGAGCCACATGAGCTAGAAGGCGCATTCTGCATCGCGAGCCGGCACGAAGGCGCGCTCGACGCGGCAAGCTCATCGCTGCGATACTGTCCGATCTGCGCGGCCGCCGGATTTCATGCAACGCTCTTTCAGTTCACGACGTTTGAACACTGCCCCATTCACGGATGCGCACTGCACAAAGGCTGCAGCCAATGTGGACAGCCGATGGCCTATCGCCTGGATGCCGCATTGATTCGACACCCTTACGCCTGTCCGACATGCGGCATATCGCTGCTGGCAACCGCGCTACATCGCTTGCGGCATCCAGCCTTGTACCCAGAGGAGCTTGATCGCCTGCGTTCCTGGCAAGTCTATTTCTCCTGGCACGCATGTCAACTCAACTTCCAAAAGCGGCAGCAGCGCGACGCTGACTCGGGACAATATCTTTCCGATGAGGCGATCCGGGAGCTTTCGAATATTGGGCGACGCCTCGCCTTCATCGGCGAATTACCAAAATACCTGCGCCGCCCTCCGTTCATCCCGCGCCTTGAACCAACACCGGACGCCTCAGCGCAAGATCGTCTGGAATGGCCACGCTCCCGCGTGCCCATGCAAAAGCGTGGCGCCTGGTCGCGCCGCTGGCCCCATGTTGGTCCCTCATGTGCCGCGCTCGACATCGTCTACCGGAACGCACGACGCAATCAAGGTCGACGCTTGGCGCGTTCGTTCCGACCAGTCCAACCCGACGCCATGATCTCCTTGACTGATCACGGCCTGTTGTTGATCGACGGGACGGCTCCTGCAATGTCGATCGCTTTGCTGGGTTGGCGCATGTCATGGGAGCGGCGCTTCAGTGCGCAAACGCTGACATATTGCGCGAAGACATATCCTCCGTTCGGCCTGCTCGAATGGCTGGCGTTCATGCCCGTCCATCTGCCGCCCCCGGGCCTCGGCGGTCGCGATGACTGGTTGCTTCGTCATTTTCTGCACGCGCTTCGGCAAACCTGGAACGCCTGGTGCGCGATCGCATCCGACATGCAGGAAAATGGCCGCTACGTGATCTCACCGCTGTTCTTGCCTACGCGCGCGCTGTGGCTCGACGCGCCGAGCCACTTCGATTCTTGTGTCGTCCCACGACTAACCGGAAAAAGTCACATCTTTACTTCGCAATTGACCTCAACCCTTTGATTTCTATCGTAAATGCATTGCCGCGCATACGGGCGTGCGTTTAGCTTCAGGTCGAGTCCGTACTTTACTTCGCAAAATGCACCAACTTTACTTCGGCGGACGCTTGCCTCGCGGCCGTACTTTTGCCGATGCCATTCACTGGCCCGACCAAAGCTCATGCCGCTGCTGTCGACGATCAGACTGATCGCTTCGCCTCTGGACAGGCGATCGGCCACACGGTGGCAGCGCTGTTTGACGTGAA
>NZ_JAAAYE010000128.1 GCF_013282575.1 Paraburkholderia sp. NMBU_R16
AAAAACGCTCAGGCCCGCATCGCCACGTCCGCAGCGTTCGCTTGCGCGTGGAATGCGCGTTCGGATAACCGTGGAATCAGCGTTCGCTTTAGCGTGGAATGAGCGTTCGGTTTGCCTGGAATACGCATCGTTGGATATTAAAGAACTTATGGAGGCAGCGCTTGCACTGCCGCCTCAACCTCTTCATCGACTCAATCAAACGGAGCACTGGTCCCACTTCAGCGCGGATAACGTCGCGCGGCATGTGTCAATCTGGGCGCGGAGCAATATGCAGACGTTGCGCTACAACGGCGGTAGCACCGATAAGATCGCACAGGAAGTCGCAGCGCTTGACGCGAAGATTAAAGCCCACCGCGAGGAGGCGGCAAAATGCCAGATCGAAATCCTTAAGCAGGCGGGGGGTTTTCAAGGCATGCAAGAAGCAATGCGGGTCGGTATGGAGCCGCAGTTCGACAATGCCCTACGCACTCGCCAAAAGGAAGAAGAAGCGGCGGCCAACCGCCTCAAACAGGACCGCGAAAGCCTATATAGGGGCTTCCTTGCCGCGCAAGCTCACGACCGGGCAAAAGCCGAGGCGATAAAAATTATAGGCGCTCTCGTCGGAGCATTGAATGATTGATTATCGTAAGCTAGGCCGAATGTACGGTTTGCAGATGAGCGCGGCCGCACGTCAAAAAGCTTTGAGCGAGCGCCAGGAAACGACGCTATCCGGTAAAACGATGGTAAGCATCGCGGTTGGTGGGAAAGCGTCAACCAAAGCCCTCGTTATGACGGCTGACCAGTTCAACAACTTCCGGAAAGGCTTTGCGGCTTGAACGAGGCCCGTATTATCTCCGGCATGGCGACCACGAACGCCGTAGACCGTAGCGGAGACGTGATTGATCCCCTCGGCGCAAAGTTCAAAACCCCATTCCCGCTCCTTTTGCAGCACGATCATTCGACGCCCATCGGCACAGTGACCCGCGTGCAGCGCATGAGTCACGGCTTGTTGGCAACGGCGGAACTTGTTCCTCCCGGTGTTAGCGAAGAAGCTGACAAAGCGTGGGGATTAATCCAAGCCGGGGCACTGCGAGGCCTTAGCATCGGCTTTCGCCCGCTAGAACTATCGGAAGGCAAGACGGGGATCAATTATGATGCCTCGGAGATTTACGAGCTATCCGTTGTGACCGTTCCGTGTAACGCCGACTGCTACGTTATTGCACATAACACGGAAGCCAAGGCTGTACGCAAGAGAGCAACCGAGAAGCCCTCGGGCATGACGCAAGTCGATGTGAGCCCCACGGCGCCATCACGCACGTTGAAGCCCTTCTTTCACCCAAATCTGTATTGATAGCTCACCACTCAGGGCGGCGGGGAGCCGCCCTCTTATAAATAAGGAGTTCTAATTAATACCCGCACTCAGGAAGCACATGGCCCCTTGCCCTTCGTGCTGCATGAATCCCTCAACGAGGCCGAGCTTAAGGCACTCGTTTCCGCCCTCGACGCAGATATCAGGCGCCTCGGGGAAATTATCGCGCGCAATAACCATCTCAAAGGGATTGCGCAGCATCGGCTTATCAGCCTACAGATTGAGGACGAGCGCGGATGACGAATAGGCGAGGACGTACGGCCCAAGAGGTAAGCGCCGAGGTAGCCGAGATCGCCGCCTCGCTGCGACGAGAGCAACTATGCCTAGTAGCCTTCCCCCGTAGGCCTACACGTACCGAAGCCCGATGGATGCTATCGCGGCGTGCATGGGACCGCTTGCAATGCGAGGCGGACCATTTCGACGTGAGTCTGTGGCAGCATGCAAGGCGCAAGGCGCACCGGATGCACACGGCCTTACAGCAGCGTACCATCCGCAACGCGCTCCGGTTCGATGATGTGAGTGGAGAAGACGTAAAGCCCTTGCTAATCAGCATCGACTCCGTTTTGCTCGAATGTCTTTCGCGTCGTCTGGAAGTCGCGCCCGAGCATATCGGGGCCTTGGTGGCCGGATGGCGCGAATGAGTCGCGCCGAATTGTTGCAGGCGGCGCGTACGCTCAGCATTCGTACGGACCTCGTATCCAATGGAAGGCGCAGAAGCAAAAGCATTGATAGCCTGCGCGTTGATATCCTAGAGCGCTGCTATGGTCGTAACCTCGGCGTCGTAAAGGCTAAGACGGCTCTGGAACTCGACCAGCGCATTAGCCGCGCGGCGGACTGTGCCGTTGGTCGCCTGGGGTACCTCCTCTGCGTGGCTCAGGGTTGTATCCGAGACGGGCGAAACGATCTCCTCGAATACGCACGTCTGTGCGGGCTGAAACGCCGTAGGCCCGACGATGAGGCGCGCGTGCTCCGGAGTGCGAGACATTGGCTCGATATCGCGGACGTAGCGCAACGCCTTTACGAGATCGAAGTTGCCACAAATGCGCAGTAGCTAATATGGCTGCTTTCGTCCCAACGGAGGCAGCATGGCACACAGACGCAATCTGACCGCGAACTCGACACAGGACGAGATCGATGCGCACGCGCGCGAACTGGAGGCGGCCATAGCAGCTTCGCTGCGCACATCAGCACGGCCAGCGGCAACGGAGCCACACCGCGCGGCACAGGGAAAGATGATGCCCCGTACCCCTCTCGAACAGTTCGCGCCGGAAAACATCGAGCGCCTTTTACGCATCATTGAGAGCGCACCAACGAAGGAGCAATTGCAGGGGTTTATGAAACGCGTAGACCGCAGCAGTGGCCGACGCTGCGGCGTGGGACTCTACGCACGGCGCGCACTCGCCAAGTGCACCGACTACTACGCAAAACAGCATCCCGGCTGCGATCCCGAAAATCTCAGCGAGGTCATAGCCATTCGCCGATTTATTCGACAACAGCGCAGCGACCTAGCCGCCGACATATGGGACATTCGGCGCAATTTGCGTCACTTACAGGACATCGCCTCCGCAAAGGCCGAGTTGCAGGCGATCAAAGAGGAGTTCAACAAGTTGGGAAATGACGACCAAAGCACAACACCTTAAAGCCATTCTCGCGATGCGTATGGAATGGACCGACCAAGATAAGTTTCTAGCCGATCAGCTAGCGGGCATCCGGCATAAGCTCGATGCGGAGCACCGCAAAGCGGCACGAGCCCCGGCTACAGTTCCCACAGCCGCAGGCGGCGAGAAACCTAACCCGTTATTCGCCGTTATCGACCGCATGGCGAAGCAAGAGGGACGGCTTACGCGCCGCCTCCGGCTTGGGGCAGTCCGTACCGCTGGCGGGCAGTACCAAGCCAACAACAGCCCGGTCGAGGTCCGTAACCAGCTATGGGAGAAGCACAACGAGAGTTGCCGCTTGAACCTGATTCCCGGACTGTGGCGGCATGTAGTCCGAGAGGCAGGCGTCGAGATTGAGGAGGACTCTATCGGGTGGCCGGATAGTCCCTTGGGGCTACCTGTAAAGCCTGTCAACTCGTAACGGGTCGATTCCGGCCGGATTACTTACCTATCAAGCCATTCCGACCGAAATACCCTCGAAAAAAGTGCAATTTTGCTTTTCGCGATATTTCAAATGAGACCGGTCGGTGTCGCGACGATTGACCCTCGCAATTCGACCTACCCCCGCCCGTCGCAATGCCGCTACGGCTCTTGCACAGCCTGTCAGAGCGGCTCGCTCGACTAAACCATAGGAGACCATTGCTCTACGACAAAGAATACGCCGAGCGCGCCACGTATGCGTATCGGCCAACACCACGATATGTACCTTGGGGACCTGATACGACGCTAGTTCAAGTTCCCCTACCGTTGCTTAAGGCCGCGGGATGGAGAAAGATCAGAGAACGACCTTTGCGGCTATCGGTTAAATCGTACCTCGATATGGAAACCGGAGAAATCATTAAG
Organism: Paraburkholderia sp. NMBU_R16; assembly: GCF_013282575.1. Taxonomy (GTDB): domain Bacteria; phylum Pseudomonadota; class Gammaproteobacteria; order Burkholderiales; family Burkholderiaceae; genus Trinickia. Next base: position 3,850 of record NZ_JAAAYE010000128.1, read on the forward strand.
AAGCGTGATATGTTCAAGCAACGATTGCCTGTGCCGCAGAATAATAGCTTCCGATTTATCGAGCAACTTTCGATTATCAATAGCCAACTGAGCAAGAGAGCACGCGATTTATGTATCTTTCTGCTCAAGATGAGGAACAGTCGTGGCTCATTCGTGTTGCCGCTCAGCGAGCTTATCGATGGATACATTAATAGAAGCGCTCCTGTATCACGTATGGCTAGGGCAAGGAAACAGCACTACGACTTGATAGGCGAAATAGCAGCAGCGGGAATCATCGCCCAGGAGCAGGCGCTAGGTAGCTTGTTCCAGAAGCGGTGTTTGTCAACGTAGTTGTCGCGTCGCATCATGCGCACTGCTTTAATTCGGCTCGGGGCGCACGCTCCGGATTGAGCCAGACCTCGTCCTTCAATTCCCAATTGCGAGTCGAGCGAGACCACCG
>NZ_JAAAYE010000129.1 GCF_013282575.1 Paraburkholderia sp. NMBU_R16
GTCCCTTGCGGCTACCCGGCCTGGCTTCTGGCTCTGTCACAGTGATGTCCATCAAATCGAAAATGATGGGCACCACTTTGATGTCGGTTCTCGCCGTCGTCTACGACGGTCGTCGTGAGGCGCTTACGCTTCTGGTTCGTATGGAACGAGGATGGTGGCCGTAGTCAGCAGTTCAGCCTGCGGCGTCTTGACGATCCGTCGCCTTTCATCTCAGCCTCGTCTCGTCTGATTTTGGACATCGAGCCGCTACAGTCGATGAACTTCCCGGAAGCGCCGCCGAATGATGGCGTATGGCTCATGGCTGACAAGTACGTTTCGCAGGCAGACGACCGCAGGAAACACGATAAGGTTGGCAATGACCTGTGAGGCGCCAGCCGTGTTTCACAGGTGATGTCCGCATCCGGCATAACTGAACGCGAAGCGCGCCGAACGTTTCCCTATCTATGAGAGGGAGCCAGATATGATCGAAACAGACGCGGTGTCGGCGTGGCTGGCGCATTCTGAGAAGCTCTGCGACGCAGCATCGCGGATACTTTCCGAGTGCGAGATACCAGTTGGACCGAAAGGAGCCGCCGACCCAAAGGTAGTGGCAGCATCACTCATGATTCGCACGGTATCGAACTTCAACGGAGTGACGTTGCTTGCGAGGCAGGGCTTCGTCGTCGAAGCCCGTGTACTCGCGCGCTGTTGTTTCGAGAACCTGCTATGGCTCGGTCGTGTGTTGACCGAGGGAGACGGTTTCATCCGGCAGATGGCGTCGGACGAGGATAAGAGCAGAAGCCTCCGGGCTACTTTCGCGCTCGATGTCACATCGAGTGAAGAGACAAAGGATCGGTTACGCAAGGCCATCGACGAGATCGCCAGTCGATGGCCGACAAAACCCAAGCTGCTAAAACCGAAAGACGTTGCGACGGGTAGTGTGATCGAATCGAGTTACCTACAGTACAGCCAGCTATCTGCGGATGCGGCACATCCATCATTGACCGCGCTTACCCGGTATATCTCTCGCGACGACGACCTGGGAACGCGAGACATCGACATGTCGCCGGTACCACGTCCATCAGAGGTCGCCCAGACCGTCTGTTGGGCGTGTATTGCGCTCACAGGTGCGTCCATGGCGTTTAATGAACTTGCGGGACCTACGGCAGCCGGACGAGCGTTGAATGCACTCGCGGACGAGTTCGAAACGCTGAGGGAACGAACCGGAATCACATGATGCCGTCGTTTGAACATTTCTCGGCGGGCTAGACTGTCAACACCGGCATGACATGATAGTGAATGGTGTTGGCGCGCTACAACGGAACGTGGTGTACGTCAAGCGCTGAATTGCTTTTGCGCCGCGTTTCTGGCATAATGCCAATTATTGAATGGTGACTGTTTAGCCTCTTGGCTGAACATCGCTTTCGCGGTTTCTGCCGCAACGCTTCGACTGTTCTGGTCCGGCGTCTATATGAATTCCCTCTAGCAGTACCCAAGCCGTTCTCGGCACCGGTGCGTCTGCACGTTTCGCGTCGTGTTCGCGGATCGCGTACCCGTGCCACCGGGGACTCATACAAATCAAGCTTCCTTGTCGCCTGCCGCCATTCGCGCGGCATACGATGCCTAGGACTATCCGTGATCGTCAGACGGCGAGGAATGCACTCGTCTGCGCGCATGCGCAATAAGAATGAAGCAATTGAACAACAACGTTATTTTTTCCCCGAGCCTGCATGATGCATTCGCCGAAGCAGGAATCCCGTTCCCGAATTGCACGCTGCATACCGGTAGAATCACTCGGTTCTCGACTGACGGCACGCCGAGCGACGATGCCGGTTGGTGCCGTATCTTTCCTGATGGAGTAGGCGCGGTGTTCGGCGATAACCGCACCGGCACGCGGTTTACGTGGCAACAACGTGATGCCGATGCGCCACCGTTGTCGGCAGAAGAGCGGGCAGAACTTCGCAAGCAACAAGAGGAAGCTCGCCGAAAACACGACGCGGAAGTGGCCGCTCAATACGCCACAGCGAGTGAGAATGCGGCTCGCCTGTTGGCCGACAGCGTAGAGCTTCAACCGGGGCATCCCTATGTGACGAAGAAGGGCATCACGCCGTTCGGTGCGCGGCAAGTCACGACGAGTACGCTGGTCTTGCCCGTATACGGTCCGGACGAAGCCCTACAAAGCTTGCAGTTCATCGACGACACGGGAGCCAAGCAGTTTCTCGCGAAAGGCAAGATGAAGTCAGGTCGCATGGTTTTGGGCGAACCGCGCAATGGTGCGCCGCTGATCGCATGCGAAGGTTGGGCAACAGGTTGTTCGTTACACGAAGCGACTGGCTATACGACGGTCGTCTGTTTCAACGGCGGCAACCTCGCTCCGGTCGTTCAGAGCCTTTCATCCAGGTACCCTGATTCTCGGCTCATCATAGCTGCTGATCTCGATGAATCCGGGGCAGGCAAACGGTACGCCGACGATGCGCTTGCCGTTGTTCCACGCGCCGTCGCAATCTATCCCGACTTTGCCGATGGGCGGAACGCGGGCGACTTCAACGATCTTCACCGAGAAGAAGGAATCGATCCAGTCGCCGAACAGATCGACATTGCCCTTCGAACCGAACGAATCACCGTGGCCGAAGTTCTCGACCCGCAAGGGAAGCCGGTTCTTTCCTCGAACGTGCGAGGTCTCGATGTCCGCGATGGTACCGCCGACACTCACTCCCTCGATGAATGCGGCAACGCAAAGCGCCTCGCGGATCAGGTCGGCAATCGCCTGAAATACGTGCCCGAGACGAAGCAGTGGCTGGTCTGGCGTGACGGCTGTTGGACGTGGGACAACGATGGTGCTTCGGTTCGATCACTCGCCGCGCAACTGCCGACCGTGCTGTATCGAGAAGCTGGGGCGCACCTTGCTGACGCCGATCATTTCGTGCGTTGGGCACGGCAGTCCGCGAAAGCGAAGACGATCACCGCGAGTGTTTCACTGTTGCACGATTTCGAATCAATCCGCCTGCCATTCACGCGGATAGACGCCGACAACATGCTGATTGGGTTCGATGACGGACGACAGGTTGTCGATCTCCGATCCGGTCGGGCACGACCAGCGACGCCAGACGATTACGTAACCAAGTCGATGAATGTGGCCGCACTCGGGGACGCCGAACACGCAAGTCGATGGAAACAGTTTCTCGGCGAAATTTTCGATGGCGACGTGGAACTGATCGACTGGTTTCAGCGGTACTGCGGCTACCTGTTGACGGCTTCCACCGAGGAACACATTCTCCTGTTCCTGTACGGACGTGGTGCCAACGGCAAATCCGTGCTTGCCGAAACGCTGAAGCGAATCATAGGCGACTATGCCCAAGCGGTTGCACCCGAGACGCTATGTGCGTCGAACCGCTCAGGTAGTGCCGCGACACCTGAACTTGTGCCGCTGATCGGTGCTCGAATGGTGTTGTCGTCCGAGACTGAACAGAACGCGAAGTTTGCGCAGTCCCGGATCAAAGGCTTCGTTGCAGGTGATTCGATGGTCGCCCGGGCAAACTACGGTTCGCCGATCACCTTTACGCCGATGGCGAAGATCATCATCACTGGCAACCATATCCCGGACTACAGTGGCAACGATGGCGGTTTCGAACGCCGGTTCAAGATCGTCCCATTCACGAAGACGTTCCCACCCGAAAACCGCGATCCGAAACTTGCGGCCAAGCTACTGAATGAAGCACCGCACATTCTTGCGTGGATGGTGCAAGGTTGTTTGGAATGGCGTCGTCGCGGTCTGTCAGACACGCCACGCGTGATCCTAGAAGCGACGGCGTCGTACAAAGAAGAGCAAGACATCATCGGACAGTGGCTTGCCGAGTGTACGGAACCATCATCCGGCAATCTGCGTACCACTGACGCCTACGACAATTACAGGGTTTGGGCGCAAGACAACGGTTTCCGCTCGATCACATCAAGGCAGTTCCTCAGCGGGCTGCGTGATCGCGGGCACGAAACACGGAAATCGAACGGTAAGGTGTTTATGGCGGACCTCTCCCTGACCGATTTCCGGCACCGCTCCGAGGCATACGCGCCGGTCGGAATGCGGGTTCGACCGGTACCACGACCAGTCGTCAACTGATGGCGCACGACCGCTGAGGGACGAAGTGACGAAAAACCGCTGTTTCTAAAGATTTTTTCGCCTCTTTTGAATTCCGAGTGGGTGATGTTAGCGGGTCAAGGGCGGGCGTAAGCCCGGCGCAGCGAACCCTTGAGGCGCTCTGAATCGACAAGCTGAGGTATGGCTGGTTGCGGCAGAAT
>NZ_JAAAYE010000130.1 GCF_013282575.1 Paraburkholderia sp. NMBU_R16
TGCCGCATTCTGCCGCAACCAGCCATACCTCAGCTTGTCGATTCAGAGCGCCTCAAGGGTTCGCTGCGCCGGGCTTACGCCCGCCCTTGACCCGCTAACATCACCCACTCGGAATTCAAAAGAGGCTAAATTGAAATCGCTTAATAGACTCGTGACGGCAGTGGTCTGCTTGACGTTCGTCACTGCATGCACGGCACCGCCTCGAGCGAAGTACGATTCCGCGAAAATGGAAGCGATTAAAACGATCGCTGTCGACGTTCCAAAGAAGACGAACTATTACGCGTTCAGCGCGGGCACCAGTCCCGTGATGTTCATTGGTCCCGGCGTGCTCGTCGCCGCGGTTACCGGTGCGATCTCGGGCGCGATCAGCGCGGCCTCGCATAGAACCAACCCGACGTTCAACGATCTGGTCACCGAAAAGCTCGGCGATACGGGATTGAACAGGAAGTTCCTCGATGCGCTGGAATCGCAGCTGCGAGCCGAGGGATATGAAATCAAGGAAGTGGAACTGGCCCAGGGCGATATGCCGCAGGTCGTCCTCAAAGACCGCGTGATGGCGCTCGACGGCAAGAGCTACACGGGAGCGGACGCGATCATGATCGTCCAGAACCTCAATGGCTATTACGCTCCCGGTTCGATGTCGTGGTACACGCGCGACGTCAAGGTGAATATCGAGATGTTCAAGGCCGATACGTTCGAGCCGATCTTCCAGGATCGCCTGAAGTTCAATCAAGGCATTTCCGATCCGTACCACTACACGACGTTTTCGGAACTGAAAGACGATCTGCCCCGCGCGATCAAGGGCCTCGATGAAGCGGTGATGGGACTAGTTCCCCAGTTCCGGGCGGACTTACTGGCGAGCCGGGGAGTGTCGGCCGCCACGGCACAAGCGCCCAAGACATCGGCGACACCGGAGACATCCGTGACGGCAAAGGCCAACTAGCAAGCGGAAACCGCCGGGCGCACGGCATTCACAGAAGAGCGGATCGATAAAACGCTAGTCGTGCGCCATGAGAAATCAAAGACTTTCAACAACGGCAGTGGAAACGGGGAAATAAAAAATGATGATGAGACGAGCAGCTTCCCTTTGCGCGTTTGTGGCGATTGCGGCGCTGGCTGGTTGTGCGACGCCCTATCAAGCCGCGTCCATTACAGGGGGTTATACGGGAAAGAAGATCGACGACCAGACCTATCACGTGCAGTTTTCCGGAAACGGATATACGTCGAGGGATAAGGTCCATAAGTACTTCATGTACCGCTGCGCCGAGCTGACCCAGCAGGAAGGCTACAAGTACTTCATGATCATCCCGCCCGCATTGACTGGCTCGCTGCCTCCGAAGAACAGCTTCGCGCGCGGCACCGGCTTCGATCCCAACATGATGCGCAAGACCCGTACTACTGCTCCGGTCATTATCTACGGCGGCGGTGGTGGCGGCGCCGTCAAATGGAACAACTCCGGCGACATTCGGATGTTCAACGACGATGCGGTGATCTCCACGAAGATCGTGGGTTGGGATGCGTCGGAAATCATCGACGAACTCGGCGGATACGTGCATAGCGGTGGCCAGACGCCGGGCAACATTCCGATGGCGTGGGTGTTCGCGCCCGGACAGCCGAAGGTCCGTGCTCAGGACCTGTTGCCGACAGCGCCGAAGAAACCGGCAAGCGGCAGCTGAGCGCATAAGCAAAGCCGAGCCCGTGGCCGCGGGCTTGGCAATAAGCGATGAGCAGTCAGTAAAAAACAAAACAACTCGTTGGCGAATAAAAATGACGAACGGGGCAAGACAGGGCGGTGTATTCCAGCGTCTGGAGCAGGCACGCGCCGCATCCGACGCATTAAAAGCGAACGCCGAGACGGGCGCGCCGGAAAGTGGCATGCACGCCCGCTATCGTGGCTGGCAACGCGCGCTGAGTGCGTTCGTTGCCGCGACCCTGTTCGTCGGACCGATTACCGTGACGGTCGAGACCGGCCGTCAGGCGGCGGGCGTGCTGGCGGCCGGAAGTCATCGGCTAGATGACGACGCCTGGCGTGCGATTCAGGATATCGCTTCGCTGCGTCTGCGAGTGCGCATCGCAATGCGGGCGGCTAATGCTGCCCCGATCGTCGATCCCACCGCGCCCATCACGTTTCAACCGCAGATCGTCCAATCGACGGGCGCCGGTGGCGGCGTGCCTGTCGTCAACATCACCGCACCGAATGCCGCGGGCATTTCGCTCAATCAGTATCAAACGTTCAACATCGACGCAGCCGGGTTGATTCTGAACAACAGCCTGCAAAGCGGAACGTCGCTCACGGGCGGCACCGTGGCTGCCAACCCGAATCTGAACGGCCGCACGGCCAGCGTCATTCTCAATCAGGTGACATCGACGGGCGCGGGCTACGCGAGCGTATTGGCCGGCCCGCTCGAAGTCTTTGGTGCGGCGGCAAGCGTCATCATCGCGAATCCGAACGGCATCGCCGTACGCGGAGCGGGCTTCACCAATACGACAGGCGTGACGCTGACGACAGGCACGCCGCAATTCCTCACCGGCACGGGCGGCACGGTGACGGACTTCACGAACGCTCAGGCCATTGCCTACGACGTGAAGGGTGGGCACATTCAGATCGAAGGCAACGCGGGCGTGAATGGCCCGGGCTCGGGCATCGAAGGCACCGTCGGCACGATCGATCTGATCGGCGAGACCGTGGGCATCAATGCGCCGTTATACGCCGGCACACGCATCAATGTGATTGCCGGCGATCAACTCGTGAAACCTAGCGTTATAGATGCAACGGGCACGACCTATTCCACGAGCGCCAATGGCAGCGCGAATACGTTGGCCGCAATCGGCGCCGCCAATCAGGGTTATGCGATCGACGCGACCGCGTTCGGGGCGATGACGGCCGGGCAGATCTCGATGGTCGGCACTGCCGCGGGCATGGGCGTTCGGGCTGATGCAGGCTTGTCGGCGACGACGGGGAATCTGACGCTGTCCTCGAACGGAGATTTGACGGTGGCCAGTCATACGGCACAGCAGGACGTGTCGATGACGAGTGCGGGGAATGTCACGGTCTCGGGTGCGGGCGTGGCCGGCAGCGGCTATACCGTGAATGCCGCCGGAGACGTGGTGTCGAATGGCACCGTGCAGTCGGGGGCCGATTTATCGGTTACGGCTGGGAACAACGTCACGATCGCGGGTCAGACGACAGCGCAAAACAATGTGACGCTGTCGGCCGGACATGATGTTTCGTTGACGGGATCGCTGGCGAGCGGCAAGGCGCTCACCGCAACGGTGGCTGGCGCGCTCAGTGTGCCGGGCACGCTGCTGGTGGGCACGGATGCGACGCTCGCGAGCGGCACGCTGGACGTGCCGGGCGTCGTCATCGTGCAGGGCAACGGCACAGTGACGACGCAAGGCGACCTGACGGGCAGCGGTTCCATTGCGTTCGGGCAAAGCGGCGCGGTGACGAGCGGGCACGATCTCAACATCACGGGCAAGCTGCTTTCGACCGACTTGCAAGTCGATGCGGCGAACAGTGCGACGTTTGCCGATGTGCAGGCAGGCGGCGCGTTTGGCGTCACGGCGCGCGGTCTCGCCGGCAATGGAGACGTGACGTTCAACGGCAACGCTGCCTCGGTTGGCAATGCAACCGTTCAGGCCGCGAACGATGTGATTGTGAACGGCACGCTGGCCGGCGGGGCCCAGGTGGCGTTGACCGGGCAACGCAACGTGACCGTGGCCACGTCCGGCACCGTGCAATCGGTCGGCGATTTGTCGATGACGGCCACGACAGGCGACGCCGCTTCCACCGGCACGATTACGAGCGGTGGCGCATTCAGCGCGCAAGCTGCGCGCGATGTCGCTTTGGCAGGGACGACGAATGCGGTTGGCGACACAACGCTGAACGCGGGCAACGATCTGACGGTGAACGGCACCCTGGCAGGCCAGGGCAACGCTACGCTGACCGCCGGGCGCGATCTCACCGTCGGGGGCACCAGCGGAATTGCGAAGGACGTGACGGCCACAGCGGGCCACGATCTCTCGGTAGCCGGTTCGCTGCAAGGCAACGCGATAGCAATGAGCGCGGCCAATGCGATTACGTTGAACAACGTCCAGGCCAACGGTGCACTATCGGCGGCTCTGTCGCATTAACGAGGACGAGTAGAATCGGTGCGAATTGAAACGCAGGACATCGATGATGGCAAAGACGAAGAAAGCTCGCTCAACGTTGCCCACCGGCGCGGGCAGCGTGCTGAAGCGGCT
>NZ_JAAAYE010000131.1 GCF_013282575.1 Paraburkholderia sp. NMBU_R16
TTTACAAGCCCAGCCCTATGTCATTGAAAGTAAACATGTTCTTCCGAACCCGGGAAGCGGCGCGCACATGTGTATAAGCCGATGCCCTTGACCCGCTAACATCACCCACTCGGAATTCAAAAGAGGCGAACGACTTCACGACCAGGAGGCTATCGATCTGGAAACCACGCGACAATTAGGAGACGAACTTCGTTCGCAATGGCAAACCTTACCCGCCGCCCTACCCTTGCCCCGTGTTTTTATAAGCAATCATGACGTGATCGACCATTTTGTGAGCGGTCAACCTGCACCTTCCATGCGACGCGTTGCTCGAAACGCTTTGGCTGATTTCGGAGCATGGCTGGGTCGGACATATCCCAATCAAGGAGACTTTGGCCTAGCCTCGGTGCGCTCGATGGAAGTCCGGCTGGTTCTGTTGCTGGTGCGTCGGTATTGCTCGGATAGAGCCGGGTCGGAGAGATCACGATCAATTAGGGCGGTTATCAATACATTTCTCGAGTTTCCCTTGCCGGGAGCGACTTCACATAGCATGCACTCGAGACGTTGAAGCTCGTCGCGGATTTTCGCGCGCCTGATCAACCGGTCAATCGGCGCGAGCAGGCGCCTCGCTTGATATCAGACTTCACGCAAACGTTTCCTCCTCCAAGTGCACGCCTGACGCTTTCCGTACAGGCTGTGGGTGCAGACGGAGCGAGCCCGACAGGATTCGGGAATACATTGAAGGGAAACAAAAATGCACGTATCGCGAAGTGATAGTTGTTCCACCGCTCACCTGAATGCTGACAATCAATGCAAACGAGGTGCGGATCGGTGCGGCACTCGTGCTGAAACAGGCAACTCTCTCGCTGGTCCACTGAGCGGATTGCGAGGCCACAACAATCGCCGTGCCGCGGACCTGTCTGTGGTCCCCGGTAACGCAGATACTGCTGTTGGCCTTAGACGGCCCATAAAGTTGATTTCGTCTTGGCCGGCAGGAAATGTCGGGGACAGCGATCAAAGTGCAGGTATCGCTGACGCCGTACGACGCAAGCTGGAGCGATCCGAGATCGCCGGCGCAGACGATATTTCAAGCGAGAGACTGGAGATCGCCAGCACGCCGACAGCAACCAAGGCAGAACAATTGACCGCCGCGTGCAAAGCCCGGCTCACAAAGCTGCGGAACGGAGAATATGAGAGACTGGTATTCATCCTCTCGGGTTCGGGAGAAAACTTGGTGTCGGCGCTGGGCAGTATGCCAGCGGAAAATGGATCGATAACCGTATTTAGTGGCCACCAGCTATCGAACGATATCGAGCGTGCGAATGATCTTCCGTCAATAACAGCGCTGCCACGGACCAGCGTGACCCCTGAGGAGATAAACGCTTTGAGCCGCAAGACGACACTGGTACTGACGTCGGGCGTGGCTCACCAACTGAGCGAAGAGAATATCGCAAAGGCAGTCGTCGAATATGATCAGGCCAGCGGAAAAGCGTTGCCGAGCCCAATCGATAGCGACACGGTGTTCGTTATCCTGGGAGGTGACGCGCCCGACAAGGAGAGTCAGCGATATTTTTCGGAAAGCGATGCACAGGGTTTGGCACGACGCATTGCCACGATGGAATTCAACGGGCGCCAAGCTTGCCGCTTTATCGTTACAAACGGACCAAGGACTGGGAAGCACGATCGAACAGGCGAGGAGTACAATCCCAATCCGCATCGAAACGGAAAGGTCGATCGTGTCACACAAGCGTTTGTGGAGAAACTGAAGCAAGTTGAGGGTGCCGACGTCCATCTGTTCGATTTCCAGTTCGGTAGCCCGAGTGCGTATTTGCCCTTAGTCGACGCGTTCATGAGGGCGGGGAGAAACCGAGGGCGTATCCATGTGCCGGGCGAATCGACTTCCATGGTCAGTCAACTCATTCGTGACCTCCAACTCCCCAAGGTGGTGATCGACGAAAATCAGGCAATGAATGCGTCGCACTACAGTGACGTCGAGCATGTACTTGAGGAATTCGGCGCGGACATGCTTAAAATCGACGGCACCCTTCAGAAAGGAACGCCCATGGCACCGGGAAACCGAGGCTTTTCGGCAGCCGATCAGATTGCGGACGCCGTTGTCTCTCAAATTGTTCGAGCCGACATACCCGTGGTGCGCACCGGCAGCCAATCCGCCGCGAGGTGATGCGGGCACTCACCGTTGCGCCCCCGGGTCGTATCGGCGCGCTGTCGGCGACAACCTGGGCCGCACTCCCCACCCCGTTGCCGTCTCTCTGTATGGCCAGATCAGCAGTAACGGCAACCAAATGACCCTGGCCGCACCGAACTAGACGAACGGCAAAGCTTTTTCAGTGATTGACTGACCATGCGATCCAAAATACAACCTAGCAGTAGCCGGATGTTGAACCCGGCACCCAGCCAAGTGCCACGACGGAAATCTAACAGGCGGTCACGCAAGACCGCCCAGTCATCCGAAAACCACGCGGAGCTTGCCGGGCTTGCGCGCAGTGACGTGCTCGACCCCGCAAGGCCGCGCGCTCGGCCAACCTCGGCCTCTGTATCCTCGAGCAGCTTGCTGCACTTCCTGGGACGCGGGTATTTCGGTGCCGTCGCGACCCCGATTGCACCTGACCAACGCGAGTCGGACAGTCCTCCTGCTCGGCCGTCAACGCCCGAAGACCGCTCGCGCAAATTGATCGACGTGCAGAGGGATCGTGTCAGTGAAGCCAACGTTTCCGCCGGCACAATCGATGTCCAGAAAACAGCGACGGCGTTTGCAAAGACGTTCGCGGAGGTAGCGGCAACCGCAGTTGCCGCGTACGGTGTGCAATGGATTAGTCGAACATCCGGAGGTACGGATAATCAATCTAATGCATTAGCGGCAATGTCGCTGGCTCAAAGTTTGAGTTCGGCGATCAGCTCCAGCATAAATTCCGCAATGAATGCACGGCGGACCGAGGAGGATGCCGCCAAGCAGACATATCTCAGGTTTGTGAAGTCAAGCGAAGAAGCTCTTAAAAGACGACCGCTATCTAATCAGATTGCCATCGAAAAGATCGACGCCGAAGTGCGTCATAACACATACTTTCATCCGGCCAAATGGTACACAGATAAGTTACTGCATCGCGAGCGATTGCTTGGGATCCCATATTACTCGAAAGCTCTTCCGCTCAGGGGAACCCCGGAAGGCAAATCGATGGATATGGCGATAGACAAACTCATAGAAAGTTATCCATATAGAAACCAGGGCAATCTCAGCGACTTTTTTGAACAAATGCGCATCGTTTCAAACGCCGAAGCGAACATAGACGGTCTGGATAGGCCGCAAGCGATACTATATGGTGAACCAGGAACAGGCAAGACACGTTTTGCCAACGCTGTTAGCGACATAACAGGGTTACCATTGATCAAGTTTAATGTCGGCAATGATAGTCACATCAACAATCTTTCGCCACTTGACAATCCCGGCGATTTTTATGGTGACGACTCAAGAAGAATATTTGGCGATTTGGCATTGCAGATTATTGAGCACGGGCATGACAATCCGATTGTATTTCTTGATGAATTACAACCTCGAAATGCTTACATACTCAATTCCCTCAAGCTCATATTGGACCCCAGCAATGACAAATTGCAAATTGGCGGCCCAGATGGCGCAGTGATGATACTGAAAAAAGTTACGTTTATCATCGCATGCAACTCATTAACCGGCTTCGATGAAGCATTCATGCAACGAACAAGGGTCATTCGATTCGCCCCACTGGACCGCAGCGTAAAGCGAAAGATACTGACAGATCGAATTCTAGCGGTCGCCAGCACGTACCGACACCATAACGATTCACACACCTATCAAAAAGGAATCGAGCAATGCTATCGTTATATAGACTACATACTCGACCTTGATCGTGCAAATCCCGGCGCAAGAATTGTAATTGGCATGGCGCCCGATTTAGTTATTAATGCATTCAAATCAACGATATCTGATGAGACCAAATTCAAAGAACGATTGCTATTGAGATTTATGGATATGCACCCGGCACCCAGCCATCCCGCTCCAGAAGGCAACATAGAAACATTGGGCCTCTTTTGAATTCCGAGTGGGTGATGTTAGCGGGTCAAGGGCATCGGCTTATACAGAAGTGTCGGCGTTACCGCGGCCACGTAACGCTCGTAAAGTCTTAGCCGCAACATGAACTTCTCTGAGTCCAAGCCAGATGGCCTTCGCGCCGGGTTCGCCATCTCCTTTGC
>NZ_JAAAYE010000132.1 GCF_013282575.1 Paraburkholderia sp. NMBU_R16
CGCAAAGGCGACGGCGAGCCTGGCGTCAAGACCATCTGGCTAGGCATGCAGCGCGTGGTGGATTTTGCTGCTGGTATCAGATACGCGCGTGAGCTCGAGCAGCAGACTTGTGTGTAATGGAATGCGGTCAGGCACGTGGTTGGTCAATTGCGCGTCACCATACATATTCAGACGGAGCCCAGCAGGCAAAGGGTCGCGGCGTTCGAAGTGTAACCCTGATTTGAACCACACCCAATATCGATCAAAGTTGTCCCCTCTCCGTTATCGCGACAAAACGCGATCGCCAGCCTGATCAATCAATGAACCGCCTTGGTCAGACGCGGCGCATCAAAAAGGTTTAATTGCGTCCTCAACCAGCTGGATATGTACGCTGCCGAACAAAGCCCTTCGACGGCATAGGCTGGCCACATGATTATCAGAACCCATTTTCGTGAGGAACAAATCAATGTCGAGCATTCAACGCCACGCATCTCACGTCAACCGGTATTCCGAGGGTGCCGGCGACGCGCGGTCAGGCGCATCCTCTTCTCTCAGAATCGGTGGCTCACCGCCACCAAGTGGCCGTCGCCCATCTGGTGGCGGATCGAATAACTTGCTTCCATCCGTCCCTGGACCTGTCGCTTTGAGTCGCACTCGAGCGGGCGCAGAGATCGTGCGCCCACCACCCCGGTAAACACGCTACGTTCGTTCCTGGGGCGCGGCTCCCTGGCTCCATCGCATAAGAAAGCTCGTGTCATTGATTTGACGGACGCCCCCCAGACTACGCTGAGGGCTCTCGACTCTGAGCAGATCGAGATGATTGCCGCTGCGCTAAATCTCGACACAACGGGAACCACGCACCGCGCGAGGATCGAGGAGATACTTAACGATGTATTCAACCCGCTCGAGTGGATGGGGGAGTCGATATCTCCTGATGATCTGATATTTCATGAAACCCCCCGCACACGGGTTACCGAAATGGACGTTTTTCTCGATTATTGCCGTGAGCACGAAGACCCGGAGCTAGTTAAGGCCGCGGCGGTCTTCCGGAAGGCCATGGATCTGACCGTCATGCTACTCATTGGGAGTGCGGCAGATCAAAATGGCGAGAAAGATTTGAGGATTTATTTCGGGCCGACCGCTACGGGTGAGCATGCATGGCAGCACGTCTCGACTGTATTTGGCCGAGAAGGCCGCGTGTATCAGTCTATTCCCGGCCTAGTCAAGGTCGTAGCGCACTTCTTGGAGTGCTTTCCGGAATATCGCGTCCGTCACGCCGCCGGTTTCTCGCTGGGGGGCGGAGTGGTTCAGTCCTTCATGGCGCAGCTTGCTGCCGTGCATGAGCCGGTGCGCACCACTCCGATCGTCCTGGTTGATCCGCAACTGCTCAATCGTGCGCAGCGCTCAGCGTCCGGCCTAAGCGGCCTCCCACAGAACGCGCTCGCGGTCACGTTAAACTACAAGGGTCGCCCGCTCGATTCGCTGATGGACAAAATGGGTAAGTACAATTACTCGGCGCGTGGCTTGACTCAACTACGTCTCGGGTTGCCGGCCCAACTTTTTGGTCGTCCGCCAGTCGCAACGGGTATTTCCGGATACCATGCCATCCCAGACTATTATGAGCAAGCGGTCCAAACATTTACCCAAAAGGTATTGCCTGCAACCTATCGGTTACCCCGTCGTCTAGCGGCACCGAAGGATGAGCGTTTGGTATTTCGCCTTCTTCTGTCTATGCAGAAACGCCGAGCGTTGGAACAGAAGCGTCATTTGCTTCAGGAGGCTTCGGACGCTGGGCGTAGCGTGAACCAGGATCGAGTGCGTGCGATGGACGACCTCATCCAACGCTCAGCTGCCCGCGAGCAAGGGCTCAGCGTGCTGCGAGACATGAGGGGGCAGCTTGGGAAAACCACGAAGAATCAGGACGAGCGACTAACAGCGGAAAGGTACGCGAAGCGGCTCGCTGCGGTGGCGGCGACATTTCGCAGCAGAGCGCCGGACGACACAGAGCGAGAACTCCTTAAGATCCCGCAGGATGCCCATCAGGATTTCAAAGAGCACCGACTCGCAAAAGCCGATGGCCTATCAATCTTGGAACAGTCGAGAATGCTCTTGCGCAGAATGTAAACTTCAACTGATTGGGCTTTGTTCAGAAGGGTATGCGCCCATTTGGTTGCGGACGCAACTATGCATTTTTGAGGGCGTTGGTGCACGGATAGGCAAACGAAAGACGGGAGTAATAGAATCGCGGTCCGTCCTGCTGGAAGCCCAGGCATGGGTTGTGTCGCGATAACGAAGCGATGACGAGCAAGCGTACGCACAGCAAAATCACCTCCAGCGGATAATGCAGCCGCTTCAGCACGCTGCCCGCGCCGGTGGGTAACGTTGAGCGAGCGTTCTTCGTCTTTGCCATCATCGATGCCGTGCGTTTCCGTTCGACCGATTCTACTCGTCCTCGTTAATGCGACAGAGCCGCAGGTCGACTACTCCGCGTGTGACAGCCTTCAATCGCACATCACAAAGCTCTACAAGGATGCGGGGATACGCGGCGGATCGTCCCATTCGGGCCGACGCTCGTTCGCAAGTAACCTCGTTGAGCAAGGGCACGATATCGAGACAGTGCGGCAGCTTCTAGGCCATGCCGAACTGGACCACGTTTTGCCCTACTTGGCCGTGTCCGATAGAAGGCTCAGGCAGATGTTCTGCGACGTGCTATGAAGGCAGCGCGCCAAGAACTATTGCGATACAATAGGTCGTATTGAAACGCAAGAGATGGGGTGTGCAATGGCGGAAGCGTTGAAGACAGTGACGGCTCAACTGCCGGTGAATCTGGTGGCCCGCATGGACGACTTGGCGACGAAATTGGATCGCTCGAAGCAATGGATCGTTCGCAAGGCGGTAGTGGCTTACCTCGCCCGAGCGGAGCGTGAGCGTCAGATGATTCAAGAAGGCTTGGACGACGTGACTGCGGGCAGGCTGCTCTCGATGGACGCGATGGAGCGCTGGGCCGACAGCTTGGGCACCGATCATGAGCTTCCCTTGCCGAAGGTTGGTGAATGATGGCCGTCCCGGTCGTGTTCACCAGCAAGGCCGCGTCGGATCTGCTGACCATCTATGAGTTCGAAAAGATGCTCAACGGAGCGGTCAAGGCGCGTGAGACCGTGAAGGCGCTGAACGTCGAGGCAAAATCCTTGGGTGCCCAACTGCACCACCGCATCGGGGAGGAACTGGACGGTTGGGAGGGTCCCCCGGCCCGAGAGGTTCACAAGGACGTGTGCCTCCACGGGGACTATGAGATCCACTACGAGATCATCCCCGCCTACGAGCCGACTCCGACGAGCATTGCGATCCTTCGGGTGTGGGACACGCGGCAGGACCGCTGACGAAAGGGCCGACAGACCATTTTGCTGCTTCATTGCTGCCCGCTGTGGCGGGCAACCGTGAATCGACTGATGACACGCACTGGCCGCACGAGCGGCCTTTATTGCAGGTAGAGAGAATGACCGAAGCGAAGCGCAACAGGGGCCGTCCGGTGACAGGCAAGGCCATGAGTCCAACCGAGCGTGTGAAGGCCGCTGACGCCGCTCTGGTGGCATCTGGTGGGGTTGTGTCGCGATAACGGAGCCATGACGAGCAAGCGGCGATTCGCGTAGGAGTCCTTAGATAAGCAGCGAATAGAACTGCGCGGCGACCGTTCGAGTGGCGTGGTCACCCTTCATTTGGTCTTTGCGGATCATGTGCATGATCTCAATGCCGGCCAGGATGATGCGCGCGCACCGGAAATCCTTGAAGCCCATCATCGGTTTGATGATGCGTTTGATGGCACGATGGTCCTGCTCGATGAGGTTGTTCAGGTATTTATTCTGCCGTACCTTGATCGGTGTCTGCCGCTGGGCGTTGATCGCTTCGAGCGCGGCCAGATTGGCCCCGCTCTTATCGACGGTAATCGTTTCGGGCTCGCCGTTCTGGTCGATCGCCTTCTCGAAGTAACGGCGTGCGGCAAGCTTGTCACGATGGGCACGCAGCAGGAAATCGACCGTATTGCCTTGCTTGTCGACGGGTAAGCGGCTCGGTCAGACCGTTTCCCGATGCTGATTTTTCCAACGCATGACGGGCGCGTTTAGATTGACGGAGCCAGTCAGCCATGTCGAACGCAGGGGGCCGAGCCCATCCCCATCGCACGTACGCGCAAGAATTCAAGCAGCAGGTGATCAGAGAGACGTTGGAACCCGGCATGTC
>NZ_JAAAYE010000133.1 GCF_013282575.1 Paraburkholderia sp. NMBU_R16
ACGCGCTCGGGCAAGATCATGCGACGCTTGCTGCGCTCGTTGGCCAAGGGCGAGGCGATCACGCAGGACGTCTCCACGCTCGAAAACCCCGCCATTCTCGAACAACTCGCCGAGGTGCGTTGACGTTCGTCGCGGCGCGCCTCGACGCCCATCGGCGCCGGTCCCGCGCTGCGCTCAAGACAGACCGTGCCGCTCGGCACGGTCGACAGTTGTTCAGCACATCCCTATACAGTGCCGATACAGACGCTTGGATAATCGTCTGTACGGGCGACGTCGCAATCCTTCCATTTCATGCAAACCCAGCAGGCGCGCGGCCTACAGCCGAAGCGCCATCGGCTCCATCCATGGGCGGCCGGCTAGGGAAAGTACTGACACTGTAGTGAGCCTGTAGTCAGACTACTTCCATAAGATCAGTAGCCATGGAGTCTTGCTACGTATAACGCGTCGATGGTACCGGTCCCCATCCTACGAAGCGACGGGGCGCTGTCGTCATCGCAAAGCGGCCTCCACCCTGCATCAAGGTTGCCGGTGCCTGCTGGGGCGCGGAGCCGTCGTCTGGAATCCAGTGAGACCCGGTGTTGTCGTCGAGCATTACAACCCACATTCATGGAGAGACACATGCAGGTCAATCGTTGGCCAATGGCACTGGTGTTGGCGGCCGCATTCGCGAGCGCTCACGCGAGCGAGAGCGATGCGGCTTTCAACCCCGCACCGTCGTCGTTCACTCCCGGTATGGATTTCGCCGCGCATCGGCGGGCCGACATACTCGTGAGGCAAATGACGCTGGATGAGAAACTCCAGTTGATCCACTCGAAATACCAGATGAGCGACGTTCCGGGCGGAGGGGCCGGCTTCATTCAGGGTGTGCCGCGTCTCGGCATTCCGGATTTGAATATGGTCGATTCGGCAACGGGCTCGGGCAGCACGTCCCAGCCGAGCACGACATTCCCGGCCACCATCGGGCTCGCCGCGAGCTGGGACCGGCACCTCTCGTACGATTTCGGTGCGCGCATCGCTTCGCAACTGCGTGCGCAAGGCTTTGGCATGGGCCTTGGCGGCGGCACCAATCTCGCGCGCGAGCCACGCGGCGGGCGTCTTTTCGAGTATTTAGGCGAAGATCCGGTGCTTGCCGGCGAGATGTTGGCGGCGCGAACCGTCGGCACCCAGAACCAGAAGGTCATCGCCACCATCAAGCACTATGTCGGCAACGAGCAGGAAACCGGCCGCATGGGTGGCAACAGCCAGATCGACGAGCGCACGCTGCGCGAACTCTATCTGCTGCCCTTCGAAATCGCCGCGCGTACAGCGCGGCCCGGCAGCGTGATGTGCAGCTACAACCGCGTCAACGGAACGTACTCTTGCGAGAACCCGCATGTGCTGACCGACGTTCTCAAGCATGACTGGGGCTTCGAAGGCCAAGTGCAGTCCGACTGGGGTGCGGCTCACAGCACGGCGGCCTCGATCAACGCAGGCCTGGACGAAGAGGAAGATGTCGGGCCAACGGTCTATCTGACGCCCGATGCAGTCAAGCAGGCGCTGGCGAATCACCAGATCTCGCAAGCCCGGCTCGACGACATGGTGCGTCGCAAGCTCTACGTGATGATTCGCACGGGCGTACTCGACGATCCGCCGAAGCCCGCGCCGATCGATTTCGCTGCGGGCCGGGCCTTCGCCCAATCCGCGGAGGAGCAATCGATGGTGCTGCTCAAGAACGACAACGCACAATTGCCGCTCACGGCCGCGGCGTTGCAGCGGATCGCCGTGATCGGCGGACACGCCGACGCCGCCGTTCTCACGGGCGGCGGTTCGGGCAACACGCGCGATCCCGTGTCAGGCAATTTCGCGGGTTGCGGCGGGTTGACGTTCGGCTCGGCGACGGGCTGCAGTTGGTGGACCAACCCATGGCTCAAGCTCGATGTGCCGATCGTCAAGGCCATTCAGGCGCTGGCGCCCGCGACGCAAGTCAGCTTCGCCGGCAACAGCGATCAGACGCAGCCGTTCAGGGCCTACACGCAGCAAGAGATCGATCGCGCCGTTGCCCTCGCGCGGCAATCCGACGTGGCGATCGTCGTGGTGACGCAGTCGTCGGGCGAAGACTTCGGTGAACTCACGAGCCTGGCGCTCGCCAATCCGTCGAACCAGGATCAATTGGTCGAAGCCGTGGCCCAGGCGAACCCGCATACGATCGTCATCGTCGAAAGTGGGAATCCGGTTTTGATGCCATGGAAGGACAGTGTTTCCGCGATCATCGAAGCGTGGTTCCCGGGCGAGGGTGGGGGACAGGCCATTGCCAACGTATTGTTCGGCAAAGTCAATCCGTCCGGCAAACTGCCCGTGACGTTCCCTGCGCACGACCAGGATACGCCGACGTGGGGCACCGATGGCACGCTCCCGAAAGACCCCGTCTACGCCGAAAAGCTGAACATGGGCTATCGCTGGTATGACGCGAAGAATATCGCTCCGCTCTTCGAGTTCGGTCATGGCCTGTCCTATACGCACTTCAGCTACTCCGACCTCGATATCCGGCCCGGACCGGACCATTCGATGACGGCAAGCTTCACTGTCAAAAACGATGGCAAAGTGGCAGGCGCCGAAGTGCCGCAGGTCTACCTGGGCGTCAACTACAGCGGCGAGCCGCCGAAACGCCTCGTCGGCTGGCAGAAGGTCTACCTCAATCCGGGTGAGGCACGACACGTCCGTGTCTCGATCCCCGCACGCTTCCAAAGCGTATGGGACACGGCGAGCAACGGCTGGAAGTTTGTACCGGGTAGCGCGGTGTACGTGGGTGCGTCGTCTCGCGACATTCGCCTGCAGAGCCGGTGATCGATGCAATATCCCCCGCGCCGCCTCGAGGGGCGGCGCGGGGATCGCGCGGCCGCCAGCGTCGTGGCTCGCCGCGCGATCGATCGATTCGCCTATGCGCTAAGTGTCCGCCTCGGGCAGCGAGACGAGCTTCACCGCTTGCGAGCGCAAGATGACGCAAGCCTGAACGACGAATGCAAGCACCGCCACGATGAGGCAGGGTTTCGCGCCGAAGGGGCCGCCGAGCATGGCGCCGATCAACGCGCCGAGCGGGCGCGCGCCGTACGTCGCGGTGCTGATCAGCGCCGACACGCGTCCCAGCATCGTTTCGGGCGTGATCGCCTGGCGCAGCGTCGTTGAACTGATGACCCACAGGATGGGGCCCATACCGAGCTGGAAGTAAGCCGCTGCCGCGAGCCAGGGTGAAGGAACGATCAGCGTTGCGCACAACGTCAGCGAGGCAGCAAGCCCGCAAAGCGGTCCGACGACGATGATCCGCCCGAAGCGCAGCGACGCTGCGATGCGTGGTGCCGTCAGCGCGCCCGCGATCATCCCTGCGCCGTAAGCGGCCAGCGTGGCCCCCACTCCTGCCGGCGACAGGCCAAGATAGCGGCTCGCGTAAGGTACGTAGACGGCCTGGATCGTGAAGAATCCGACGTTAAAGAAGATTGCCGTGAGCGCGATCGCGCGCAGCAGCGGATTGCCTGCGACGAATGCAGCACCTTCGCGAAGATCGGCCGCGAAATGTCGGCGCGTCGATGCCGCGCGTGATGGTTCGTCGATGCCGATCAGCAGCGCAGCGGCCAATGCGGAGAGCATCGCGGCGACGATAAATGCGGCGGATGCGCCGATGGTTCCCACCAGCAGTCCGCCCAATGCTGGCCCTGCGGCATAAGCGACGCTGCGAGCGAGTTCCGTTCGACTGTTCGCCGCGGCCCATGCTTGCCGTTCGACCAACGTGGTAATCAGTGAAGGTGCGGCGACATTGTAGGCGACGGTGCCGCACGCACCGACGAAGCCGCAGATCGCGAGCAGCAGCAGTGAGAGCTTGCCGGTCGCTAGCGCGGCGAGCACGACGAGCAGGGCTGCCGCGCGCAAGCTCTCCGCACTGTGGCGCGACAATCTGGATGAGAGACGCGCGACAAACAAGATGAGAATGTCGCGGCGAGGTTGATGATGCCGATGTTGATTGACGCTGACAAGCGTTTGTTGATTGACGCTCGGCGCATGTTG
>NZ_JAAAYE010000134.1 GCF_013282575.1 Paraburkholderia sp. NMBU_R16
ACGTCCTCAATCGCTTGCCTACCCATCGAGCCGACGACATCGTCGCGCTTCTACCGCATCGCTGGGCGCCTGCCGCAGCTTGATTGACGGCGATTTGGACCTGGGGGTGTCTTCGCCGGGTGCTTACCGTCGGGTATCGTTATCCTGGATATCATCGACGATAAGAAATGCTTCATGTAGCAGCGCGATAGATGTTCCGATGGGCACTATCTCGGCCGGCTTTTTTCCGCCCAAAGCGCTATAAAACGCTACCGGCAAAGATGCTTGCTTCATGGACTCATAGGCCTGCATTTGTTCAAGACCTATCTGAACGCGGCCTTCGTGATAAACGCCCTTGCGAAGTGAAGACTCAAGTCGATCTAGTGCCGACTCTTCAGAGCTTGAAGAGGGCTTGTCCATGCCCACTCCTCTCATGGGGTCTGCCGTCGGATCGGCAAGCGAATACGTTCTCGGTACGGGAATCAATGCATTTAGCGAGCGACTGCGATTCAGGCGGCTCTCTGTATTCGACTTGAACGGCTTTAAGTCCGACAGTTCCGCAAGCGGCCCAGCAGGCGTCTTCGTCGGCGAGGACGAGCGAGATCTGTTTGCTACCTGGTTTTCCAATGTTCGATCTGTTTCGACGCGGTCCCATTGACGCGCGCGACTTCATCGTACGGCGCGTAACCATCCGTCATCAGGGCCGCGCCCTGGTGAACGCCCGCATAAAGGACCGCCGCTTGCGCTGTGCTGCGTGTCGGATTGTAACTGAACAGCCGCACCGGCGGCCCGGTGCCGTTCATTTGCGCCCACACGAAGCTTTTTGTCTGAGCGGACCGTCCCGGCTCCTTGAGCACCTGTCCGGTCGTTTCATCGCCGTACAGAATGTCGCTTTCCAGCAAGATGTCGCGCATCAGGTTGATGAGCGGCTGCACAGCCTGTCCTAGCCGGATCATGCTCGCGGCAAGCGTGCCACGCGAGATGTCGCCCCCGATGCGGCGCAGGATGACGGCGAGCCGGTACAGCGGCAGGCCGTCGGCGAACTTCGCGACCACAAGCCATGCGAGGGCGGCTTCGGTAAAGAGGCTCTTTCGGATGATGCGCGCCGGAGCCGGCGCCACTTTAATACCCTGATCGCAGGTGGGGCACACATAGACGGGATACTCGTGGCGAATCACCCGGAATTGCTCGGGCACAATGTCGAGTTGTTCGCGCACGCGCACATCGATTTCGACCAGCATCGAGCCGTCGTACTCGCAGGTACGCTCGGCTTCACTCAGGTCATGACGAACTGTCACGCGTGGCAGTGCCGGATCGAGCGGCTTGCGGCCTCGCCGGATCCGTTTATGGGCGGGAACATCGACCGTGCGGTCCGGCTCGCTCTCTTGCGCCGGGTCAGCGCCTGGCGCAAGTGCCTCGGCCTCGTTGAAGAACAGGTCCTGCTGGCAAGCATCGCGCATCTCGCTCTTTGCGGCAAATAGCCTGCGCTGGAACAGCTTCAGACGCTCGTGATACAGATCGCGCTCGGTGATAACCACCCGCAGTTCGCTGCGCAATCCAGCGCGCTCCTCAAGCAGCGATCGCCGCTCGTCGACCAATCCGTCGCGCTCGACAGCCAAGGCATCTCGACTTGCCAGGATCGTGGCGTATTGCTCAGCGGTGAGGGTGACGGTCTTGGACATTGCGCCATTAGACCGTCAGCATGGCGGAGGTTTCAACCTGCGATCTGGTAACTTCGCTTTGGATGAGGTTTCACCGCATCAATGTCGATCCCGTCAAGCAGCCATTGCAACTGTTCGATCGTGATCTCTACTATGGCTTGCTATCCCAAAAAATGAGTTTAATCCGGTCATGCCGGCGGTTGGTGAAGCCGTACACAGCAGCAGCAAACGGATCGAGCGCGAGCGATTGTTCGATGATCGCCGTTAGCCCGTTAATGCTCTTTCTGAAATCGACCGGATTGCGGTGCAGCCGTACCGCTAGCGACGCGTCGAAACGGAACATGGCGTGCGGGCGAGCGTGCCGATGACGGTGCCGACAAGCTTCGTGTCGGAAGCCCAAAAGTTGAATTCGAACACCACGCCATTGGGTAAGGTAGCCGACAGCTTCGCGGCCGGGTCTATCGCCGAAGGCTTGAGCTGTACTGTCGCAAAAGGAGAAGACTGAGGCGCATCCAACGCATTGCCGGATTGCCGAGCCGCGAGGTGGCGTTGACGCTGACGTGCGGCGTACAAGCGGTGCACATTCAAACCGTGCTTGCGTGCATAAGCCGACAGCGAGCCGCCCGCTTGAGCCGCCGCATCGAGATGCAATACCCACTGCGCGGGCGTAATTCTCTGTCCATGGCCACCTCCGATTTAAATCACCGGATGGGTGCATGCATCAGCGCGTCGTGGATAGGACGCTCTTGACTGCGCGCTTACAATGGAAAGTCCAGCCTTCGGTCCGGCGTTTCAGCCAGACTTCGGTGAGGCGGGCGCCCCTGGACTGTGCCAATGAGCCGGCCTAAGAAACTGAGCGGATATGTTGGTGTAGGTGCGCGATATTGCTACAGCGTGCCTTATCGATCAGTAGCTGAAGAGTATTTCAGCGGCAAGCAACAACCGAGTTTGAGGACAGCGTCGTGGATGTCGGCGCGACGCGAGCTGGAGCGCGCCCATTACCTTGCCCAACACGATACGGGGCACGCAAGACAGAGTGGCTGAACGAAGCAACGCGGGTTCGCCTGCAGGGGCCATTCTTCGCGGCGGCGGCGAAGAGCGCAAACCGGGGACTGACAATTGGAGCGACAACACCTACTTTGTTATCGCGAATCATGGATCGAACCAACCGATACGGCAATAACCAATACGGCAGTTCGTCACAGGACCCTGCTTGGGGCCACCTTCGGACGGGCGCTGCCGGACGCGGGGACCCCCGATATCCCCAAGCTTCAGGGGGTCACGCAGGACGTGGTGCCGTACGTCATCCTGGCAACTTCATTGTGCGCCCGCTGTCGACACCACTCCCACCACTCCTCGGTGGACTGCCGGTTCAAGGTGACTCGACTAACCTGTCGCGTGCCTCTCCGCGACGTCCAGCGTCCCGGTTGGGCTACCCCGTACAACGTATCCCTGTTTCGGCGCCATTTCCCCCATCAAGCCACTCGCAGCCTTTTACAGGGGCTTCAAGTGGTTCGAGGGCCGCCAATGCCTCTTTCCTTGATTTGGAGAGCGCAATTGACAACGCGCGGACATCGAGCGATTTGAGGCGAGCATTCTCGGCTATGGTGCAGTTACCGCAAGAAGAGAAGATCAGCCTGATCCACGTGGCCATTGGTGTTATTCCTAGCCTTCGCAGTCATATACGGGCGAAAGCCTTGGGTGTCATCTTGGAGGAGATCGAAAAGCTTCCTCGCAGAGTTCGTCCCGGTTTATGCGACTCAGTGGCAAATTGCGGCACTTCGTGCTTGTGCGAACAGAATTTCGACGACGTAATGTCGACAATCGACCACGTCCGGTTTATGGCACGTGATTTACCTCATGGCCGAGCGTGAGTGGGGCGGTAATCTGATCGATATACCCTTCAGCTATCTGCACGTTGGCAATGATCCCCCCTCGCGCTGCTGCGATTCGATTTTGCGCGTCAGTAGCCGCGCGCCGATGCAGCGCTTAATGCGCGAGATCTGCGACTCGACCAGCGCGCGCTGTAAGCGTGTCGCGGGCACCGTCTTGACGGCGGTGTCGTGATGTTCAGTTGGCGTTGTGGAGCTGATCCGCTACGACCCACGGCATGAGTTGGTCCACGCGGTTGATCGGGTGATCAGCGATTCGGGCCACTACGAAGCGCAGATAGGCCTCGGGATCGATCTCGTTAAGTTTTGCCGTCCCGATGAGGCTGTAAATCGCGGCGGCACGTTCACCACCGGAGTCCGCGCCGGCGAACAGGTAGTTGCGCCTTCCAATGGCCACTCCACGCAATGCGCGCTCGACCGGCAAGTTGTCGATCTCTAGCCGGCCGTCGTTGCAATAGCGTGTGAGCGCTTCCC
>NZ_JAAAYE010000135.1 GCF_013282575.1 Paraburkholderia sp. NMBU_R16
GGTTACGGCCGGCGGGCGCTGGTGGAAACGACGATGGGGCGATACAAGGCACTGATCGGCCCGCGTCTGCGCACGCGTCATCCCGATGCGCAGCAGACTGAAACATCGATCGGTGTGGCGGTGCTCAACCGCATGCTGGCCGCCGCACGCCCGAACTCCGTGCGCTGTAAGGTTCATGCCGCATAACCTGTGGGGAAAGGGGCGCATTGCACACTGCTCCGCCTCCATGCACCAACGCCGCGATTATACGATGTCGGGCTCGCCGGGTATGGCGGCAGGATCGCTCGCCCCTTCGGCAGTTCGCAAGGGACGCCGAATCCGCGGATCCGTCCCCGGCAGCAGTCGCCGCGGCCTGAACTTGCCGGCCTGACGCTTGCGGTCCTGTTGCCAGACATAGTCGCCCGTCAGGTTGATGCGTTCCCAGCCAAGCGGTGACAAATACGGCAGCAGCGCGGCGTCGGCCGGTACGCCACGGGCGTGCATGGTCTGGACAGCCCGCTCGAGGTAAACGGTGTTCCACAGCACGATCGCGGCGGTAACGAGATTCAGGCCACTGGCCCGATAACGCTGCGCCTCAAAGCTACGATCGCGGATTTCGCCGAGGCGATAGAAGAACACCGAGCGCGCGAGCGCATTGCGGGCCTCGCCCTTGTTCAAGCCGGCATGAACACGACGGCGCAGTTCGACGTTCCGCAGCCAGTCGAGAATAAAGAGCGTGCGCTCAATACGGCCGATTTCGCGCAGTGCGACTGCCAGGCCGTTTTGTCGCAGGATAGCTGCCGAGCTTGCATAGCATCAGCGAGGCGGTGACCGTACCCTGCCGGATTGAGGTTGCCAGGCGCAGTACCTCATCCCAGTTTTTACGGATATGCTTTTCATTGTATGTTTCTCCGATCATTGCGGCGAGCGCAGGATAGTCCTTGGGATTGCCTGGGATATACAGCTTCATGTCGCTGAGGTCGCGGATACGCGGCGCGAACCGGAAGCCGAGCAGGGGCATAAGCGCGAAGACGTGATCGGTAAAGCCGTTGGTGTCGGTGTAGTGTTCCTGAATGCGCAGGTCCGATTCATGATAGAGCAGCCCGTCGAGCACGTAGGTCGAATCGCGCACGCCGACATTGACGAGGTTCGGATAGAACGGCGCGTACTGGTCGGAGATGTGCGTGTAGAACATGCGCCCGGGTTCGGCGCCGTATTTGGGATTCACGTGCCCGGTGCTTTCGGCCTTGCTGCCGGCGCGGAAACGCTGCCCGTCGGATGATGAGGTGGTGCCATCGCCCCAGTGGGCCGCGAACGGATGGGCGAACTGCGCGTTGACGAGCTCGGCCAGCGCCTGCGAGTACGTTTCGTCCCGGATGTGCCACGCCTGCAGCCACGACAGTTTCGCGTAGGTCGTGCCCGGGCAGGCTTCGGCCATCTTCGTCAGCCCGATTGATCGCATCGGCGAGAATGGTCGTGAGCAGCAACGTTTTATCCTTTGCGGTTTCTCCAGTCTTCAGATGCGTGAAGTGGCGGGTAAAGCCGGTCCACGAGTCGACCTCCATCAGCAGCTCGGTGATCTTCACGCGTGGCAGCATGGCCGACGTCTGGTCAATCAGCGTCTGGGCGGCCTCGGGTACTGCGGCATCGAGTGGCGTGATCTTCAGGCCTGATTCTGTGATGATGGCATCGGCAAGTCCGTTGGCTGCCGCGAGCCGGTTGACGGTTGCCAGCCGCTGCTCCAGCAGTTGCCGCCGATCGTTCAGATATCGGTCGCAGTCGGCGATGATGGGCAGCGGCAAGACATTGCCCTGCAGGATCGCCTGGAAATTCTCTGCCGGCAGCAGGTAGTCGTCAAAGTCCCTGAACTGGCGCGAACCCTGTACCCAGATGTCGCCCGAGCGTAGCGCGTTCTTCAGCTCGGCGAGCGCGCACAGTTCGTAGTAACGGCGATCGATGCCGCTCTCAGTCATCACGAGCGGTTTCCAGCGTGGCTCGACGAAGGCGGTGGGTGCGTCAGAAGGCATTTTGCGCACGCCGTCGTTGTCCATCGCGCGGATCGTATCGACGGCTTCAAGCACATCTGTCGCAGCAGGAGCGGCACGTAGTTTCAGGATGTCCAGGAAGGCCGGGACGTACCGGCGCAATGTCGCATAATGATCACCGATCTGATGCAGAAAATCGAACGCTTCGGGCTGTGCGAGCTGTTCGGCTTCGCTGACGCTTTTTGTGAAGGCCTCCCACGACATGACGGATTCGATCGCCTTGAACGCGTCACCGCCGTGTTCCTTGGCATCCAGCAGAGCCCGGCCCAGCTTCCCGTACAGTCTCACCTTGTCGTTGATGGGGCAATGTCCCGTGCGTAGTTGAAGGTTGAAGGCGGCGGTTCCCCGTTGGAAATCCGAGAGAATCGGGTTTCGACGACCAACTTCCCGGACAGGGAACCAAGGAGAACCGCCTCATGAAGCGTACCAAGAAGAAGCCCCAAAGCGCCAGCGCGCCGTTGCACGTGGTGCCCAAGCAAGACCCGGATGGGCTGCGCGCCTGTTTGGCCGAGAACAGTCAGCTCCTGTTGCCCATGCTCGATCTGATTCAGAACACCCGCGCCAGCATCGACGAGTTGATGCACGAAGCCGGCCGTAGCCTGGTCGAGCAACTGCTGGTGATCTCGGCGACGGAAGTGGCTGGCCAGAAGCATCCGGGCCGCAAAGGCGACGAGGTCCGCTGGCACGGCTCGCAGCCAGGCCAGATCGTGATGGACGAACGCAAATTGAAGGTGAAGCGCCCGCGCCTGCGGCGTCGTGGCGGCGGCGAAGTGCCGGTCCCCGTCTACGAACAATTGAACGGGAATCCGCGGCTCGCCGAGCGGGTGCACGAGATCATGGTCACGGGCGTGTCGACGCGCAAATATGCCAAGGTCCTGCCCGAGATGGCTGGCACCGTCGGCATCTCCAAGAGCAGCGTCTCGCGCCAGTTCATCAAGGCCAGCCAGGCGGCGCTCACCGAGCTGATGGGGCGGCGCTTCGATGGCAAGGACTTCCTGGCGATCTACCTGGACGGCATCATCGTCGACTCGCGTCACATCATCGCCGCCATCGGCGTGGACAGCCCCGGCGAGAAACACCTCCTAGGCCTCGCGAGCGGTTCGAGTGAGAACGCCCAGGTCGTCAAGGATCTGTTGCGCGCACTGATCGAGCGCGGCTTGCCTGCGGATCGCGAATACCTGTTCGTGATTGATGGTTCCAAGGCGCTGCGCTCGGCCATCGAGGAGTTCTTCGGCGAACGCGCCCACGTGTAGCGCTGCCGTGTGCACAAGCAGCGCAACGTCCTCGAACGCCTGCCCAAAGAGAGCGTTTCGCAAACCGCCGCGATCATGAAGGCGGCCTACAAGCTGCCGCCCGACGATGGCATCGCCAAGCTCAAGACGCATGCGGCGTGGCTCAAGGCCGACCATCCGGACGCCTCGGCCGCACTGCTCGAGGGGCTGGAGGAAACGTTCACGGTGAACAAGCTGGGCCTGACGCCAGCGCTCATGCGCGGCCTGTCGACGACCAACATCATCGAGAATCCGAACGGCGCGGTGCGCCGTGTCGCAGGGCGCGTGAAGCGCTATCGTGACGCCGACATGGCCTTGCGCTGGACGGCCGTGGGCTTCCTGGAAGCTGAGAAACACACTTCCGGAAAATCCTCGGCGTGAACGAGCTCTGGATTCTCGCTGCCGCCTTGAAACGATCGACCTCAAAACCGATTGACCACGATCGGCGTTGGTGCACGGATAGGCAAACGAAAGACGGGAGTAATAAAATCGCGGTCCGTCCTGCTGGAAGCCCATGCATGCCCCACAAGCACAACGCCGCGCGCCGGCATGACATCCCGAAGATGGCCCATCGGGTGACGAACTGGCCCGAGTATGAAGCGGG
>NZ_JAAAYE010000136.1 GCF_013282575.1 Paraburkholderia sp. NMBU_R16
GCTTGTTTCAGGCTGCCAAGCGCAAGGCGCGCGGCTGCTACACGCGCTTCGAAACAATGCGAACCGTGCTGTTCCTCATCGCCGGCAAGCTAGATTTCTCCAGCTTCAACCCGCATGCCTCGTGAGCTGCGTTACCCACTGCATTTTCAAAAAAGCCATAAATTTGCCCATTTCTCGCTAGCGCAATCAAAGGCGATATGTGGCGACGAAACGGAAGTTGTCACGATTGAAAACAACGACATGGAAGCGCTTGAAAAGATTTGTAGGCGCAGCGCCGTGGTTGCATATATTTCCGATGCGACGTATAGCATAGAAGGCTTCGCGAACATATCAAAGCTCATGGAGCTTCAGGAACGCTATGGCCTGTTCGTTTATCTGGACGATTCGCACGGACTTTCCATTACGGGTGTGAGAGGGCGTGGGTATGCACTTACGAGGATGCGAGAGCTAAATGAGCGCACTGTCGTCGTGGCATCGCTCGCAAAGGCATTCGGCGCAGCGGGCGGCGTCCTGCTATCCGGTCACCCGGACATCAAGCGTCTTTTAATTCGATACGGCAATCCTTGGTCGCAGTATCTAAATTCGGCGGGGATTGGCGGCGGGCTGGCTTCGCTCGACCTGCATGAGTCGCCCGAGTTGCTGCGCGCTCAGTCCGCACGAGCACGCAACGCCGCAATTTTCGATCGGCACTTTCCGACCGGCAATGCGAGAAGGCCGACTCCTATTCGCGTCGTCCGGTTAGGAAACCCAAAATCAGCGATAGACGCAGCAAAGCGGCTTATGGATCTCGGATTTTACACTTCCCCAGTATTTTTCCCGGTCGTTCCCAAAGGTACCGCCGGGTTGCGTATCATGCCGCGCGCCGATATCGACAAGGAGACGATGCAGCAATTTTGCGAGCACTTGAAGTCGGTGTGTGCCAACACGCTTTTGGAAGGTCAGTAGATGAAGGGGGCTCACCCGACAAGCGCGGACGTCGCTGGAGCGTGGCGGCGGAAATTGGTGCAATCCATCCTCGAACCGGCGACAGTTCGGCTGCTGAGGACGGCAAAGATACTACCGGGCGCACGTGTGGCGGACTTCGGCTGTGGCGAAGGGGCCGTTGCCTTGTTGCTTGGCCGGATGGTCGGTCCAATGGGCCGTGTCTACGCGGTTGACCGGTGCGAAGCCTCCCTGGAGACACTGAAAGTAAAAGCTCATGCCGCGGGGATCGGCAATATATCGCTTGTCCATGGTGACATCGATGAGGCATTGGTAGGCATTCCGGCAATCGACGTCGCGTATAGCCGTTTTTTTCTTATGCATTTGTCGTGTCCTCGGAGCGTGCTGGCTCACATCAGGGACAAGTTGCTTGATGGCGGGCGCTTGGTCGTCGAGGAACCGTTGATCGTAGAGACGGCCGAATACCCGAGACTCGGTATGTGGGATTCGCCAATTGCGCTTTATGAGGCTCTCTGTCGATGGACATCGACCAATCCCAATTTTGGCCGGGAGCTGTTGATGGAAGCGAGTGCGGCGGGCTTCGATATCGACGATAACTTCCGATCTCAGCCGGAGTTGTCGCCCGAGTTGGCGAGAAAGTACATCCACTGCACACTGAGAGCCTCAAAAGCGGTCTACATCCGCGCCGGAGTAATCGACGAATTCAGCTTTGATCGCTTGCTGAGCCGAATCAAAAACATGGACGTGTCGCGCATCGAGCGCTGCAGTTTTCACACGGTAGTCCAAGCGATCTTCAGTCCGACCGCCACTCGGAAAAACCGGCAGAAAACCTCATGGCGACAACAATGAGAAGCACGAAAAGCTCTACCGATCCCGAAGTGGTCATAGTCGGGTCGGGGCTCAGCGGCGCCGCGGTTGCCGACACATTACGTCGACGCGGCATAAGTTCAGTGATCTTTGAAGCGGGCGCCATACCGTACGCTCTGGCCGGCCAACGGTTCGAGAGCATGGCGGAGTATCGCGACTTCGTTCGGCCCTGCTGGGAAGTAAATGAAACGAACTGGAACTACGAAGCCGATCGCAACGTTTTCGATTGGATTCGTGTGCGAGCGGCAGGCGGACGCTCGTTGCGGTGGCGCGGATGGCTTGCCAAACCACAGCTCGAGAACTTTACCATTGCGTCGGGCCCACGCGGTCGATGGCCGTTTGCGCCTGCGGAGATGGACGCGCTATACAGTCGCGCATTCCGCTGGTTAAACGCCACATCGTCGGCGCTCAATTCTCGATTTATTGATCTTGCTGATCGCTGCAACGAACAGGTGTGCCCAAAAATCGCCGCGGCGTCAATCGATCGAATTCGGCCTTTGTGCTCAATTGACCGCCTTGCTAAAGAGCCTCGCTGCAGAGGGCGCGCCGGGCGCATCGTCGTTCGAGAGCAGGTCGCCGTTACGCGAGTGATATGCGCAGGCAACAAGACGGAAGGCGTTGAGTATTGCGAACTGATTACCGGGAAAACCCGTCATATCGGTGCGAGCGTTGTCGTGCTAGCAGCCTCGCCGATCGAGACAACACGACTTTTACTGCTGTCGGATCTCGAGCGGCAAACGGATGCATGGGCGCTGATCGGAAAGAACTACCTCGATCATATCGCAGCGAGCTACTTGGCTATTCTCCCTGACCGCCCGATGGAGTCGTCGGGTGCCGGACTTCTTCAAGGGAGCGCGACGATGCCCTTGGCCGGGCGCAGTCGAGCGTTCAGGGAGGCGTACGGAGGGTTTACGATCGAGTTGAATGGGCCCAACCCCGCGTCGTTTTACGAGTCGGAGATACTATCGGCCGCAGGTCTTGACCCCGTCGAGGATAGGCACGTCGCCTGCATTGGCGTAAATGCTATTGGTGAGCTGCTTCGGTCGCCAAAGCGCAGTGTCAGCCTTGCCGAAGGGCGCGATGGTCTGCTCCGCCCCATGCCAAACATAAGGATCGGGTGGGAAGAGAGTGACCTGACACTCGCGCGGAAGATGGAATCAGAGGCCGAACTTATAGCGACTATTTTGGCCGGCAAAGGTGGGCGTGCCGTGAAGGTACGCAAGACGTTGACGTTGGGTGGTACCGGCACGTCACATGAAGCGGGAACATGCCCCATCGGCTTAGCCGACAGAGACTCGGTGACGTACCTTGACGGACGGGTTCACGGCATAGGCGGTCTTTATATCGCGGACGCGTCGCTTTTCCCAACAGCCCTCGACTGCCATCCGACGCTGACGGTCGTTGCGCTGGCGTTGAATACGGCGGATGGAATAACGCGTCGCATGCGCATTGGCGGGTGAAACTTCGCAGCAACTCCAGAGTCGCCGCGACGCGTCCATGTGTCAGTACGCGTTATTAAACCAAGCATCGTCACTTCGACAAAGGAAAGACTGCATATATGAACATCTACTCCATTGATCAATTGGTGGCGCTAGCGAAATCCTGCTCCCCCATCTATCGGGAGCACTACCGAGACATTCGACATACAGCGACACTTACCGACTTACCAGTGTTATCCAACGAGACGCTGATGGAATTAGTCCATGCACGGCAGCCAGATTTCGTTTTTGGGGAAGGTGCGATGCACGGAATCGTATTCGAATCGTCTGCGTCTACCGGCAAACCGAAAGTTACCCCTATTCGGGCGCGATGAGTGGGAGGCATCGACCCGTCTTCTCTCGACGCAGTTATGGCGTACAGGACTCCTCAGAGACCGAGACCGGGTCTCAAACCTTTGCGCCACCCCTTACATTTCGTACAGAATCGTTCATAGGGCTCTTTTGAAAATGCAGTGGGTAACGCGGCTCACGAGGCATGCGGGTTGAAGCTGGAGAAATCTAGCTTGCCGGCGATGAGGAACAGCACGGTTCGCATTGTTTCGAAGCGCGTGTAGCCGC
>NZ_JAAAYE010000137.1 GCF_013282575.1 Paraburkholderia sp. NMBU_R16
AAGGCCAAATGAAGGGTGACCACGCCACTCGAACGGTCGCCGCGCAGTTCTATTCGCTGCTTATGTAAGGACTCCTAAGCGAATCGCCGCTTGCTCGTCATGGCTCCGTTATCGCGACACAACCGCGAGGCCGAGATTGCCCGCGCGCTGACGGGCAACTGGCGCGAGGAACATCTGTTCGTCCTCGCACAGGCACTGTCCATGTTTGACAGTCTGGCGCAACGTATTGTCGAATGCGACGCGAAGATCGAGGCGCTGCTCAAGCCGCTCGGGTGCCACGAGATCGAACTGGGTGCGGACAAACAGCGCCACAAGCACACGCCGCGATTTGATGCACGCACGGCGCTGGCGCGCTGGGCTGGCGTCGATCTGACACGCATCAACGGTCTTGGCGTGGGCACGGTGATGACGATCCTCTGCGAAGTCGGTCCCGACCTTCACGCTTTTCCCTCATTTGCCGCTATCGCACTTGGGGTGTCCTCAGAAAAGCGATCCTTTCGCTAAGGTCTCCTTGCATATTGATATCTCTACCTCCCCCCTGCAGCCGGATCGGTCATGTCTCTCGGCTCTCGGCCTCCGTTCGCGCTTCACAGAACTTGCGGGAGAGGGAATCGTCGGTGCTGGCCGTGCATCCGCCTGACGCTGTCTCGGCTGACATGTCTCTCTCGGCGTGGTCTGCCGTGCTCCATGACGCAAGTAGAACTTCCATATCGCACCTCGGCTTCGGTCGGCTGAACAGGTAGCCCTGCACTTCATCGCACCGTTCGCTATCGAGCATTCCCAACTGTCCCTCTGTCTCCACGCCTTCGGCCGTGCTGACAATGCCAAGACTGGCACACATGCCGGTGACAGCTCGAATGACCGCGAGTGATTCGGGCCGCTGTTCGATGCCGGTCGTGAACGCGCGATCGATCTTGATCCGGTCGAACGGAAACATCGTCAGGTAGCTCAGAGACGAGTAGCCAGTGCCGAAGTCATCCATCGCGATGCTTACGCCAAGCGCCCGGAGTTGATGCAGCGTCATCAGAACCTCGTC
Source organism: Paraburkholderia sp. NMBU_R16 (assembly GCF_013282575.1). Taxonomy (GTDB): domain Bacteria; phylum Pseudomonadota; class Gammaproteobacteria; order Burkholderiales; family Burkholderiaceae; genus Trinickia. Next base: position 1,037 of record NZ_JAAAYE010000137.1, read on the forward strand.
TGTGTTCTCGAGCATGAGCGACTCGGTCACCTCGAGTTCCAGCCGGTGAGGCGAAAGACCCGATTCGTTCAACGCGCGCCGTACCGCCGCAACCAGATCGCTGCGGTGAAACTGCACCGGCGACAGGTTCACCGCCACACGAATAGACTCGGCCCATTCCCGCGCATGTCGGCATGCTTGGCGCAGTACCCATTCGCCGATGGGCACGATCAGCCCTAGCTCTTCAGCCAGCGGTATGAATTCATCGGGCGCGATGACTCCCCGCGTCGGGCTGCGCCAGCGCAGCAATGCTTCGAAGCCGTTGATGCGTCGCGGGTTCAGATTGATGAACGGCTGATAGTGCAGCTCAAACTCCTCGCGCGTAATCGCCTTACGCAGTTCGAGCTCCAGCACGTGCCGTTCACGCATTGACTGCTCCATCTTCGATTCGAAGAAACAGTACTGCCCGCGGCCGCCTGACTTCGCGCTGTACAGCGCGAGGTCAGCGAACTTCAGCAGTTCACCCGGCTCTACCGAATCTTGCGGCGCCGTCGCGATCCCGATGCTCGCGCCGAGCATCACCTCATGACCACCCAGGTGATAGGGCTGGCTGATGCTGTGGATCAGCCGGTTAGCGAACGCAGCGATCTGCTGATGTCCGGCACAGCTACGCACGAGCAACGCGAACTCGTCGCCGCCCAGGCGCGCAACGGTATCCTGCGCGCGCACTTGCTCACAAAGGCGCTGCCCGACCTGTTGCAACAATGCGTCGCCAATCGCGTGTCCGAGCGTGTCGTTCACGGTCTTGAAGCGATCCAGATCGACATACAGGAGTGCGCACCCGGCGCGTGTCTGCTCAGCGAGTGCTTCCTGTAGGTGCTGGTACAACAGAACGCGGTTCGGCAGGTCGGTGAGCGGATCGTGTAACGCCATGTGTGCGATTCGCGCATCGGCTTGGCGCAGCTCCGTGACATCCTCGAAGGTTTCGATGAAGCCACCCGTCGGCAACGGCTGATGGCAAATCGACATGACGCGACCGTCAAACCAGACCTGCTGCAGGCTGGTGCGCCGGCTCGAGCAAGCCATCAGGAAATATTCGGTCGCGTAGCGCTGGATTGTGCCACTGCGGGCATCCTCGAACACCGGGCTGTGCGACAGCAGATCGAAGTGGGATGCGCCAGGCGCACACGCGTCAGGTGCTATCAGGAACATATCCGCGAAGTTGCGGTTGTAGACCGTCAGATTGCCCGTCGAATCGACCATGCAAAGACCTTGCGACATGTTCTCGAGCGCGGCTTCGAGGCGGTGGCTTTGCATACTGAGCTGATCGACCAGCAGCTCGCGCCGTTGCGCCAGTTCTGCAAGCTCAGCGGCCATCAGCGTAGTCGCGCGATCTATCCGGCGTCTGTCGCGATCCGCATCCTCGTAGGTCGCGCTGACGAGTTCGCCCAGCAGCTCGAGATCAAGATGGCCGAAGCTCGATGTCGCCTTCGCGAGCTGTCGTGCAAACAGTCGGTGCGAAGCGGTCATGCCTGCTCCTCGGTGAGGCAGGTGATCGTCATCGTCTGGTTCTGTAGCTCGCAGTTGCCGGAGCCGCCACCAGGCGTAAGTTCCCCGTACGAATAGAATCCGATCTGCGACGTCTGCGCGCCCAGTACGGTGCTCACGGCCTCGACTTCATCTTCGCAGCGTTGTCCCATCAACAGACGCCGTCCCACACAGCTGACGAGTAGCGCGAGCCGGTCTCCGTGCCCCGCAGGGTCCATACCGCCGAGTGCACGGTTCGCGGCGAGCGCGGCACCGTCGACGAGCCGTTCGTGGCAACCCCGCATGAGCTGGACCGTGGCGCCGTCGGCAATGGAGCCGGCGAACGTCAGGCTGCGCGTGTGCCGATCGACGCCGAGCAGCGTGCGGACAATCCGCTCGTCGGGATCGGCCGGATTATGGATATTCAGCGGGTAGTACAGACCCGTGGCGGGCAGTCCGCACGCTTCGTCACCGAGGTAGCGTTCATACAGATCGAGCGCGGGTTCGCCATCGAGTTCGAGCAGCACGTTCCCGCGTGATGCTGTCACTCGCCTGAGCGGCCCGAACAGGTCCCAGCCGCCTGCGCTGCCGTAGCCGCAATGCACCGATTGGCCATACAGCCCAACGGCGCCAATGCGCCGCACTCCAGGTGGCTCATTGGCGCCCACCAGTGTCGTTCCGAAGCGGGCGCCATCGGCCGCCAGCGCACCGCTGACCGGTACGCCAGCAGGGAGAACCCACGACATCCCCGCAGCCAGGGCAGTACCATCGGTCGCCAGCCCATCGGACAGGACGAAGACGGCCGCCAGATCGTCCGCCAGCAGTTGTGTGGCGATCTGCACGCCGCACTCCCATGACTGGTCTGCAGCTTCAATGGACGCCGTCGCAAGCCGCACCCGGGTCGACGCAAAGCTGATCGCCACACCGACTGCGCCCTCGTCCTGGACACTACAGCCCAGGATGTGCGTTCCGGTGCTGCACCCGAGAATCTGCGCGCAGGGAAAGTCTGCTCGCAGTTGAGCGTACAGTGAAGCGTCCTGCATGATCCCAGTCGCACCAAAATACAGCACCAGGGTAATCGCCGCGGTTGTGTCGCGATAACGGAGCCATGACGAGCAAGCGGCGATTCGCTTAGGAGTCCTTACATAAGCTGCGAATAGAACTGCGCGGCGACCGTTCGAGTGGCGTGGTCACCCTTCATTTGGCCTTTGCGGATCATGTGCATGATCTCAATGCCGGCCAGGATGATGCGCGCGCACCGGAAATCCTTGAAGCCCAT
>NZ_JAAAYE010000138.1 GCF_013282575.1 Paraburkholderia sp. NMBU_R16
CGACGATGGGGCGATACAAGGCACTGATCGGCCCGCGTCTGCGCACGCGTCATCCCGATGCGCAGCAGACTGAAACATCGATCGGTGTGGCGGTGCTCAACCGCATGCTGGCCGCCGCACGCCCGAAGTCCGTGCGCTGTAAGGTTCATGCCGCATAACCTGTGGGGAAAGGGGCGCATTGCACACTGCTCCGCCTCCATGCACCAACGCCGCGCGCCAATGCAAACGGCCTCGGGCGGTACCTACGGGCAACCCCGGCGTCATCGCAGTTACCGCCTTCAACGCGACCCATGCCCCACCGGTATTGCAGGGTCGTCGCGGAGGTCCGATGCTTCAGCCGTTTGGGTGCGCAGCCGCGTTGCCTGCAATTCCGTTTCAATCAACTTTCCACGTAGATCGCGGTAACGCTTCGGAGCGTCTTTCATTAAATACGTGGCAAGCGTACTCTGACTTCCTGCGAGATCGGGAATGGCCGCATGTGGATCGTATGCTTCACCCTTCTGCATGGTCACAAACCTGTCGGTTGCAACTGCCAGTCCGGACTCGTCAACAGGCACCCCTGCCCGCACCTGATGAGCAACGGATGTCAAAGCAGCACGCACCGCCAACGCTTGGCTATAACGCAACTGATCGAACTCCAGATCCATATCAAGCGAAACGAGAATTTTCTTCAGTTCGATGCCGCCCGGTACATCCAGAACATTCGGCTCGGCCGTAATGCGAGTTTCAGATCTGTCTTGATTTTGCGATGCATCGCTTGAAACACCTCTGCGTGCAGCAATGCTCCGAAAGGCTGCGGTTTTTGCGTCGAGTTTGGCTTCGAGGTATTCCAGTTGTGAGTCGAGCATGCTGGTCATCGTGTCGATCTGCGCGCTGGTATTGGCGGGATCGGCAAGCCATGACTTCAGGCTTGTGCGGGTGAGATACGCCCGTGATTCGTTCCAGGTTTTCTTTGCAGCCCGTTTGGCTGAAGCGGGCCTTTGCAGTCGCGCTGATTGCTCGACGAAACTGGATGCCGCCCGCAAACGCCCACGAACATCGGCACCCGCGCGCTTCATCACATCGCACACAAATTGTCCTTTTGTCGGTTTCGGTCCCCGCCTTTCCACCACGTGCGCTGGATCAGCCGTGTACGCGTATTTGTCCTCGTAACGCTTTCCAGCGTCATCTGCGACACGCTGTAAGAACGTCTGGCGCTGATCCTCACGCGACGATATTTGTCCGAAAAATGCGGATCTCAGCTTCAGTCCGATGAGCGGATCGGCATCGGTGTGGCTCGTCGCCAACAGATCTACAGACGCCAGGAAATCCCGATTCAACTCGGGATCATCGTTCTTGAAGTACCCCTGATACCGATGCTGCCTTCCGTGACCCGTCAGGAATTGCTGGGAGGAGGCTCCCATCACCACGCCGCCCACGGTCCCCAGCGCAAGCAGCGCCGCGAGCACCGGCGGATGCGCCAAGGCGACCCCACCTGCCGCCACTGCGCCTACCACGGCGACCTTGGCGGCGACGCTGCCCGTGTAAAGCGTGCTTCCGGCCAGAAAGCCCTTGTTCCAGCTGGCATAGCTGGCAAAGAAGTCGTCGTGTTGCTCGAGCTTTTGCGAAAGAAACTGGTGATATTCGCTGATCTCTGACGACTGGTCACCACTACCGAGCAAGTCAGAGATTCGCTGTTCAGTTGCGTTTTTTTCCAGACGGAACGCGTCGCGCTTTTTGCGCGATTTGTGGACCATATAACCGCCTAGTCCAAGCGCGCTCGCGGCGGCGACGGGACCAAGGGCAAAGGTGCCGGCGATTCCCGCCGCGCCCGTTGCGGCGAGCGCGACCGGGTGGCCGCCAGTCGCGATGAACGCGGACTTGGTGGCAATGTCCGTCGAAGCTTTGGTCAAAATCGATAAACCAGCACTGGTTGAAAAAAACCCCACTCCGCCATCGGCCTTGTTCTGCTCGCGCAGAAAGCCGAGCGTTTGTTCGCGCTCCTCCCTGATCGAGCGAATCGTAGATAGCAGTCGCTCGACGTTGGGAGGTAACGCCCCATCTGCCGCGGCAGCGGTGGCCCCTCGTGAGGAGCCGACGATACCATCGATACCCTGAATATCCCGTTCGATTTGCGCAAGTTCCGCTTTGAGTTCCTTTCGGGTATGGGCAGCACCGTGCATCTCCTCGAGACCCGCTTTGATCGCCATCAGCGCTAGCGGCAGGAGCGCTCCGGCTACACCCACTGCGATACCGAAGTCAGCCATCCCATGCGGGGTGCCAGCGTCTTTCACCCAGCCGAGAGGATTGCTTGCAAGTAATCGGGCATTGTCAGCAAACTCCTTTGCGATACCGCCTCCGCCGCCTTTGAGTGCCTGGACTAGATATGCGACTGCCGCGTAGACACCATGAATGGCTTCGTCGAGATCGACGACAATCGCACCCCCTCCCTCGCCATGATTGTGTCCGGTTTCTGGTTCAGTTGCTTCCGCAACATGATGCTGTGTCAATGCCTCGCTCGCGATCGCCAGTTTCTCCGAGAGCTGCGCGCAGCCATTGATCACCCGTGAATGCGCCCCGCTAGGGTCATCCGTATCGAACTCAGTGATGCGTGAGAAGGCGGAATGTAGTGCGCTGGAATGTGCATAAATTGAAGAAGCGATGTGAATTTCACCGCCACCTGACTGCAAACTGGTGGGCGCAGCATTTAACGCGCGGCGGATCTGATTCATCTCGCGATGCACGTGGGCACGCGTATTGAGTTGCTCTGCCCATGCATCGTGTAACGCAGGCAACAAGGCTCGCGGACGTTGCGTTGGATCGACTGATGCTCCGGCTGTGGAATTGCGGCGCGGCAGGCCGGCCAGAACGGAGCAATCGCTCCTCGGCAACTCGACCTGTAGCGAGGGAGCGACGTTGCGCTTCTCGATTTCGTGGTCGAGGCGCTCGGCAAACAAAGACGAATCGGGCAGTCCACGAACGGGCAACGACATGAGAGTCCCTTTCAAAATTAAACGAACATGATACTCGTTATTATTTGCGTTTAATCGGGGTTGTGTCGCGATAACGAAGCGATGACGAGCAAGCGGCGATTCGCTTAGGAGTGGCGTTGGTGCAGGCGTTGGTGCACGGATAGGCAAACGAAAGACAGGAGTAATAAAATCGCGGTCCGTCCCTGCTGGAAGCTCATGCATGCTGTCAAATGACATAAAGTCGTCTGCCCCGAAGAACCAGTTTATAAGGCGCAGCGAGCAGTGCTGGACAGTTTTACGTCATTTTGGATTGACATAAATTTGCCCATTTCGCTGGATTTGACCTAAAGTAGTCCAATGTCGCTGGTCCGCAATCACGCCATGCACCCGCCCGAACCCCTGCCCGTCTCCCGGCTGCCGAAGCAGACGCTTCATCATGTGTGGTCGCCAAAGCTACAACGCGCACTGGTACTCACCTCGCGCGATCAAGTTCGACTCTGGGTCATGCTTGAAGCGAATCCAGCTGTCACGACGTACTGCGAGCGGCCAGCCCTCATATCTAACCAGCGTGATTCCCGTGCCGATTTCTGGCTGCTGCGGGATGGCCGCCCCCAATGTCTGTCACTCCACCACGCCAGCGAATCGACGGGCTCTGTCGCATTAACGAGGACGAGTAGAATCGGTGCGAATTGAAACGCAGGACATCGATGATGGCAAAGACGAAGAAAGCTCGCTCAACGTTGCCCACCGGCGCGGGCAGCGTGCTGAAGCGG
>NZ_JAAAYE010000139.1 GCF_013282575.1 Paraburkholderia sp. NMBU_R16
ATGGAACCGCTCGGCTATATCCCACCCGCTGAAGCTGAGGCAAACTATTACCGGCAACTCAGCAACGGAGTTGCGATGCCGGCATCAACTTAAACCAACCAGCCTCCACGATTCCCGGGGCGATTCATCGGCACCTATCTGTCGACGTGCCTCCCGCTCCCCTGGCGGCCCCGCACGCCCCTCCTGATCAGAGGCTACGACAGCGCTACGAGAGCCACCCTTTGTCATCGAATCTGCGCCTTCGCGATTGACATCCGGACTTCGCAGCTTCGGTAGCCGCACGTGACCTTTCAATACAACATGTGATGGTTGAAAGGCATCAAGTGTGGGGCTCATATGGGCTACCTGAACCACCTCAGTATTGGCGCAATACGACCACGCGATGAAAGAGGCGTTTCAACGGGGGATGCGCAAAGCGGCTGCCTTCGTCTTTCGATATCAGGACTTTTCGTGCATCGCCGTGCACTCGGAGAACCTGAAACACGCCATGCCAAATCCCTGGTCTGTAGCGTTGAGAGTTGATTTCGGTGGTGCCATCAAGCTTTTAAATGCGGCGAAACCTTAGTGAAGAATCTTTGGAGAGAAAAATGGCTGGTTCTGCCGGCGTGGGCCCTACCGTTCCGCAAATCAATATCGAGCTCGATGATCTGGGTGTAAGCGACACCCTCGAAGTGAATGATGCCAGTAGCCGCACATCTACGCAAAGCCGATCCGATGCAGGCGCATTAGGCGGTTTGAACCAACTGTCGGTGAATGGAGGAACTGCCACCAGAAGTCGGAGCTCATCGATCCACCGAACCGAAGCGGGTTCAATCGACACACGCCAAACCTTGATCAAGGCGGTTCACAAGCACGATCCGAAACGCGGTGAGGCCCTAGAACGCTCCATCAAAACGATACGTGCGACCAAAAACTTGGTGGAACAAGTCCCCCAAATCGTTCGGCGCGAGCGAGAAGAGCATCTCAAGTTGGTCGCTGCAAAACTAAAAACGGGTGAATTGAAGCTACCTGCCGCCTTCGGCGGTACCGTGGCTTGCGGTGCGGATGGGCAACTGAGATGCGGCAACGATGCAGCCGTTGATGCGGTTATGCGTTTGGCACACACACTCTTTCCCGAGCGAGCCGGCGCAATAGCAAAAAGCTTACCGCCCGCAGGTGTCGCCGTTCAACTTCCTCTTGAGCCCAGCGCAGTTGTTAAGGCCAAGGCCTTTGACGAGGGGTGTACGTACTTGACTCGCGACAGCGATGGAAAGGAAGGCAGCGTAAAAATGACGGACTTTGCTCTGAGCCAAGCCATCAAGCTCGGTCGGGCTGCTTTTGGCAGCAATGCTCGCCTCAATGAACAAAAGCAAGCACAACAGTTTGCTCGTCGGCGCGCCCAATCGAAAAGCGGCGAGGACAGCTCCGTCGACCAGACTGAAGATCTGCGCGGCGCATTTACTCACCCGTTCGCCTTCCTGAAGGAGGTGCGTTACTTGCCTGAAACCGACCATCCGGATTTGAAGAGCTTACTGAACGACTGCATGAACAGCAGTCATCCAATGGCCCTCGAGATGCGTGGCCAATTAGGCGCTGCCGGAATTGATCGCATCATTAATAAGAAAGGCCTTGACCGGATGACCCCGATAGCGATAATCGCGAGTCTCATCGTGGCTGGCGGCGCTTCATACGTCTTGGATGAGTTGTTATGGAGCAAATTGGCACGCCTCGCCAAAGCCGCCGGATATGACCCGGTGGCGGACATCATCGAGGTATTTGGGAAGGGCAGTACCGGATACGTGGCGGAGGGGTTGGACAGTGGCATTCTTGGTCGGTTCTTTGAAGCCGCCGAGGGAAAGCCGATGCTCTGGCAAAGTTGGGACGAGTTTAAGGAAGACCTTGCGGGTATGCATGAAGCAGGGAAATGGTCCGCAGTTGGACAAACCATCTACAACACAGCAGGAAAAATCCCAGGGTGGGGCGGATTTGCGGTTCAAGCTGCAACGGCAGCAACGGTCGTCGCGCCGTCATCTGCCGCACTGGTGCCTCGAGTCCTCCGAAACAAGAATCGGGAGATAGCGGAAGGTGCGTTGGCGGGCTACAAGAGCGGTATGTTCGCGATGCCGCAATTACCCGAGGGCGCAGATATGGAGAATCCGGCGGCAGCCCTGCTCGCCGCTGCGTTAAAGGAAACACGGCCTGCCGTGGACAGATCAAAAGTTGGCGAGCTATCGACCAGTGCAATGGGTAAAGGCCCGTGGTGGAGTGCTATGAGTTATTTCGCTGTCGCAATCCCCGCTCGCCTGAAGTTGCTCAACGACGTTTGGGTTGCGGTGGCGTCGATTGCCGCGAATACTCCCACAGAGCTGTACAACGTGACACTCGGCACAGCCAAAGGTATGGTCACCGACCATAAACAGCAACAACAAATATTCAAGCTTATTGTCGATAATGCGGTTCAACGTATGCGAACCGGCGAAACCGCGGTAGACATTACAGCAGAAGACCTTTACGACAAGGAGCATCCTGGCAATTTGGCGACGTCCACCTTCCGCCAGGGCAAGGCCCTCGTGGACGCGATGAACAGTATTTCAGCAAGCCTTGCCCAAAGGTGGGCGGCCTTCAGGAAGCGAGAACATGAGGAATTTGCCCCGGAACTCGAGTTCCCGTCGATGCCGGGCGCGTTTCCGCGAGAACCTTGACGAGGACGTTGACGTCAATCGAACTGAACATAGAACCGCGAGAATCTGAGCAGCTGGATTGAAGGGGTGCCAAGGCCGCGCGCGAGGGTGGCGCTCAGCCAACAATTCCCTAACCTACTGGCGCGGTATTGAACCGCAATACGCTCAATCGGCCCAGCGGCGTATCGAATCGCCCGGTTCTCCCGTGCTACCTCTCTCAACATTATGAACTTTCACGAAAACCTGCTGGAGACAGTCGAGATAATCAGGCGCGCCCTGGAAATTATGGTTCGCAACGGCGAAAAGCTCGGCGCGCTGGTTTTAATCGGACGATTTGATGACACGGAATGGGACGCCTACGAGCCCGATCCCTCTTTGAAACGGACGATCCAGGAGGTCGTCTCTGACGCCAGGGTGATAGCCAAGGCAAAGGATGCGGAGTTCTGGGCGGTGATCAACCCTGCTTCGGGAAGACAGGGCGAGATCAGCGGCATACCGAAGCACGCACTTTCTGATCTGGCGTACGGTAACGCGGCGTCTCGATATGTTTATATGGCGTTGGAGACTTCCGATACCTGTCTGATCGGTATGGCCCCGATTGCTGTTGACAAGGAGTCGGCCGAAGCAAGCATCGTTGGGGCGTTTTCTCTTCACCCGGGCGACGCGAGTGACGCCTTTGGATCCGCCACACGCGCACGTGAATGCGGCCATTTGCATTGACAGCTGGGCGCGTTTGCATGACGAAGCGAGGATCATCGCCCCGCGAAGGCTTCGCATAACGCGCCCACTCTTCCGACCTTGGAGTTGACCCGGTTTCGTGGACACCTATCCTTTGGAACAGGAGGTGCCTGCCATGGGAAAGCACCACAACCCCTACGCGCCGGAATTTCGGGCGCAGATGGTCGAGTTGGTCAAAGCCGGCCGCT
>NZ_JAAAYE010000140.1 GCF_013282575.1 Paraburkholderia sp. NMBU_R16
TTGCCGAACTGCTCAAGCAGCTCGGCGGGAATCGCCGGCAGGTCTACCGGTGGGGTCTTGGGTTTGCGAGGCATATTTTCTCCTGGGGAGCATCATATGCCTTGAACACGAAATTACTGACAGACCCTCGTTTCGGAGATCTTGCGTTCGGTCTTGCCCGCGCTTGCTTTACCCATCGTTTTGTTCCGTTGTTTCGTTCCGCTTGATGCGCGAGCCCGGTTCAGTGCCGGGTCGCCGAGCCCGCAACCGGCAAGGACGACGTCGACGCCACGGTCGATGCCGATCCGGCTGCGCCAGAGGGCTTCCAGTTGTACGGTGCCAATTGCTCGATCCGGTTGATCGGGTGGTCGTTGATCCGCCCGAGCACGTCGCTCAGGTAATCGTACGGGTTGATATCGTTGGCGCGACACGTCGCCAGCACGCTGTAGAACACCGCTGCGGCCTTACCCCCGGCCTCGGAACCAAAAACAGATGGTTCTTTCGAGCGATGGCGACCCTGCGGATGGCCCGCTCGATCAGGTTCGAATCCATCGCCAGATTGCCGTCGTCGACGTAGCGCGTAAGCGCCTCCCAGTTCGATAGCGTATAGGCGATTGCACGGCCCAGGGCTGACTTGGGCAGCACTTCGTTCGCCTTGGCCTGCAGCCAAAGCTGGTAGTCGCGTAAAACCGGCACCGATTCTAGCTGCCGCACCCGCCTTCGCTCTATCGGATCGGCATCGTGCAACTTGCGCTCGATCTCGTAGAGCTTGCGAATCCAAGCCAGTGCCTGCGCGTCCACGCTCTCGTGGGCGCTGTGCGGCGACTCTTTGCGAAGCTGCCGGTAGATCTTGTAGAACATCCTGCGCGCATGCACATGACAAGCCACGTGCCGAACCTTGCCGCCGCGAAACAGCGCCGCCCAGCCCGAGTAATCGTCGGCCTGCAGATAGCCCTCGTAGTTGCCCAGCAGTGCCATCGGATAGCGACCGGCCCGGCTCGACGTGTAGTCGTAATAGACCACTTTGGGAACGTTCACCCACCGACCGTCGTGCAACATCGCACCTGCACTCGCATAGCCCCACAGCCGCACCGTCTTGGTCCGCTCCAGTTGTTTGCACAACTGCGGAAACGGCGTGTCGTCGCCAAAGATCACCGGCGCGCTCAGCAGTTGCCGACCGAACACCTCGTACAGGGGCAACATGAGCTTGGCGAGCCGAATCGTCCAGTCGCTCATCGTGTTGCGCGAAATGCGCAGCCCGTGCATCGCGAACTCTTCCTCCAGCCGGTAAAACGGCAGGCCCGAGTCGAGGTGCGCCACAATGATGCGCGCCAGCAACTCCGGGCTCGCATTGCTCTTCATCAGCGGGGATGCCTGGAACGTCGTACCGCGCACCATCGAGACGCCGTTCTTGACCAGCGCGTAGCGCGGGCACACATGCTCGACCACCGACATCTTGGCCGGGGTGTACTTGAGCGTGCGCGTGACGGTCTCGCCGATCACGGTCACTCGATCGTATTGCGACAGCTCCTGCTGCGGCAGCGGATGCACGACGCGCTCGATCGGCAGATTGCTGGGCAGCGCCGGACGGCCCGTGCTGCGGCGCTTGCGCCGGTGCCCCTCCACGGGAATCGATAGATCCGGCTGCTGCGGCGGCAGCGGTGCCTCGTGCGTCTGATCGAAGATATCCAGTTGCCACGCACTCATGCGCTCGCGGCTCGCCCCGAACATCTCCTGCCGTGCGTTGTTCAGTTTGGCCCGCATCTCGAGCAGCGCCTGCTGCGTCTTGGCCAGCAATTGGCTTTGCCCTTCGACTCGTTCGCGTAGCTGTTCGATCTCGCGTTGTTGCTGCTCGATCATCGCATCGCGCGTCGCAATCGCGTCGAGTAATTCGGGAAGATTCCACGCCCCCAATGCCATCGGCAAGGGTTGTTTCTTGGCAGGGACGTTTAGCGGTTGCATAGGTCAGCATTATCGCCGCGATCGAGCCGCTCATGGGCATATCCTCGCGATTCATGCGACCACCGTTGCGTTCACCGCACGCACGCCGACGTCGATTCCTTCAAGCCATGTCGTGAGTTCGGCAAGCGAGATTCCGCGCCGCGCGATGGCCGCGGGATCAGCCAGCGAGCCGCTCTCGAATCGCTTGTACATCAGCCAAAATCCTGTGCGGTCATAGACCAAAACCTTGATCTTGTCGCGGCGCCGGCCGTAGAACACAAACACATGTCCGCTTAGCGCGTCCTGATCGAACATCGGGCGCACCAGCATCGAAAGCGAATCGATCGACTTGCGCATGTCGATCGGCTCGGCGGCGATGTATACCTTCACGGCCGTCGAGAGCATCGTCATCGCGCCCCCGCACCGATACGATCGATCATCGCCTGAAGCAAAGGCTCGAGCGCATACGCGGGCAGTCGCAGCCGAACTCCATCGCCCAGGATCAACTCGGGCACGTCGCACGAGCTGCCGTTGCCAGTCGCGTCCATAGCGCGATCGACGATGCCAACGCGCATAAAGCCCGCCACGTTCCGAGCGAGCGCAACCGTGGCGCCCGCGTTCTGTCGCACGTCACCGCTTCGCTCGGCATGGCGAGCAAGCGCCAAGTACCTCGTCATCGAGGAGCGGGAAATCCCACTTCGCTCGCTATAGGCTTGGACCGTCAACCCGCTTGCTCGAAACTCGCCTATGACCTCTCGCCACGGCCGTGTGCCACGATTGCGCCGCCTTCTCGCCGGCGCCGAACTCACATCCGCCGCATCCTCAGGCAACTTCTCCGCTTCCAGCATGGATATCCTCCCGTCATCGCAATGTGAGAATCGTCAGCCATCAGCGACGTTCGCTCAATAACGGGGGTTCTCGGGCGGATACGTTGCAACTCGAACACGACATCCTGAAGAAGGCCAATGAACTGTTAAAAAAAGGCCTGGGCGTCGACCCGCAACTCCTGAGCAATCGGGAGAAGACGCCGCTGGTTGACGCCCTGAGACAAACCTATGCGCTGCCAGAGCTGCTCGCCGTATTGGGTCTTGCCCGCAGCTCGTACTTTTACCATCGCGCACGACTGCTCGTCGCTGACAAGCATGCTGACGTGCGTCGTGTCATCACAGAGATCTTCGAACTCAATTACCGTTGCTACGGCTATCGCCGGATACGCGCGGCACTCGGTAAGCAGCAGGTCTTCATGTCGGAGAAAGTCGTGCGACGTTTGATGAGACAAGAAGGCTTGGCCGCAGGCAGTGCCCGCCGGCGTCGCTACGGCTCCTATCAAGGAGAAATAGGTCTCGCGCCAGAGAAACTCATCAATCGCGACTTGAGCTTCCCTCGGTTTTTCGCCTTCCAGAGGCCCCGAGTTATGCAGCCGTATCCTTTGTCCGCTGAGCCGTAAGCCAGTCTTGCATGAACTGAGTTGGCGACATGAAGCCAAGCGATGAATGACGA
>NZ_JAAAYE010000141.1 GCF_013282575.1 Paraburkholderia sp. NMBU_R16
GTGAACAACTTCTCGGTGAATGTGTCGCTACCGCGCATGATCTTCAGGAGGCAGACAGGGCTTTCTTATCAACGCTTCGGCCACCTCGTCCGATGACCAGGCGAGTGGTATTTCAGCAAGCTGCTAGAGGGCGCTGGGTAGTGGTAACGTTGACCTTGCCCGTGCTCACAACCGCGTGATCGGCAGCGTTACTTCCTGAGAGCATTCACGACGGCGCGAATCGGCGCCGTTATTTTCCACGACGTTGACTGTCGCAGAGCGTCGGCTGTGCAGATCGATTCGTCCAGTTGTTTCTGAAGCGCGACTATGTCCAGTTTCAAGCTTTCGATCTTCGCACGCAGGTCGCCCTCCTGCGGGGATGGTTGCGGCGGCGCTGGCGCCTGTGGCATCGCTGGCCCGCGCAACGCCTCTAGCCGCGCGACGATTTGATCACGATCAAAACCAGCAACTAAGTTGCTGAAGCGATGCTCGATAACGTGGCCGTGATTGATGTGGTGGACGTTCGCGTCGTCGCCATAATCGAGATACGTCTCGCCATCCATCGCATAGATAAAGGGGAACACTGCGAGCAGGCGCTCACGAAACTCAGGAATCGAGATGCGCCGAAACACGTTCAGGCACCAGTGGTTCATTTCGAGGAACGCCATCGGCTTGAAATCGCCGATCACCTGCTTGCCGCCTTCGAATACCTCGAGTTCGAATCCCTCGACATCGACTTTCAGAAGGTCCAGGTGGTCTAGGCCCATCGATGCGAAGCAGTCGTCGAGGCGCTTGATTGGCACAGCTTCCAGGAAGTGGTTGTCGTTATGTACTTCGTATGTGTCGGCGATGAACGAGCCGGCGAGAAAGTCGTTATACCCCTGCATGCGTACGATACCTTCCGAATTCCCAAGCGCGTGCTTGAAAATGGCGATGTTTGGCGTCGTTTCGACGTTGCGCTGCAGGTACTCGAACGTACGGGGCACGGGCTCAATACCGATGACCTTTCTGCAATACTGCGATAGCGCCAGAGCGGTCAGACCGATGTTTGCGCCGACGTCCACAGCGTACGCGCCATCGTCGCAGAGTGCTCGAAGCGTGTGCACGGTCGATGGCTCGAACGTGTGTCCCATTGCTGAGAGATAGCCATTGTCGCCGGAGATGGAATAGGTACGCTCGCCGATTTTGACCGGCCTGCTGGTGACCGCGTCAGCAACTCCAATTCCCACCGACGGACTGACAGGCGCATCTTGCCCTTGCTTCATGCCTCGCTCCTCGGAAATTTATTGTAAGTTGAGGCACACTATACGACAGATTGGTAGGGAATTCCTTACACCTAGCACGCACAACCCGTCGCTGGCCGACGTATCGGGCGACAAGGCGATTCTCGTCGTGTTGCTGAAGTTCGGGACCGATATGCATCGGCAGTCATGATGTGGCCAGCCAGGCCTTTATGCGGCTAGGCAGCCCGATCGTGCTGCCGATTCCGATGTGCCGCGCAACATGTGAAGCACCAGCCGTAACGTGGCTTCGTTGGGCGAGCCTTCTATCCGAACGCGGGTGTTGCCAACGTTGATCTCAATGGCCCTGACCTCCGTTGATCTCGCGTTTCATCGCTTTAATATAGAGAGAGACACTTTCCCGTTCGATTTCGGATCGTTTGATTTTATACTTTTCTGTGAGATCATAGAGCATCATTCTGAATGACCCATGTCGAGTGCTGAGGGAGATAAAGCGAGTATTGAAGAGGGGGGATGTTTGGTGTTAACTACTCCAAACGTTAATAGAATAGAGAGCGTGGCCCGCATGATAGCTAGTGCGAATATGTATGATCCGTACAGTGGTTTCGATCCGTACGTCGGCAGAATCGAGAATACAATAAGCGCGAGCTGTTTTTGTTGTTGAGTTACATGGGGTTCACTATTGAGGAAGTGTTTACAGCTGGCGTTCATGACAATATGAGATCGCTGTATGTAAGCCCAGAAAAATTCTGTCATTTGATCGAGTATTGTCAGCGTGACTTGGGCAATGAGGCTAAGGAAAAAAGCCGGCATGGCTGTATTGGTCGTACCAGCCGGCGGAACTGGTGTCCCAATGAATCCATGCGGGATCCGAGCCGAACTCGCGGAAAAATACAGGAAGAGTGGGGCAACTAAAAGCATAACAGTAATGATCGCCCGCCAGTTAAGAACGGTTTTACGTACCCCATTCCGCCAAATCAGCCATGCACCGTAGGGGGCTAAGCCTATCGCGGCGAATGGCGACCGAAATGAGATTGCCGAAAATATAAAAATCAAGTACGGCAATAGCGTCGGTAGGCGATCTTGTCGCATTAGCATCGCAATGCCTAGCCAAACGGCAATGGCGTGCTGTGGAACCCAGAATAGCGAGGTCGTGCTCGATCCATACTTGATCCAGCCGGCCCACCATTCAAGATGATAGATCGGACCCATGCGGAAGTGCGTCAATGCCCTCCCGACGACATCCGCACCGCTAAAGACGATAAAAATCAATGGCGTAATAATCTTCGCTCGTTGTCCCGAAATCAGGCTGAGAAGCATCCTGAAAAACAGGAAAAGGCCGATCAATGACCATAGACCAGAAATCAAGCGTTGTGCGTGAGGATTCGAGTATTTGAGCACAAATGCGGGTACGATATACCAGCCCAACGAGTATCTAACAACCCATTGTCCGTCAAGGCCATCGACAGCGGCTATTGCGGGCCATGGATGCGTTGCTAATTAATTGAGCAGGGCATAGTGCTTGATCCAATCCGAATTTTGCGTGAGTTCACCAAAATTTCCTGCCAATCATAGCCATATCGCTGCAAGTTAAAGTGTGTAAAACGTTTGCAGCGAAGGCCTACGGACTGGAAGCCAGTTGGTCTTGCAGGTGATATTGATCAGGGTAGAAGATTATAAACAGGCATGCGGGTATCGCAAGCGAAGGTCGAATGAAGAGTGCGAAGAAAAGGAGAAGTGGAGTTACCAGATAGATGATCGATGAAGTCTCGATCCAGTGGACTGTCTTGCGGTGGCTCGTTTGCAAGGAAATCTCCTGCGTGAACTTCCTGATTTCTCGGAACTCTTTATCAGCGGCCTCGCAGACGATCCGTAAGCGTGTCGCCGGTACCGTCTCGACGGTGTGAATGAATGTTGCCAGAGTAGGCCCCACCACACGAGTAGCGGGGACCACAGTGTCAACAGAAGCACCGAAGAGAACTTCACGCAAAGGCATTCC
>NZ_JAAAYE010000142.1 GCF_013282575.1 Paraburkholderia sp. NMBU_R16
GATGACGGGGGACTGCTCGGCGCGGCGTGGCGGCAGCGGTTCCGGGCTACGCCCTTCACCGCTGCCGCCACGCCAGTACTCTCATCCTGATTGACGCGCTGCTCTCATCTTGTTTGACGCGCGGCACGCCGCCGCCTATCGCGATGAACCTGCCCGAGCACGTGCGGCGCAAGGATACGCCCGTACAACCCCACCGGCTCGACACCTACGATCAACTGATGAGCGAAGAACATGACGACATCGAACGCGAGCAACAATGAGATCCTGCTCGCGCGCGCAAAGACGCTGCGCCTGAACGGCCTGGTCGAGCACTGGGCCGAGGTAGACGGTGCCGACTGGATTGCACCGTTGCTGCAATGGGAAGAGGACGAACGCGCGCACCGTTCGCTGCAACGGCGCATCCGTGATGCAAAGCTTGGCCACTTCCGCTCGCTGGCCGACTTCGACTGGCAGTGGCCCAAACGCATCGACCGTGGCGCGGTCGAGGAGCTGATGTCGCTCTCGTTCCTCGCCGACGCAACCAACGTCGTGTTCATCGGCCCGAACGGCGTCGGTAAATCAACGCTTGCGCAGAACGTGGCACACCAGGCGCTCATCGCGGGCCATACGGTGCTGTTCAAATCCGCCAGCGAGATGCTGGGCGAACTGGCCTCGCTCGACAGCGATTCGGCGTTGCGCCGGCGGCTTCGCTATTACGCCGCGCCGGACGTCCTGCTAATCGACGAAGTCGGCTATCTCTCGTATTCGAACCGTCATGCCGATCTGTTGTTCGAACTGATTAACCGCAGATACGAGGCCCGTTCTACGGTAGTGACAACCAACAAACCCTTTGCGCAATGGTCGGAGGTGTTCCCCAACGCCGCCTGCGTGGTCTCCCTTGTGGATCGGCTCGTGCATCGCGCCGAGGTGATCTCCATCGAGGGCGAGTCGTACCGGCTCAAGGAAGCGCGCGAGCGTACCGAAGCTCGCGCACGGCAACGCAGCGCAGCGAAACCCGCAACCAGAAAGGGATCTGCCTCATGACGCGCAAACCGTTACTGCCTTCGGGTTGCCAGCGTGGCCTGCCGTTCGTTGTGCCCGACGACTGGACACCCGAGCAGGCGCTCGCCGCATTCGAACTGCTTGACGATCTGCTGGCCGTGATCACCGACTTCTACGGCCCGCAGCTTCACGATATGTTGCGTGAGCGACGCTCGAATACCACAACCGCCCCCGCAGCGACGCCCGACCCACCATTCTGATCAACTTCGCGCTCGCGCACCGCAAGACGAAGGGGCCCTCGTTGCCCCTTCATTGTTGAGCAATTCTCTCAACCTTGTGTCGTCATCTATGCGCGCTTTTACACCGCCATCAACAGCTATCGATAGGGCGCCATCGATGGGCGCGCAGGCGACATGGTCCCGCCAAGCGGGGTGGCTTCGCGTACCGCCGACGTTTTACGCGGGGGCGGGAAAGCGCGCCCGCCAGGGTCTAACAATGGGAGCAGCAACACTCACTTTGTGATCGAGCATCATGGAACCAACCAGAAATAATCTCTCCAGTTCACCATGGGGCAACCCTTACCCTAATCAGGGCCCCCCAGCCGCCGGACGCGGACAACCGCCGAACGCTGGTCAGGGTGCGCCCAGTGCTTCCCCCCAACTGGCGCAACTGCAAGGAGGATGGCCTCCGGCTGGGCAGCATCCCAGCAGTCAACCCGGGTATCCGCCACCTGGGTATCCGCCACCTGGGTATCCGCCACCTGGGTATCCGCCAGCTGGGTATCCGCCAGCTGGGTATCCGCCAGCTGGGTATCCGCCAGCTGGGTATCGGCCAGCTGTGTATGTGCCCACCATTCCTCGCTCGCAGTCGGTGCCGCCGCCTGGTGCGCTTGACCCTAGGCTGCTGAGCCAGTTCCCGCGTGACATGCTCGTGAGGGCGTTGGTTGGTCGGAACAATCCGAACGAGCATGCGAGCTACAGGCAGTCGCCGCGGCCGCCGTCGCGGAACAGCCAGGCCACTGGATCCAACCATCCATCGCAATACTCGAATACTTCGCACTCGGCACGGAGGGAGCCTACCCCGTTGTTCGAGGAGAGCGACGACGACGAGTACCTCCCTCACGCATCCGACATCTCCTCGAGGACCGGCCCGAGCACCTCAGGGGCTGGCCCGAGCAGGGGCCCTACTCGCACTGCGAAACAGGGCAAGGAGCGGAGCGCCCCTTATCCGTCCTCCGAGTCCTCCGCAGCAACGGTGAGCTGCTCCCCTTGCAGACACCCCAAAGCCCCGCACGAGGCCAACCGCGTGCCGAACGAGGATAACCACTTTTCGGGCTGTACCGTTACTGACAATGAATTGCAGAGCAACGACCCGAAGGTACAAACTAGGGCATATAATCGCACGAGAAAGCGAAATAGCATAGTTAACAAGGCGATAAGGGGAGGACGCACGTCAACTAGGGGGGTACGTAGAGACGAAAAGAACGACTTCCTCAAGCGGAACGGCTTCGAAAGCGGCGCGGAATATGAAAATTTCCTGGCTAAGCAGAATGGGCACGACTCAGCCGCAGAGCATAAGCAGGCGAAACGCGACGAGCGGGCGGCTGCTGACGGCAAGACGCGGCAGAAATACCTTAAAGACCAACGCGATCGAGTTGCTGTGGAGACGCTCGGGCCGGGAAATGATAGAAAGGACCTTGAGCGACATCAGTGGACTCAACGTGCCAGGAGGCAGCTAGGGCCGGCAGCAACGCCCCAGGACCTTAAGGCGCTACAACGGCAAGAACGCAATATAGCGCGAAGCATTGGTGTGCCTCCCAGTGCCCTCCGATTTCGCATGGAGACCCCACCGCTCCCTGACCTGGCACCGCCGCCGCCGCCGCGACGCACTCCAAGTCCCGGGAGCGGAGGGGGAATGGCCCAACGTCTTCGGGTACAAGACAACTAGTGTAGTGTTCGATTCTTGATGGAACGTAAATGAATTGTGCCGCTCCAATGGCGTTGGTGCATGGAGGCGGAGCAGGGTGCAATGCGCCCCTTTCCCCACAGGTTATGCGGCATGAACCTTACAGCGCACGGACTTCGGGCGTGCGGCGGCCAGCATGCGGTTGAGCACCGCCACACCGATCGATGTTTCGGTCTGCTGCGCATCGGGATGACGCGTGCGCAGACGCGGGCCGATCAGTGCCTTGTATCGCCCCATCGTCG
>NZ_JAAAYE010000143.1 GCF_013282575.1 Paraburkholderia sp. NMBU_R16
GCTACACGCGCTTCGAAACAATGCGAACCGTGCTGTTCCTCATCGCCGGCAAGCTAGATTTCTCCAGCTTCAACCCGCATGCCTCGTGAGCCGCTTTACCCACTGCATTTTCAAAAGAGCCGCAAAAAGTGTGAACTTTATGCATTCGGTGTTTCCATCAGAAGTTGATGGAATGAATGTAATGAATTGACATAAATTGTTAACAATGTCTTATTTTTGACGCGCCTATATTTAGTCACAACATCTTGCTATCCGCGCTTTCCGTCTTGTCCGAAACGGAAAAAAGCCTTTACAAACCAGTTTTACCCATCGAATTAATTCCCTCGAGCGGTGCTCGGGGAACTCGCCGTGGTCTTCATTCACTGGAATCGAGATGAAACCAAACTATAGAGTGAGCGTTAGCAGGCCCGGCGGCGTCAGCCGGACGACGTTGTGTTGCGCGTTGTTGTTCGGCGTTGCAATGCTTTCGGCTTGCGGTGGCGGCAGTAGCGACAGCACTGTGTCGCCGGGGGCGAGCGTGTCGGCTCAGGCGGTCATGAGCCAACAGACAGCCGATCAACCCTACACAGACCCAGTTGCCTATTCGTCAAATGCAAATGACGGATTGCCAGCATCGCAGGTTTCGGAGAGGGCAGCGGTCATGCACCATCAATGGACGTCCGGGAAAACCGCAATCAACTACGTCACGACGACAGGCCATTTGACAGCGTCGGACGCACGCGGCAATCCCGAAGCCACCATTTCGTATGTTGCATACACGGCGCCAGCTACCGGTAAGCAGCCGCGGCCTCTCACGTTTTTCTATAACGGGGGGCCCGGCTCATCGTCGGTTTGGCTGCGGCTAGGCTCCTTCGCGCCGACACGCGTTGCCACGCCCGACCCGATGTTTGGCAATTGGCCGAACTATCCGCTCGTCGATAACGCCGACAGCCTGATCGATACGACCGACATGGTCTTCATCGATCCACCCGGCACCGGACTTTCAGAAGCGATTCTGCCCAATACGAATCGGAACTTGTGGGGCAGCGATCCGGATGTGAACGTCATTCGCGATTTCATCATCCGCTATCTGGCGACGAATAACCGTAGTGGCTCGCCGATCTACTTGTATGGCGAATCGTATGGTGCACCGCGCACCGACATGGCTGCGCTTGCGCTTGAATCTGCCGGCGTCCATCTCACGGGTATTGTCCTTCAGTCGTCGATCCTGAATTACTTCGCGGATGCGATCGAGGCCACACTTATCACCCGATCCGCGGCAGGTCTCAAGCTCGACACTGACACGCTCGCTGGCCATTACCCGACGTATGCGGAGATAGCAGCGTACTACAACCAAACCTCCCGCCCGATACAGCATCAGGGACTGTTTGCACTGCAATCCGAAGCCTTCGCAACAGGCGAGTATGACCGCTTCAAAAACTATGCGTTGTCGTGGGTGCTCAGCGAGATCGGTACGCCGAATGCCTTCGGTGCGCCGGTGCTTCCATCCACGCAAACGCTGGAATCATGGCAATGGTCATCGAGCCTGACGTTACAAGCGCTGCAGGGCTACTTCAGCGTCAAGCCGTTCGTCGCATCGCTGCTTCCCGGCACCATCATTGGCCGATACGATGGGCGGGTATCGTTGCCAAACTCAGATCCGCGACTGCAAGCTGATTCAGATCCTTCGGACATTCTCATCGCCCAGCCATTTACGAATGTGCTTGCCACGCAAATGCCGAGCTACCTGGGATACACGGCGCCGAATGCCACGTACGTGTTGTTGAATAACAGCATCATGGGTCTCTGGGACTTCTCGCATGAGGGGCAGCCGTTGCCTGACACACTGCCTGATTTGCTCGGCGCGATCACACTCAACCCAAAACTCAAGGTGCTTTCGGAAAATGGCTATCACGACTTGGCGACCCCATTTTTCACTACGGAGAAAGAGCTTGCGCGCCTTCAAACGGTGAGCGGCTTGAACCCGAACATTCAGATCAACTTCTTTCAAGGCGGGCACATGATTTACCTGGATGATGTGGCTCGTCCGCAGATGAGGTCCGATCTCGTGGACTATTATCACGACCGGAAGATTCCATTGGCGCTTTCGCTATCGACGCTACCTGCGCCTTGGATGGACGATGATTCGGTTGGCACGCCTGTGGCCTCCGAGTAAGCCGATGAGCGCTAACTATCGAGTGGTACCTTGCCAGATAGTAAGCCGACCCAATTCTCTATTGCGAGCGATCATGTCCAAATTCGATATGCAGTGGCGCCGGATGGCGCGAGTGGTGCTGAGCGCGGTTGTCGGTGTTGCTGCCACTCATGCGCAGGCATCGCAAACACAGGCTGTTGCGCCAGTCACTCTCCCGGAGGGCGGGCGCGGCGTGGATGGACCGTTTTTCCCCGCGAACCGCCCTGCGCCCGTTGCGCCGTCCAAAGGGACCCAATTGCAGCAGGAAGCTCAGCGACGCGTCGATGCACAACTCGGCGGGAGGTCGGCTTTGAGCAACAATGCTTCGATCACCAAGAGCCAGGCGCAAAGCAACGGTCTTGGATATATCGCTGAACACTTCGATCAGATCGACTCGGCCCACACCGGCCGGGTGTCGTTGAGTGATGTGCGGAAGTATCTGCAGCAGCAAAAGAGTCAATAGTCGATCGCAAACTGCTGGGGAATGGGTTTTTTGCTAGCGGCTGCGGGTTCTGTGCAGCCGCAATGCTGACGGCTAGCGAACGCCAATCATCATCGTTTCATGGCCGACGAGGGGCACTGCGCGTATTTGCTCGAAACCTGCTTTGCTCATCCAGCCGCGACACTGATCACAGGTATAGTCGAAGCCGCCAGGTGTTTCGATCAGCATGTTCAAGGTAAGCGTGTCGCCGGTACCGTCTCGACGGTGTGAATGAATGTTGCCAGAGTAGGCCCCACCACACGAGTAGCGGGGACCACAGTGTCAACAGAAGCACCGAAGAGAACTTCACGCAAAGGCATTCC
>NZ_JAAAYE010000144.1 GCF_013282575.1 Paraburkholderia sp. NMBU_R16
TTCACGCAAAAAGCGAGAGTAAACGCGTTTCGCCGAAAGTTTACAAGCCCAGCCCTATGTCATTGAAAGTAAACATGTTCTTCCGAACCCGGGAAGCGGCGCGCACATGTGTATAAGCCGATGGGCAAAACCACCTCAAAATCTCGCCATCAAGGGCGTCAGCCTTCCCATCAGATGGGACGATTTTACGTCAATTATTCGGCAACCCATTGATCGATAATGATTTTTCCAGATTATGTGCCACCGAAGTTGCCGATTAGACGACTTTAGGTCATTTTTTGGACAATTTGTGTTGTTTGACAATACAGAGGCGCTCATTATCGACCCGCTCTACCTCCCCATGCAGCTCTCGCGTGTAACCCTCGAATGAACCACGCCGACACTTCTGTATAAGCCGATGCCCTACAACGAGGTGTATCAATTCCTAACTGCGGCGCTGTATCAATTTACAACTGCGCGCGACAGCAGGCCCGTTTGCGTCAAAAATGCATAGTTGCGCCCGCAATCAAATGGGCGCCTACCCTGTTGAACAAAACCCCTCTGATCCCGCTTACCGGACGGGAGGATTACCAATGTGCTTCATGGCGCTTTTCTCTGGCTGAACGGTTACATACCGATCACTTCGCATATCACATCATTATCTCGCACGAAGATCTTGTCGCGTCGGCTACTTTCTTCATCATCAAATTGTTCTGCGAACAATTGCAGAAATTGTTTTGAAACGAGCAGCCAATCTAACGATGTAATGATGCGCACAATCAATTATAAAGTGAGAATGAGCTTCGTATGAATCGATTTAAAATATTTGACAGCCCTAATGCTCAATATTCTTCGCCTTCTCAACCAGGCGACAGCGAGAGTTCGCAGCATACAAGCATTCCGCGCTCAATGACCCCACCGGCTTGAGCCATTTAAAGACTGGAGGCTCAATACTACGACCACAAACATCCGATTCGACGTTGGCCCGGGGGTCCCGTTTGCGTGCCCTGATTCCCGGGGAGAGTGCTGCGGGTCGCGTAAGTCCGACCAGTCTTCTACAACTAATTTATTGAGATCGAATAATTTACGTCATATTCCCACCGATGTGCTTCACGGAATCGTCGCGCAAACCGCCGATCTCGGTGAGCTGTTGCGCCAATCTAACGTAGGCGGCGAAATGTCAAAAGCAATTAGCCATAGAATTCTCACCGACGAAAATCTTCGCAGACGGCTGGGCAAGATTAGCAAATCGTTAGGCATGCGTGGCGAGGACTTGTTGAACCCGGTTGTTCGCAATCGAATCCGCGACGACACAAAGCTTTCGAAAAAATTAACTGGAACCCTCTTTTTCCGAGACTTTCCTCCTGATGCGAATTGCAAGGAACAGCTTTCGATACTGATGGGGCTGTTTGATAACTTGCATTTTTGCAGCGCTCGCCACCCGATGAGCCTAATTTTGCCTTTGCTGGCAGAGCTTGATCAGGTTGAACTCGGCGAAACAAAAAAAATTGCTCTCGAGTTGCGAAGCGTCGACGCGGTATCGATGCAACTCAAGGAAGGCTTTCGGGGCATCCCAGAGTATCACAATCGGGAAGACTACTTCAATTTGGATTTTTCGAAAATCGATTCTGCATTGAAACGCCTGAAGCAGAATGGACGGCCGGATCTGAAGATCAAGATTTCTCTGTGGGTGAAATCAACTGACGACGACAACGGTTTTGAAGCCGTGTCGTGGTTCTCAAAGAGCGTTCTGCGAGACAACGGTGAGGCGTACGGATTCCAATATGAAAAGGGGCGTTATTGGACGATCGATGAAAAGGAGGCAGACGAGCTCATCTTCGCGCTTGCAAAGACAGATAGTAAAACGCAAGTCTTGCACATGCGAGGAGTGGAGTTTAATGGTGAAAATCCAAATGCTCTAAATTCTCTAATTGCTGCCGTAACAAGAGCAGATGGAGCATTGAAAAGCCTGCGGCTGCCCACGACAACAGTCGATGCGATTGCGCTGTCGAAGCTTCTTAACACGCGCTCGAGCCTAAAGGATCTGGAAATATCTATTGGCCCTATCAAAACAGAATCGGACATCGATCCTTATCTTACGGCCATTGCAAGATGCCGTAATCTTGAAACGCTGCGAATAGCTAATGATTTTATACTGGATAAGGAGTATATTTGGGAGGCAGACAGGAAGCTTGAGAAGGAATTCAGGAGCCGGATTGTGCAGGCTGCTAGCGTCTCGAAAAGCTTGACTTGCATCGATTTCAGTGGGTATAAACTTGGCGGCTTCAGGGAAGTCCAGCGCCAGATTTATAAGCGCCAGGTTGGTACAGCATCTGCTCTCACGGAGGGGCAGCGGGTTTTCCCGTCCGATGGGCAAGGAATGATGGAAATGACCTCAGTTGATCAGCGGCCTCATGAGCTGATGAAATCAGCCTGGGAAAGGAGGCGTGGTTCAGGAAGTGCCGATTTTGGGTAACACGGACGAGCGGAGGTTGTGTCGCGATAATGAAGCGATGACGAGCAAGCGGCGATTCGCTTAGGAGTCCTTACAACTGGTTGCTAGTTTTTCGATGTCATCGAATTTGTCTGTGAGCCGCGCCGATACTGGATTTGTGATCGGCGAAGACAGATCGGTTAGAGTCCAGATGTTTGGACTCATCGAATGACGGGTAATCCATGCTGGCAAACGATTCCGACGAAATTGAGCGAAGGGCGTTGGTGCATGGAGGCGGAGCAGTGTGCAATGCGCCCCTTTCCCCACAGGTTATGCGGCATGAACCTTACAGCGCACGGAGTTCGGGCGTGCGGCGGCCAGCATGCGGGTGAGCACCGCCACACCGATCGATGTTTCAGTCTGCTGCGCATCGGGATGACGCGTGCGCAGACGCGGGCCGATCAGTGCCTTGTATCGCCCCATCGTCGTTTCCACCAGCGCCCGCCGGCCGTAACC
>NZ_JAAAYE010000145.1 GCF_013282575.1 Paraburkholderia sp. NMBU_R16
GGGAAGCGCTCACACGCTATTGCAACGACGGCCGGCTAGAGATCGACAACTTGCCGGTCGAGCGCGCATTGCGTGGAGTGGCCATTGGAAGGCGCAACTACCTGTTCGCCGGCGCGGACTCCGGTGGCGAACGTGCCGCCGCGATTTACAGCCTCATCGGGACGGCAAAACTTAACGACATCGATCCCGAGGCCTATCTGCGCTTCGTACTTGCCCGCATCGCTGATCACCCGATCAACCGCGTGGACCAACTCATGCCGTGGGTCGTAGCGGATCAGCTCCACAACGCCAACTGAACATCACGACACCGCCGTCAAGACGGTGCTCGCGACACGCTTACGTTTTTTCAGCGCTATGTGGCGCTTTCGCTCGCTGAGAGCGGACGTGAGTTCGCATTCATGCTCGAAGTTTCGTGGAGTGAGTGGCAAAAATCATGAGGGGGGGGATAAATGCATAGCGTTATACACATCGCATCGACCCACCCAACTTAACCCGATCGTGACGTCAGCAGGCTTTGCCAGGTTTAGGGTGGCTCAACAAAGCCCTGAACAGCCGGGGCCGACCCGGGTGCGTGAAAAGGTGATGCGGCACCAACGTGCTGAACCTGCGGAATTCGTTTGGCAGGCCCGTTTGCGTCAAAAATTCATAGTTGCGTCCGCAACCAAAATGGGCGCATGCCCTTCTGAACAAAGCCGTCAAAACGTAGCCTGCTCGTCCCGGTTTCCTTAGCGCGACACAACCTTCGTTGTTATCGATAATCATGTACCCCATTGACAACTACCAAAATTCAGCGCGACGTCCTGATGAGGGCAACACTGCGCCAGGGCCGCGCGCGGGAACCCACACGCATCGAGTGCAAGCTCCTGCAGGGACGAAAGGGCTTTCCTCTCAAGCGAAGGGTACTTCCTCGTTTGCTTCACCTCAACTGGAGCCTTTGACCGGGATGAAGTTGGGTCCACGCTCAAGAACTCCTAACCCGCCGAAGGCTGTGCCGCGATACGCTCCCATGAGGCGGGTCGATTCTCCTCCGCTAGTAATACGCGAGCCGACGGGTCTATCGCCACAAGGGCGAGTTACTTTGGGTGCCGCGAAGCCCTCCACCTTGTCGTGGGTTTCTATGGATTTCGCTGAAGCCCTCGCACGTGATCGAGTCACGACACCCCCCCTCCCTTCGCCCGACTCATTTCCCCTCCCTTCGCCCGACTTATTCGCGAGGTCTGAAAGAGAAAAAGAAGGGAGAAGAAAACGAATAGCAGACTATCGCACGTCTGCCTTAGAAAGGGAGGGTGTTATTCAAAAAGGACGGCGCGCGCAACAGAAACGGGGAGCGGCTGATCCCGAAGTCCCAAGTAGGGATTATCGGGTGGCGCAGGCAATCCACCCAACTTAAGCGATCGTGACGTCAGCATGCTTTCATCGCCATGAACTTATGCGGCTTTGGTCGGATTGGACGAGGGCGCGTTTTGGCCGGCCGATGCACGTGGGTACGCCGTGCCAGCAGGTCGAGTGCGTCGACGAGTTGTTGCGCGGTGGCGCGGCCAAGCAGCAGCAAAGGAAGCAAGGGCCGCATGGCCGTGACGGCGAAAGTGCGATTGATACGGCGCTCGGTCGGCAGTTGAGCCGCGTCGTGAGCGGCCTGACTGAACAGCGAATGGATGTTGTCGCGCAGGATCTTGGCGGCCAGATCCTGCGCGACAGCCAATTGGGACAGCCCGGTGACATGCTCGAGGGCGAGCGGGTGCTTGAGGCGTTTGAATGCCTCTTCTATGCGCCAGCGCTGGTGGTACAGATCGCCGATGATCGCGGCCGGGAAACGCATGGCATCGAACAGGTTGGTCATCAGCACGCGTATCTTGCCGGTGGAGGCGACGTGCCGTACCAGCCGAACCGTGGTCGGCTGGCGATCGCATTCGTAATCGACGGCGTCGTCACGATCGGGGGCGCGCAGCTCGACTACCTGTTCGGTCAGGCCGGAGCGCAGGAAATCGCGCACGCAGGCGAAGCCGCCGTTGCCGGCCTTCTCGACGCGGATGCAGAACGAAATGCCGCGCCGGCTCAGCAGTGCCGGCAACCAGCCGCAAGGATAGCCGCGATCGAGCAGCAGCAGATCTTGCGCGTCGAGCCGATCGAGATGTTCGAACAGCATCTGGCGTTCGTTCTCATGGACGCTGTGCAGGGAGGCGGCCAGCATCATTTCGGCGCCCGGCAGATACAGGCCGAATGCAATCTGATCAGCCACAGCGGCACGCGGGACATGGCTGGCGCGCAGCCCAAAGCGCACGGTGGTGGCGTCGGCCGCGACCAAACGCAGGCCATGCCAGCGTGGCACCCGAGCGTCGCGTTCGGCGTGTGCCAGCAACCAGTCGTTGAGGTAAGGCAATGCGGTGCTGGCCAGCTTGGCGCGGGCGCGCGCGAAAGCCTGTTCGGAAACCTCGTGCGCAAGACTGGCCTGCTGCCGAAGATGGCCGAAGAATTCATCGAGTTCGGCGTGGACGCTTTTACGCATCCCGCACAGCATGACGGCCACCAGTGTCGGCAGCGGCAGCTTGCGGCGACGGCGAAACGCGGTGACATGGTCGCTGTGACGTGCGCGTTCATGAAATTGCGGGGAGTGCAGCAGTGCAGCGAAATCGGCAAACAACGAGGACAGCGGCATGGACGGCCAACGAAGATCAAAAGTGATCTCCATTGGCCACAGCCCTGCCCGCGAAACAAACCTTCGCGGGCAGGGCTGCGGCCGCGCAAAGCGCCTGAACTGTCAAGTTTTTTTACGCCGATGCGGCCCCTTACCGATAAAGCCGCTCGTTAAGTTGGGTGGATTGACCTATCGAGTCACGGCTTCGATGCGGTTTTTCCGAAATTTTATCAATGCGTTGACTAATCTTGACGCAA
>NZ_JAAAYE010000146.1 GCF_013282575.1 Paraburkholderia sp. NMBU_R16
CCGCATTCTGCCGCAACCAGCCATACCTCAGCTTGTCGATTCAGAGCGCCTCAAGGGTTCGCTGCGCCGGGCTTACGCCCGCCCTTGACCCGCTAACATCACCCACTCGGAATTCAAAAGAGGCAAATTTATCGAAAACCATCACAGGCTTACGTCCCGCCGAAAAGCCCCCGCATGCGAGAATCGGAAGGCACGCGTTGCTTGCGGTCGCGCACGCGTTATACGCGATCGCCGTCACTCCGAAGTGATCGGTCAACCGCGCCTCGAACCTCGAAAGCAGGTCGAGTGCGAGCCGGCACCGGGCCGTCGTCAAGTGCAGCGTTCCCGCCGTGCGCACGCCCTTGATCGCACCTTCCAAGATTGAGGGGTGCCGGTCCCATCCAAGGTACGAGCAGGAGCACATATTGATGAATTGCTTGTCTCCATGCAGCATGTACGGCCCCTCGCCGTGGGTCACGGAAAGATCTATAAGGCGACGGGTTTCGGCGGCTCGCCATCCTTCGTCGCTGAGCCGCATCATCTTGCTTAGATTCTGGTACTGATTCATTTTGTTCTCCGTCATGCACGCCACCGGTCAGAACGTTGACGCTCCCCCGTCGACGACAATCTTGGCGCCGGTGACCCAGCTGCTCTCGTCGCTGGCTAGAAATATCGCTGCACCGACGAGATCGGTAGGCATCCCGGCTCGCCCAAGCGGAATGCTGGCCACGCGCTCGTTCCACGACCCTGTTCCCTGAGTCCTCTGCTGCTCATTCGCCGGCGTCGCGACAAGACCGGGGGCAATAACGTTTGAACGGATGCCAAGCCCGGCAAGCTCGAATGCGGCGCTTGTCGAAAGCATTTCGAGCGCCGCCTTTGAGCACTGGTATGCGGACATTCGACTTCTTGCCGCGGTGGCACTCAACGACGATACGTTGATGATGCCTCCCGGCTGCTTTCGCTTCGCGAGCGCTCTTGCAAACGACGCAATGAGCAAAAAGGGGGCAGCGACGTTCACGTAAAGAGTTTGGTGAAGGATTGATGCCGTCGTTTCCATCAAGCTGTCCCGCGAGAAGATCGCCGCGTTATTCACAAGCACGTCAAGTCCATCGAGCCTCATAGAAGCGGATTCAATAAGCTGGTCGGCTGAAAAGGGCTTGCAGAAATTCACGGCCATGGGCACCGCACGTGGGTAACGATTCAAGAGCCATTGCACCGGCTCGCGTTGCAGCGACGCGTCGCTCGTATGCGTAAATGCGACGGTCGCACCATGGATCAGCAGTCCTTCAGTAATAGCGAGGCCAATTCCGCTGCTCCCCCCAGTTACGAGAATTTTTTTCCCAGATAGCCTCACCAGAGTATCCTCGCGACAATTTGTCAAGCACGCCTCGTCTCCAGCGCAACTACAGCGCTCGATGGATCGGCCGAATCGATCTTCGGAAACAAGGTTCGCAAGGGCGCAACCGGCCCTTCAAACTTCGAACCGCCCCACGCGAAATGTTCGTCGGATGGGGCGCTATTTCCGTTGGCCATGGTCTGCGTCAAATAGTCCACGCCAATGGCGCTCCAGAGCGTCTGCATCCGCTCGGGCATAAGCGGCCATAAAAGCAGCGATGCGAGGCGGATCGCTTCGAGCGCATCATGGAGCATTCCGCTCACGCGTCCGAGTTGGGAGGGCTCTCTGGCCAATCGGAAGGGCTCCGCGCTGTGGATATAGCTGTCGGTCACGCGGAAGACCGCCAAGGCGCCTGACGCGAGTGCAGCAACGTCGCCCTTAGCGACGGCACTCCGTGTCTCCTCGATTAACTCTGTCACCCGGGCAATTGGAAAACCAGTGCCGTCTCGTTTTTCGGGGCGCCGATCGTCGCAAAACCTCTCTATCATTGTCGTTACACGCGAACAGCAATTTCCGACCGTATTCGCCAACGCTGAGACGTACATTTGATGAAATCTCCGCATGCTGAAGTCGGCGTCGCTCGCCCCGTGGGGGCCCGCCGCAACAAGAAAAAAACGCACGCTGTCGACACCATATCCGTCGCAGAGTCCGCTCAACACATCCACCGACACGAAGTTGCCCATGCTTTTCGACATTTTCTCTCCGTCTCGGACCCAGAAGCTGTGGGCATGCACGGCTTGTGGCAACTCGAGAGCGGAGAATGGTTGTGTCTTGCGAAGCGCAAGCAGCATCGCAGGCCAGATAACCGCGTGAAACCACAAGATATCTTTCCCAACGATCTGATGTGTGGGGGGCCACCAACCTCGTCGCTCCCTCGTGTTGATCGCGCTCAGGTAGTTGACGAGTGCATCGATCCATACATACACCGTCTGATCCGGTGATCCCGGCACGACGATCCCCCAATCGGCGGCCCGTGGCCGAGAACATGGGACGTCGCGCAAGCCCTCCCCCAAACGAGTCAACAACTCCTCCTTCCGTACACCCGGATAGATCCTGAGCTGTCCGGTCTCGATCAATTCCCTGATTTCGCCACCATATGCGGACAGACGGAAAAAAAAGCACGACTCCTTTCGTCGAACCAGTGGCTTTCGATTGATCGGGGAAGCGTAGCCAAACTGACGCGCTTTCACTTCGGAGACATATTCCTCCTGACCTGTGTCATACCAACCTTCATATTCGCCACGGTAGATATCGCCCGAGCCCCGAAGCAGCGTAAGCGCCTCACGACGACCGTCGTAGACGACGGCGAGAACCGACATCAAAGTGGTGCCCATCATTTTCGATTTGATGGACATCACTGTGACAGAGCCAGAAGCCAGGCCGGGTAGCCGCAAGG
>NZ_JAAAYE010000147.1 GCF_013282575.1 Paraburkholderia sp. NMBU_R16
CCACACCGATTCCAATTCTTCTCTTGCGAAGGCCGTCATCGCTTGCCCCTCCTGAGCGAACTCAATGGCGGCATTGTGCGATTGCCTTTACGCGAACTCTATAACGCCCATGGCTTACCGCTTACGACGAAACTCTGTTTATCGCGACGCTTTCGGACCCGCCCTTCTATGGGGAGGTGGGAGCGTCGACTTATGTCATAGGACCAGTGTCCGCATTTTTTTGCGAAATGGCAGAAGCATGGACAGGTTGGGACGGTGTCAAAAGATGGACTTCCCTCGACGGCGAGCTTACCCATGCCGTACAGGGCGGCGGGTGGTCAGCCGGATTCCCGCTCAACGAGGGAAACGCGACGTTTCGGTTCGTGTGCGGTACGCCGCCGCATGCAAGGCATTGGACAACGGCGTCGGCATCGACGGGACGTTCATGGCATGCGCGGCCTAGCCGGCGTGTGATCGCAAGGAGCGCAAACAGCAACTCTGAAGAAACAACGGCTACCGCACTATTGCTAGCCATTCTCGGTGACGAAAACCCTGCGCCGGCTAGTTGTAATTCGTCACTCCGCCGGCTCGCCCTCAAAATCGAGCTTGTTCTGCTTTGGCTTCAACGGAATATCGCTCGTCCTATACACCTTCACGCCCAGCCGCGTCGCCTCGGCGATTAACCCGTCGTCCTCGGTGTAGATGGCGGTCACATTAAGAACACGGGCGATCGCCAAAATTTGGCGATCCACCTTGATTTTCTGCCAGTGGGATTTGGATGCTCCCTTCTTGCCTCCCTTCGCACGCGTTGCCTGGTCGATGACAGCCAATTCGGTGGCCGCAACTTCGTCGAAAGGCAAGATCCGAATAGCACTGCGCTTCTTGAGAACCTGGATAACGTCGGACGCAGCCAATCCAGCTCCGCACAGAAATTCGGCCCATGCGGGCGCAGGAACACCAATGGTCGTCTTGGCTGCGATGAGGTCCTGAATCAACCCGGCGATTCGCTCGAACGACTCGTCGTCTTCTTTCCCCGTGGACAGTGAGATAAGTACGTTCGCGTCAAACAGAATCATCCACGCCCCGTATTCTTTTCCAGACGCTCACGGGATCGTCAACATCGTCCCATGCATTGTTTTTCACGCCGCGCAAGGCTTCAACAACTTCGTCCAGCCCAGCATCATCCAAAACATCGTACGACTGAATCACAAGCGACTCCAGCTCCCAACTGCCCGCGTTGGTTCTACTCCACTTGCCGTTCCCCGAAAGGCGTAGTGTTTCCGCGAAGAAATGGCGCGACAACTCCTTCGCCTGGGCCACCCCTCTGATTTCACACTTGAAGACGGTCCCTTCCCGGTCGCGGACAGCTACCGGAATCGAGTCATCCCGGCCTCCGATCCTAATCACGACACCGTCCAACGTGGTTGGCTGGTAGATCGTGATCGGATCAACGACGGGCAATTTTCGGCCAGGAAACTCAAGGAGTTTCGCCTTGCCGCTGCGCGTGATCGCCCCCACGGCGTTATCTGCCCGCAACAGCTTGTCGATCGCCCGAAACGCCTTTTGCGCCTCTGGATCGGGATCGCCGGTCCTGACACTCTGCAAACGCTGAAGAACCTTGGGGAACGCGGGTTCCTCAATCGTCACCTGGACGATTGCGCTTCCCTTGCGCAACTTCTCGAAATGGACCGAATCATCCTGCCCATACAAAGCTGACAGGTGCACAAGGTACTCCGCCAGCCTCGCCATGGGCAGCGTATCGGGTGTGAAGCTATCGATTCGGAAGTTAAGTCGTTCCCGTGTGTCCATTTTCGCAACCGCTGGGACGGGAATCCCGTCTCTTACCGACATCTTAGCAGGGAGCTAGAAACCCGCGTGCGTTTCCGCAAGTCGACAAGACGCCGACGACTGTTGGCGCTACGACGTCGCCAATGCTGTAGTTGGCGTCAACCTCTGCGGCCGGCCCATGGGTCGTGGCAGCGAGGGCGCTCGGGTCCGTTGCGGCATCGGACGCCAACGCGGGTGGTGCCCCACAGTGTCGGCCGGCGCCGCTGTGCCATTCGGCCGCTCGAGCCGGCGCCAGCGTAGAACCGCCGGATCTTCGCCGCGAGATGCCGGGAAACACCAGCAGATTCGCCTTGCCGCTGCGCAGTACGATCGCCGGATCGCAAACCCCTTCGAAGTCTGTTCCGTCTCCGGCAGGCTCGGCCAAATTCGCTCTCAACGAGAGACAGGCGACGTTGCGCTTGCGTTCGCGCACAGAGTACGCCGATGAGAGTCGCGCCGCATGCAAGGCGTTGGACAATTGTGTCGGCATCGCGGGGAAGCGATAGATCGACTCACGACTTATCTTTTGCTCGCTTGTGCCAACGCGTAGAAATGCCGTGTTCGCGCAGTAGCTTGTGCAGACGCCAATTCTCAACAAGCAGCACGACAATCAGAACCGTCGTCGAGACGGAAAAGTACGATTCGCCGAGATAGTGAATCGTTGCCCATGCGACGCCAGCAAGGACGACCGACGTCAGTAGGAGCAGCCCACGATCAATAAGCCATGATTTCATGTCTTTCGCGGGTTGTGTCGCGATAACGGAGCCATGACGAGCAAGCGGCGATTCGCTTAGGAGTCCTTACATAAGCAGCGAATAGAACTGCGCGGCGACCGTTCGAGTGGCGTGGTCACCCTTCATTTGGCCTTTG
>NZ_JAAAYE010000148.1 GCF_013282575.1 Paraburkholderia sp. NMBU_R16
ACTCGTCGCGATGCTCTCGCACCATGCGAACTGCACGCTCGCGGACCTCAGCAGAAAACTTGTTCGACTTGTTCATAGCTCCATTCTCTCAAGAGTTGGAGCCTCCACCAAATCCGGGGCGATTCACATCTTCGTTTTTCCATTCACGCTGTTGAGCATCAACGCTGACTGAAGATGGCGGTTGCTATGTCGACGCACCGAGTCGACCACGCGGATCATGGCAATAGTGCTAAAAAGATCCGCCGGCGAAGGCCCCATGGGGATAAGGCAAAAATCGGCAATCTCCAGCACCGCGGTGGTTCGGGGATCTTCCAAGTTTCCCGGGCAGTCACCACGATTGCATCGAACTTTCCCGCCTGTTTCTTTATTTCAGCGCCGACCGCCTTGCCTGCAACGGCGAGCGACTGGACGGTCATGGGCAGAGGTGCTTCGCCGCTCGTGGCCCATCTGAGGGAAGTGTTTTGGGGATCGGCGTCGATCAGCGCGACGTCACTGCCGCCACTGTGAAACGCCGCTGCGACGTTCATGCTGACAGTGGTTTTTCCCACCCCACCTTTCTGGTTGCAAACGGCTAGGATCTCTCAAGGATATTCGTCAGTTCGACCGGCAAGGAGTTCATCGAAGTCCGATATGCAGACTTACGCCGCCCACCGATTTCCCTTTGGGAACAACGTGCAGCGGTCAAATATCTGCGCGACGAGGGCCAACGCAGCATCTCCGAAGTCATGATGTTCCGTACGATCGAACAGCAACGCCGCCTGGTATCGGACGCGCAAAGCATGACCCGGAAAGCGAAACGCCGTCGCATGCCGACACGCGAACGTTCAACCGCCAAAATCCTCGAGCAGGGTATAGGCTCGACATCGGCGAATGCGTCGATGCAGCAAGCCGAGACCGTCGATTACACCAAGCCGGCGACAGCCTACGATGTTGAGCAGTGGTGATCCGCAAATGAAACCAACTCCCCTCTCTCATCTGTTACCGGCGATGCGGTCGCAAGCGCAACTCGACGATGCCGCACGGATACATTGCCTGTTACGTGATCGCTGGATTGACTACCCGCGCGCGACTCAGGCGCTCGAACAGCTTGAGCGGTTGTTCGCCACGCCGCGACGCGAACGCATTGATGGGGCGCCCCGGCGAGGTGGCCCACCCAAGCGGAATCGCTTCGCATGACGCCGACGTTTTACGCGGGGGGGGAGAAGTGCGCCTGCGGGAAGCTGACACTGGGGGCAGTAACACCTTCTTTGTGATCGAGACTCATGCAACCCATCAGAAATAATCCATACAGCTCATCACGGCGCTCTGATCAGAGCCCCCCCCCGTCCGGGGCCGCCCGCAGGCCACCCAACGCCACGTTTATACCCCCCCCCGGCGCTGGGAGGGGGCTCCCTTATCACCCCTCACTGGCTCCACGGGATGCCCCGCCGCACCGCACATTTCAAGGGTCATCTCATTCGCGAGGTGCGCATGGGCTCGCATTGGGCGGGCCTTACCACCAGCCGGTACGGCCGCTGCCGCCGACAGGCTATCCGCACCTGCGGGGGCGATCTAACGACCCAGTCGACCGATTCCAATCGAGGTCGGTGCCACCGCCGCGAGTGCACCGTGGTGGCGCATCGCTCGCACCGCCGCTGCCTCTTCGCCCCACATCCCCCCCCACATCACCCCAATACGGCTACGGGCCGCGAAGTTCGGTTGCCCGGGGCACTTCGTTGAACTGGCGCGGGGGGCCTGAGCGCGGGCAAGCCGGATGGCCGGGCCGTTCTCCGCCACCATTCTTGCCGTCAGCTCCCATGCCCGCGCACTCAGCCATGCTGTATCCGTCGCGCAGCATGGC
The DNA here is from genome assembly GCF_013282575.1 of Paraburkholderia sp. NMBU_R16. GTDB lineage: Bacteria > Pseudomonadota > Gammaproteobacteria > Burkholderiales > Burkholderiaceae > Trinickia. The sequence goes on from NZ_JAAAYE010000148.1 coordinate 1,841, forward strand.
GGAGCCGTCTTCGCTTGGGGGGCCCTCCATGCACCTTGTGGCGAACAGCGCACAGCTGCCGCAAACAAGCGCAGGGAGCGTTCGCGGCGCATACCAAAGCGCTGCACGAGTTCCCAAGCGCGTAAAAGACGAGATCGAAGCCGCCAACCCAAGATTGCGAATAGCCTGGAGCCTTCACGAGGAGGTATCAACGCTCTATCGAGGGGATCGGTGCCCGCCGAATGTGGCTTTCCGAGACGGGCTTGTGGCGAAAGGCGGCACGCTAGACGTGATGCGCCATGTTCGCGACGCAGAAGAGCAATCAAAATTCCTTTCGACATCGCGTGAAGTCACATATTGCGCTCACCACGTCAGCGATCGCGCCGAGCACGAGGGCGGTACCCCATATGTATACAAAATCAACAAGAATACGGAAGGTATAGATTTTTTGGGGACATTGAGAGCAAGCGGAATAGAGCCCCGAAGTAACGAAAGAGCTGAAGAGGAAATTCTGATTCCGGATCATATTCCGCCGTCATTAATCAAGGGCGCATGGAAAGTGAGTCCCCCTGAGACTGCGGTAGCTTGGATAAAGAATGAGCTTTACGGAGGTTCCGACACAGAATCAGAGCGGGACGATGAACTAGGTTAGTATGCTGCCGGAGGGCATTGTCCGGTTGAGGTCAGCGAATAAACTGGGAGCTACTGGTGTGTGGCCGTCGACGCCAGCACGGGCCAGATCGTGGCCCACACGCTCACGGACCAGGACGGCGACGATCCGTCCCAGGTGGAGCCACTGCTGGAGCAGATTGCCAACCCGATCGGCCGGTTCATTGCC
>NZ_JAAAYE010000149.1 GCF_013282575.1 Paraburkholderia sp. NMBU_R16
GTCGCCGACGATTCCCGGACCATGCTGCTGTGCGGGCTCACTTCGCGGCCGGTCGCCCGCCAGTGCGCACCATTGGGCTGTCGGTCATCGCGGCGTTGCCGTTCGCTTTTATACCGTATCGCCAACCGGTTGCCCCGTTTCTCCGCGAACGCCGGCCCCCACACGGGACTGAAGTGCTGCTGAACAAAGCCCATCAGCGGCAGTTTCCTTGGATTGGACAGCGACGTGTGACGTGGCCCTGGCAAAGGACATCCCAGGCTTTTTAACGGCTTCCTTCGACACCCCGGACGGATACATTACTCTTGTCTTTCGTTTGCCTATCCGTGCACCAACGCCCCAACTAATTGCTAGGCAGACTTGACTGCGACTGAGCCGCAGCGCGCAGTGCGCCAGCTGCACCCCGCCGCATTCCGGCCAAGGCCATGATCTGATTTTTCGTGTACCCGGCCTGGGTGAGCGCGGGGCCATGGGTGAGGACCGCCTGCAGGGCCTGCGCGCCACCTTTATTGCCCGCGATCTCGACGATGTCGGCGGCCCTGAAGCCGGCCTGGATGAGCGCGGGGCGATGGGTGCGGACCGCCTGCAGCGCCTGCGCGCCTCCTCCGTTGCCCGCGATCTTGACGATGTCGGCGGCCCTGAAGCCGGCCTGGATGAGCGCGGGGCGATGGGTGCGGACCGCCTGCAGGGCCTGCGCGCCTCCTCCGTTGCCCGCGATCTTGACGATGTCGGCGGCACTGAAGCCGGCCTGGGTGAGCGCGGGGCCATGGGTGAGGACCGCCTGCAGGGCCTGCGCGCCTCCTCCGTTGCCCGCGATCTTGACGATGTCGTCGGCCCTGAAGCCGGCCTGGATGAGCGCGGGGCGATGGGTGAGGACCGCCTGCAGGGCCTGCGCGCCACCTCCGTTGCCCGCGATCTTGACGATGTCGTCGGCCCAGAAGCCGGCCTGGATGAGCGCGCGGCGATGGGTGAGGACCGCCTGCAGGGCCTGCGCGCCACCTGAGTTGCCCGCGATCTTGACGATGTCGTCGGCCCTGAAGCCGGCCTGGATGAGCGCGGGGCGATGGGTGAGGACCGCCTGCAGGGCCTGCGCGCCACCGTTATTGCCCGCGATCTTGACGATGTCGTCGGCCCTGAAGCCGGCCTGGATGAGCGCGCGGCGATGGGTGAGGACCGCCTGCAGGGCCTGCGCGCCACCGTCATGTGCCGCGATTTTGACGATGTCGGCTTCGCTCAAGTGGCAGGATCCAGTAAGCAGGGCATGGTTAACCTGGATAAATGCCAGTGTGTTGTTTCCGCCATGGGTGTTTAATATTTTTGTACGTTGTGTCTGGTCTAGAGTCAGCGGGTTACTCGTGCGCATGCCCGACTGATGGACAAACGTGGCGGGGATCGGTTGAAACGGCGGCGAGGCGCCCCCGATGTGAGCACTGGTTTGAGCGGTCGACCGCGTCTGCGGCGCGGCAGAAAAAGGATTCGTCTGACTGAACTGCGCCTGATGACTTACTGCGGACGGCGCACAAACGTTGAGGGTTGCTGAGGTGCCTTCTGGGGCCCTCATTGTTTTCGCAAGTTCTTCAGGGCTGATCCCTAGCCGCGATGCAAGCTCATTACCAGTTTGCAGTACGATCTGTTCAAGGTCTGCCGACGATACGCACGATGTACTGGCCACGTGCTGCGCCCGCCCCAATAACGAGGAATACGATGTCAATCCGTCAAGCGCTGCAGAACGACTGTCCGATGTCTGTGGGGGGGCGGGGACACTGCCGTTTAACGGATATCCTGGCTGCGGCCCGAGCGTCGGCTGCCGATAATTGCGACCCGATCCGGGCGCACGCCCACCTTGCAAAGGCGACGGCAATTGCGATGTAAAGTTCGGGCCATTCAGCGGCTGCAGCGAAGGCGGGGGAGCAACGGGAGCCCCCCGACCAGGCGGCATCTGCGGTGTGGTTGGGTGCCCGCCTCGGGAGAGCGCACGGTGGCCCTCATCGAGGCGCTGTGATGAACTGTAGAAGTTGTTTCCGATAGGGTCCATAAGGCTCGATCACAAAGAAGATGTTACTGCTCCCATTGTCAGACCCCGGCGGGCGCGCTTTCCGGCCCCCCGCGTAAAACGTCTGCGGTACGCGAAGCCACCCCGCTTGGGTGGGCCACGTCACCTGCGCGCCCCGCCCTATCGATTGCGCCCCATCGATTGCGCCCCTTCGCTCAAGCCCGCTGCGCGGCGTCAGCGCTGCTTGAGCCGCGCGTGGTACTTGGCCGCTTCGCGGCGCAAATGCCCCTGCTCGGGCGACACGTAGATCGAGGGGTTGTGTCGCGATAATGAAGCGATGACGAGCAAGCGGCGATTCGCTTAGGAGTCCTTAGATAAGGCTTTGTTCAGCAGCACTTCAGTCCCGTGTGGGGGCCGGCGTTCGCGGAGAAACGGGGCTACTGGTTGGCGATACGGTATAAAAGCGAACGGCAACGCCGCGATGACCGACAGCCCAATGGTGC
>NZ_JAAAYE010000150.1 GCF_013282575.1 Paraburkholderia sp. NMBU_R16
ACTCGTCGCGATGCTCTCGCACCATGCGAACTGCACGCTCGCGGACCTCAGCAGAAAACTTGTTCGACTTGTTCATAGCTCCATTCTCTCAAGAGTTGGAGCCTCCACCAAATCCGGGGCGATTCACGTCCAGCCTCTTCGATCTCTGCGCGTACCCACCTCTTAGCTTTTCAGAAAGCCGGTCGAAATCCATGGTACGGCTGCAATCACCAGGATGCCGATGAACAGTGCCGCCATATAACCCATGATCGGACGAATGCCCAAGTTCGGCGAGATCTTGCTGACTGCACACGCGCCGTAATAGCCGACCCCGAACGGTGGCGAGAACAGACCCAAACCCATCGAAAGAATGACAACCATCGCGTATTGGACTTCATGGATGCCGACCGCCCGGGCAATGGGGAACAGTAACGGCCCGAAGAGCACGATGGCTGGTATTCCCTCGAGGACGCTGCCCAAGACGATGAACATGAAGATCGATACGACCATGAAGGTGAGCGCGCCCCCTGGCAGATGCTGCATGAAATCCGCCAGTCCGTGAGAGAAGCCGGACTGTGTGAGCGCCCACGCCATCGCTGTAGCCGTACCGATGATGATGAGGATTGCACCGGAAAGAGCGGCCGTCTCCACGAGCATGGGGCCAACACGCTTCCAATCGAAGCATCGATACACCAGGAGCCCGGCGACAACAGAGTACGCGATGCCGACTGTCGAAACTTCCGTCGCCGTGGCCACGCCTTCCACCACAGCCATGCGGATGACGACCGGAAGGGCCAACGCCGGGATCGACACCACAAAAGCCTTTCCGACCAAGGACCACGCGGCCTTCGTGGAGGACGTGGGCTCGAATCTTCGGGCCCGCCACCAGACAAGCATGCACAACATGAACGCCAGGACGAGCCCCGGCAGCAGACCACCCGTAAAAAGCGCAGAAATCGATACGCCAGTAACCGATCCGATCGTGATGAGGACGATGCTTGGCGGAACCGTTTCGGTCTGTGCGCCAGTTGCCGATAGTAGGGCAACGAGTTCGCCGGGATTCTCCCCACGCTTTTTCATCTCGGGGAACAGGATCGGAGCAACGGCCGCCATATCGGCCGCCTTTGAGCCCGAAATCCCGGAAATCAGGTACATCGCGCCAACCAAAACATACGAGAGACCGCCCCGAACGTGGCCCAGCAACGATGCGAGGAAGTTGATCATCGCCCGTGCCATCCCTGTCATCTCAATGAGAAGCCCGAGGAAAATAAACATCGGCACCGCCAACAGAAGGATTTGAGACATTCCTTCATCCATGCGGCTGACGACGATTTCCAACGGCATGGCGGTCGACATCGAAAGATAAGCGAACACGGAAAGGCCGAAGGAGAATGCGATGGGCATTCCGCTCAGGACGGTGAATCCGACTACACCAACGAAGAAAATCGCTAAGTTCAGGTTTCCAAGCGATTGCAAAACAGGCCCGGCATGTTCCAGCGCAAACACGGTCACCAGCGACACCGCGATCCCGGTGATAGCGGTCTTCCAACCGATTGCTAACAACTTGACCACGCAGATCAGGAGCATCGACACAATCCCGAAGACGATAGCCGCGACGCGCAGGCAGTCATTGATCTCCATTGTCGGGGTCAAAATGTCCCACTGCTGCTTGATGTAAGCGATCGACGGAACAAGTACGAGTCCGAGAAAAAGCATGCTCGCGACCATCGAAATGGTGTCCCACAAGGGGTCCCAGTGCTCGCCCATGCGGTTGACCAGTGCCGTCATGCGCATGTGGCTTCCTCGATGCAACGCCGTAGCGGCACCTGTCATTGCGAGCCACAGAAACAGGATGGCAGCAAGTTCGTCGCTCCAGATGAGCGGGTGGTGCAGGACATAACGAGCAACGACGCCGCTGAAAAGCAGGATGACTTCTGCCAGGACCAACAGCGCCGCAGGCACGGAGACGATCAAGCCGAGCGCGAAGTCCACACGGGACAGCCAGCGGGGCATCGCCTTCGTTGTGTGGTGGACGGTTGCGCTGGTCTGTTGTTCGAGTGCGTCGTCCAGGTCTTTCAGCGTTTGCGTTCTCATCCCAGCTTCCCCGTGTATTTCTCCATAAGAGCCCATTCTTCGTCGCCGAAGAATTGCTTCTGCTCCGTGTAGAAATGCGCAGATTTCAGGGCTTGGCGGAACGCATTCGCGTCAGCGGTGTTAAACGCAAGCCCTCTGCCCTCGAGCGTCTTCTGCAGGGATGCGTTCAGTTGAATCACGTCCTGCCGTTGCTTCAAAGCACCCGCATTGAGGTGCTTTGGGGGTGACCCGTTTCCGAGGACGGTTAAGCAGTTGAATTTCGACCGGGCTGATGTCCTCCAGGTTGAGTGGTTGTGCGAGTTGTCCACGGTCGGTCGGCGGGTCGCCTATCACGACCACGACG
>NZ_JAAAYE010000151.1 GCF_013282575.1 Paraburkholderia sp. NMBU_R16
GCGCGGCTACACGCGCTTCGAAACAATGCGAACCGTGCTGTTCCTCATCGCCGGCAAGCTAGATTTCTCCAGCTTCAACCCGCATGCCTCGTGAGCCGCGTTACCCACTGCATTTTCAAAAGAGCCAATTTTATCAATATGTTGGCTGACCTTGACGCAAGGTCAGTCGACCGGAGAGAGCATGTATTCAAGCGCGATCAAGAAGACAAGTGCAGACATGTATTCAAGCGCAAACGTGACACGCGCAACAAGCGCGAACAAGTGCGTGCATTCAAGCGCGAGGAGCATGTATTCAGTCGCGAGGGACGATGCGGCTGCATCGTCCCCCCATACTCGATCAACTTATCGGCGACCTACTGTTAGCTTTACCCATCCGCACTTTGATGGCTTAGTGCCGCGTACAGCTACGCCGCGACCGAGCCATGCTAGCTCCGCGTATAAAGTCTCCTGGCACAATAAATTACTCAATGGCCCCGAAGATCTGACGCCCATTCAGTGGAACGTCGCGAAAGGTAGAGTTGCTACTATTCACCTATTGAAAGCCCGCAACGGCGCGCTGTTTGTCGGAAAGGAGATAACATGCGAAAAGAACCCGATGGCGATAAATGTATTCCTGACGCGCGAGTGCGAGGCGACGAGACTCGTCTATCAACGCGCTGGAACGGTTCCAGACAACATAGTAAGCGTGTATGGAGTCGCTGACGTTGGAAGCAAGAAGTTGCTAATCATGGAAAAAATTGATGGCCCAAGTGGCATGTCGTTGCTCCAAACTTTACGAACTCTGCCGGTAAGCGACGATGAGAAATTTAATCTCATCAAATTCACGATACGCTCGTTGCTTGTGGCGGCAGGTGATTTAATGCGTGCGGGCATTGTGCATTGTGACCTGACACCACCAAACTTCATGTATTCCAAAAGTGGAACGGTGAAAGTTATTGACTTTGGTGCGTGGACGCTAACCGGAGGACCGCCTGCGTCAGGAACGCCTGGTTACGAAGCTCCTGAGTCTCGGCCCCATCTTGTAGCCACTACCGTTGCACAGCCGACCCCAGTTCGATATGGGCCGGTTAGGTATCGAGGAGGAGGGAGTTATGAAACTCGCTTAATGGCGCCCCCTTGCATGGATGAAAAAAGCGATATTTTTTCAATTGGAATGATTCTTTATAATTTGCTTGGGGAGATTGAGTTGAAAAGCGATCTTGGGGAGGCGCTGTTCAATAAAATGACAAAGGTTGATAGGGCGGATCGTTTCGGCATTAAAGATTGTTTGAATCATAATTTCTTTATAAATGTGAGCAAGGATCTGGCATTGAAAACACTCGAAGAGATGCGGCGACAGGTGCCCACCAAAAATTGATACCCTTGAACGATATTCGCGCCGTGGCGAGCGCGGATGGACCGAGTATCGGCACTCGATGTCGACTGACGCGAATGACGCAGGTTTCTCACTCGAGTCCTTGTTCCGCCATCCAGGTTGAGTGGCGGGCAAGCGCTTCGGCGATCGGGTCGTGCGCCGCCGGCACCGGCATCGGCCACGATGAACCGGTCGAGCTCGATCGACTTTGGCTCGCATCTTCGCGAGCGATCGTTTCCCGGGGCTGTGTGGGCTGGCCGGTATTGGCCGGCGCCATTATTCGACGTATCCCGTCCAGCCGGTTGGCCCAATACGCGCTGGCGAGGCGATCGACGCGTACCGAGCCGCCGGAAGACGGGGCGTTGATAAACTGACCATGCCCGACATAGATACCAACATGGGAATGAGGGTGCCGTTCGGTATTAAAAAAAACAAGGTCACCCGGAGTCAATTGCGATGGGCTGATCTGGACCCCTGCTTGACTCAATTCATCCGTGGTGCGGGGCAGCGCTAGATCGGCTGCGTGGCGCATGACGTATTGAACCAATCCACTGCAATCGAAGCCGGTTGTCGGCGTATTCCCGCCCCAACGATACGGTGTTCCGATCATTTGGATGGCTTCCGCTACAACTTTTTGTCTGTCCTCGGTAAGCGCAGTGGGAGGTTCCGCAGATGCAAATGTGACTGACTGCCGTCCGTGCGTCGTGGGAGCGGATGTAATGATTGGCGTTCCGTTATCATCGAGTGTAGAACAGCCCGATAAAAACACTAAGCAGACAGATACGCCTATCGCCAACGCAGCGCTTCCCTTGTTCGATAGGCCCTTATAGTGATTGCCTGCTTTCATATCGAAATGGAAGTCGATCGATTGGCGTGCTCTGTTGTCGTCGGCGCAAAATATGGAATTTATATTCCATATTTTAGCCTCTTTTGAATTCCGAGTGGGTGATGTTAGCGGGTCAAGGGCGGGCGTAAGCCCGGCGCAGCGAACCCTTGAGGCGCTCTGAATCGACAAGCTGAGGTATGGCTGGTTGCGGCAGAATGCG
>NZ_JAAAYE010000152.1 GCF_013282575.1 Paraburkholderia sp. NMBU_R16
AAAGGCCAAATGAAGGGTGACCACGCCACTCGAACGGTCGCCGCGCAGTTCTATTCGCTGCTTATGTAAGGACTCCTAAGCGAATCGCCGCTTGCTCGTCATGGCTCCGTTATCGCGACACAACCTTTCGTCTTGGCTTTGTTGAAAACAAATCGGGCAAAATCTCCAGCCAGATCGGGGTCTGCGAGCGCGGTCGCCTCATCAACTGTCGCAGGATCGATCTTCAGGCGCTTGAGAGTGAGCTTGCCTGCGGGGGACGACAAATACGATCTGAACCAGTCCTCTTTTTGTTTCTGCTCCGCCTGGTCAAACAGCCCACGCCCGAGACGTGCCTCCTCGCGCATGCGCTCCCGCGCGGTCGTCTCCTGCGTCGCCGCCTGCACAGCTACGATGTTGTGGGCTTTCTCCTTGGCTTCGCTCGCGCGTTGTTCTGCTAACGCGAGGGTTTGCTGAACGTCGATCATCTGACGCTCGGCCTCCGATACCACCCACCCTTCCTTGAGGGCTTTCATAAAGAAGCCCGCAGGACTCTTTGTTACCTTCCCTAGCCGAAGGCTGAACCGAGTGCGCTCGATCGCCTGCTGAATCCGGTCGTCGCTATACTCTGCACGATTTGCCGCGATCTCGTTGAACTGCGCGCTTGAAAGGCCGAACTCCTGCTTCAAAGTCCTATAGATGGCTTGCGCCTCCTCATGGGTATGCAGAAGGCGCTCGGCCATGTCCTTGCGCTGAATGCGAAATCGCAAGCGGCCGATTTTTCGGGAGCCCGGTTCATTGCGGGTTTCATAAGACAACGACAGATCGGAGACTTCATTGATCTGCTTGACGGCCGGCTCAAGCCAGTCACGTTTGAAATACTTAAATACCTGCGCGTTTGCGCCCATCTCCCCTTGCCAGCCCCGCAACTCTTCGAGCGTGAGCCAATCCGTCACGCCGTCGTCAGCATACGGAAGCAGGTGGTCGTACATCACTCGTGCGTAGCTAAGAGTGAAAAGCGATGTGATGCGCAGACTCAACCAGTGGGACTTCCCGGGACCACGTATGATGCCGGTTAGCTCAGACGGCACACGGAACTGGAAGCGGCCACCCTGATAGCTTACGCGACCTATGAGCTGCACGGAGCCGTACGGCTTCTCTCCGTTGGCATCGGGAGCCGTAGTGGCTTGAATTAAAGCTTTTTGCGCCTCAGTGATTACCTGTTCGAGATGAGCGTTATTGCGGCTCGAATAGCGCATCAGCCATTTGAAATAGTCCAACTCCACGTCGTAAAGATCGTGGAGCTTTTCCTCTTGCGCTACGATGAAATATGCGGCGTCCACCAAGCGTCGCGCCGCGACACCTAAGTCGACGATCCGAATGAGGACGTTTTTGCGGGCAAAGCCAATGTCGGAGCGGGAAGCGTCGACGGACAGGCCCTCGGCGTTCGCATCATCGAACAACGCCAACGCTAGTTGCCTGGACGTTGCCACCTGTCCGGCTGTCGCCATGCGATCTCCTTCGTGTTATTCAGTCATCGCGAGCCGCACGTTAGCTAAGTTAAGGTGACGCGTCAACACAGACTACCTCACCTTGCTGCGACTCACAACACAACTTACCTCACCTAGACACTGTTCCGGGTTCACATTTCGCCTCACCGTCCCGGCCAAAAGACTTCACCTATGCGGCCACTTCGCCTCACTTAACCGGGGTAAACGGGACACCGTAGCGCTCAATCAACATCACCACTGACACAAGGCACCTCACCTTGCATGTTTAACCCGTTGATATTTATAGACATTTATCGTCCTGTTGGTGGTTGGCTGGTTGATGTTTATATAAAAGCCAACAAACCTGCCTCCAGTGGAGAAGCTTGAGAACGTGAGGAATGTGCGTGCGGCGGGCTGGGATGCAATCGTTTCGAGATGGCGTGCGAGTGCTCCGGTGCGTCGGCTACCCAATCTTTCCTGGGACATCACCTGAAGCAACACGGAGAGCACACGCCGGTCGTGAACGGTGAAGGTGAGGCGTTGTGTGTCGCCGGAAGCTTCTGAGACCAGATATCTGAGGCTAAGGTGAGGCGTTTTGTGAAAAGGACCAAATAGCCGGCAGGCATGCAAGCGCAATGGGCAACTGGAATAGATCCATTCAGCTTGCTTCTCGACGCACTTCCGGTGCATAGTAAGCGGCTCGGTCAGACCGTTTCCCGATGCTGATTTTTCCAACGCATGATGGGCGCGTTTAGATTGACGGAGCCAGTCAGCCATGTCGAACGCAGGGGGCCGAGCCCATTGGGGGTGACCCGTTTCCGAGGACGGTTAAGCAGTTGAATTTCGACCGGGCTGATGTCCTCCAGGTTGAGTGGTTGTGCGAGTTGTCCACGGTCGGTCGGCGGGTCGCCTATCACGACCACGACG
>NZ_JAAAYE010000153.1 GCF_013282575.1 Paraburkholderia sp. NMBU_R16
CCGCAAAGGCGACGGCGAGCCTGGCGTCAAGACCATCTGGCTAGGCATGCAGCGCGTGGTGGATTTTGCTGCTGGTATCAGATACGCGCGTGAGCTCGAGCAGCAGACTTGTGTGTAATGGAATGGGGTTGAAGATGGTGAGGTAGACGATTTTATCGCGGCCCTTCAAGATCGCCATAATGGTGTTAGACAACTGCACATGGGGCAAGTTGTGTTCGCGGACGGGGAAGATGTTCTCAATCGATTAATTGATGCTTTGGGAAATAACAAATCTTTGCGAAGCTTGAGATTGCCCGCGACGCGGGTTAGTGACCGTCAGCTCGGCAGGTTGTCCCAATTGCCGCAGCTAGAGGAGCTGGAGATATCAATTCCGGAACTCCGAAAACTAACGGAAATTGGGCCTTTTCTCAAAATCATTGCTCGTTGTCACGACCTTAAGACACTTAGGATAGCAAACAGGAGTTTTTTTGAAGACGGGTGCGAATATGATAATCCGGAGGGAGGGACGGCTATAATAAACCATATTATCGAGGCCGCTGTCTACTCGAACAGCTTAACTTGCCTTGATTTCAGCCGCTACACAGACAGCCGCTGGCACCGAGATGTCTATGGACCCATTTATATGCGGGAGACGTCAGCTGACGTGTTCCGGGAAGTGGAACGTGACTGCGCCCCCGATGCGCATGGGCGCGGAAAAATGGCGATGACCTCCGAGGAGCAACGAGCGAACGGGAGCACGCAGCGAGCCTGGCTAAATAGGACGTACGGAACCGAGACAACAGCGTTATAGCGCCACAGCTCCCGTGCCGTGGCAGCGATGTGTTCGCGCGGTATTGTCAAGTTGTTCGGTGCGCGGACGAGCAGAGGCGTTGCGAAGGTGTGCGCTGCTGCTTACGCCGCCCAGCGGGCGCACGAAGCCCTTTACCAGGCGGCGGCTTTGTTCGGCAGGGCCACTTGTCGAAGAACGAAATAACTGCGAATTTGAACGAATATTCTGCGCACGGCAGATTGAGCCGACGAGCAAGTCGAGGTAAGGGTTTGCAGCACGGTTGGTCCGCTTCTTCGCAAGATGCGCAAACGCCCATCGTGATTCGCCAATGCAAGTATCTGAACAACATCGTGGAGCAGGATCACCGGGCCATCAAACGCATCACTAAACTGATGCTCGGTTTCAAGGATTTCCGGTGCGCGCGCATCATCCTGGCCGGCATCGAAATCATGCATATGATCCGCAAACGGCAAATGAAACACGATGGCACAACCCGAACGGTGGCCGCGTAGTTCTATTCGCTGATTATGTGAGGACTCCTAATCAAATCGCCGCTGCTCGTCCCGGCTCCCTTATCGCGACACAACCCACCGATTCTACTCGCCCTCGTTAATGCGACATAACCGTTTTGAGTCATGGATGCCGCAGATGAAAAATGGGGCACCGTTATCGCCTGGCGCTCCATGTCCCCTCCATGTGTCACGCAGCGTTGAACCTCGCCCGGCTTCGGCAATCGCTTCGCTTTTTCGCGAGGGATGCCTACATTTGAATCCGAGTCACTATTGTAGTTGATTTAATGTTGGGGGCAAGGGATGACACGAATCGACGGTATTAGCCGCGCAGACGGACATAGCGAAAATAACGATGGTTCGATCCGCCCCCCCGGGTCGCGCGGTCCCCTGCGGTCGACCAGATCTCCTCACCCGTTAATCAGTACCTTGCTCGCGGAAGTGCGAGAGGCGCCGCGGGTATTGACGTCGCAGCGCACCCGATCCACATCTTGTTACGATCACAAAAAGACGATTGATAGCGTTGCCGCTTGGCGAAGCTGTATGCTTGAGATTGCTGGTGGAACGTATATAGGTTCGGTTATCGACGCCTCTAACCTGCGTCTTGATGGTTCGGGTGTGACGGGGGACGAGTCGGAATACAGGCTGGGAGATGTAGTAGATGGCCTGGTTCGCTTGCTACAGATGCCTGGGAGTCGGATCACTCAAATTCACTTACCCAGGATTACGGCACAAGAGGCGATGGACTTGGTGCATGTGCTGTGTACGCCGGGTAACCCGCTCGTTTTACTCGATTTTCGTCAATGCCAATTTACTCCAAAAGAGAGAGCTGATTTTTACGAGGTAGTTAGCAATGCCATGCGTCAGAACGGGAAAGATTGCGAAATCAAGCTATGAACGGCTTTGTTCGGCAGGCCCGTTTGTGTCAGAAATGCATAGTTGCGTCCGCAACCAAATGGGCGCATACCCTCCTGGGTCTGTCAGAAATTTCGTGTTCAAGGCATATGATGCTCCCCAGGAGAAAATATGCCTCGCAAACCCAAGACCCCACCGGTAGAGCTGCCGGCGATTCCTGCTGAACTTCTTGAGCAGTTCGGCA
>NZ_JAAAYE010000154.1 GCF_013282575.1 Paraburkholderia sp. NMBU_R16
CGGCTTCGCGCGTGCACGAACTCACGCCGCGAATCTGGAAATCGCTCTTCGCCGACAACCCGCTGCGCTCGCCACTGCATCAGATCGCCTGAGATCGCAACGACGTCGGTCAATTACCGATTACGTCGCGGCGGCGATCGTCGTCGCCAGCAACTCCTCAACACCGGCTTCGCCCAAGGCTTGCCGAAAGCGCACAAGGTTGGTCGGATCGCAGGGCATGCGCGCCTGAAAGTACTCCTCGCCGCAGAAAAACTGGAAGTACACGTCTTGCGCCCAGCGCTCGCACACCGACTCGTCGCTCTCGTTGTACGCATGCTTCAGATACAGCAGTCCCACCGTCAGGCGAATCGGCAATCGAGGCCGGCCCGCCGCGCTCGGCCCGCTGCCAGCCAGTACCGCTGTCGCGCCGAACAGATCCGCGCCTTGCAGCACACGGCTTTCACGAGCACGGCGTTCGAACATCGGCGTGAGCGTCGCTTCGATCGACGCCCACGGCACGCGTGTGGCCAGCACGGCCAGCGGATGGCGAAGGTCGATCATCGTGTCCAGACGGCTGCGGAAAAAGTCGGGCGTGCTCATTGGCGTGGCTCGCAAACTCCCAGAAAACCCATCAGATCAATATCGATTCTGGGAGTTCGCTAAATCACGCTCTCCCTCCCGCGTCTTGCTGCACTTGCCTCGGATACCTTATGCAGGACCGACTCAGTCATGTCAATCGGGCTTGTGCTTCTGCTCTTCGTTGACGGGCATCGAATTTGGTGTGGCTGTCGAGCTTGCCCGTTACCGGATTAAACCCCCAGTCGAGCAACGCCTCCCGGATAGCTGCCCGGGTCATTCGAACCTCCTTGCATTCGAGGCGTCGTTTGCCCGCTTCCGCGTCACCCTCGACGAGATTCGCGGCGAATGCAAGCCGCGCTCCGACGTAGGCCGAATACAAGGTTCCAGGGTCACGGCATCTCGATATGACATCAGGAAGGTGAGCCATGACCCGTCCAAATTTCGCGAGGTCTCGTTTGTCTAGGTCGAATGCTTTGCAAATGAGCTGTCCAACACAGCTGTTGAAAAAACCGGACGCGAACTGTCGTGCCGGGCTGAATGGCTTTTTCAAATTCGCCATAACTTCCATGATCTCGGCGAAGTTCCGAGCAGTTATGGGCGAGATCCTATTTCGGAAATGCTCGAAGTCGCGCAGGGACTGGTTGAGCGCACTCGGTTTGGAGAAAGGATCGCCGACCAAATCTTCGGGTGTTTTTATTTTCAGCCAACGCTCCATCAGCACATCGCTGACGTCCTCGTATGAGATCGAGGCAACGCTGTTCCTGCGTGTTATTTTTGTTTTGGTCGGTGCGCACATTCTTTCGTCGGGTGAGCTGGCCATCGAGATGGAATTTCTGCGAACCAACCCGCCCAAGCGGTAATCCGGCGACGTTGTTCGAGATCCGGATACTTTTGCCGAGGGATCACGCGTCGACTGTGCTTCGGAAAAAGAAAGGCCGGATGAGCACGAGGCGCTCGGGCTCACTACACTAAAACGATGTTGCATTGTTGATCCTTTAGACAAAAGGAGCCAGCCTCAAGTTTAAAAAGGGGCGCACGATGCGTCGCAAGCTAACGGATATTGAAGGTGGCCAAAAGTTGGGGGACGAAGGCAAAGTCCGAAAAGCGAAGTGGGAGTCGGAGCGCCTCGCGAGCGAACGGGACACCGCAGTAAGTTGCCTGTGAATCGCCCGGTTTTTTTTGGAAGACTCCCACCTTTGAAAGAATGGAGCCATGGAAACCTTAAACCCCGAAAGCAATGTAACGAAGAAAGCACCGCCGAAGTACTCCTAGTTAGGAATCCTAACGATCTCGATTAACCTCGCCGCGTTTCCGGCTTGGGTGTCAGAGTCAAGCCGCCACAGAGTTGCCCTAACAGGGCCATGCTCTGAATTGTAGTAACTGTCATTTCTGATGGGTTGCATAATTCTCGATCATAAAGAAGTGTTGCCGCTCGCATTGTCGGACCCCGGTGGGCGCACTTTCCCGCTCCTGCGTAAAACGTCGGCAGTACGCGAAGCTATCCCGCTTGGGTGGGCTACGCCTGCGCGCACCCATCGATGGCGCACGCTGTATTAGCGAAATGTTGCACCCATTAGCGAACAGGTCCCACAGTTCGAATGCCGATCCGTCGGCCGTGAGCCTCTCATGTGCCAGGGCGTGATAGCTTGATCGAGGTGTCGCGAGGCTTTGTTCAGCAGCACTTCAGTCCCGTGTGGGGGCCGGCGTTCGCGGAGAAACGGGGCTACTGGTTGGCGATACGGTATAAAAGCGAACGGCAACGCCGCGATGACCGACAGCCCAATGGTGCG
>NZ_JAAAYE010000155.1 GCF_013282575.1 Paraburkholderia sp. NMBU_R16
AAAGGCCAAATGAAGGGTGACCACGCCACTCGAACGGTCGCCGCGCAGTTCTATTCGCTGCTTATGTAAGGACTCCTAAGCGAATCGCCGCTTGCTCGTCATGGCTCCGTTATCGCGACACAACCCTTTGATGTCGGTTCTCGCCGTCGTCTACGACGGTCGTCGTGAGGCGCTTACCCTGAACAACCTCATCGAGCAGGACCATCGTGCCATCAAACGCATCATCAAACCGATGATGGGCTTCAAGGATTTCCGGTGCGCGCGCATCATCCTGGCCGGCCTTGAGATCATGCACATGATCCGCAAAGGCCAAATGAAGGGTGACCACACCACTCGAACGGTCGCCGCGCAGTTCTATTCGCTGCTTATGTAAGGACTCCTAAGCGAATCGCCGCTTGCTCGTCATCGCTTCATTATCGCGACACAACCACATTTGGCACCGACTCCGTATGCGCTTGTGGCCAAACGACCTTGATCTGATCGGCGTGCGACACACCTACCGCGACCGGTCAATTAGTTGTCTTGTACCAAATTCCCTTGAGTCATTCCCCCGCCGGCCCCGGGACTCGGAGTGCGTCGCCACGGGTGTTGTATCGGGTCAGGGCTCGGCATGCGGAACCGAAGGTCTTTGGCATTCAGACCCAGTCGTCTCGCTTCCTCCCGTTCTTGCTTTTGCAGTGCAGCAAGGTGGCCGGGTTTTGCCCCCGGCCCTAGCTGCTGCGTGGCCTGTGAAGACTTGTAATGTTTAAATAGGTCCGATCGGGTGGCGTCCTTCCCGAGCGTCTTAGCCCGCTGGTCTGCTTGATTCCGCTGATAATCCGCGGATGTGTTGCCAGCCTTTTTTTTCTGAGCCAACTCAGCTTCATATGCCTGTCGGGTCGCGTAGCCTCGGTCTCGGAACCAGGCCTCCGAGTCGTTTTTTCGTACCTGCTTTGGCGTCGCGCCAGTCTCTCGCGTCTCGTTATAGATTCTTGACCGCTGATAGATGCGGTTTTGCGCCTGCTCTTTGCTTTTTTGTCCTTCCTTGCCGTCCAGCTCGTCTTCCGTCGTGTCACAGCCGATCAACCTGGGTACAGGCTTGCCGTCCCTGCCCCGACGCTCGCGCCACTTGAGCGAGTGGCCATGTTTGCACCTGCCGGTAGTGACAGTCCCGGTTCCTTTGGAGGACTCGGAGGACGGATAAGGGGCGCTCCGCTCCTTGCCCTTGTTCGCAGTGCGAGTAGGGCCCCTGCTCGGGCCAGCCCCCGAGGTGCTCGGGCCGGTCCTCGAGGAGATGCCGGATGCGCGAGGGAGGTACTTGTCGTCGTCGCTCTCCTCGAACAACGGGGTAGGCCCCCTCAGTGGGGTAGGCTCCCTCCGTGCCGAGTGCGAAGTATTCGAGTATTGCGATGTATGGTTGGATCCAGTGGCCTGGCTGTTCCGCGACGGCGACCGCATCAAGCTCGCATGCTCGTTCGGATTGTACCCCTCCGGGAGCATGTCACGCGGGAACTGGCTCAGCAGCCTAGGGTCAAGCGCACTAGGCGGCGGCACCGACTGCGAGCGAGGAATGGGCACATACACAGCTGGCGGATACCCAGGTGGCGGATACTCCATTCCGGGTTGACTGCTGGGATGCTGCCCAGCCGGAGGCCATCCTCCTGGCAGTTGCGCCAGTTGGGGGGGAGCAGTGGGCGCACCCCGACCAGCGTTCGGCGGTTGTCCGCGTCCGGCGGCTGGGGGGCCCTGATTAGAGTAAGGGTTGCCCCATGGTGAACTGGAGAGATTATTTCTGGTTGGTTGCATGATGCTCGATCACAAAGGAGGGGGTGCGCCTGCCAGTGTCGGCTCCCGACGGGCGCACTTTCCCGCCCCCGCGTAAAACATCTGCGGTACGCGAAGCGATCCGGCTCGGATGGGCAACCTCGCCTGCGCGCGCATCGATTGCGCCGTACTTGCGCCTCTTCGCCGAAGCCCGCCTCGCGGCGTGGTTCAGTTGAGGGTTACACGCACAGCGCCGGATGAAGTCGCGATGATCGATAATGGCAGCCCATTTTTTCAGTCGTGGTGCGTGCATGAGTCGATCCGCTGGCGCGGCAGCGAAGCGGTTGTGTCGCGATAACGGAGCCATGACGAGCAAGCGGCGATTCGCGTAGGAGCCCTTAGATAAGCAGCGAATAGAACTGCGCGGCGACCGTTCGAGTGGCGTGGTCACCCTTCATTTGGCCTTTGCAGATCATGTGCATGATCTCAATGCCGGCCAGGATGATGCGCGCGCACCGGAAATCCTTGAAGCCCATCATCGGTTTGATGATGCGTTTGATGGCACGATGGTCCTGCTCGATGAGGTTGTTCAGGTAT
>NZ_JAAAYE010000156.1 GCF_013282575.1 Paraburkholderia sp. NMBU_R16
TACTCGTCGCGATGCTCTCGCACCATGCGAACTGCACGCTCGCGGACCTCAGCAGAAAACTTGTTCGACTTGTTCATAGCTCCATTCTCTCAAGAGTTGGAGCCTCCACCAAATCCGGGGCGATTCACCGATGCAGTTGCAGGCACAACTATTATTTTTTGCGGGAGTGGTTTGAGGCGCATCGAACATGTAGCAATGGATCGACAAATGGCTAGATGCTTCGCATATTGCGGCGATCCTTCCGGCATCTGGGCAAGGGCGACGTGACGGGATTGGAAAATATCGATGAGTACGTGACCGTGGTGCACGAATCATCGAGGGGCATATCAATGCTTAGCAGGCTATCCATTGCGTTGCGGACGCTGCGCAACACGTTGCATGAGACGACGCGCGCGCCGAGGACGCCCGGCGCAGCGCGCCAAACGTCGGTCAATCCGCTGTTGGACGTTCTGCCGAAACTGGGCCTGGATCCGGTGACAGTTTTCTCTCGTCGTCCTGCAGCAGGGCCGGACCTGCAATCTTTCTTTACGCAGAGCCGGATAGAACGACCCCCTCGTCTGGGGGCCGGGGTGGCAAGACACACCGCGGCTCAGACGCCGCGTGACGCGCGATCCGACGTACCAGCGCGAATGAAACAGCACCAGCCCGACTCATGGCCAGCTGGCGCAGCGCGGCCCAGTTCGGCGTTCCACACTGTGGGGCTTTGGCCGCCGCCATGGCAATCGGCACTTCTGCGACGCTCCCCGCCCAACCTGATTGAGTTTCGCCCCCCTACGAGCATCGAGGAGGAAAGCAAGCAGCTTCAGATGGCGATTGAACAGAGCCGCACCGAGTTCTTCCTTAGAAGCTTGCCTTCAATCGGTGAGAATTTCGACGTTGCGGCTGCGGCTGACAGGGGGGAAATCGACGCATGGGAGGACTTGGAGCCCGACATCAAGGCACTGTATGCCAGTGAAAGGGAGTTTACCGACGAGGTTGTCATGCGGATGGGGAAACCCCGTCATATCGAAAGGGCGCTGAAGCTCGCGGGAATGCGTTCGGTAGCCAATGATGGCACCACTTATATAAACAAACAAAATGGGGAAAAGGAAGCGAAGACGAACAACTGCTTGCTGATCGCCTTGATGCAGCATGCAACCGTCGACTATGGCTCAGTGTTGTCGGAATTTGTGAATAACACGGTGAATCAATATCGCAATATACTGGCCTCCCTCTCCTTCACGGACGCTGAGAAAGTAACTGAAAATCAAAAGATTTCCGCGGAAAGTCATGCGGCGCGTGTTCTGGTTGACCTTATCAACGACGATCCCTCCGTGTATCCCAAACTAAGCGTCGAAATCATAGCGGAGCATGACGGCGTCGTTTATCGTCATCGTATCGGTTCCAGCGATCGAGACGCGCGAACGGTCGTTGTCGTGGACAGAGCTGGTCACTTCGAAGCGGTGACTGGCGCGGCCTGATCGCTGGTCCGATACGGCGCAGTGCGCTGATCATGCTCTTAATCGTTCAAGGCGAGCTGTCTCGGTCGGATCTCGCTTCCCGCTGCTTTTTTTTGTTCCAGCTCCTCCTGCCACGCTGCACCCGTTGACCTTTCTCGCACCAGTACTGCCTGCGCGCCGGTCGACGGAGCTGCCAGACCTCGCTCGATGATTTTGTCGCTCGGATTTGTGCCGAATTTGGCCATTACCTGGATATGTGCGACTACGGATGCGATGCATGTTGGCAAATGTTTCCGTCGTTCTTGGATCACGCGTTCGCGCGCTAGCGATGCAAAGCAAGTATCGCTGCCGCGCGCCCCAGTCTCTGCAGAATGGGAGGCGTCTGATCGAGACTGTAGGCCAATCAGTTGAGCAGGTACTTGAGGTGCCGGCCGGGATCGTGATTGCGGCGGCACCCCCTGGATTGAATGATCTGAAGGCGGCGCCGCGCTGTGCGATTTGCTGCGAAAACATTTGAACATGGTGGTTGACGGAGATCGGAAAGTAAGATGGGGCAAAGATCGAGCTCGAAGAGAGCCTAGGATCGCCTCTATTAGTTGAACACTTGGTGGATACGGGGTGATGATTTATTCGTTTGGCATCTCGCGCTTTTATATAACGGTATTTAGGCGGCATACCATGCTCTCGGTTTGTGGGTGGGCTGAAAACGTGATTCGGAAAATATGGCTCTTTTGAAAATGCAGTGGGTAACGCCATCGGCTTATACACATGTGCGCGCCGCTTCCCGGGTTCGGAAGAACATGTTTACTTTCAATGACATAGGGCTGGGCTTGTAAACTTTCGGCGAAACGCGTTTACTCTCGCTTTTTGCGTGAACGC
>NZ_JAAAYE010000157.1 GCF_013282575.1 Paraburkholderia sp. NMBU_R16
TGTTGACCGCCTGTTCGAGTGCCGCAGGACGCGAGCCGCTGTTGGGGGGCACCAGTTGCGCCCACGCACTGCCTTGTTGTTCCAGATAACACAGGAATCGGTTGATGTTCGAGCGATAGGGATGACTATGACTCAGTCCCTGGGGCAGCCCACGCATCAGCGCGGTGTGCGCGGGCAACGTCGGGGCAAGTCTTACAGTTCCCGATTCGCCTTGCAGGAGCAACCCGAAGGCGCTGTTGAGCGCGGCCCGCGTGCCGGAATGAAGACCGTGGTCGCGAATGCCCGTGTTGACCGCCTGTTCGAGTGCCGCAGGACGCGAGCCGCTGTTGGGGGGCACCAGTTGCGCCCACGCACTGCCTTGTTGTTCCAGATAACACAGGAATCGGTTGATGTTCGAGCGATAGGGATGACTCAGTCCCTGGGGCAGCCCACGCATCAGCGCGGTGTGCGCGGGCAACGTCGGGGCAAGTCTTACAGTTCCCGATTCGCCTTGCAGGAGCAACCCGAAGGCGCGGTTGAGCGCGGCCCGCGTGCCGGGATGAAGACCGTGGTCGCGAATGCCCGCGTTGACCGCCTGTTCGAGTGCCGCAGGACGCAGGCCGCTGTTGGGGGGCACCAGTTGCGCCCACGCGCTGCCTTGTTGTTCCAGATAACACAGGAATCGGTTGATGTGCGAGCGATAGGGATGACTCAGTCCCTGGGGCAGCCCATGTATCAGCACGGTGTGCGCGGGCGACGTCGGGGTTTGCCGGATCCGCGCTCGACGGGTGCCCGTCGTTGTGTTGGAGTCGGAGGATAACGAAGACGGTGCGGGATAGGGAGCCGTCCTGGCATTTTGGCGGCTCGGCCTACCTGTAGATGACCAGGCTGCGAACGCACCGGCGGCCAACGGAACCTGAGCCTGGAAGCCAGCTGAACTTGATGAGTATTGGAATTGGGAGCCACTGCCGGAGGTGAATGACTGACTGCCAACCGAGTCCCCCGATGGCAAAGGAGGGCCGGAAAAATCCTGAGGATTGCGTTGCCGTATCAACGCCGCCGTCAGTTGCGATGCAGAGAAGTCAGAGGCCAGGCGACTCACCTCTGAGGCTATATCACGTGGTCCCGACGACGAGCCAGCTGCTTGCGTATAAGTTGAGTTTGATGGCCGCGACGAACCTGACGGACGTGAGGGCATGCTTGCAAGAGCCGGCGACATGGAGGCGGATGGGCGGCTTTGGCGGAATGCCCGGACATCGTGCTCGTTGTAAGGTCCGGAGTCTGCGGGATAATGGGTTCTCGCCCAATGCGCATAATCCCGGCCGTAAGTAGGTAGAGTATTCTGGCCCTCCTGTGTGCGCATATGGTTGAGGGTGCGCGCGATGGGGTCGGCATCATAGTACTGATCGATTAGATCGCTGGCGATTCTCGCGGAATCAGGTGAAAGTGCGCGTACCATTTTCAAAACTCCGAAGCTAGTTGGTTTGTGCGGTGCGGCTTTGTTCAGGAGGACAGGCCCCCATTTGGTTGCGGACGCAACTATGCATTCTTGACGCAAATGGGCCTGCCGAACGAATTCCACGGGTTCAGCACGTTGGGGATGATCACACCCTCGCGGTGGCAGCGCTGTTTGGCGTGAAGCTTGAGCGTGCGAAATCGCTCGCTCAGAAGCAGAAGCTGTCACTGCTCCCAGTGTCAGCCCTCGGCGAGCGCACTTTCCCGCCCCCGCGCAAAACGCCTGCGGCACGCGAAGGTTGTGTCGCATGGGGCGTTGGTGCACGGATAGGCAAACGAAAGACAGGAGGAATAAAATCGCGGTCCGTCCTGCTGGAAGCCCATGCATGCCCCACAAGCACAACGCCGCTGTCAAACGAAGAAAAGATGGTACGAAATTGGCGTTGGTGCATGGAGGCGGAGCAGTGCGCAATGCGCCCCTTTCCCCACAGGTTATGCGGCATGTGTGGCGCGACAATCTGGATGAGAGACGCGCGACAAACAAGATGAGAATGTCGCGGCGAGGTTGATGATGCCGATGTTGATTGACGCGCGGCGCATGATGCATGCCGCGCGTCAATCACGATGAGAACAGCGCGTCAGTCGGTAAGGAGCTAACGTCAAGAGTGGTGTATGAACATTTTGATGGCGGTCGATTTCAGGCGGCGAGTTTCTGCTGACCCGGTCGATCGTCTTGCACCGGTTCGCCGTAAGCGGTAAGCCATGGGCGTTATAGAGTTCGCGTAAAGGCAATCGCACAATGCCGCCATTGAGTTCGCTCAGGAGGGGCAAGCGATGACGGCCTTCGCAAGAGAAGAATTGGAATCGGTGTGGC
>NZ_JAAAYE010000158.1 GCF_013282575.1 Paraburkholderia sp. NMBU_R16
GGCTGGTTGCCGCATTCTGCCGCCACCAGCCATACCTCAGCTTGTCGATTCAGAGCGCCTCAAGGGTTCGCTGCGCCGGGCTTACGCCCGCCCTTGACCCGCTAACATCACCCACTCGGAATTCAAAGAGGCAAATACTCTAAATACAGAGAGGTCATGAGAACGAACCGATTGCGAGACGCGCAGGGGTCTGACAGAAATTTCGAGTTCAAGGCATATGATGCTCCCAGGAGAAAATATGCTTCGCAAACGCGCGACGCCCCTTGAAGTCCAGCGGCAAGACACACCAGAGAGCGTCGTATCACGCATCCGTACTTCGCATCGGTGGGGCATCACTCTCCTCCATTCCGCATAGTTTGATTGCGCACGATCGATGATGGCCTCCCTCGCCAAGTGTGCTTTTGTACTTGGCGTGGGCCTGCCGCCGGTTACCCGGCAGTGTACCGAATGGCCCAGACGGAAACGTGCCCGGCGTCATAGCCCACGCATATGCAAGCAAATCGACTTCGGCCTGCATAAATTCGTGAGCGTATTTGAATGCGTTTTTCAACCGATGTCGAGAGATGGAGAGAAGCGATGGGTATTTCAGTGTCGATTACGGGAGCAACGGTGACCATCAACGATGGTTCGTCTGCATCATCTACAGGTTCCGGCTCTGACGGTGCTGTTATCAGCGCCCTTGGACCATTAATGCCGGGCTTTGGCAGTGCCACCGGAAGCAGTCCCACCGGAAGCAGCCTGTCGGATGTCACCCAGTCTTACAACAAGATGATGACCGATCTATCGGCGAACGGCACGCCCAAAACCACGCTCGAAGCCGATGCGAACGACTTCGAATCGACGTTGAAGAATGCCAACTTGCAGAATTCAAGTCTGATGGACGCGACCCAAAATATGGTTGCAAGCCTCAACGATGGAACGTTCAGCCAGCAAGGCTCGCAGGGCGCCCTTGAGGGCGCCGCGCATCAGGGCGATCTTCAGGGCGCGATCACACCACAGATCGACGGCAATGCTGGCATGCAGTGGCAAGACGCCGGGGCCTTCGATGGCAATTCTGCATTCCACACGCAATCGGGAGACCATGGCAGCCTCGGCGCCAACGAAAACATCCTCGCGTCGGAAATAGCGGACGGTGCAGGCCAGTCACAGATCGCCAACAACGCCAACGCGCTGGAGAAAGAAGCGACGAACGCGGGCGATACCGGCCTCGCCCAGGCTGCACAGAACGTCATCAATAGTCTCGGCGATGGAACATACAACGCGAAGGCGAGCGAAACGGCGCTGAACAACGCACTTGCCTCCGCGCCCAACGCTGGTTGACGACGGATGCAGTGCACCGAAGCGAGGTCGCGCTGTGGCGAGCCGCCCGTACCCCCTGCCATCAACGCGATCGCGCATGGAGGCACGGCCGGCATCGCCAAAATTCGCAGCAGGAATCGAACGATGATAAAACTCGGCATTTGGAAATCACGCATTTGTTTCAGTCCGCTTGCAGCGGCATTCATGCTTGCTCATTGCGCAGTCTCCTACGCGGGCCCGGCAGGGGACGCAGGCCTGTATCCTCTCATCGACATGACCGCCGCGCGACTTCAGATTGCGCGACAGGTCGCGCTTGCCAAGTGGGACACCAATCAGCCCGTAGAGGATTTGCCCCGCGAAGCGAAGGTGATAGAGGCGACTGTCGAAGAAGCGCGTGCGCTTGGCGTGCCTACCAAGCTTGCTACGCATTTCTTCTCTGATCAAATCGAAGCGAACAAGCTGGTCCAGTATGGCCTACTCGCGCGGTGGCGGCTAATGGGGCATGCGCCTCACGAGCGCCGGGCAAACCTCGCAGCAGAAATTCGCCCGCATCTCGACATAATCCAGAAGTCGCTTATCAGTGCGCTCGCCGATACGAATGTGTTACGCGCACAATCGGATTGTCGATTGAAGCTCGCCCAGGCGACGCAGAAATATGTATCGACGCACGCGTTCGATCCACTTTACGCGATCGCCATGGATCGCGCACTCGCACGGGTATGCGAACCGTAAAAGCGTATGAACGACACTGCGGTCGTTCAAACCGGAGCACCTACCGCCGCACGAACAACCGTGGCGGCAGCGTTTGGGGTGACTCGATCATATCTGTGGCGCGCCCGGCATCACGTCGTCCACACGCGCGGCTCTTTTGAAAATGCAGTGGGTAAAGCGGCTCACGAGGCATGCGGGTTGAAGCTGGAGAAATCTAGCTTGCCGGCGATGAGGAACAGCACGGTTCGCATTGTTTCGAAGCGCGTGTAGCCGCG
>NZ_JAAAYE010000159.1 GCF_013282575.1 Paraburkholderia sp. NMBU_R16
CCGGCCTCGGCTTCCTTCAGAAACCCGATGATTTGCTCTTCCGTAAAACGCTTCTTCATGTTCGTCTTCTTCTCCGAAAACGAACTTTACTAGGTTCTGACTGGCCCGGTTTGTTGGGGGCAGGTCATGCCTACCCGGAAAAGGTTCTCCCTCTCCGTAGCTGTGGGGTGTTTTACATCGTGAAATGCTGTCGCGTATGCAACCTTGAGGGCGTCCTCTCCTTAGCTCCCGGCCTTTTTACACCGTGAAATCCGCCGCGTATGCAGCCCTGAGGGCGTCTAACTGGTTGCAAGCATCTACGTAGGCAATCTCCATCGCGGCAATCTCGGTGCGAATGCTTTCAGCCTCCCGCGCATCGCCTATGTCGTCTGCGAACTCAAGCGCATCGTCGAGCGCGTCCCAAGCTGCGTCGAGCGCGTCTATGTCGTGCTGGATCGCTTCCAAAGTTACCGGCTCATCGTCAGGCATAAGGGCAAAGGAGGGCGATTTGCGGATTGCTGCTACTGCTTGCGCTACGTTATTCATGGTCTGCCTCGCTGAATGTTTCGTTAGGACGGCTAGTCGGTTAAGCAAGGAGACTCGCTAAAGAATCGCCCTTGACGAACCGATTTCCTCGCCGGTCCGCTTGCGCTCCTCATGCGCTGCGCTACCGTCGATTCGTGCCGGGTCTGCTAGGACTAGCTGTATTCCGGCTTCGCATTGGTTTCCCTCCGCGACCCCCTAGCTTCGCTGTTATCGTGGCTGGCTCTAGGTAGCCTCTCCGTGCCGCTGGCCCTGTCAGGAGCCGTTGCCCCGTCCCTCTGATCCGGTCGCCGTGCCGGGAGGTGCTGCACACATCAGGGAATGAAGTATAAACATAAAGATGACTATGAAAATAGCGATGCAAGGATGAGTTTGTTTGATCTTTGATAAATATAATTACTATAAGTAATAAAAATGAGGCTGAGACGTGCTACACTCGTGGCATTAAACATGCAGAAGGTGATGAAAATGCCAAGAGGACGACCCGCGAAGGCGCCGGCGCGCTCCCTCAATGTTCGGGTCGAGGTGTCTGATCTGGAAAAGCTGGCCTTGCTCCAGACCATTACCGGGAAAGCAACTGCGGAAGTGGTGCGCGACGCCATCAAGCTATACATCAAACTCAACGATGGAAAACTGAGGGAAGCCGGAGAACGTCTAGCACAAGGGAAGCCGGTTCGTGCCCGTTGGCCGATGACGCAGGAGGAGCGCGAGGCTTACGACGTTGCTGCGAAGCCAGAGAACCACTACGACAGCGCAGAAGAATGGGATAACAACTGACGCGGACGGTTAGTGCTAGACTCCCACGCAAGCGCCCCGTGATGAGCAACGGAACTTGTCCACCGGGGCGAAACAGGAGTAAGGGACAAGGCAAATCAGCCTTGATTTCATTAACATTTTACGAATCCCCCTCTCTCCGCCAGTCAAGCTTCTCAGGCGTTCTCGCCGGCTCCCAGGAAATCTCGCTCAGCCTTATCTGGCGGGCAAGTTGGGGGTGTCGATCTTCTTGCGTCCTCTCAGCGCTACTCGCACAATCGCACCATCAGTTGGGGGTAGGATTGGGGGTAGAAAATGGGAGCTTCTGGGAAGCTCCATCGGTTGAGCGCGTTGCAGGTCGCGCGTGAAGTCGATCCAGGTTATTACGCCGATGGCGGCGGTCTTCATCTACAGATCACTCTGAGCGGTTCTCGCTCGTGGATTTTCCGATATCAACTTGCCAAGCGCTCTCGTGAGATGGGCCTCGGAGCGTTGTCGTGCGTTCCGCTTGCCGAGGCGCGGGCCGAAGCGGCTCGTTGCCGGAAGCTGTTGTCCGAGGGCGTTGATCCGATGGCTCTGTCGCATTAACGAGGACGAGTAGAAGCGGTGCGAATTGAAAGGCAGGACATCGATGATGGCAAAGACGAAGAAATCTCGCTCAACGTTGCCCACTGGCGCGGGCAGCGTGCTGAAGCGGCTGCATTATCCGCTGGAGGTGATTTTGCTGTGCGTACGCTGGTACGTGGCGTACGCGCTGAGCCTGCGCAACCTGGAGGAGATGATGGCCGAGCGGGGAATCGAGGTCGATCACTCGAGTGTGCACCGCTGGGTCATCAAGCTCGTGCCACTGTTTGAAAAGTCGTTTCGCCGACACAAGCGTCCGGTAGGCAAGAGCTGGCGCATGGACGAGACCTACGTGAAGGTCAAGGGCCACTGGAAATATCTGTACCGCGCCGTCGACAAGCAAG
>NZ_JAAAYE010000160.1 GCF_013282575.1 Paraburkholderia sp. NMBU_R16
TGAATTCCATTGCCGCCCAGCTCTCCGTTGATCGTGCCATTCGCGTGCCGCGCAAAAAGCAAGAGTAAACGGCAAGTCGCGACAGTTTACAAGCCGCTCACGCGGACTTGTGTGTAATGAAATGGGCATAACCTCTACTGCGCCTCGCGTCGTTCGTTGTCTCGTTCTCGATAAGCAGGGGCAGGTATCCGACAGCTTCCCGATCGGCAGGCGTGTGGTACTCGCTTCTTTGGAAGACCGTGAACTGGGCCGACAGACCATGAATGAGCTGTACGAGGACTTTGAGTACTACCGTCGGTTCATGGAGAAGGGCCCCGCTTCTTTGCCACCGGTCGAGGAGTTCCTGTCCACGGAGATTTCCTTTCGGAACTCTCTGAAGCTTCAGTTTGATGGCATGTCGGACATGTTGCGTTCGGGAAACGTGTTTCTACAACTGGTCGGCATCGTCGCTGCGATCCCAACGTTCATTCTTGCCGTCGCTTATCATCTCGCGCAGCTGACGTGTCGCGAGCCTGTGTGGCCCGAAGACGTCGAGCGCGCGTGTGCCCCAATGCTTGGACAGACGGAAGGAGTCGCATCGTGAGCCGTCGATTCATTCGCAAGGGAGACAAGACCTCCTGCAACTGCGTCGTCGAAGACGGCATTGAAAACTCGTCGTTCCAAGGACAGCCGTTGGCTTGCTTAGGCGGCCGTGTGCAGTGTCCGGCCTGCGGGATGGACGGCGTCATCATCAGCGACGGCGCTGCACGCAAAATGGCGTTTGACGGACTGTCATGGTATCGGCTCAACAGGCCAGTGACCTCGCAAGAAGATGCTGCGCGTCTGCAGATTGATCAATCTTGTTCCAAGACTGCGACAGATGGCAATACGGTGTTCTCGATAAGTGAAAGCTGCCTCGAGATTTCAGATGACAACTATAGGGAAAAGGGGTGGGGGCTGCTCGCCTTCCTGATCCCGGGAATGGGGGCGTTCGCTGCCACGGCATTTGTTTTGTGGGTCATAGTCTCTCCCCCCCTGGCCGTGAAGGATCGCGGGCAAGAAGCATTGATACTGCCTCTATTTGCGCCGCTTCTGCTGTTTATGCTTTGCCTATGCGCCCTAGCTATTTGGGCTTTGACAAGGGACTGCTTCGGCTACACGAGGAATCCTATCCGTCTCAATCGCATCAATCGGACGATATACGTCTTTCGCCGGAATGGGCCGGGCGGCGTGCTGGCCGTGCCTTGGGATAGAGCGTTTTTTTATGTCGAGCGGCGTCAAAGAGCGGCGCTATCGAGGACCGCGACGCGGCTCATCCGATGCTTTGTTCTCAACGACCGTGGTCACGTCGTTGATACGTTTTCGATGGGGCGCCGCATCGAATTGGCGTTCGACGAGGACACTGCGGCGGGTCAGCAGGCGATGGACGTCCTGTATCAAAATTTCGAGTATTACCGGCGCTTCATGGACGAAGGCCCGTCGTCCGTGCCTCCGGTGGCAGAGTTACTGTCGACCGAAGTTTCCTTCCGGAACTCCCTGAAAATGCAGTTTCAGGACGTACCCGACATCGTTAATTCCGGACATCCTCTGTTGTGGCTGCTTCTTGCTATGACGGCGCTCCCAAGCCTTATCCAGGCGACGATGCACTACCTTGCGCAACTGACTTGTCGCGATTCTGTTTGGCCCGAAGCGGTCGAGCGCGCGTGTACTCCCACGGCAACCGAGCCGGAAGGGCTCGCATCATGAACCGAAGATTTATCCGCAAGGGCGACAAAACCACCTGCAATGGCGTCGTCGAAGACGGCATCGAAAATTCGTCGTTCCAGGGACGGCCGTTGGCTTACCTTGGCGGCCGCGTGCAGTGTACAGCCTGCGGGACGCATGGCGTCATCATCAGCGATGGCGCCCCACGCACGATGACGGTTAGGGGCAAGCACGTCGCACTTGAGAACGACCTGTGCCAGTGCAAATGCGAACCGCTACCAAAGCTCATCGCATCGCAGGCACTCGGATCGATAGCGACGTAACTGGCGGTGCGCCGCCATCGCCGGCCGGCTGCCCTCCCTGGCATGTGGCAGTGGCCCTGGCGGCCCGGCATTGCCGCGCGTCAAACAAGATGAGAGCAGCGCGTCAATCAGGATGAGAGTACTGGCGTGGCGGCAGCGGTGAAGGGCGTAGCCCGGAACCGCTGCCGCCACGCCGCGCCGAGCAGTCCCCCGTCATCG
>NZ_JAAAYE010000161.1 GCF_013282575.1 Paraburkholderia sp. NMBU_R16
ATGTGTATAAGAGACAGGGCCACCCGTGCCGGCTCGATCGCCTCGGCCTTGAGGAAGGCGCGTCTGCTGTGCGCCCAGCACTGAGCATGCGCGATGCCGGTCTTCTTCGCATACCATCAACCCCGCCGCGACATTCTCATCTTGTTTGTCGCGCGTCTCTCATCCAGATCGTCGCGCCATAAGCTGTGGCTCTATAACGCTGTCGTCTCGGTTCCGTACGTGCTCTTTAGCCAGGCTTGCTGCGTGCGCCCGTTCGCTCGTTGCTCCTCGGAGGTCATCTCCATTTTTCCGCGCCCATGCGCGTCGGGGGCGCAGTCACGTTCCACTTCCTGGAACTCGCCAGTTGTCCTATTAAGCATATAAATGGGTCCATAGACATCTCGGTGCCAGCGGCTGTATGTATAGCGGCTGAAATCAAGACAAGTTAAGCTCTTCGACTTGGCAGCGTACTCGATAATATGGTTTATTATGGTCGCCCCTCCCTCCGGACAATCAAACTCGCAACCGTATTCAAGAAAACTCCTGTTTGCTATCCGAAGTGTCTTGAGGCCTCGGCAACCAGCAATGACTTTTAGAAAAGGCCGAATTTCCATTGGATTTTTGATTTCCGGAATTGATATCTCCAGCTCCTCTAGCCGCGGCAATTGGAACAACTTGTTGAACTGAAGGTCACTGACCCGCGTCGCGGGCAATCTCAAGCTTCGCAAAGATGTGTTATTTTCCAAAGCCCTAATTAATCGATTGAGAACATTTTCCTCGTCGGCGAACACAACTTGCCCCATGTGCAGTTGTCTAATACCATTATGGCGATCTCCAAGGGCCGCGATAAAATTGTCTACCTCACCATCCTCAACATGCCACAAGGAGTCGCCCCCCATTTTCCCATACATATACCCATAATCTTGTCCACTGCGCTGTAGAATGCGACTCGAAAACCAATTAATTGCTTTATGCCCATCGCAATTAGTGTCAAATTTGTCCTCTCGCCGCTTCATGCATAGCGAAACGTCGATTTTGAGATCTGGTTTTCCATTCCGTTTCAGTTTATTCAACACTTGGTCAATAGGCGAGAAATCAAGCTCAAAGAACTCCTCCCGCTCGCCGTACTGTAGCGGGATTCCCCGAATTCCCGGCTTTTTCTCCTGTGAGACGGCATCAAGGCTGCGCAGCTGAAGACCTACCGTCCGAGTATGAACCAGGTCAGATTCCAACGCACGGCCCAACAGAGGCAGAATGATGTTCATCGGATGACGATTGCTGCGAAATTCGAGGTGAGGGCACAACTCAAAAAGAATTGATAGATTGTCTCTGAATCTGCCTGCCGGATCAAGATCCAGATTAAATAGCACATCTGTCAACCTTGCTGACAATTGCTTATTATCGGCAGCTGTGGCGCGAATTTGAGCGCGAACATGCGGATCCAGGATGCTATATGAATTTGGTAGACACAACGTGCGACCGACTCGATCTATGATGTCGGACTGTTCGCTATCTTTGATGCTCCGTGTCACCTGCGGAATCGAAACTGGGTTGGCCTCGCATAGACGCAACCGTTCGGCAAGGCCAGATGCATGAGGAATGATGTCATTGATAACATCGTCGTTCAGCCGTACTTTCGAACGACGTACAGAGTTTCGAGGCTGACCAGTTGATACGGTAGCGCGCCGTGCCGGCAAATCGGGTAATGGCCCCGACGTGCTAAGAGTGCGACTGGGACTATGCGGGGAGCGCACTGATGACGCGTCCAGATGGTTGTTGTCTGCAGCGCCTGAAGCGAAGACAGTATTAATTCTCGGCATATCAAGGATTGTGATAAATGAAAGCAGATTCTCTCGCCAAATGATCGCACGCATGTTAAATGAACGAAGAGCAGATGCAATCCACGAAGGCCATGTATGCTGAATAAATTTCGCTGAAGAAAAGCAGCACATTTCGCTGGGCTGAACTGGCTTTGTTCAGCAGCCACTTGCGGGGCGGCAGGGTGTCGGGTAGAAAGAGTGCGGGGATCTATCGGACGGGTGAGCTTTCATGCCTTACAAGGCGAGACTGAAGACGGGTGAGGCGCGCAAACGAGCCAAGCCGCGCTATGCGGTCACGAACGCGCATGAGTACAACGAGAGCCTGAAGCGGC
>NZ_JAAAYE010000162.1 GCF_013282575.1 Paraburkholderia sp. NMBU_R16
TCCTTCCTATCGTTCGCTTACGCGTGGAATATGCGTTCGGTTTGCCGTGGAATCAGCGTTCGCTTTGCCGTGGAAACCGCGTTCGGTTTGCTCTGGAATCCGCGTTCGCTTTGGCCTGGAATACGCATTCAGGCGCGCGTCCCCCAGGTCCAGTTGCTCGAATTCCGTTTGTGTCCAGGGCGTCGATTCGGTGACCAAGGCGTGCGCTCAAAAGCGCAAAGTAAACGACATCCGCCGACAGCTTACAAGCGCCGCGCTATGTCATTGAAAGTAAACAGGCTTTCTCGCCGTCGCGGATCGACGGAGACGTTGTGTATAACGACATGGCGTAAAGGAGCCAGCGGATGATCGCCGTAATGGCGCCACTTCAGGATCGCCGTAAAGGCGCCACCCGATGATCGGCGTAATGGCGCCACCAACGCCGTAATCGAAACGCGTTTCGAACTTCCATCAACTGGTTACCCATATCGTTACACAGAAGTGTCGGCGTCACCGTCATCGCGTAATAGGCGCATGGTTTCCGCGGGATGTGAACTTTCGTGAGTCCCTTCCTGATCGTCTCAGCCCCGGGTTCGTCGTCGCTCTTGCGGGCGAGGAATCCACCGAGACGCGCGACCAAGCGCAGCACTTCGTTGAGCTTGGGTTGCGCAGATCGAGGCGTTTTCGTATTGCGGGCAACTGCACGCGCCGCAACCGCAGGCGCGCCATGCGCGCTTTCACACTTTGGCGCGCGGCCATCGGAAAGGCGATTTCGCCCACCGCTTCGTCGTGCGTGGCCTACTCCCACAACTGATCGCCTTCAGGCAGGCTGCGGTTATGCGTGGCACGTACCAGCCAGTCGGCCGGGTTGCCCAACTCTTCGGCGGGCTCCATTAACGCCATTCAATCCGCTTCGCGGTCGGGCACATACCCCATACGGGTCGACGGCATATCCGGCGCGTCCGGCCGACTGATACCGCTCACTGAGCCGGCTGCTCCGCCGCCTCGAGAATCAGATCCGCCACCTGTTTCGGATGAGAAAGCAGCGACACGTGGCTCGACGGGATTTCGATCGTATAAGCCCCCATGCGCTTTGCCATGAAGCGCTCGAGGTCCGGGTTGATCGTGCGATCCTCCGAGGACACGGCGTACCAAGTGGGTTTATCCCGCCACGCCGCCACTGTGGTCTTGGCCATCGTGATCGGCTTGCCCATGGGCTGCTGCACGGCATAGTAGGCACGCGCTTCGGCGGGCGGAAGATCACCGGCGAAGTCTTTGACGAACGCTTGCTCAGAAAGCAACCCATATCCGTCAGACGACCACTGCAACCCAGCCGACGCCGGCGCAGCGGGGAATTTGTGCGTCAGCGCAGGGTAGTCCTCTCCCGCCTCTGGCGCGCGCGCAGCGATGTATACGAGACCTGACACCTTCGGATCGTCGCCCGCCTGACTGATGACCATCCCCCCATAAGAATGCCCGACGAGCAACGTGGGGCCGTCCTGTTGCGCAAGCGCCCGCTTGACGGCATCGACGTCCGCTTGGAACGACGTCGTTGGGTTCTGTACGGCGGTCACGTGAAAGCCCTTCGCCTGGAGCAGCGGGATGACCTTCCCCCAACTCGAACCGTCTGCATACAGTCCGTGTACGAGAACGATATTGTGAATGGCCGGAGCCTTCGCGCCTTCCTGCGCTATGGCACCTGAACACATCAGACAGGCCGCAACACCTGCTATGGCCGAAGAAAAAATGCGTTTGCTGAACATGACCAGCTTCCCTTGTCGAATGGATCAATAGGCGAATGCGGAACAACCGTTGGACAAACGCCGTCGAGCCCATCGTCGCGAAACAACGGCGTTTGTGATCCGTGAGAAACGCGGGGCGCTGGTTTATTCCAACCAACATGAAACATCTTGCTGCCGCCGTTTGCAGGCCGCCGCCGGTAGACGCACCTGTGCCCGCGGACGATCTGCTCGCAACCGCATAGAAGTGTGAGGAGCCGGATGCAGGCTTCGTGATCCGAGGAAATTCTTCGCTGAACGTTTCTTGAGCATCCTGCGACTGCGTAGCATTTTTCTGCCTCTTTTGAATTCCGAGTGGGTGATGTTAGCGGGTCAAGGGCGGGCGTAAGCCCGGCGCAGCGAACCCTTGAGGCGCTCTGAATCGACAAGCTGAGGTATGGCTGGTTGCGGCAGAATGCGGC
>NZ_JAAAYE010000163.1 GCF_013282575.1 Paraburkholderia sp. NMBU_R16
GGAGCCGCTCCGCTCACGATTGGAAGCAGGCCATGAACCAATTCGCTATCCTTTACGCGGATCGATTCGTTCGACCATCCGTGTGAATCTCACCCCCGCCTTGAACACGGAAATTCTGACACTCCCCCGCAGCTCTATATCCGGCCTTGTTGCAGCCGTTACCGCTCGCTGCGGGCCTCTATGAAATCCGCTGACTCGCACCTCATTCTCCTAGCGAGCTAGAAGCTCTCGGACGCATACAGGTTTAGCGAGTCCCGGTCCGACCTGGCTTGTCATCACACTTGATTGCTGCGCAACCTTTCGACGTTCACCCTGTGTTAAACGTTGATCTTCTATCTCGCTTCTATCTCGCGCGAGGCCGTTCAGGCTGGCTTCACGCTCACGTAGTCACTTCGGTATGGCCGGTCATGAGCGAGCACCGCCCAGATCGTGCGCGCTATTTTGTTGGCCAGCGCGACGATCACGACATTCGTGGGCCGCCGCATCTTCATCTGCTCGACCCACGGGCCGGGCTCCCTGGCATGCGTCAGTACGCTGCGTGCACCGTGAATCAGCAGCGTGCGCAGATACGTGTCGCCCCGCTTGCTGATCCCGTGCAGGTTCACCTTGCCGCCCGAGCCCGTCTGCTTCGGCACCAGACCGGCCCACGCTGCAAACTCCCGACCTGAGCTAAATGCTTTCGCGTCGCCCATCATTGCCACTGCTGCGGTTGCTGTCAGCAACCCCACACCGGGAATCTCGCTGATCGCCTTCACGGCCCAGTCTTCCCGCTTCCATTCACGCATGCGCCGTTCGATTTCGGCAATCTGCTCGTCGAGCTTCGCCAGCCCGTTCCACTGTTCCCGCAACGTGTCGATCAGCGCCGCCGGCAGACGCTCCGCGAGCCGGCCCAGTGCCGCCGGCATTTCATTGTCCAGCTTCGCCCGACCACGGCTCATCACCTCACCGTACTCCGTCAGCAGGCCACGCAATCCGTTGCTCTGCATCGTGCGGAACTTCACCAACTGTTCCCGCATCCGGTGTAGCGCCAACATCGCCTGCTGCATTTCCGTCTTCACTGCGACAGGCTTGCCCGGTTGCTGCACCGCTAGCCAGATCGCTCGTGCATCCGCCGCATCGTTCTTGTTCCGTATGTTGAAAGCCTTCACGAATTCCGCCGGCAGCAACCTGACCTCGTGGCCCATCTTCATGAGCTGCCGGGCCCAGTGGTGCGCTCCGCCACACGCTTCCATCCCGATCAGGCACGGCGCACGGTTCGCGAAATGCTCCAGGAACTTCGCCCGCGTGATCGCCTTGTTCACGATCTCTCCGCTTGCCTTATCGACGTAATGCACCTGAAAAACCTTCTTGGCGATGTCCACGCCCACGGCCATACTGTTCATCGTGGATTCTCCGGTTGCCGGGAAATGCTTGCATTTTCCACCTGGGCACATCGATGCCGTTGGCCCGTGAGGATCCACCACCTTCCTCTGCTCTCAAGGCCTCGAGTGGGACGCGTTCATTTCAATTCTCCTTAGCTGTGGGGTATTTTGTATCGTGGGATGCGGTTCGCCTTGCACGTACCTGGGGCATCGTAGGGCATGCCTACCCGTTCGGAAAGGTTCTCCTCTCCTTAGCGGTCCACTATTTTATATCGTGAAATCCGCCGCGTATGCAGCCCTGAGGGCGTCTAACTGGTTGCAAGCGTCTACGTAGGCAATCTCCATCGCGGCAATCTCTGTGCGAATGCTTTCGGCCTCCCGCGCATCGCCTATGTCGTCTGCGACCTCAAGGGCATCGTCAAGGGCGTCCCAAGCCGCGTCGAGCGCATCTATGTCGTGCTGGAGCGCTTCCAAAGTTACGGGCTCGTCGTCGGGCATAAGGGCAAAGGAGGGCGATTTGCGGATTGCTGCTACTGCTTGCGCTACGCTATTCATGGTCTACCTCGCTGAATGTTTCGTTAGGACGGCTAGTCGGTTAAGCAAGGAGACTCGCTAAAGAATCGCCCTTGACGAACCGATTTCCTCGCCGGCCCGCTTGCGTGCGTATTCCAGGCAAACCGAACGCTCATTCCACGCTAAAGCGAACGCTGATTCCACGGTTATCCGAACGCGCATTCCACGCGCAAGCGAACGCTGCGGACGTGGCGATGCGGGCCTGAGCGTTTT
>NZ_JAAAYE010000164.1 GCF_013282575.1 Paraburkholderia sp. NMBU_R16
ACGCCGCCACAAAACTTATCTGGCTTGCCCTGCGCAATATCACAGCCGGATGGAGCCGCTCCGCTCACGATTGGAAGCAGGCCATGAACCAATTCGCTATCCTTTACGCGGATCGATTCGTTCGACCCCATCCGTGTGAATCTCACCCCCGCCTTGAACACGGAAATTCTGACACTCCCGCAGGCAGCGGCCAACGGGCAGAACAGACCGTTCAACCATGCCGTAGACCAGGGAGTCGATGAAGAAATCGACCTCCCCAAATTTTGCACGCTCTCGCGGATTGATACAAGACCCCCTGTCCAACGAATCCCTTCGCGTATAGCGTCGATTTTTCGCGGTGTTCGCCACTTTCTTCCTGTGCTCGTCTGATATTCAAATCGCATTGGTTACCGCCACGGAAGGGAATCATGGAACGCCTGACTGCATGGTTTCGACGATCCGCAGTTCCCGAGGCGGAAAAGCCCGCGGGTACTGCTACCCCGGGATCAAAGCCGCACCCTGAGAAGGCGCCTCACGAAGTTTCCAATGGCGTCTTGAATGGTCTCCAAGCACGCCCTGTCGCTGTTGCCTCGCCCATCGCACAGCCGACAACGATACGCCGCGCAGAATTGCCGCTAGCGGGCTATCTATACGCGCGCTCATCGATGCGCAAAACGATAGACGGAGATGAGGTGAAAGCCTTGCTTGACGCGCAGAAAACCATGGATGAAACGCGCACTGCGTTAAACAAGGGCCGCGGTAATGTCATTATAGATAACGAGAACACCAATTTCGACGCAGCTGGCCGCTCGTACGCAGTAATCACAGGCAAAGATCGCGTGCTTGAGGCGTTGCAAAATCAAGATTCTCCAAAAAATATCGCGGCTTTCAAGAGCGTTATACCCACTGCGGAGCTGACGCGATTCGGCCCGGATAACTCGCAGCCGCTCGCTAGTAAAATGGCTCTGGCGGCAGGAGCCAAAGTCAATGAGAGCGGTCAGTGCGACTCGCACGCCTTGTTGGGCTTGGCTCAACACGCCGCCAGAATGCAGCAAGGGCAGATAGCCCACGCGGTTTCATCGGACACTCCGTTTCCGCATATGTGGGGTCGTATCGATGCCGCCCGCGGCAAAGGGCGGGAAGTAGTATTCGACAGTTGGGCGGAGGGGCCCGCTGTGCTGGCGGAAGATTCGCGCCGCGAGTCGGGTTCCGAGAACATCAAAGAGGAACTGAGCCTTACCCCGGAAGGCAGCAAAGTATTTGCACAAGGCGTCGAAAAAATGGCAACTGGCATGCAGGCCAACAAGAGCGTCATGAAACACTTTCGCGGTGTTGCCAAGGAGCGAACCACTTTATTGCAGAAGGCCGCAACCAAGCCGAATTGGAATCACGCCGCCGTAAAGAATGCTCATTCCCCAATGCCCGTCCTTAGCGACGCGTTCATTTCTGAAGCAAAGCAAGCGGGAATTTTGGCCGCAGATCCGCACGCACGGGAAAGGGCACATCTTGGGAGCCAGATCCGAGGCGCGGGTGTCGCGCGCAATTTCGGGTTGAACGTCAAAGCGGCGACCAGCGATGCAACAATCAACGAAATTCAGGGTGCGTCTCAAGCACTACTAAACATCAAAACCTGAGGATGCTGTCGACGTATCGTGGGATTGCATTGATCGGCCAGTTCGACCAGTGACCTGAACGTCTGACGAGGTAGCCGCCATCCCGGCACTGTCTGTCTCATCCGTTTCAGGGCATCACGACTCACGCCGGGCCTCCACGGCCAGCACGTTACCCTCGGCGTCCATCGCCAGATGCATCACGCGGAAACCGGCGCCTGGCGTCCCACGAAGGGAAGTTGAGACATCGTTCCCCAATTCAAAGGCTCGTAAATCGGTAATTCTTTTGGCCGCTGTACCAGACTTTACTTTCCACCAGTGCGAACTAAACCTCAATCTTGTGGATGAAGTGAACAACTGGTTGTATATGAACGCGTCCCGATTGCGCCAGTGTTTCGTGTGTTCCGACAGGCGTTGGTGCACGGATAGGCAAACGAAAGACGGGAGTAATAGAATCGCGGTCCGTCCTGCTGGAAGCCCATGCATGCCCCACAAGCACAACGCCGCGCGCCGGCATGACATCCCGAAGATGGCCCA
>NZ_JAAAYE010000165.1 GCF_013282575.1 Paraburkholderia sp. NMBU_R16
CCGCATTCTGCCGCAACCAGCCATACCTCAGCTTGTCGATTCAGAGCGCCTCAAGGGTTCGCTGCGCCGGGCTTACGCCCGCCCTTGACCCGCTAACATCACCCACTCGGAATTCAAAAGAGGCCAAAAAAAGGACTCTATCAACCTTGGCAGTATCGTGGAACCGGATCAAGTTGTAGCCTTCGTTCCGAGACGTGTCGGTTCTTCTTCAACTCCGCTGCTATCGCAATAGTTGTGTAGTGATGAGCCTGCTGGCGCGACCACATATCCCTGGCAACAGGAGGCTCTTCAATGAATGCATGCGAGTGGGGCCGCGTCATCGATCATGATCGATACGCGCGGCTGGTTGCGATTCTTCGATCGAACAATGTGCCAGAGACCGGTCCTCTCCCGCCGACGTGGCATTGGCTCTATACGCACGAATCACCTATCGACGCGCCGCTTCGCCGAGATGGTCACGTCGCAGTGCTTCCCCCCGGAGTCCCTGAGACTCATTCGCGGCGACTATGGACTGGGACGGAAATCCAGATCCATCGACACACGTGCGTCGGTACGCATGTCACGTTCAGAATTCGCGTCGGCGAGGCGATCAGCAAGACAGGACGCTCAGGCAGTCTTGTGTTTGTTCCCTTGGAGGTCACCGTGTTCGATGACCTTGGCTGCTTGCTCACAGAGACGAGAACCGGGGTCTATAAGGACTCGCCCGCCGATATTACTGCTGAAGGAACGTCGGCGTATGAAATGTGGCAACCAGGTCGTTATCACTCAACCGTCAGCGCCGTAGTGCAATTCGATGAAGTCACGCTTTTCCGCTATTCCGCGCTTTTGGGCGTTTGTCATCGGATTCACTATGACCACCCTTACGCGACGTCGGTCGAACGCTACCCCGGACTGGTCGTTCACGGTCCACTAGTCGCGCAAATGCTCGTATTCCACGCGCGAACACTTGCAGCTTGTGATGATGTGCGCGCAGTGCGCGTTGTTTCGCACCGCCCTAGTTTCGCAGGTGAGCCGCTGCGTTTGTGCGCAGCAAGGTGTGAGCAACGGCAGCAGGTCGTCGCTTGGGCTGAAGGTCCGGACGGTTGTGAGCGCATGCACATGGAACTGACCATGTGCAATCAGTGAGCCGGATCGCCATCTCCCACTTTCAACCGTCAACAACTGCAGGTTCGCAGGAGGAGGCGCACCCATGCCCCATTCCGTACCAATACGCTCAATTTCGTTTACTCCCGCCCTGAAGGTCGATCGGTTATATCGTGCGGTAGAGTCGGGCGCAGATGTTTGCCTCATCGATCTAGAGGATTCGGTCGGCGCCAGCGAGAAGCCGGTTGCGCGCGAACTCATGCATAAGCATTTTTTCCAGTGTCCGGAAAACAGTACACCGACGGCGGTAAGAATTAACGCAATCGATACCGACGCGGGCCTTGATGACATTTTGTCGATCAGGGATGGGCGGTACAAACCAGACTTCATTGTGATACCCAAGGTGGAGTCGGGCTCAAGCATCAAGTTCGTTGAAACTGCGTTGGGTAAGCAGGGCGCGCGTATTCGCCTGATTGCGCTTGTTGAAACCGCAGCTGGTATCCGCAAAGCCGAGAAGATCGCTTTCGCATCGGAACGGATGAGCGCGTTGATGTTCGGTTCCGCGGACTACACGAAGAGCATTGGCGCTGAAATTTGCTGGGATACGCTCCTTATGCCCCGATCCGCCATTGTCGCGGCCGCGAGCAACGCAGGCCTTGCATCAGTCGACACACCGTTTTTCGATATAGATGATCTAGATGGGCTTCGAGCCGACTGTGACCGGGTAAGACGTCTTGGGTTTACGGGGCGCTGTGCTATCCATCCGACCCAGACAAGCGTGATCAATTCGGCGTTCTCCTATTCGTCTGCCGCAATTGCGTATTCCAGGCAAACCGAACGCTCATTCCACGCTAAAGCGAACGCTGATTCCACGGTTATCCGAACGCGCATTCCACGCGCAAGCGAACGCTGCGGACGTGGCGATGCGGGCCTGAGCGTTTTT
>NZ_JAAAYE010000166.1 GCF_013282575.1 Paraburkholderia sp. NMBU_R16
CCGGCCGGCTTTGACTAACTCGACCATCTGCGCCCGGAATTCCGGCGCGTAGGGGTTGTGGTGCTTTCCCATGGCAGGCACCTCCTGTTCCAAAGGATAGGTGTCCACGAAACCGGGTCAACTCCAGTCATCCTGTGTTCCTATGACCATCAGCTTCGGTTGGCACAGCACTTCCGCAAGGAAGGGATGATGCTTGCGCTTTCTCTCGATGAATTCGTCGAGAGTGTACTGGGTAATCTGCACCGCACGGCCTAGCTGTTTCTCAGCGGGCTCAAGTGCAGCCATGATTTGTCCGTAGCTGAGGGTTTCACTGGTCAACATGACGTCGACATCGCTGCTTGCGCGGTCGCTCCCTTGAGCCACTGAGCCATACACAAAGGCGAATTTGACCTCAGAGGCAAGCGGCGACAGTGCGCTGCGAAGGACCTCCACGACTCCGAATGTCTTGAGGACGATGAGGCGTAGTTCTTCGAAAATGGGGCTACCCGCGCAGGCTCGAACCTGTTTGAGGTTGGCGATGCGTCGCGTTTCGATCAGCCCGCCTTTTTCGAGACGATTCAGTTCGCGTTGGACGGTGGCGCTGCCGAGATGAGTCAGCCGAATCAACTCTTTGACGTGAAACCATTGATCAGGCCGCCCAAATAGGCATGCCAACAAGGGTTGCTGCGCGCTAGTGAAGAGTGCATCGCCGAGCGTAGTCATGTGCCAAATTCTAGCACGAACGAGCCAGAATCTAGCTCGATCGTGCTAGAATTTAGATCGTTCTCAAAGCATGAAAATAAATAGGACGCGAACACCAAAAGGCTGGCGGCGTAGCCTAGTGCTATCCAGCCCCGGCATTTTTGCTTGCCCTAGCGCTGTTGGTCGGTCTTCGGAAGATCGAACACATGCATCCGCTTCCAACGACCGGACGTGTTTCCCAGCAGCGTCACAGAGTTGCATTCTGTCCGAATCGGTTCCAGTGCACATAGGCGCCGTTCGAGTTCGACAGCGGCAAAATCCGCTATTGCATCGCCACCGTGCGCGACAGTCAGATGAGGCACCACGCCATCGTGTGCACCGCCATAAGGGCGAAACATGGGGAAGCGCTCGACCAGCGCAGTCGTCAACGCGACGAACGGCTCGGGAGGGACTGGGGAGAGATAGGTTGTGGTCGCAAACCGCCCGATCTTCGTCAAAGCAAAGCGGAATGGCTGCGCAACGCTCAATGCACTTTGCGCTTGGCGAAGGATATGGGCCGTAATTTCGTCGGGCGCCATGAAGGGAAACAGAACGGTGATGTGCGCTGGAACGCCCAATTTGGCAGTGGCGTCAAAACGACTACGTAGCTCTGATACAGCCGACTCGGCTGCGGGAACTTCAACGACGAATGCCGACACGGACATGACGGAAATCCTTTTCACGTATGACTCGAGGGCGGTCGAAATTTCTTCCGCGGGTGTTTCATCGTCAGCGTACTCCGAGGCGGGTCGTATCGCGGCGCGTGAGTTCCTTCGCTGCGGTCGGAGTGGGGATGGACGCGGTCAGTTTACGCAAGTGACATAGCTGGTTCAATGCACAGTTCGACGCATGAAGCCCATTCCACTTTCCCGCGAGCCCGGC
The DNA here is from genome assembly GCF_013282575.1 of Paraburkholderia sp. NMBU_R16. Lineage (GTDB taxonomy): Bacteria > Pseudomonadota > Gammaproteobacteria > Burkholderiales > Burkholderiaceae > Trinickia. Next base: position 1,603 of record NZ_JAAAYE010000166.1, read on the forward strand.
AACGCGTTCATGCGCGTGGCTGCATCGCCGGGCGTCTCAACCTTGCGACATCTCGAACCCGGCTTTCAAAAGCCTCTGGATGCGCATTCGCCCAATGAAGGCAGAACGATTGCGGTCGAATCGAATGTTCGGAGCTGCTCTGACCATGCTCATACGCGTCTCGAAACCGAGACGTTTTTTTCGGCCTCCAACCCACGCGACGTGAAATCGGTGACGACGCCCCGGCGTAAGCGGTAAGCCATGGGCGTTATAGAGTTCGCGTAAAGGCAATCGCACAATGCCGCCATTGAGTTCGCTCAGGAGGGGCAAGCGATGACGGCCTTCGCAAGAGAAGAATTGGAATCGGTGTGG
>NZ_JAAAYE010000167.1 GCF_013282575.1 Paraburkholderia sp. NMBU_R16
GGCGGTGCTCAACCGCATGCTGGCCGCCGCACGCCCGAACTCCGTGCGCTGTAAGGTTCATGCCGCATAACCTGTGGGGAAAGGGGCGCATTGCACACTGCTCCGCCTCCATGCACCAACGCCTCGCCTCATGCGTTTCGCCATACTGTCGCGACGCAGATGCTCGCGAGCGGCGCCGCGCTCGAAGTCGTACAACAGACGTTGGGCCATGCGTCCCTCGGCACGACCTCGATTTACATTTCGCCGGAGCAGTCGCGCTTGCGCCGTGAAGCGGCCAAGTATCACGCACGGCTCAAGCAGCGCTGAGGCCGCGGGGCGGGTTTGACCGAAGGCGCCATCGATGGGGCGCGCAGGCGAGGTGGCCCACCCGAGCGGAATCGCTTCGCATGACGCCGACGTTTTACGCGGGAGCGGGAAAGCGCGCGCGCCAGGGTCTGACAATGGGCGCAGCAACACCTTCTTTGTTAATTATTGAGAACCATGCAACCAGTCAACTCGCCAGACAGTTCATTACGGACCACCGCTAGCGGCGCTCCAGCCACCGCCGGACGCAGCCCGACGCCGGCCCCATTTGCGCACGCGTCCGCACGGCATGGCGCTTTCCCCGCCCCCCCCCCCCTCCTTGGCCCCGCTGTATCTTCCAGGGACCCCAGCGCATTCGCCCTACGGGCCGTCGCAGGTCGGGCATCGCGGGTCCAACGCCGCTATTGGCCGCTCCATTCAGCGCTCGCTATCGACCCCGGCGGTGCCACCGCCTTTGAGCACAGACAGACTAGCTCGTACGAGCGGTTTTGAACTGATCACCACCCCTGCGCAAGCCGGGCGGCCGGCGCAAATCTCCCAAGCCCGGATCAATGCGCTTTCGTTCGAGGTCCATCCCACTATCGCGAGCTACGAAGGTCGAATTGCTTTTATCAATCGGGTCGCAGCTGAGATCAATTCGCTTTCGGCGGACTTGCCCATCACGGTCCTATCTCTCGGATCAGGACGTCTGTTGACGGAGCATTTAATCCACGAGCGACTTTTGAAGGACAAACAGCGGGCTGTCAGGTGGCGGTGCATTGATCCGATGTATGCGTCAAGGCGTGATAATGCTTTGGAAGCACGTAGGCAATTCAGCGCGCAAAAAACTAATCACTTTACATTCCCGTCGTCGACCGCCTACCTAGGTAAAGAAAGTGTTTTTAAGCAAGACCGAACTGGGTATGTGGTTATTCTGATCGCCGATCCACCGGCGCTGCGCCCTGAAGAGGAATCGCTCCTTACACCGGCACTGCGGAGCTCGGGAATGCTAATTCGTGGCCGGTCTGTGCCTGATATCGAAGAGTGCAACACCATATTGGTTTCCATGCTAAATCCTGGCCGACAAAGCGAAGAACACGCGCAAAGAACGGATGCTAGCATGCGCAACGGAAATTTGGTCTTTACTAATTCTTCAGTAAAATGCCAAATATCAATTTCCGGTCGCTATATCTTTCAGGCGTGTCGCTCTGAGGAGGCTGTCGCCGAAGCGTTATCTAAGTTTGCTGCACTGGAAGCAAGGCAAAATTCAAACAGAAGCTCGATGACGGAGCTTAATAAAATAGTCGACAGCTTTGTTCGAGAATTCAATAAGGACCCAACGTCTAAACAAGTCGCGACAAAGGTGGTTTACAGCGATTACGACAGAAGTGTCCAGGAGCTAAGACAAAAATCTTGCCTCTTCGATGGCTTGACAGTCGTTGCAAAATTCGAGAAAAATAAAATCAGTGTGACCAAGCCAAAGCATTGAATTGTGTGGCGCTGTGGCGTTGGTGCATGGAGGCGGAGCAGTGTGCAATGCGCCCCTTTCCCCACAGGTGATGCGGCATGAACCTTACAGCGCACGGAGTTCGGGCGTGCGGCGGCCAGCATGCGGTTGAGCACCGCCACAC
>NZ_JAAAYE010000168.1 GCF_013282575.1 Paraburkholderia sp. NMBU_R16
CCGGAATGGACGCGTACCGCGCGCTGATGGAGCAAGCGGAGCACGACTACGAAGGATTCTGGGCGAAGCTCGCTCGCGAGACGTTGTCGTGGCACAAGCCGTTCACGAAGGTGCTCGACGAATCGAATGCGCCGTTTTACACCTGGTTCGAAGACGGCGAGTTGAACGCGTCGTACAACTGCCTGGATCGGCAAATCGAGCTCGGCAACGCCGAGAAAACGGCGATCGTGTTCGAAGCCGACGACGGTACGGTGACGAACGTGAGCTACCGCGAGTTGCTGCAGCGGGTGTGCCAACTGGCCAACGCACTGAAGGCGCGCGGCATTGAAAAGGGCGACCGCGTCGTGATCTACATGCCGATGTCGGTCGAAGGCGTGGTGGCGATGCAGGCGTGCGCGCGCATCGGTGCGACGCACTCGGTGGTGTTCGGCGGGTTCTCGTCGAAGTCGCTCAACGAGCGGCTCGTCGACGTGGGCGCGGTGGCGCTGATCACGGCCGACGAGCAGATGCGCGGCGGCAAGGCGCTGCCGCTGAAGCACATCGCGGACGAGGCGCTCGCGATGGGCGGGTGCGAGGCGGTGAAAAGTGTGATCGTGTACCGGCGCACGGGCGGCGCGGTGCAGTGGCAGGCCGGGCGCGATCTGTGGCTGCACGAGATCACGCAGGGCGAGGCGCCCACGTGCGAGCCCGAGTGGGTGAGCGCGGAGCATCCGCTGTTCGTGCTGTACACGTCGGGCTCGACGGGCAAGCCCAAGGGGGTGCAGCACAGCACCGGCGGCTACTTGCTGTGGGCCGCGCAGACGATGAAGTGGACGTTCGATCTGAAGCCGCAGGACGTGTTCTGGTGCACGGCCGATATCGGCTGGGTGACGGGGCACACGTACATCGCCTACGGGCCGCTTGCGTGCGGCGCGACGCAGGTGATGTTCGAAGGCATCCCGACGTATCCGGACGGCGGGCGGTTCTGGGACATGATCGCGCGGCACAAGGTCAGCATTTTCTACACGGCGCCCACGGCGATCCGCTCGCTGATCAAGCTGGCGGAGGCCGATGCGGCGGTGCACCCGAAGCGCTACGACTTGTCGACGCTGCGCGTGATCGGCACGGTGGGCGAGCCGATCAACCCCGAGGCGTGGGTCTGGTACTACGAGAACGTGGGCGGGGGGCGCTGTCCGATCGTCGATACGTGGTGGCAAACGGAGACGGGCGGGCAGATGATCACACCGCTGCCGGGCGCCACGCCGCTGGTGCCGGGCTCGTGCACGCTGCCGCTGCCGGGGATCATGGCGGCGATCGTCGACGAGACGGGGCAGGATGTGCCGAACGGGCAGGGCGGAATCCTGGTGATCAAGCGGCCGTGGCCGGCGATGATCCGCACGATCTGGGGCGATCCGGAGCGCTACAAGAAGAGCTACTTTCCGGAGGAGCTTGGCGGGCGGCTGTATCTGGCGGGCGATGGATCGGTGCGTGACAAGACGACGGGCTACTTCACGATCATGGGCCGCATCGACGACGTGCTGAACGTGTCGGGGCACCGGCTGGGGACGATGGAGATCGAATCGGCGCTGGTGGCCAATCCACAGGTGGCGGAAGCGGCGGTGGTGGGGCGTCCGGACGACACGACGGGCGAAGCGGTGGTGGCGTTCGTCGTGCTCAAGCGGACGCGCCCTGAAGGCGAGGAGGCCTTGAAGCTCGCCAACGAGCTGCGCGCGTGGGTGGGTAAGGAGATCGGCCCGATCGCCAAGCCCAGGGAGATCCGCTTCGGCGAGAACCTGCCGAAAACGCGCTCGGGCAAGATCATGCGACGCTTGCTGCGCTCGTTGGCCAAGGGCGAGGCGATCACGCAGGACGTCTCCACGCTCGAAAACCCCGCCATTCTCGAACAACTCGCCGAGGTGCGTTGACGTT
>NZ_JAAAYE010000169.1 GCF_013282575.1 Paraburkholderia sp. NMBU_R16
AAAAACGCTCAGGCCCGCATCGCCACGTCCGCAGCGTTCGCTTGCGCGTGGAATGCGCGTTCGGATAACCGTGGAATCAGCGTTCGCTTTAGCGTGGAATGAGCGTTCGGTTTGCCTGGAATACGCACTCACGGCAAAGGGCGGCTCCTGCGTGTCGTCGAGACCAGCCGCTCGGCGCATGGTTTCGACGTTGCTCTGTCGCCATGCCGGCATGTGCCGTACGCCAGGCCATGCTGGATTGTCTCCCCGCAAGCGGGCGAGGCGGGTGCGCAGCGCATTGCGGCGTAATCGCCGATCGATATTGGCCAGCGCTCGATCGAGCGAGCGGGCGAGGCGCGGACGGTCGCGCAGCGGCTGCTCGTTTGCCGCGAGCTGGTCGATGAAGCGTTGCGGCAGCGCGGCTGTAGGTAACTTGCCAGGCGCCTCGTCGGGCGAGGACGAAAAGGACGAAAAAGACGAATACGCACGCCGATCGGCTGGAGGAAGATCGGCAGCGTCGCGCAGCGCCTTCGACACGCCTGCGAGGAAAAGTCGCGCCGCGGCTCCCGGTGGAAGCGTCCGCATGCAGCGCCGAAGCTCCATCAGCACCTCACGACCGAGCGCGGCATGATGTGCGAGCGACGGGCGCAGCGAGATGAGCCCTCGTGCGTGATCGCTGCGAAGGTCCACCAGATTGTCCAGCAAGTAACCGGCACGGGAGAACTGTTGCAACCACTCGTTAAAGGCGATGCGGGCTTCGCGGTCTGGTGCGTTATCGGGAATGTCGATGGAGAAAATGCCGGCGAATATCTCAGCCTCCTCGCGCCGCGATGCGACGAACTGAGCAATGTTCGCCGCACTCAGGTGTTGCTTCGCGAAGTCGCCGAGCTGCGCTCCCGCACGGAGGCTCGACTGCCTCGTTTCCGTCCATGACTCGAATGCCGCGGCAAACGCAGCCGCCTCGTCGGCAGACACCCCTTTGATAGGGAGTCCTGCAGCCAACTGATCGACGTGTGGGCGGATGTCCTGCACATTGTCTTCGTCGACCAGGGAATCGAGCGCGCGTGAGACAGTGAACTGCAGACTCCAGGATTGCAAATCGCGCTGCGCGATATTGACGCCGAACGACCTAGCCAGATCGGCAAGGATCGATACCCCCTGCGGATGGCCCGTTTCCTCGACCACGGCGAGGCCGAACGCGTCGGCAAGTGGCATCAAATAGCGGTGCAAGGCACGGCGCACAAAGCTCGAGGCGTACGATGCCGCGGTGCGCGGAGGTACTGCTGCGGACCGTGTCTCCGCAGCGAGTGCAGACTCGAGGCCCGGCGCCGGCACTGCGTGACGCGAACGAAATTGCGCAGCGGCGTGCGGATTAGCGGATCGGACCAGTGGGGATAATTGATGAGGACAACTCGACGGGGACGGCGTCCCCGATGCGTGCGGCCCTGCTTGCTGGAATCCCTGTGGCTGATGTTCCGGATTCCAATGATCTTGCGCGCGGCATAGGTGATTCGATGGCCGGGATGCGCTGTTGGACGCGGGAGTCATGCTGTCGTGCTCTGTGTTGAATACAAGCGCGCCGTGCCTTCACCGGGCGGGCGGCCTACGCAGAGCAAAACATAGCGCAACGTACGAATGGAGCCGGCGCTCAATGCGAAGCGAAGGCGTGTGTCGCGCAGGATTCGGTCGAGACATGACAGCGCAAGAGCGGCGAGGCCGCACGCAGTTCGCGCGATTCTCCGCCTTGCCAAAGCAAAAACCCCCGGTTCGCATGTTGCGAACCGGGGGTTTTCAATGGGGAGCCTGACGATTACCTACTTTCACACGGGCAATCCGCACTATCATCGGCGTGGAGTCGTTTCACGGTCCTGTTCG
>NZ_JAAAYE010000170.1 GCF_013282575.1 Paraburkholderia sp. NMBU_R16
CCCGCTTCATACTCGGGCCAGTTCGTCACCCGATGGGCCATCTTCGGGATGTCATGCCGGCGCGCGGCGTTGTGCTTGTGGGGCATGCATGGGCTTCCAGCAGGACGGACCGCGATTCTATTACTCCTGTCTTTCGTTTGCCTATCCGTGCACCAACGCCCATCGAATAACTAGCAACCAGTTGTTGGTTTTTAACCTCGCCGCAGATTCAATTCAGAACACGCAGCAGATCTTCGCCATCGTTATGAGAAGTCTACTCAAATTCTATCAAATTGTTACTCATTCACTTGAGGATTTGATATGCGAATTTCATGTTTACCTTGTTTTTCTTCACGCGCTCATGAGCCGGATCACGAATCCAATACGCGCCCGGGAACCCCGACATCTGCTCAGGATACGAGGATGCACGTGACGAGCCCGCAGCTCGATAAACTGACCAACCTGGCTAAATCCCCCTCAAGCGCGTCCGCTCGGACCACCCGCGCGCAACCGCACGCGCCAGAACAGGTGGTGCCCGTCCTAGACGTGTGTCTCCAAATTGTCCAGCACAAAGATGACCTCGATGAACTGTTGAAACTGCGTGCGACGCACCGCAACTTCCTCGAGGCTGTTGAACTTCGGTTTGGCAACGATCCGACACTCTCACGCGAGCTCGCGGAAAAGTATCTGGCACCGGTTAAAAACTCTGCTCAACCCCTCATAGAGGCGCAACTATCAAAGCTTGTCGAGATAACACCCCATTTAAATTTTCCATATGATCAAAAATTGATGAGTGCGGTCTTGCCCTGCATTGCGAATCTTGAACGAAAAACGCTGACAAAAACAAAGCGCGTGAGTCTAACTCTAAATGCCGATTGGGCAACAGGCGCAGAAATGGAGCATTCCTTTCGAGGCTTTGGAGATGGTCTAGCCTACCATCATTTTGCACCCGACAAACTCAATGCTCCACTAACAAATCTACGGAAAAACGGGAGCCGCGATCTCCGGATTGATTTTGCACTTTGCGTACCTCGGTTAGATGATGAGGTAGGCGTGGCGGTGATGCAGTGCTGGTCAGAGAATATTATGAAAAATAATGTCTCGAGGTGTGGGTATAACTACGGCGAAAATGGCCGCCAGTGGAGCGTCGATGACGGCGAGGCGGAGTACCTTCTTCAAGCGCTCGAAAAGAAAGATAGCATAATACAAGATCTCCATATGAATCATGTTAATTTCAACAAAAAGTCAGACCGCGCCAGGCTTATTGCCGCAGCGACAAAAGAAAGCGGCACATTGAGAAGTCTTCGGTTGCCTAATACCCTGGTTACCCCCGATGAATTTAAAGAGCTAGTTAAATCAAGCTCAAGCCTCCTGGAACTGGAAATATCAATCGAACCCAACAGCAAAGACGATTTTGTTCAATATTGTGATGCATTCAAAAAGAGTGGGTCAATTAAAACACTTAGAATCTGCCATTTCGATTTTTATATCAAAACAATCTGCGGTCGAGACTCAAGCTCAAAGCAAGCAATGCTTGAAGATTTCATTAAGTCCGCCAAAGACGCTGCATCCTTAACGTGCGTGGATTTTACTCGATCAGGTCGGTTTGGCCGCGGGCAGCTTTTTAAGCGAACAGTATCGAACGACGATTTCAAACCGGTAAGCCGGAACTCCGCCACCGATGGGCTGGGATTGATGGGATTTACAGGCTAGTTTTCGTGTGATCCGGGGCGTCGGTGCATGGAGGCGGAGCAGTGTGCAATGCGCCCCTTTCCCCACAGGTTATGCGGCATGAACCTTACAGCGCACGGAGTTCGGGCGTGCGGCGGCCAGCATGCGGTTGAGCACCGCCACACCGATCG
>NZ_JAAAYE010000171.1 GCF_013282575.1 Paraburkholderia sp. NMBU_R16
CGCACCATTGGGCTGTCGGTCATCGCGGCGTTGCCGTTCGCTTTTATACCGTATCGCCAACCAGTAGCCCCGTTTCTCCGCGAACGCCGGCCCCCACACGGGACTGAAGTGCTGCTGAACAAAGCCATCGCGATGTACGCGCTTACGCTCACGTTTTCACTGTTCGGCGAAAGGACCGGAGGACAGCTGTCCGTCGCCGCGTTGTTTCGCGTTCTCGTCCAGGTTCGCTTTCATCTCTTCGATAAGCAGCTGTCTCATCGCAACCAATTGAGCATCGCTCATCCGAGTTAGCTCCGGTAAGGACTCATGATTCAATATCTGTTCTGCTGCGAGATGCAGGTCCTTTTCGGAGACCCATTCGGGGTCAATTCCGCGGCGGTCCATTTCAGCGGTGTAGTGCCTCAGAGGATCTTTGAATGCGTTGATCGTTTGTGCGTCGTTCGCATGTGCGGCTATTGTCGACGTAACGTTTCGCACCTGATATTCGACGCCATTATGATCGTCGCGGAAATGATTTTTACCATGCTCTGCTGAAATTTTCACATCGGAAGATCTAATTATGTTGCGCTCATCAGCATTATCAGAGGATGGAATTTTATTGTCGCGTATCGGGCGATTGTTGAATATGCCTCCAGAAGCGTCAGGATAAAATCGTATCGCATGCCCCATTTCGTGGGCCAAACCCTCCGCAGGTGACATAGCCCCGCCCGCAGTCGTCGCCGTGCCGACAGTTGAGTCCCAGCGAAGTACCAACCCGCGGTCGTCAGGGTTGGAGAAATATCCTATACCGTCGTTCCTTTCGTCGGTTAAAACATAAACTGGTAATTCGTGATTTTCCACAGTTGCAAGTAGTTCCCGACCCGCCGGCCCTGAAGCAAGGTATTTGCGTGCAGCCTCGTAGTCGTGTTGCATGTTGATTGGCACATGAAAAGATTCTCCGTATTTGGCGAATTCCCCGTGTTTCGTCAACGTAATCGTCGGCTCGGGAAGTGAGTTGGGGTCAAGATATTTGTGTAGTAATTCGGGTGACTTTAGCGGTTTGTCCAAATCCGGTTCCCGAATACGAAGCCTTTGGGGAACGGATGGGTCATAGACCTCAACCTTTCCCCAGTGCGGATTCCAATGCGGGGTACCCGGAATCTCGGGTTTGACAAGCAAGGCCTCGGTTTCTGCCACCCATGGCTCGGCGACAGCTGGTTTTGTCGCCATCGATGCTGGAACGCCTCCACCTTCAGGTGTGCGTGCGCGTGCGGGCGACGCAGGGCGGCTTGGTGCTTTGGGCGGCAAAACCGCCGCCCCCACTCTGCTGTTCGCCGGAGCGTGACCGCTAGGGCGAGGCGAGGATGTGAGATGAGCTTCATGTCCTTGCAACGGGGGCGGCGAGTTCGTCCTCGTGCGCTCGACGGAAGGTCGCTTTTGGGGCGCTTCGACGTCCGGTCCCGGGCCGGACGATACGGAGGGAAGCTTGCCTAACAGACCAGCCAATGTCATTTCTTGTGCCTCACGGAGGGCGCATCACTGACATGTATGCTTTTCCGAGTGAAGGCGAGCCAATGTCGCACCAGCGAAGTCCAGATCCAAAACGCGAATGGAGGCTTGGCCGGGATTCGTTAAAAATCCGCCGCATCTCGGCCTAAGCCGCTGATTTGAATGCGAAATCGATCGTTGGATCGAGCGGTGGGACAGAGCGCAGGGCTCTGTCGCATTAACGAGGACGAGTAGAATCGGTGCGAATTGAAACGCAGGACATCGATGATGGCAAAGACGAAGAAAGCTCGCTCAACGTTGCCCACCGGCGCGGGCAGCGTGCTGAAGCGGC
>NZ_JAAAYE010000172.1 GCF_013282575.1 Paraburkholderia sp. NMBU_R16
TCCTTCCTATCGTTCGCTTACGCGTGGAATATGCGTTCGGTTTGCCGTGGAATCAGCGTTCGCTTTGCCGTGGAAACCGCGTTCGGTTTGCTCTGGAATCCGCGTTCGCTTTGGCCTGGAATACGCACCGCAATCGAGCGGGCAGGGAGAATCGTGGCGGCGGCCGAAGCGAGCGGGGGAAACATCTGTCAGGTCGACGGGCAAATGATTGGCCGGCCGATCGTCGAACAAGCTCGCCGCGTTCTGGCTGTTACCCGGAGCGATAGGGATAGTCGATTCGAGCACATAGCCAGGGTCGTGTCATGACCCGCATGACTACGTCGGTCGGAATCGAGCATTCGCATTCCGGCGGTCAGGTTCATTATCGACAGCACATGCTTTCGCCCCTGTCGCACGATGAGCTGCTAGTTAAAGTGCTGGCCGCCGGCCTTAACCGCGCGGACTTGATGCAATGCCATGGAAAGTACCAGCCACCTGCTCACGAAACATCGGTGCCTGGAATTGAGATCTCCGGTTACGTGCTCGAGGCGGGAGAGGGCGCCACATCGCATCGAGCCGGCGACAAAGTTTACGGCGTAGTGCCGGGGGGCGGCTTTTCCTTGGTCTGTAAGATGGATAGCGCCATGGCGATGCCGATTCCATCGGGCTGGTCATTCGAAGAGGCGGCGGCCTTTCCTGAGGCGGTGCTAACGGCCAACGAAGCGCTCGTCACACTCGGAGCGCTGCAGTCTGGAAAAGCAGTGGTGGTGCACGCCGCGTCTAGCGGAATGGGAACGATGGTCGTCAGCATGGCGAAATGTCTGGGTGGGGTCGTGATTGCCACGACTTCACATGCTAGCAAGGCTGACCGCCTCCGTGAGCTAGGTGCCGACGAGATCATCCAAGAACAAGGAATCGGCTTTTATCACCATGTCTTGGCTTCGACGAAGGGTGTTGGAGCCGATCTCGTCGTCGATTTTCTCGGAGGACGGTACGTCAACAGTAACGTCCATGCCCTCAGGGCTGGCGGGAAATTAATAGCGGCGGGCATTCTGGATGGTCGCACGACGGAGTTAGATCTCTATTCGTTGATCAACAGGAGTGTCAACATCATGCCGTTGACGCTAAGAATGAAAACGAAAAACGAAAAACGTGCCGTGGTCGAGCGCTTTTTCATGCGTTGGGGCGGAAGCCCTCTTTTTGAGCCGCTGCGCCCATTGATACACGCCGTATTTCCCTTCAGCGATATCTCCTCGGCCCTTGCGCTGATGGAATCTGCGGAGCACACCGGAAAGATTGTGATATCGCTCGGAGACACGCACTGTTCAGGCTAATCGAATCAAGACCCACGTTTCAAGCTTATTTCTCAGTCAGCATATGCAACCATGGCCTACATAACGACGCCCGTTTACTACGTGAATGACGACCCTCACATTGGACACATCTATACGACCGTCGTCGCGGATGTCTTATGTCGATGGTACAGATTGTCAGGCGAACCAGCTTTTCTTCTTACCGGCACGGACGAGCACGCCGCAAAAGTCGTCGAGGCGGCGAAAAACAGGGGGGTTCTCACGTCAGAGTGGGCCAATTCGAAGTCAAAATCGTTCAAGGATGCGTTCCACGGCTTCAACATACTACCCTCGGACTTTATCCGAACGAGCGAAACCCGCCATGTCGAACAGGTTGCAGCCTGCATGCACCTGCTTCGTAAGCGCCTCGCGAAGGCCGTCCGCTATCCGGCGCGCACGTGAGGCATGATCGGGTATCGGGCGCTCGTGTTGGCGCGCTGGCAATCAGCCCGTGGAGGCAGGTGGGCAAGACTTCCCTGGCAGC
>NZ_JAAAYE010000173.1 GCF_013282575.1 Paraburkholderia sp. NMBU_R16
GCTGCTGAACAAAGCCCTTCTGACTCGCGTTAAAAGCGGGGGGATTACCGCGCCATCGATGGGGCGCGCAGGCGAGGTGGCCCACCTGAGCGGAATCGCTTCGCATGACGCCGACGTTTTACGCGGGAGCGGGAAAGCGCGCGCGCCAGGGTCTGACAATGGGCGCAGCAACACCTTCTTTGTGGTCGAAACCCATGCAACCTATCAGAAATAATCCATACAGCTCATCACGGCGCCCTGATCAGGCAACCTTGCGCCCGGAGGAGGCAGACTTGGAAATCCCAAACGCTTCAGCTACGTCCGCTAGTCGAACTGGGTGGGGCGTCGCTTCAAATCGACTTTGCTCGACGGAGGCCTTGCGCACAAGCGCAGCACTTGCGGTGCCTCGAAATGAAGAGCACCTGTCAAGGGTTGACGTCCGTCGGACTTGTCATTTTGCTCTTTGTGCATTCGCCACCTCGTCTGACTGAGCAGACATTCACCCTGGAGATTGCCTAAAGAATGGACATCAATCGCACCCAACGAACACCCGGCACTTCGTACTCACATCACGTCCCCGGAGGACCGCGCCCATCCTCTGTGCAGGTTTCCCAACAGTCGGCAAGTAATCCCACATTGGCGGGGCTGCGGTCCAGACCACCATCCCCTCTGACTGAAACAAAACTGATGTCCATGTCTGGTTACCAACGGATTTCTCCACCCGTCGGAGGTCCGGACAATGTCGATGGTCAGTTTGCATACAATCGCCTCGGTTCTCTCGAGCTAGTAGAGCATCCTTTTATTGCCAGTCGTTCAACTAGAATTGATTTTATAAACAAGGTTGCAGCTGCAATAAATTCCTTCTCCCCAGACTTGCCTGTGACCGTATTGTCCGTAGGCGCGGGGCACTTGCTGACCGAGCAGCTAATCAATAATCAGCTATCCTCAGGAAAAAAACAAAGCATCAAATGGCGGTGTATCGACCCGATGTATTCGGCAACAACGAATAACGCGCGCAAGTCCCGCCGCGAGTTTGGCACGAGCAAAACAGATTTTAATGCTTTTTCTACTTCGACGGCCTACCTCTCAAAACGAAGAGCAGGCGTGAGTCTGGCCGAGGATGACCGAGCCGGTCACGTGGTTGTCCTCTTAGCTGACCCTCCATCGGTACTTCCAAGCCAACGAGGCAGGATTCCGAAAAATATTCTCCGTCAAGGTACCCTGATAAAAGGGAAATCGCTACCCGACATCGAAAAGTGCAATACGGTGCTACTGTGTTTTCATGGCAACAGTCAGGAAGGCAATATCCAGAGTCAAGGTATCAAAAACAGCTTAGCTAGTGGGAATATAGCTTTCACAACCACTGCCATAAAATGTCATGTGACGTCGGCGGGAGACTACATCTTCGACGCCTGCCCTTCTGTGCAGGATAAAGCTGGAGTCTTAAAAGAACTCGTGCAGCGGCACGCACGGAAAAATCCGGGCAAAACCCCGATGGAAAACTTGGTTGGCGCGATGGACGGCATTGTCGATACCATAAATTCCAGTGGTCAACAAACAGCCATGAGAGCGGTTTATAGCGACTACGACCGAAGCGTTCAGGAACTGGTAGAGCAATCCGCCCGATCCGCCGGAGCGGTGGTTGTTGCTAAATTTGAAGATAGTCAAACGACCCTAACGAGGATCAAATAGGAATCCGAGAACCACTGCAAGCGCGCCGTCGAGGACGTACTTCAACTGGTTGCTACTGTCATGTCCCAGAAATAACTTTGCATAAGCGGGCGGCGTTGGTGCACGGATAGGCAAACGAAAG
>NZ_JAAAYE010000174.1 GCF_013282575.1 Paraburkholderia sp. NMBU_R16
CGTTGAAGCCGCTGTAGGCGTCGGCCTGCAAGATACCCTTGAATCCGGCCAGATGGGTCTGGGGATGAATGCCTTTGCGGTCCGGCGAGTAAGCAAACCACACTGCGCCTGGTTCGGTCGAGCCCGAACGAGTGTCATCGCGCACATACACCCACAAGCGCCCCGTCTTCGTCTTCTTCTTGCCCGGCTCGAGTACCGGGATCGGCGTGTCATCCGCGTGCAGCTTCGACGGTGCCACCGTGTAGCGGCGCAGTGCCTCGGTCAGCGCATCGCAAAGGGCCTCGCACTGGCCAACCCAGCGGCCCATGCTGGCCGGGTCCAGCTTCACGCCGTCGCGCGCGGCTATCTGCGACTGCCGGTACAGCGGGGCGTGGTCGGCGTACTTCGAGACGAGGATGTCGGCCAGCAGGCTCGGATGGGCGATGCTGCGCGTAATCGGCAGGCCGGGCATCGGCGGCTGCGAGAAGTGGTGGCCGCACGGACAAACCGTCTTGCGCCGGATCGTACGAATCACCTTGAACACCGCCGCGACGCGGGCGAGCTGCTCGGACACGTCTTCTCCGAGCGGCTGCATCGCGCTGCCGCACTTCGCACACGTTGCGTCGGCCTCCAGTACACGTTCTTCGCGTGGCAAGTGCGGCGGCAGCGCTTCTTTCGGCGATGCGTCGCTCACAGGCGTGCTCGCGCTTGATTGGCGAGCGCGCCTCACATCGGCGACGCCCCGCTCGCCCGTCAGGTCCTCGAGCGCGGTTTCCAGCCGTGCGACCTCCCGGTCCAATTGCTCGGACTTGCGGCCGAATTGCATGCGCCTAAGCTTGTCGAGTTGCGCCTTGAGTTGCTCGATCTCCAGATCGCGCTCGGCAAGCTGGGCACGAACCTCGAGCAGCAAGGCTCGCAGCGTTTCAACATCGTCAGGAAGTTCGGCGCCGTTCGACATGCGGCGCAGTTTACGAGTCTTCTGCTCGGTTTACAACATCGACAGTGCAGCGGTGCGACGCGGTTGCCGCCAATCGATGCCTTCGAGCAACATGGACAATTGCGCCGCCGTCAGATGGACCTTGCAGCCATCGGCCTGCGGCCACACGAAGCGCCCACGCTCAAGCCGCTTTGCGAGAAGCCAGAGCCCGTCCTCGGTTGCCCACATGAGCTTCACGAGATCGCCGCGCCGGCCCCGGAAGATGAACACGTTGCCGCTGAGCGCATTGTCCTCGAGCGCCGTCTGCACCTTCGCTGCCAGCCCTTGGAATGCGCAGCGCATGTCGGTAACGCCGGCCACCAGCCAGACGCGTGTACCGGTGGGAAAAGAGATCACGATCGCATGCTCCCCAGTACAACGCGTAGCGTGTCGGCGTCGACGATGCCGTCCACCTTGACTACCACGTCACCGAATCGAATCTCGATCGTCCCGGCTCGTGCAGTCCGGTTGCCGACTGCCCGAGCATCCGAGGACGTGGTCACGCGCTGCGCCGGCGTTTCATCGACCACCGCCACCGGAATCAGCGACGTCGTTTGGGCCTGCAATTGCTCGCGATAGCGACGCCGCCACGTGAACAGCATGTTTGCATTGATGCCATTCTCGCGCGCCAACTTTGCGACCGACGCACCCGGCTCGCATGCCGCGGCCGCAAGACGGCGTCGAAACTCGCGATCATAGTTTGGGCGTCCCTTGCGGCTACCCGGCCTGGCTTCTGGCTCTGTCACAGTGATGTCCATCAAATCGAAAATGATGGGCACCACTTTGATGTCGGTTCTCGCCGTCGTCTACGACGGTCGTCGTGAGGCGCTTAC
>NZ_JAAAYE010000175.1 GCF_013282575.1 Paraburkholderia sp. NMBU_R16
GCGGCCGGCTTTGACCAACTCGACCATCTGCGCCCGAAATTCCGGCGCGTAGGGGTTGTGGTGCTTTCCCATGGCAGGCACCTCCTGTTCCAAAGGATAGGTGTCCACGAAACCGGGTCAACTCCACCACTGCAATTCTCCGCAGAGCGAAAACGTGACGATCGCTGCCAACGTGTTGCCTAGCGCTGCCTCCGGTTTTGACTGCACTATTTGACATCAGGAATGGTTGGGATCGCAGCTTGGGCCAAGGCGCAGGCTCGTGCCGCTGGCTGCGGTCATGCGTCGAGTTGCGCAAGCGAAAGAGAAATAGACGTAACGGTCCGTTACCAAGCGGGCGGTCGCTCGCCTAGGCCCGCCCGCTTGACAGCCGTCGCGCATGCCACTAGCCGGCGGCACGTTTCGCTCACCACGCCCGATGGCTCGAATTTCTAGTTACCTCTTGACATGACTTGGTAACATCCCCCAGCAGATTACGCCCTACAGTATGCGCAACGCATAATCACGGGGGGTCTATATGATCCGGATCGGACGGCCGGTCGCATTGCCGGCGGACAGCGGGCGCTCGACTAACGAACCATCAGTGAGCGGCAGCGGCATCGCGTCCTCGCCTGCAAGCGCTTGGTCCTTACCTTTGCAAATTCTGGCCACTACCCGACATTCGACGCAGTGTTCAAGCAGGCGTCTGTGGTCAGCCATGCCGGGGGACATCGCTGCCGATGCCCGAGCCCTGTTCGCCCGCGCCGAAAGAGAGGCACGCCGCCAAGGAATCGTCGGCCCCTCCAGTCCCGCCAGCATCAAAGGAGTTCCGACGGACATTGCTGCCACCGTCCTCGCGCAGCCTCGAGAGCCGGCGCTGGACGAACGAGACCGCGTCCAGCTTACGTGCGCGCTGGACGGGACCGACAAGTTCGCGAAGATGCGAGAGCTGAAACGGGACCATATCTTCAAGATGCTCGAAGCGGACGACCGGCCCGGCCTTGCGGCGGTCGTCGAGGACGGCAACTCGCTGCGCTCGTTCGCAACAGGCCTGAAAGTGGGCAAACAGCTGATCGAGAAACGCGGCGCCGACAGCCTGCCGTCGGCGCTGCGCGAGCCACTCCGTCGGATAAAAGTGTTCTATGAAAAGAACCCGCGGCTGGTTGAGCTGGGGGACGAGCGCGGTTTATACCCCGAGCACGCGCGTAAGGTCGAGGACGTAGCGCAGTTGAGGGACGCATTTAGCGAGGCCCAAGAGCTGTTGAACGATCTTCGCCGCGCACTGAGCGTTTCACGTGACGCGTCTAAGCCCGCTATGTCACCTCCAGGGCTTCCGCATTCAGCCGCCATCGCGCGCTCGTCGTGAAGAGTTCTTCGTCGGCGACACCGTCGGGTTTACCGACAAACGCCTCCGCGAGCGCATCGGGAACCTGGGTGCGAATCCGGTCATCCACGACAACGGCAGCACGCGGGCTGTCTTCTTCTATGTAATCGAAAATCCCGTCCCGAGATCCTCTCGGGATGGTGTTCAAAACACGGTCGGCGTCGCACATCGTGCGCAGGTGACGCTCGATCAGCGCGGGATGCTCCGTGGAACGGCGTCGTATCGGAATCGAAGTACAGCTGCGCGATGGTCGGCAGCTGTTGACGACGGGCCAAAAGCGACAGAAAACGACGACGCCAAAGGGGAGTGTCAGAATTTCCGTGTTCAAGGCGGGGGTGAGATTCACACGGATGGTCGAACGAATCGATCCGCGTAAAGGATAGCGAATTGGTTCATGGCCTGCTTCCAATCGTGAGCGGAGCGGCTCC
>NZ_JAAAYE010000176.1 GCF_013282575.1 Paraburkholderia sp. NMBU_R16
TGATCCACAGCGTCAGGCTCCCCCGGCTGCGCAGCCCCGCTTCATACTCGGGCCAGTTCGTCACCCGATGGGCCATCTTCGGGATGTCATGCCGGCGCGCGGCGTTGTGCTTGTGGGGCATGCATGGTCTTCCAGCAGGACGGACTGCGATTTTATTACTCCTGTCTTTCGTTTGCCTATCCGTGCACCAACGCCAGTGGGATGCCCTCGTGCTGTACTGTGCAGAGGGCCGTGCCGAGATCAGCAACGTCCTGGCCGAAAACGCGCTGCGCTGTGTGAGTCTGGGTCGCAAGAACTTCTTGTTCGCCGGCTCCGACAGCGGGGGGAAACGGGCCGCGGCGATGTACAGCCTGATCGGCACGTGCAAGCTGAACGCGATCAACCCGCGCGCTTACCTCGAATACGTGCTGACCCATATCGCTGATCACCCCATCAACCGCATCGACGAATTACTACCCTGGAACGTGGCAAGTAAGCTGCCAGGGAAGTCTTGCCCACCTGCCCACGGGCTGATTGCCAGCGCGCCAACACGAGCGCCCGATACCCGATCATGCCTCACGTGCGCGCCGGATAGCGGACGGCCTTCGCGAGGCGCTTACGTTGTACTCGATTCGCCACTCTTCGATCAAGTGACCCGCGAACCTGGCATGAGTCTTCGCATTGTGCAGACGCTCTTCGCGTCGTTCTCTTAACCGTCACCGGAATGCCGGACGCTGTATTCCATGGGGGGTTGAGCGCGCCATGAAATTGGCCTGCGCTTCAACCGTCAGGTGGGTGACATCATTGATGTGCCGTGTCGGCGCGATATCATTCCTGCATCGAATGTTTTGAGGTGGCTCGTGACTATTTCGCACGTAAGAGGACCTACTTCTGAAGTTGGTCTCGATGGTGAGACTGCTTCCGCCCCATCACGGCCGACACCGCGTCGATCGCCCGAGTTGGGACTGCCTGGTTCCGCGAATCCGCAGTTGAGCGGCCTTACCCAACGCAATCCACATAGGCCACCGAAGCCGGCTGGGCCGCGTCCCAATACGTCGGTGGTGGCATCGAGCAAACCGGAAGCGCAGCAGGCGCACACATCTATCCAACCGGAAGCGCCTATCCCGCCACTGCCGCTTTATCATCCGTCTATCATCCATCCAGGGCCATCTGGGGACGATATTTCGCCGCAGAGTGCGTCGGAAGGTGTTCAGCCGCGCCCGCCAACATCGGCGTCGTTGGGGGGGGCTACTGCGGGTCCTCCGGTTCATCAGGTTCATCACGCAAATAGCTGGCTACCAACTGGGCTCCCACCTGCGCCACCGTCGATCCCGCCTAGGCACCCCGCGACGGCGCAGCCGTCTCAGCCGCCGCGCCCGGTGGATCAGCACACTCGTCCGAATGTCCCGATGTCGCCGCCCGCCGGTCGTCCTCCTGCCCCCGCGCAGTTCGGTAATGACGGATATAACGCACTCCTGGAGCAGGCTCAGGATCTTCCACGACCGAATGTGGCTGGGTTATACGACGCCAATCCGGAGCGCTGGCACGGCCGGCCAGCGATGCAGTTCGGAGGCAGGCCGACGTTCCAGCATTCTGGTCCGAGCGCTGCGGTTGGAGGCCATCCTACTCAGGGCCCGCATAGCAGACCGCCAATGGTAGGGCTCCCACCTGCGCCACCGTCGATCCCGCCTAGGCACCCCGCGACGGCGCAGCCGTCTCAGCCGCCGCGCCCGGTGGATCAGCACACTCGTCCGAATGTCCCGATGTCGCCGCCCGCCGGTCGTC
>NZ_JAAAYE010000177.1 GCF_013282575.1 Paraburkholderia sp. NMBU_R16
AAAGGCCAAATGAAGGGTGACCACGCCACTCGAACGGTCGCCGCGCAGTTCTATTCGCTGCTTATCTAAGGACTCCTAAGCGAATCGCCGCTTGCTCGTCATGGCTCCGTTATCGCGACACAACCGCCGCTCGCCCTCGGCACGCTAGGGAAACAGCGGACTCAAGTTTACGCGCTTTGTTCCATGAACAAGCTAACTGGCGCGGGCAGCATATATCGAGGGGGAGAAGTCTTCTACTGAATCTGATCCCGGCATTCGCTCCGCCTACCTGGATGGCGATGTCATGGGTTGGGTTCAATCTAACTGACGGAAGTCCACTGGTTTTTGCCATCGTGGCGGCAGCCGCCGCCACAACGGGCCGCGTCATCCTGGCTACGTTCGCGAGATCACTCCTTCGATCCCGCTGGATGCGCGAATCCGATCGCGAGAATATCGACATCGCCGCGCACTGGCTCCGCAAATACAAGACGCTGACGATCGGTGCGTTCTTTTTCTACGCGTTGAGCCCGCTTCCGTCGAACTATCTTTTCATCGCGTATGGGCTTTCAGGGTTGCCGCTCCATCTCGGCCGCTTTGCATCGATCCCGCTGGACCCCGAGTCTGAGCTCGGAGGGACTTACCTCGGCGGGTACTTCGTCGTCACGCAACTGGCGCTGCTTGGCTTGATCTTCGTATTGGTGAAGCTCGATTGACGCACGCTCGTCGACGAGCATCGGTTGACGTGTCTACGCGGCCATCATCCACCCAACGTTGGGTGAGACGAGCACCTATGTCCACCGGCCTCGAATCTCAGGCGCGAGTTCGGTGACGCTTTGCCGCTTTCGGGGATCGACGTGTGTCATCACATTCAGGACGCGGTGGTGCCTCATCACACGAGCTCGCGCGTCGACAGCGATGTCGTGCCCCTGAGCAACCGTGAGAGCGGCGTCGATGTCGAGGTGCACGTCGACAAGGATCAAATCGCCGGTCTTTCGCGTACGCAGATCATGTACGTCAAGCACGCCCGGAGTCATGCGCAACGTGGTGAGGATTGCTTGCACATCTTCGGCGACCGCGGATCGGTCCATCAAATCGTGTAGCGCGTCCCAGCCGAAAGTGGCACCCATTTTTACGATCATCCCGCCGACGATCAGTGCGGCAATCGGATCGAGAAGCGGATAGCCCAGCAGGTTGCCGATAATGCCGAACGCAACCACGAGCGAGGAGGCGGCGTCCGAACGCGCGTGCCACGCGTTTGCGACCAGCATGCTCGATCTCACCCGGGTCGCCACCGCCAGCATGTAGCGGAACAAGCCTTCCTTCGCGGCAAGCGCAATGATCGCCACCCATAGCGCGGCAATGTGAACGCGCTGGATCGCTTCGGGATGCTCGAGCTTCTGGATTGCCGACCAGAGCATTCCGCCCCCCACCAGTAACAGGATCAATGCGATTGCGAGCGACGCGCCCGTTTCGAAGCGCTGATGTCCGTATGGGTGGCTTGCGTCGACGGGCTTCTTGCTGTGGTGGCTCGCCACCAGCACGAGGAAATCCGCGATCAAATCCGACAATGAATGGATACCGTCCGCCACGAGGCCTTGCGATCGGGACAGGATGCCGATCGCCATCTGTCCCACGCTGAGCACGAGATTCACCGCGACGTAATCGGTAATTGACCGACGTCGTTGCGATCTCAGGCGATCTGATGCAGTGGCGAGCGCAGCGGGTTGTCGGCGAAGAGCGATTTCCAGATTCGCGGCGTGAGTTCGTGCACGCGCGAA
>NZ_JAAAYE010000178.1 GCF_013282575.1 Paraburkholderia sp. NMBU_R16
TTGCCGCATTCTGCCGCCACCAGCCATACCTCAGCTTGTCGATTCAGAGCGCCTCAAGGGTTCGCTGCGCCGGGCTTACGCCCGCCCTTGACCCGCTAACATCACCCACTCGGAATTCAAAAGAGGCCAAAATGTCTCATCTTTACTTCCCGCGCAGGCCCAATTCATTGATTTATATGGGAAATTGATTGCCGCGGATACGGCAAATCATTCAAATTCCAGTAAAGTCTTAATTTTACTTCGCAGATTGTCCCAACTTCACTTCGTGGGACGACCGGGTCGAACGTCATGTTCAACTGGTGCGATATCGGTCGCAACGACTGCGGGTCTGCGGGAACGACGTTTGGTGGCTTGTGCATTGCGCTTCTCCCGGACGATGGTGGAATCGTCCGATGAGTTTCCGCGCAAATGTCGATCGAGAAGAAGTTGGTGCAGATTGCACAAGGCCGTTACGTTGACGCGGGGTTCACCGAGAATCAGAGCGGAACACACGGCGGCATCCAACATCCATCCGGCAATGACTCGAACCTCACCGTCGCCCGCGTCAACATGGACTACCCGACCTCCGCCGCGCTGCTCAACATCTCGAACCTTGACGCGACGACGATACAGCGGATGCCAACGATAGTGGACTTCGACTTCTTGCCCAATATGGGCAGAATGAACGGGAACTGGCTATCGGGAGGGCCAACTGGCTCTTCGCAGGTTCGGAGCGTGGCGCCCGGGCGGCCGCCACGATGTATTCGCTGCTTGGAACCGCCCGTCTGAACGGCATCGAACCCTACGGGCGGTTGAAAGACACACTCGATAAACTACCGGCTTGGCCTCCTTCCCGTGTCAACGAATTACTGCCGCTGGCACGGCCGGCGGCTTCGCTGTCTGCCTCATCGCCTTCATGAATATCTCTCTGGACGACCTACGGCAAGCTCACAGCGCCGAACTGTATCGCCTCTATCTGACGATCGGCAGGATGCTCGAAGACCCGCAGCGCGTATTGCAAGTGCGTCAGCGTCTGCATCTGGGAATGAACGTCGCCTACGTCGCCGATGATCCGTTCGGTCCTCTGTGTCAGGGGCGTGTGATCGAATTGCGCACAACGCAGGCAGTCGTTCAAGACCATGCAACGGGGCGACGCTGGGCCATCCTGTATGCGGCCAGGGTCGAAGAACAGACGCGCATCCAAATCAGGACAGCTTCGGCCCAACCGCATCAGATAGGTCACGCGCCAAGCCACCACGAGGAACAGCGCCAACGCGCGCTCGAGGCGCTCAATCGTACCCAACTGCAGTTCTTCGACCTGACAGCCGTTCTTCAGAACGTTGAACAGGATTTCGATTTCCCATCTGGCCCGATACCACTCGATCGATTCGGTCGCTTCATCCAGCGTGCTCGCTGTCCGGATAGTCAGCAGGCGCCATTCGATCGGCGCCACACCGGTTGGTGCGTCGAACTCGCGCGCGACCAGGCACGTTACAGCGACGCTTTTGCCCTTGCTCGCGGGCAACTGCACGCGCAGCAGCCACAGGCGCTGGCGCACCGTGCGCGCTTTCACACCTTGGCGCGCGGCCATCGGGAAGGCGATTTCGCCCACCGCTTCGTCGTGCGTGGCACGCTCCCACAACGTAATCGGTAATTGACCGACGTCGTTGCGATCTCAGGCGATCTGATGCAGTGGCGAGCGCAGCGGGTTGTCGGCGAAGAGCGATTTCCAGATTCGCGGCGTGAGTTCGTGCACGCGCGAAGCCG
>NZ_JAAAYE010000179.1 GCF_013282575.1 Paraburkholderia sp. NMBU_R16
ATGAACGCGCGGCGACGATCTTGACGTCAAATCTGGACTTCAGCGAATGGGGCGATGCGTTCCCCGACAACCGCATCCTCGGCGCCGCCACACTCGATCGGCTGCGCCACGGCGCCTACCGCATCGTTATCGAGGGCGAGAGCTACCGCACGCCGAAACCAATGCCAGAAAACGGCGAAAACACGGTTGCAAAATCAGGCAAAAAAACGCATTCTTGAGGCCCTTCGAAATCGCGTTTCGGGGCCATTCCAGGTGGCCTCATTACGCCGATCATCCCCGGCTCGATTACGCCGATCCGTGACATGGTATGCCTCGCTGTACGTCTGGGCCTGGCCCGACACGCCCTTCGGGTAGGGCGTGTCGTTGATGAACAGCGCCTTCAAGTCGCCCTCGGGACAATACAGGCTGAGCTGCCCGCGCCGCTTCAGGCTCTCGTTGTACGCATGCGCGTTCGTGACCGCACAGCGCGGCTTGGCTCGTTTGCGCGCCTCACCCGTCTTCAGTCTCGCCTTGTAAGGCATGCAAGCTCACCCGTCCGAGAGATCCCCGCACTCTTTCTACCCGACACCCTGCCGTCCCGCAAGGGGCCCTCGCTGAACAAAGCCCTGCAGCATGAATTTGCGCCGCGCCAGGCGCAGTGCCCGGACGTGGTGGTCGACATGCCGGCGGCGGCGCTCTACGACACGCTGATCGGCGAGGAGGTATCGGTATGAACGCGCCTGCAACCTACGCCGCCGCCCGTATGGGGCTGATGCTCACCGAGTTGCGTTTGCCGACCATAGCGCGGCTATGGCCCGAGTTCACGCAGCGCTCAGACAAGGAAGGCTGGCCGTCGACGCGTCTGCTCGGCGCGCTGCTCGAGCATGAACTGGCCGAGCGTGCGAAACGGCGCATCGCGCGGCATCGTGTCGAATCGCACCTGGACCCGAGCAAGACGCTTGAGACGTTCGACTTCGGCTTGGTGCCGATGATCTCCAAGGCGCATGTGATGGCGCTTGCCAGCGGCGATTCGTGGCTTGAGAAAGGCGCCACGATCTTGCTGTTCGGGCCTCCGGGTGCCGGCAAGAGCCATTTAGGCTGCGGCATCGGCCATGCATTGATCGACGCCGGATACCGGGTGCTGTTCACACGCACTGGCGAAATCGTGCAGAAGCTACAGGCGGCACGTCAGAGCCTGCAGTTGCCATCGATGCTCGCCAAGCTCGATCACTTCGACTTGATCATCCTCGACGACCTCTCATAGGTGCGCAAGGGTCAAGCGGAAACGAGCGTGCTGTTCGAACTCATTGCCGAACGCTATGAGCGGCGCAGTCTGCTGATCACGGCCAATCAGCCGTTCTCCGGCTGGAGCGACGTGTTCCCAGATCCGTCGATGACGGTGGCCGCCATCGACCGACTAGTTCACCACTCGACGATCTTCGAGCTGAACGTGGAAAGCTACCGGCGTCGCAGCGCCGACGACAACAAGCGCACACGGCGGCGTCAATTACCCCAACCCGAATCGGAAGGAGCGACAACTATGACGAGCTGACGCAGCGACAACTAACCCCGCGCCGACCGGCCAAGATAGTTGTCGCTCGGGCGGCCATCGTAATTGACAATCTACACCCGTCTTTCGTTTGCCTATCCGTGCACCAACGCCGCCCGCTTATGCAAAGTTATTTCTGGGACATGACAGTAGCAACCAGTTGAAGTACGTCCTCGACGGCGCGCTTGCAGTGGTTCTCGGATTCCTATTT
>NZ_JAAAYE010000180.1 GCF_013282575.1 Paraburkholderia sp. NMBU_R16
ATGGAACCGCTCGGCTATATCCCACCCGCTGAAGCTGAGGCAAACTATTACCGGCAACTCAGCAACGGAGTTGCGATGCCGGCATCAACTTAAACCAACCAGCCTCCACGATTCCCGGGGCGATTCAGTTCCGTGATCCCTGTTTCTCGCGCTAGCGCGGAAACCGAAGTATTCTCCGGCGGCATCATGCGACGCACCAGCGCTTCTTTTCGTTCTGCTGAGTAGGCTTTCATTCATGCCGCTTCTACCGCCCCGGATCTCGTCTAAGAATCAAACGACACGACAACTAGTCTGACGCCGGGGGGGCATCAGAAGGAGATGGTATGGACGCCTCCCCTCCCGCGTCGGGACGGAGAGGCAGTAGAAACGGCGGAGCCCTCGCTGTACCCGACGGCATCAGAGTGCCAATGTGGTGGTGTCAAAACGACCACTGAGGGTAAGGAGGGCTCGAAATGAAGACTACGACATTTTTCTCGCGACACGCGAGGACCGGTTGCTGCTATCGCCGATGTTCGCGACACGATCGAGAAGGCTCCCAGCGAGAAAGGCTACCGTCCAATCAAAGATTGGAAACCTCGATAACGATGACTTGTTACCGTGGCGCATCTCTGGCAATGCCGCGATGGTTATTTTGGGTCCGTTCGAACGGTTTATTCGAGCAAACTACCGCGGATTTATTCGAAATGCATGGCGAAAGGCGTGGCTGACGACCCGAAATCGGATTGATAAGCGTTGACATCGATATTCGGAAACCGGGGCAATAATTCGCTATTTCGATTATTTCGAGGCGGTGTCGGAATATCGTTCGTCCTTTCAATTGAAAGGAGGTAAAAATGAACAGGTTCAGGTACTCATATTCGAGTGCGAATGAAAGAACAGCGGGGGCTGGCAATCCACATCATCCGCCGCCTATTGTGCCGCCCTCACGATCGCACACGCGCTCGGTGCCCCCCAGGTCATCACATCTACCATCAAATCCATACTTGAATGTGCTTGGTCTCCAATTCGGGCCGATGCATGGGCAGAACGACGATCGGCGAGTGCGGCAAGGAACGTCTGCTAGGCCAGGAACGTCTGTAAGGCCACAAACGCC
The DNA here is from genome assembly GCF_013282575.1 of Paraburkholderia sp. NMBU_R16. Lineage (GTDB taxonomy): Bacteria > Pseudomonadota > Gammaproteobacteria > Burkholderiales > Burkholderiaceae > Trinickia. The sequence continues at coordinate 1,094 of NZ_JAAAYE010000180.1, forward strand.
TGTTAGGTATGTCGGGCGGGATAACAGCGCGATTAATCACTTGCGAGGCGCAGCCAGTAGCGCGTCCTCCACTTATTTGCCGCGCTATCCCGCCGCATACAACAATACCTTGATCACTAACAGCGCGGACCTTAGTAAAACGGCGCATGCTATTCGCGAGGGCAGATGCGGAATGACTTTCCTCGATTTGAGTGCGGTAGACCGCCTGGAACAACATATTCTGGATGATTTGATTAACGCTTTGAAATGGGGGAAAAATAGCATTGAAAGCATTAAGATCCCGGGGCGTATTGATACGTACCGTGCGGCAAGAATTGTGGAGATATTGAATAATCCGTCCATGAATCTAGCCTCTCTTTCTTTGTCGAAATCTAGTTTTAGCCAACCTGAAATAGAATGGTTGGATCGTCTGTTTCAGGAGAATAGGGTTGCGGAGCGTAGATTGAGATGGTTGTAATCGAGCTGGTTGGTAACCTGTCAGCGTTCCTATGAAGGCTACGTTAAGCCATTTCATTACACACAAGTCCGCGTGAGCGGCTTGTAAACTGTCGCGACTTGCCGTTTACTCTTGCTTTTTGCGCGGCACGCGAATGGCACGATCAACGGAGAGCTGGGCGGCAATGGAATTCAAG
>NZ_JAAAYE010000181.1 GCF_013282575.1 Paraburkholderia sp. NMBU_R16
GGAGGCGGCTCGCAGGCGTTGCACACGGTGCGCGATCTCAGTGCCGCGCTGCGCGCGCCCGCGCTCGGCTACAGCAAGGACGACATCGTCAGGATCGCGGCGAACAGCGGCGGCTCGCAGGCGTTGCGGGCGTTGCACGAACATCACGCCGCACTCACCGGACTCGGTTACACCAAGGAGGCCATCATGCCTCTGGCAAGTCAACCTCGCGGTGCGGCCGGCGCGCTAAAAAGAGCCGCTGGCGTAGTTTGAACGGCGCGTCTTCCCCCTCTATGTGTCAACTGGTTGCGCGTTTTTCGAGGTCATGGAATTTGTCTGCGAGGCGGACTGCAGCTGGGTTTCAGGGCGGTTGCTGGAGTCAGGCTATAGTCCAGTTTTGTGGACGGGCGAATGACGGGAACCCCATGCTGGCAGACCATTCCAACGAAATTGAGCGTGACGCAGTTCGAGCATTTTGTTTATATTATTCGTCCTGATCTCCGCATTCATGCTGGTACACGATGCGATCGCGCTGGTATTCACGAAGCTCGTGCGCCTGCCACCCGGCAGTTGCGGTCCAGGTCTTGGAATCTACTTCGTCGCGCTACTCAATGGTCGTATACTCGCGTCGACAATTGGAGGCAAAACGGATGCGACGAGTCGTCGTACGGCGATCCCCCGTGCATGGACGAGGCGTCTTCGCGCTGAGGCCGCTGCGCGCCGGGGAGCGGATCTTTGAGTACAAGGGCACCGTGACGACGTGGCGGGCGGCGGCTCGCCGCTATGCGTTTCGGAGCGAAGCAACGCACACGTTTCTCTTCGGCCTGTCGGACGGTCGCGTGATCGACGGCGGCCGCGGCGGCAACAGCGCGCGATGGCTGAACCATGCCTGCACTGCGAATTGTGAAACGGTCGAGCAAAATGGGCGCGTCTACATCGATGCGGCCTATGACATCGACATCGGCGACGAACTGTTCATCGACTATGCATTGGAACTGGCCGACGACCTTGATGAGGAAGAGCGGCAAGCGTATCAGTGCTGGTGCGGCACGCCGTCCTGCCGGGGAACCATGCTGAGCCGGCGGTAGGCAGTCGACGATCATTAGCGCGAATGAGGCGCACCTCGCTAGCGGCATGCTTCGGAAAGGACTCCGACGCGGCCCTTCAGATTTGCCGGAAGCCGCCGTTGTAAGTAAAGATCGAAGCCTTTGCCCGATTACGAGTCGATCGGGTGCAGTGTCTGTCGCGTTTCGATCAAGGGGGTAAAGAAATTGCCTTGACTTGCCCGGCGGCATCGTTGTGACGATCGCGAGGGGCTTGATGTTCTTCCCGGAACAGCAGGTGCGTGTGGCGTTGGTGCACGGATAGGCAAACGAAAGACGGGAGTAATAGAATCGCGGTCCGTCCTGCTGGAAGCCCATGCATGCCCCACAAGCACAACGCCGCGCGCCGGCATCACATCCCGAAGATGGCCCATCGGGTGACGAGCTGGCCCGAGTATGAAGCGGGGCTGCGCAGCCGGGGGAGCCTGACGCTGTGGATCACGCCCGCGGCGCTCGCCCAATGGCAGGCACCGCGGCGTGGCGTTGGTGCACGGATAGGCAAACGAAAGACGAGAGTAATAGAATCGCGGTCCGTCCTGCTGGAAGCCCATGCATGCCCCACAAGCACAACGCCGCGCGCCGGCATGACATCCCGAAGATGGCCCATCGGGTGACGAACTGGCCCGAGTATGAAGCGGGG
>NZ_JAAAYE010000182.1 GCF_013282575.1 Paraburkholderia sp. NMBU_R16
ACTACGACTCCTTCGGCTGGATTAGAGGGTTTTGGATCCGCTGTTGCTCGAGCAGCTAGTACGCGGTCAGTAAGTCGATCCCATCGGCTGCTGTGCTTCACCGGCGGATTCGAATCTGGAACGTCGTAGAGGAACGCATAGTCGTTGTAGGCGTGCCTGGTGACGAGACCGTACTCGACCCACCTCATAAGCGTTGCGACATGGATTCCGAGACGTGTAGCGGCTTCGGATCTCGTCAACATTCCACGGTCTCGCAGTCTGTCGCGACGGGATCGAAGTCCGTTTCGTTGAGCGAGGTATGAGACGCGTAGCGCAGTGAATCGAATGTTGCCCTTGCCTGGCCGAATACAACCACCGGGGCGGATATTCTGATTGTTGAGGATTTCGGCGATCTCAGAGCACGTATGGTTATTGAGAAGCTTATCGATAAGCTCCAGGACCTCTGGCCGGGTCTTGACCTGTTGTGCAGAGGACTTGGGATTCTGGGCGATGAGCGTTTCAGTCTTGCCGGCCTTGAAACGAACGTGAATCCTGGTTGTTCCTTCGTCTGGAAGTTTGACCAGTGTGACGTCTTCGATGATGTAGGCGAGTAACCGCTTACGCTCCCGATTTGCCAGGGACTGGTCTCTCCAGAGCGTTTTGAAGTCAGCCGTCATGGCAACGAGCCGGTCGCGGATCGCATCATTGAGCGCAAGACGCTCCTGCTGCTGGCTGCGCTCCCTCTGTTCCTTAGCGTCGGCCAATGCGCGCAACTTATCGTTCCATTCCTGCTCGAGGGTGTCGGCAACCAAACGGTTATTCGGGTCGACGAGCATGAACCGCCGTTGTGCAAGATCTGCGTCGAACTGAGCACGTTCGATAGCGCGCAGGCGTAGCCGGTCGGCTTCGTCGTGGCGTGCTTCGATCTCGCGGCGAATCTCCCATGCCAATTCAACTGCGGCCGGCGTCATCGACGCGACGACCAATGCACTGACCGCCTCATCGATCGGTGCGCCCGCAATCGACTGGCAACACGGTTCTCCACGGGTGCCTTGTGCTCGATCGCAGATATACCATGCCTCGTGTCGCCCGCGTCGCGTGGCGTACCGGAGCCGCAAGTGACGGCCACAACGCCCACAGATGGCGCGCCCCTGCAGTAAAGCAGCTCCCTCGCGAGGCGGCGACGATCGTGCAACTTCATACCCGCGACCATTCGTTTCCAGAACCTTGAGATTCTGCTGAAACTGTTCCCAGGTGATGTATCCCGGATGTGCGTCCGGGATGCAGGCAAGCCAGTCACTGCGATCCCGCTTCCGAGGCACCTTCCGCCCGTCTGCAATTCTCCGATACTGTCGTCGGCCGTAGGCGTAAGCACCTGCGTAGCGCGGGTTGTTCAGCATTCGAAGCGCCGTCGACGCGGTCAGGTGCTGGAACGTTACAAACTTCTCGTTGCGGGTACGGGACGGGAACAGCAGGCCTTCATTCTTGAAGGCCTTGACAGCCTGACAGGCAGAGCCGACCCGCGAGAAAGTTTCGAAGAAATACGCGATCGTTTCCCTGACCTGCGAATCCGGGTCAAGCACTACATTGCCGCGTTCGTCATATACGAAACCGGTTGGTAGCAGACATCGATACTCGCCACGGTTGACCTTGTTCAGGATTCCGCCGCGTAGTCGCGCCTTGAGAACGTGTAGTTCGGCTTCACTCATTGTTCCCTTGAGCCCAAGC
>NZ_JAAAYE010000183.1 GCF_013282575.1 Paraburkholderia sp. NMBU_R16
TCTAACGAAGTGCCAATCGGGGTGATCGTACTTTCCGTGCATGTATGGCCCGATCTCGTCGCTGCTGCTTACTCGATCCTATCGGCAAGCCAATGGAAATCATCGGCGAACCGCTCGTCATCGGTCTTCTGTGCTAGGGAAACAGAAGGTGCCGGCGTGGCCGCTCGAGACTCGGACAGTGGCACCGCGAATTCGATAGATGACGAAACAGAAGTTTGCCGTCGTCCGGGCGATTGCGGCCCACGCAACGGTTGGGGCGCGGAGCCCGATCGAAGTGCCGAATGCGCAGTGGTTACAGCCGGCTCTGGCCGCGACGATTGTGGAGCCGTGTTCCGCAAACCGGAATGCTGCTCCATCGTCACGAAATTAGCAGTCAGTGTAGGCTCTGTAGGTCGGCCTCGAACCTCCATCAATTTTCGCCCGTCTTCACTCACCACTCCCATTGTGGAACTCGCACCGCCATCCAGGTTATACGACGGCCCCGGCTTTCGATTCAGGCCTCCAACCCGCGCCATCACGTTGGAAAGTTCGACCATGGTCAGGCCTTGAGCTTCGGCACCGACCTTTCCCGATGCATCGCTTGCGACTAGCATCCGAACGGCGTCGCCACTCTTGTGAGGCACTTGTGACCGTCTTATACCCAGCGGCGGATTGATTCCGGCAGGAAAATTGACTGCGCTGCGCGGATTGGGATGTTCTGCGTGCTGCAGATCACCAGGCCTGATCAGGCTGTCTTCCGGGAACTTGTACTTCGGCAGGTCGCCTTTCCTTTGGTCGAATTTGGCGACCGACTTTCCCGTCCACGTGCGATCAGATAGCAACGGCCCTGTAGTCAGCGTCGAGCCATTCGGAAATTGAACTCTGCGGTAGTCGTCGACATATTGCTTAGGTACCGGAACTGGGTCGGGTTGATCCTGGGCACCGATGACCTTGTTTTCGCCGATGGCGGCGGCTTGGTCGTGGTCCGCTGACGCCTTCGAGGACTTGGATGAGTTGTAATAGGAACCGTTGATATACGCGACCGGCCCCAGGCTCGATTCCGGATCCGCCCGGTCCCTTGCTAACTGCTGCCGCAGCAGTGCTGGGGGTGCTTCGGCGGGGCGATGCACCCGCTCGCCACCCGCCAGATGGGGAGAATACCTGTCGAGCGGAACGGTGAGATAGGTCAGGTCTTTGGGGCCGTGAGTCGTGTCGATGTTCTCGAAACCGAGTCGCGCTAAGTCGACGGAGTCGCCGGCGATGTGTACCCTCACAATGCCCGTATCCGGAATCCCTGAGACGGAGACCTTATCGCGCACTTGGTTGCCGCGAATCTGTGCTTGCATTCTCGTCGCCAGATCAGCCGGGTAACGGTTGGACTGTGATGACTGGCCTCGATTGATGTCAGAGGGCGCCGCTTTCGGCGACGCGCTCGCCACAATAGGTCGCGCTAAACGCGTCTCCGAACTTCGCAAGCGTTCCGGGCGCGACAGTAACCCTCCCAACAGACCGGAGGGCTGTCTAGCGGACGCAGATCCGGAGTTAGCCGGTCGTATTGCACGCGACTCTTGCGACTCAACATGGGTATCCGCAGAACGTGCACCTATGATTGCCCGCAGGCTTGAAAAACTGGGCATGGCGTGTTCGCTTTCTTGATCCACCCGCCATCGTTCGATTGCACTTAAACGGTTCCCTTAG
>NZ_JAAAYE010000184.1 GCF_013282575.1 Paraburkholderia sp. NMBU_R16
ATGACGGGGGACTGCTCGGCGCGGCGTGGCGGCAGCGGTTCCGGGCTACGCCCTTCACCGCTGCCGCCACGCCAGTACTCTCATCCTGATTGACGCGCTGCTCTCATCTTGTTTGACGCGCGGCAGTCGGGTAGCGCGGAGATGGATCACGACAAGGCAAAGTATCGTGTTCTCGATGAAGAGCGGTGGTTTCCGCATCATCGCGATCCGGAAACGGGGAAAATCATCGTCATTCGTGGCGTGCCACAATCGGATGGCTTTGATCCTTCGGCCGAGTTCTTGGGGACTGGGCCTTCCGTCGTACTGGGTGGGGCGACGATCAAGGCGCAACCGCCGAACGACCCCGTGATTTGGGAGTTTTTGCCAACTGAGACTGATGGACTTCGCCTTTCGAGCGATGGTGAGTTGGCGCTTCTGGGTTCCGTAAATGAGTCCAATTCTACGACTATCAATGACGACGCTCAGCACAGGCTCGAACTTTATGACGAACTTGCTACGCCGTTGCTGGATGTTGTGGCACCGGTCTACCCCGATGAATTGCCAGAAGAACCTGCGAACGGTTCGTTCGTGGAGGGTGCCACGCGGCAGGTGCTTGTCAACCAATACGAGCGCGATTCGCGTGCTCGATCCGAATGCATCCGGCATTGGGGCACTGCGTGTTATGTCTGTGGCTTCGATTTTTACAAAACCTACGGCGACATAGGGCGTGGATTTATTCACGTGCATCACCTCACCGACATCGCCAGCATTGGTGTCGAGTATGAAGTTGATCCTCGCGCCCATTTGCGGCCTGTATGCCCGAACTGTCACGCGATGCTGCATACGCGGCGACCAGCGATGGACATCGACGAATTGAAGTCAATGTTGGCGTGACCCGCTACCTGCTATGGCTGACTTTTCGAAGAATCTCGCGGAACGGTTCTCGAACCGTGGACCGAAGGTTGGCTACTGTGCGATCTGCCGAGCACACGGCCCGCTTACGGCGGATCATGTGCCGCCGAAGAACTGCGGCAATATCAACGATTCCGTATTCACCGATGTCTACGGCCCAAGTCCCGAGAGGCCGAAAAGAATGGTCTTCTCACAGGGCGGGTCGCACTTCAAGACTATCTGTTCTCGCTGTAACAATACCGTGCTTGGTACCGACTACGATCCGGCGCTTCGCGACGTGGTCCATCAGATCGAAAGATATTTCACGTTGGCCTCCCGTAGCCGTTTATCGTTGCCCCGGACACAACGGTTCGATTACCAGCCAAACAGGTTCCTGCGCGCCGTGGCGGGACACCTGTTAGCCGCCAACGGTGTCCCAGACGTGCTGTCAATCGATCCAGTTGCGCCGCTTGACGCCGCGTTGCGACGATACGTGCTGGACCCTACGCAGTGCCTTCCCGAACAGTTGTGCGTGTATTACTGGTTCTATCCGCATCGACGCCGCGTTGTCATGAAGCATTCAGTGATGGGATTCCTCCGGTTCGTAGGCGGAAACAACGAGACTATCTACGGACACGTCTTTAAATTCTTCCCCTTTGGCTTCTGGGTAAGCGCCTCGCGAAGGCCGTCCGCTATCCGGCGCGCACGTGAGGCATGATCGGGTATCGGGCGCTCGTGTTGGCGCGCTGGCAATCAGCCCGTGGAGGCAGGTGGGCAAGACTTCCCTGGCAG
>NZ_JAAAYE010000185.1 GCF_013282575.1 Paraburkholderia sp. NMBU_R16
GTGCTTCTTGTTCAGCGCTGGATTCTGGCACGGCTGCGCCACCAGCGCCTGTTCAGTCTCGATGAAGCGAACCGCACGATCGCCGCACTGCTCGTCGGTCTGAACAACAAGCCGTTCAAGAAGTTGCCCGGCTGTCGCCGCAGTGCCTTCGAGGAACTCGATCGCCCGGTGCTGCGCCCGCTGCCCGAGCGACCCTATCAGTTCGCCCAGTGGAAGCTCGCACGCGTCGCGATCGACTATCACGTCGAAGTCGTCGAGCACTTCTACTCCGTGCCGTACCGCTACGCGCGCGAACAAGTCGATGTGCGCTACACCAAGACGAGCGTCGAGATCTTCCACCGAGGCCAGCGCATTGCCGCGCATGCCCGCAGCGAGCGGCGCGGCCATCACAGCACGATCGCCGCACATATGCCACCGAACCACCGGGCGGCCACCACTGAGTGGAACCCGCAACGCCTGCTCAAGTGGGCGGCCAGTATCGGTCCGCACACGGCCGCCGTCGTCGAGTACCTGCTCGGTGGCCGCCAACACCCCGAGCAAGCTTACCGCGCCTGCCTGGGAGTACTGCGGCTGAGCAAGGACTACGGGGCCGAGCGGCTGGAGGCTGCCTGTAGCCGCGCCATCGATCTGAAAGCGTCGAACTACCGCTTCATCGCGTCGACGCTGAAGAACGGGCTGGAAAGCAAGACCGAGACGTCCGCGGCCCAGGCCGAGTTGCCGCTCCCGCACGCGAACGTGCGCGGGCCGTCCTACTACCACTGACTGGAGATCGTCATCATGTTGCATCATCCAACCGTCGAGAAGCTCCACGCGCTGCGCCTGTTCGGCATGGCCGCGGCGCTGGCCGAGCAGCAATCGCAGGCCAGCATCGATCAGCTCGGCTTCGAGGAGCGTCTCGGGCTGCTCGTCGAGAGGGAGGCCAGCGAGCGCGATTCGCGCTTGCTTACGGCGCGACTGCGCCGCGCTAAACTGCGCTTCCCCGAGGCCGTGCCTGAAGACATCGACTACCGTTCGTCGCGCGGCCTGGACCGCACGCTGCTCGCCCGGCTGCTGACAGGCGAGTGGATTCGGGAGCGGCAGAACGTGATCCTGGTCGCGCCGACCGGGCTCGGCAAGAGCTGGTTGGCTTGCGCCTTGGTGAACCAAGCCTGCAGGCAGGGCTACTCGGCTGGCTATCTGCGCATGCCGAAGTTCAGCGAGGAGATGGCGATCGCGCACGGCAGTGGCCGTTATGCCCGGCTGCTCGCGCAGTGGGCTCGAACCGACATCTTGGTGCTCGACGATCTCGCGATGGCGCCGATGTCCGATCAGGCACGGCGTGATCTGCTCGAGGTGCTTGACGACCGGCACGGCTCACACTCGACGATCGTCACCAGCCAGGTCCCGCTCGAGAACTGGCACGCCGCCATCGGCGACCCGACGCTCGCCGACGCTATCCTCGATCGGCTCGTTCACAACGCCCATCGCGTCACGCTCGCGGGCGAGTCGATGCGCAAGCGCCGAAATGGTTTGACCAGCAAGGAGGTGTCGGAGTAAAAACGCTCAGGCCCGCATCGCCACGTCCGCAGCGTTCGCTTGCGCGTGGAATGCGCGTTCGGATAACCGTGGAATCAGCGTTCGCTTTAGCGTGGAATGAGCGTTCGGTTTGCCTGGAATACGCA
>NZ_JAAAYE010000186.1 GCF_013282575.1 Paraburkholderia sp. NMBU_R16
GTCGTGGTCGTGATAGGCGACCCGCCGACCGACCGTGGACAACTCGCGCAAGCGCCCAACATGGAGGAAATCAGCCGAACCAAAATTCAACTGCTTAACCGTCCACGGAAACGGGTCACCCCCAGACCGTGGAAAAGTCATCCATAAGGATGGCAGGTATGTGTTGAGAAGATGAGCGAGAGCGAACCGTTCGATGACGCGTCGTTAATTCATAAAGCGCTGTCAAAACTGGAGTCATTTCGTCGCTCCAGGATCAGTCAGGACGAGACCTGTTTGCGGACCTGACGGCAGTCGGCGTAGAGGCGGCATGAGCTCAACACAGGATTTGGTATGGAACGTGAGAACCTTGCTCCGGATGGAAAGGGAAATGACAAATGGCAGACACCATGAGGAAGAATACCGATGCCGGAGTGAGGGGCGGAGCTGCCCGTAGTAGTGTTGAAACCTTTGTAATGAAGGTGGAGCGAAGGGGTAGCGTTATCCTGTTGACGAAGGTCACCAACCTGCATGGCGGGGATGAGTGACATGACCTCAACAAAACCGTATGACATTGCGAAGCGCACGGTCTGGGAAGCGTATCAGCTGGTGAGGGCCAACCGGGGTGCAGCAGGCGTGGACGATGAAACGATCGCCATGTTCGAGCAGAACCTGTCGGGCAATCTGTACAAGCTGTGGAACCAGATGGCGTCGGGGTCGTATTTCCCGCCGTCGGTGAAGCAGGTTGAGATACCCAAGGCCACGGGCGGTACCAGAAAGCTGGGCGTGCCCACCGTGTCGGATCGAATCGCCCAGGCTGTGGCCAAGCTCATGATAGAACCGGTACTGGATCCGTTGTTCCATCCGGATTCCTATGGATACAGGCCGGGAAAATCGGCAAAACAGGCGATCGCGGTGACGCGCAAGCGTTGCTGGCAGTATGACTGGGTTGTTGAGTTTGACATCAAGGCGGCGTTCGATCAGATCGATCATGACCTCCTGCTCAAGGCGGTACGCAAGCACATCAAGGTGGACTGGCTTCTGCTGTATATCGAGCGATGGCTGACTGCGCCGTTCGAGACTGCAGATGGGGCGAGACTACCACGAGCGCGAGGTACGCCTCAGGGTGGGGTGGTCAGCCCGATGTTGATGAATCTGTTCATGCACTACGCGTTCGACGCGTGGATGCAGCGGCACTTCCCTCAATGCCCCTTTGCGCGTTATGCCGATGATGCGGTAGTACACTGCCGCAGCCTGGCACAGGCTCAGGAGGTCATCCATGCCATTGCCTCACGACTGGCGGAGTGTGGATTGCAGATGCATCCTGAGAAGTCGAAGATCGTGTATTGCAAGGATCGGAGCCGCACCCAAACCTACCCGGACGTGACTTTCACATTTCTGGGCTTCCTGTTTCGTCCGAGAAGGGTGAAGACCAAGTCGGGGCAGATCTCTACCAGTTTTCTGCCCGGCGTAAGTCCTGTTGCCTTGAAACGGATGCGACAGACGGTGCGGGGGTGGCGGCTGTCTCGTCAAACGTCCGGGTCACTGGTCGTATCCCCCGGCGTCAGAATAGTTGTCGTGTCGTCTGAATCTTAGACGAGGTCCGGGGGCGGTAGAATCGGCATGAATGAAAGCCTACTCAGCAGAACGAAAAGAAGCCCTGGTGCGTCGCATGATGCCGC
>NZ_JAAAYE010000187.1 GCF_013282575.1 Paraburkholderia sp. NMBU_R16
GCCACACCGATTCCAATTCTTCTCTTGCGAAGGCCGTCATCGCTTGCCCCTCCTGAGCGAACTCAATGGCGGCATTGTGCGATTGCCTTTACGCGAACTCTATAACGCCCATGGCTTACCGCTTACCGTTCAACGTCGATAGCATTACGTTTAATGTTAATGTGTTTTTGATTACTTCAGTTTATTAGGTTGAGAGGGGAATCGATGCGTAATCTCGACATTGAACTGATTTATGCTGAAAATCAATCGGCCGTCATCCAATTGAGAACTGGCGCCAGTGCCTCGTCCGCTATTCCGAGCCCCCAATATTCTCTGCCAAGGATGACCTCAACGCTGCTGCCAGCAAGCGATGGGCTTTCGAGTATCGCTCCGACAAGCGTATTGTCCTGACGCTGTTGAATAGCCCAGACGTTCATGCTTCCAGCAGCACACAAAAGCTGGATTCGAAGGGATTCATGTGCCACGGCATCGGCAGGCTTTCCCGCCATCCATGGTACCCGGGCTGCAACTTCATCATCCTTGAACAAAGACCCGCAAAGCTGTGCCGCATGCGCGGGCCCGATGGCGAATACCCTCAATCGCGGCGTCAAGAATTCCCGACCCGATTCGTCGTTTGAGGTAGCACCAATCCCATGCGTCATCATTTCACCCCTTCTCCATAAGTGAACCGATGACGTAGCTTGCGTGCACAAAGCTGCACGGTGCGATATCCACGCGAGAAGTTGATGCTTGATGCGAAGCACCACGGCCCGCTGGTCGTGAGTATTGCATTCCCGAACAGCGCCGAACAACGTGCACATAAACGAACGTTGCCGGCTCGAAATCGAGACGATCCGAGACCGGAGATAGCGAGCTATTGCGCCGAAAAATCGCCGAACCGCACTTCGCGACTCTGCTGCCGGTCGTAGCGAAGGACTTCCTCGAAGGCTTTGTCAGATGCCGCGTACAGCATGTCCCGAGTCGTTCCCGAAAACGACCTGAAAAAGTCTTCGTAGCGTCCAACAAATCGGTCCGGATCGACGACCTCTCCGCGAATACCCATGTCGATACGCGTCTCTATCGGCCGCCCCTTGAGCAAGTTCATCTCCCACATCACCTCGTTCAAGGAGTGCCCTCCGTCATAGCAGAGAAACATGAATGCGCCGAGCACAGCGGACGGTCTGTCGATTCTGGCGCCCCTTTCGCGGATGGCATAGTCGACGAATTTGCACGCGAAGCCAGCAGATCCCGAAGGACCGGAGCCATAGGGTGCGCCCGCGGCAAGCTGGGTCTTGACGAACGCCGAAGGAGCGCTGAAATTCGGTCGGTTTCGCAACGTGGGGCGCGAGCTGAAGGTGTCCGTGTACCGAGCCTTAGCCTTGCCGGGTTGGTGCGCCAAGTGCAAGCCCGTGCCGAGTCCATAGACATCTGTCCGCTTCAAAATGGCCCGGGCGGCATCCCGAAGAGCAAACTCCCTGCGGTCCTGGTCCGTGTTGTGAGCTTCCCTCGGTTTTTCGCCTTCCAGAGGCCCCGAGTTATGCAGCCGTATCCTTTGTCCGCTGAGCCGTAAGCCAGTCTTGCATGAACTGAGTTGGCGACATGAAGCCAAGCGATGAATGACGA
>NZ_JAAAYE010000188.1 GCF_013282575.1 Paraburkholderia sp. NMBU_R16
TTGCCGCATTCTGCCGCCACCAGCCATACCTCAGCTTGTCGATTCAGAGCGCCTCAAGGGTTCGCTGCGCCGGGCTTACGCCCGCCCTTGACCCGCTAACATCACCCACTCGGAATTCAAAAGAGGCAAATTTATAGATGAAGTGAGGGAAATACAGGAGGTCGCGCGGCAATTTGGTGCGAGCCTCGACCACGATGACGCACGCCTCGCACGCGTAAGCGAAGCGATAGCTCACGCAGATGCGGCAAAAAGAACGATCGCTACATGTTCCACCCGGTCGGACGCGCAACGGACCGCTTTCATCGCCTCGATGGCATTTTTGAGCGCCGTCGGGGTGGTGTTAGGGGCGATCGGGCCATCGGTTGGCAATGCGTGGCTCTCCAATCTCAATCATCGGGCTGCCATCTTTGGCGCGAGCTCATCAGTTCTGGCATTCGCTAATTCCGCGCGCCTTGTGGGAGATACGCAGCCAGGCGACGGGTGGCCGGCGCGAGTGTTGGAGAGGGGTACCGATCAAAAAGGCAATTCGACGAATGGCTGGGTAAAACATTGGCTTCGATCGGTCGGATTTCTTCTCGGCGAGTTAGTCTTGCCAGCTTTCCACGGTCTTCTCCGAGATGGCGAACCGGGATGCGGGACAGCGGCCTGATGCACCGGCGGGCGGTCTGCCGTCACCGTATACGATCCGAAACGTAATGGACGCATTGCGAGCCACTTGCTCTGTTCTCTGCGTAGCTTATGGTCTTGGTAAAGTTGTGCCGTCATACACCTGGCTCGGTGCGGGTGTCAGTCAACTTGCCGGTATTGTGCCGGCCGCAGTCGAACTGCTCCGCTGAGCTCCACGATCACAACGGGATGTCCGATCCGGCGTGCATCGCCAGTCGCCTTCGGTGTCGCCAGAACGGAGGCATTTGCGCCGTGAAGCGGCCAAGTGCCGGCAGGCGCGGCTCAAGTAGCCCTGCGAGCGTGGTGCGGCCCGGTTTGCTTCAATAGGGACCCTTGCGTACGTACTCAAGCGAGTTCCAGCCCTCGTCCACCCCGACAACCGGACTTCGTGTGCCGGAGGCCTTTTTCGGGATAACGGAAAGCAGCACAGTGTTGTTGCTGACAATGAAAGCAACAAAGGCTTTATTGTTATCGATGATCATGAAGCTAAGCAAATCACAGTTCAATCTGGATCTGCTCATCGCAATTCCCTTTGGGACGGATTATGCCGAACTCACTGAGCTTGTTTTAAATTCGCAAATGAGCATTTACCGGGACCTTGTCAGGGTCGGCGCTATGCACTTATACCTGGAAGGCTTCTCACCCGTGGCAGCAGCGTTGTTCAAAACAATGCGCCCTTCCTGTGACGAGGAGAGTGTACTTCGAACGGCAGAACACTCCATTCAACGTGGGAGGTCGCTTTCTCCCAAGGAAACGGCGTTATTTCTCGAGTTCGAAGCGGTGCCGGTCTAAGTCATTCCATTACGCACAAGTCTGCTGCTCGAGCTCACGCGCGTATCTGATACCAGCAGCAAAATCCACCACGCGCTGCATGCCTAGCCAGATGGTCTTGACGCCAGGCTCGCCGTCGCCTTTGCGGGC
>NZ_JAAAYE010000189.1 GCF_013282575.1 Paraburkholderia sp. NMBU_R16
TAAAGAGGGATCGTCCAGGCGGGGATGCCGGCTAGGCTTGCGGACATCATCTGGCGCAGTCACCGGTGATCCATGCGCCGCGTCTGATGGCTGGCAAAATGAAGGTATCGATAGGGGCTGAATAGGCCGGAGCATCTTTGTATATCTGCGGGATAAAAGTAGGACGGCCTCTCGCTGGTCAGAAGCCGCGGTCCCGCACCGGCGCTTGTTTCGGTGACAACACTGGCAACTGAAAACGCAAACGGCGCGTTGGAAAACCCGGACCATCGTCGGCAGAAAGTTCGCCGCGCGCTATCGAGAGCCGAAGCGTCGCGACGAACAGCTGCAGCTCAAGCAACCCACTTTGCTGAAAGCATTGTTTCCAGTGCACCCGACGATTTGTATTGAGGTATCGAACCACCATCCTGTATCGAAAATCTGCTAGGAAGGCACGTTGTGAGACCCTGATCAGGCGCCTGCATTGTTCATTGCGGTAGTCCAATCATTCAGACTGAATTTCCCGTCCGTGTCGTTAACGTTCTTTTTGTTGGCCGAATCCGCGACCTGCAACGCTTGCGGATTGGCTTCAAGAAACTTCGCGGCTTGCTGTTGCTCAGGAGTGGCGTTTAGACCGCCCTCAGCGATCTGCGAAATGTCGCCATAATCCATTGAATTTTTACCGTTTTGCTGCATCCACGATGCCATTTGAGCGTACGCTTGAGGGGCACTGTTAACCCCACTGCTACCCATATTCGCCCCGATATTACTACTACCTTGCAATGCCGATGCGATCTGCGCCAGCAAGTCGCCATTACCCGACGACAAGCCGCCGAGAGAATTCTGATTCGGATCGATGGTGATGGTTGTTGTCGGAGGCGTGAATGTGTTAATCGAAACAGACATGAGTACTATCTCCTTGATGTGATCTGACCTGGTGGTCGAACTGAGCAATAGACTTGAACAATTATCACAACACAAATCAATATTGCATCTCGGTTTGTAAAAAACGTCGTGTGTGCTTTACTCTTTACTCAGCCGCAAAAGGTTTAGTTTGGTTGAGTAGAGACTGTGCGTCTGCGGCATCAGTCGGGGTCAGCTGTCCGGCTCGCATAGCGCTGTTGTAAGCCTGCTGCGCCCCCTTGTAGTCCCCGTGTTCGATATCATTCACCATCGTCTGATCTAACGCCATTCCTTCGGAACTCGGGGTGCTCGAAGAACTCGGGGTGTTCGAGGAACTCGGGGAACTCGGCGAGCCCTGCGTCGAACTCAATATTTGCCCGACCTCTTGAAGCTTTTGGGCAAGAGAATTGCCCAAGGCGCTGGAAGATGACGTATCGATCGTCGTCAAATTGACGGGTGCACTGCCCGTTACAATAGTCATACTCATTGCTCTCTCCTTTCTTCAGAATTCGAACTCCGCCCTTGCGCCGCTCTTGACCGAGAGCGCTCAATAGCAAATTACGTCTATAGCTGCTGCGCATTTTTTTTCGTGCGAATTCGGGCTGCAAAAGCCGAATCGACCGGACGCTTTGAGCGGCTGAACTTCGCTGTGGCGCGCCGCCGAAACCTTGGCCGAAGGCCATCTGACGGGGCAT
>NZ_JAAAYE010000190.1 GCF_013282575.1 Paraburkholderia sp. NMBU_R16
CGCGTGGTTCCAGCGCCAGTTGTTTGGCCGCAAGAGCGAGCGTCGCATCGTCGAGCCCAATGCGGCACAGGGCACGCTGGGCGAAGCCTTCGATGCGCTACCCGATGCGCCGGCGCCGGCCAAGAAGACCCGTGTAGCAGGCCACGAGCGCAGCGCCAATCCCAAGCGTACGGATGCGGACGAGTCGACGCTGTTCTTCGACGAGGGCAAGGTGCCAGTCGAAGTCATCGCGGTGGCGAACCCCGAGGCCGAGGGACTTGCTCCCGAGGACTACGAGGTGATCGGCGAGCGCGTCAGCCATCGACTCGCCCAACGCCCGGGCAGCTATGTCGTGCTCAAGTACGTGCGCCCGGTGATCAAGCGGCGCGACACGCAGGCCCTGTCGTGTCCGGCGGCGCCGGTGGGCGTGATCGAGGGCAGTCGCGCCGATGTGTCGTTCATCGCAGGCCTGCTGGTGGACAAGCTCGTGTACCACTTGCCGCTGTACCGTCAACATCAGCGACTGGCCCAAAGCGGCATCCGCGTGTCGCGGCAGTGGCTCACGCAGATCGCGCAAGCGGCGATTGCGTTGATCGAGCCGGTCCACGATGCGCAGTGGCAGTCGGTCCTCGTCTCACGCGTCAAGCGCATGGACGAGACGCCGCTCAAGGCAGGGCGAGAAGGCCCGGGCAAGATGAAGTCGGCGTACTTCTGGCCCGTGATGGGCGAACACGAAGAGATCTGCTTCCATTACCAGCCGAGCCGGCGGCAGGAACACGTCGAACAATTGCTCGGGCAAGCGCCCGTGGCCGGGGGCGTGCTGCATACGGACGGCTACAGTGCGTATGCGTGGTATGCGAAGAAGACCGGCATCGCGCATGCTCAGTGCTGGGCGCACAGCAGACGCGCCTTCCTCAAGGCCGAGGCGATCGAGCCGGCACGGGTGGCCGAAGCCCTGGCGCACATCGGCGTGTTGTACCGCGTCGAGGAAGAGATCCGGCAGAAGAACTTGGCTGGCCCCGCCAAGCGCGCTTGGCGGCAGCACCATGCATTGCCGGCGGCGCAGCGGTTCTTCGCATGGGTGGACAAGCAGTTCGAGGCGCAAGGCTTGCTGCCGAGCAGCCCGCTCACGAAGGCGCTGGCCTACGTGCGCGAGCGTCGTGACGGCCTGTTGCTGTATCTAGACGATCCGGATGTCGAGATCGATACAAACTCATTGGAGCGCGCGCTGCGTGCTATTCCAATGGGCAAGAAAAACTGGATGTTCTGCTGGACCGAACTTGGCGCCAAGCAGATCGGCATCGCGCAAAGCCTGCTGGTGACGTGCAAGCTGCACGACATCGATCCCTACGATTATCTGGTCGACGTGCTGCAACGCGTGGGTCAGCATCCGGCTTCGCGCGTGCACGAACTCACGCCGCGAATCTGGAAATCGCTCTTCGCCGACAACCCGCTGCGCTCGCCACTGCATCAGATCGCCTGAGATCGCAACGACGTCGGTCAATTACCGATTAC
>NZ_JAAAYE010000191.1 GCF_013282575.1 Paraburkholderia sp. NMBU_R16
AGCGTAACCACGGCTATACGGGCAGTTATTCGGCGGTACGGCGCTTTCTGACGCACCTGAGGGCCGAGCGCGGAGCGAGAGCAACGACGATCCTGGAGTTCGCGCCAGCGGACGCCGCGCAAGTCGACTTCGGCGCTGGTCCCGCGTTGACGCACGAATCCGGCGTGCTGCTCAAGACATGGTTCTTCGTGATGACGCTGTGCTGGTCGCGACACCAGTACGCGGAGCTCGTGCTGGATCAAACCGTCGAGACGTGGCTGGCCTGCCACCGGCGCGCCTTCGAATGGTTCGGCGGCCAAGTCGAACGCGTCATCATCGACAACGCCAAGTGCGCGATCACGAAAGCGTGTATGTACGACCCCGAAGTGCAGCGCTCGTATGCCGCGCTGGCCGAAGGGTACGGCTTCCGTATCGACGCATGCCCCCCACACGATCCTGCCAAGAAGGGTGTCGTTGAGGCTGGAGTCAAATACGTCAAACGATCCTTCATGCCGCTGCGTGAATTCCGCGACCTCGCGGACGCCAACCGCCAATTGCGTGAGTGGGTGATGCAGCAGGCGGGCACGCGCGAGCACGGCACGACGCGCGAACAGCCACTGGCGCGCTTTGCCATCGAGCGCCCGCTGCTCGCCAAACTGCCCGATGTCCCGCCGGTGCTGGCCGTGTGGTGCGAGGTCAAGGTGCATTCGGATGGGCACGTCGTCTACAAGAAGGCGCTTTACTCGGTGCCGTTCACGCTCGTTGGCAAGCAGTTGTGGCTGAAGTCGACCGACACCGTCGTGCAGTTGTTCCACCGCCACGAACTCGTTGCGACTCACCCACGGCTGCGTAAGCCCGGTGATCGCCACACCGTGCGAGACCACCAGCCGCCCGCAGCGCAAGCGTGGCTCGAGCACGATCCGCAGTGGTGCCTGGCACGGGCGAAGGAGATAGGGCCGGCCTGCCACGCGCTCGTTCTCGCGATGTTCAACGACAAGGTGCTCGTCAATCTGCGCGGCGCGCAGGGCCTTCTCCGGCTGCGCGAGAAGGTCGGCGCTCAACGGCTGGAGGCCGCGTGCGAGCGTGCGCTCGTGTTTGCCAGCCCCAAGTACCGCACCGTCAAGACGATCCTCGACAAGGGGTTGGATAGCCAGCCTAGTGCAGCGCCAGCGCCGACGTCTGCGGCCACCGACACCTATCTGAACGGCGGCCGCTTCGGCCGCGACCTTCATTCCATTCTGATCCATTGAACGCCCATGAATCCCAGTCCAGAACTGAACACGATCCTCAAGCAGTTGCGTCTGTCGGGTGTGCTCGACTCGCTTGAGCAACGTAACCGCCAAGCCATCGACGGGCAACTCGCCTACACGGAGTTCCTCGCCATGCTGTTGCACGATGAGGTCGCACGTCGAGAGCACAAGAAGCTCGGTACACGGCTCGCTCGCGCTGGCTTCTCCCTGGGCAAGACGCTTGAGAACTTCGACTTCGACCGTGTGCCCAAGCTCAATCGCGC
>NZ_JAAAYE010000192.1 GCF_013282575.1 Paraburkholderia sp. NMBU_R16
ACACCGATTCCAATTCTTCTCTTGCGAAGGCCGTCATCGCTTGCCCCTCCTGAGCGAACTCAATGGCGGCATTGTGCGATTGCCTTTACGCGAACTCTATAACGCCCATGGCTTACCGCTTACGTTCGAACGTGCTGTTGAACGTGCGCGGTCTATCTATGTAACCGAATGCAAAGATGCTGGGACGGTGCCCAGCAAATCCTATCTCGAGGATCCGGTTCCACGATCTTCGCCATGAGGCAACTTCTCGCCTGGCGTCGATATTCCCGGTGCACGATCTGGCGAAGATTACTGGACATCGCGACCCGCGCATGCTCATGCGGTACTACCATCCTCGAGCTGAGGATCTGGCGAAACAGCTTAAGTGACTGCCATGCTGCCCAGGCTCGGCAGTTTTCCGGATCGATTGGTGCAACCGACCCGTGAGCGTAAAAGGTCCACGATGAATCCCGAACTAGCCGCCGAATTGGCTGACGAGGCACAACTGAAGGCCGCTATACGCGAGTTGCGCAAGCTGCGAAAAGAAAGCGAGCCTCTTAACCGCGCATGGTCCGATACGCGGGTCGCCAGACTCAGGTACGAGCGGGAATACGCGTCCGTGGTCAAGCAGCTAAAGGAACGGGAGGACCGTATTATGGATGAGCTATGGCCCTATCTCGATAAGATTGAGGCGCTAGAGAAACAGGTGAGGAAGCTAGATTGCAAGATGCGGAAAGCGCGGACGTGATGCATGCCGCGGTGCGTGGCGAGGTATTGCGCGAGGTGTGCGCCACTACCCGCAGGTAGTGAGCGCATGGCGGCGGCGTTGGCGAAATCTGAGAGTCAGAGGACTCGTATAACGCCGACACCGCTGGGTATGCAGAGTCCCAAAAGCAGGTGGCTTTCGGCAATACGTACGGCTTCATTGCGTGCAACAGCTGCCTTGTGTTTCCGCTGGACGTTGATCCTGCGGCCCATTTGTATTGCCCGGGGCCGAGGAAAGCAAGAATAGCCCCGCCAACGAACGGTACTCGTATAACGCCGACGTTTCCCAAATTGCATAAATCCCGCTGGCTCCGCAACAAGTCACATCCTGCGCGACGTACTTACGTACATACATATTTACGTAAGTCATTGTTTTTAAAATAATATTGACGGGATTGGCAGCTCGTTCTAAATTACTCCACACAATTCGTGACGGCGATCTCACGTCGCTCGCCATGATGACACTAGAGCCGCTGGGCCAAGTCAGCGAAGAGATAACCCAGCATAAGGCGTCGGGAGTTAGCGAGCAGGGCGGGTAACGCGCAAAGCCGCTCTGATCACTGACTCGGTACTCCGCTAGTCGCCCGAATAGGGGGTTGTGTCGCGATAACGGAGCCATGACGAGCAAGCGGCGATTCGCTTAGGAGTCCTTAGATAAGCAGCGAATAGAACTGCGCGGCGACCGTTCGAGTGGCGTGGTCACCCTTCATTTGGCCTTTGC
>NZ_JAAAYE010000193.1 GCF_013282575.1 Paraburkholderia sp. NMBU_R16
TTTTTACGCCGATGCGGCCCCTTACCGATAAAGCCGCTCGTTAAGTTGGGTGGATTGACCTATCGAGTCACGGCTTCGATGCGGTTTTTCCGAAATTTTATCAATGCGTTGACTAATCTTGACGCAACATAAGTCAGCCGGAGAGGGTATGTATTCAAGCATGAGAATGAATTCACTGGCAAGCACACGTGCAACTGAGGAGATGTACTCAAGCAAAGGCGACGACGGGTATTCATACGAAAATAATAGCTCATTTGCATCGAACGACCATATTCGAGCAATTCGTGAAGGACGTTCTCTTAGCTCTGTGTGTAATCCACGCATTGAGCGCTTGGTGCCGCGTCGTTCATTTACACCCGGACCAAGCCATGCCAGGCGCGCGAATAAAGTCTCTTGGTACGCAAACTTGCTCGAAGGTCCGGAGGTTCTGATACCCGATCAGTTGAATGTTGCGAAAGGCGGGTTTGCTGTAATCCACTATTTAAAGGACCTCAACGGCAAGTCCTTTGTTGGAAAAGAGATAACATGCGAGCGCGACGAAGCGACACTACGTATGCGGCTGATGCACGAGTACGGGGCGATGAGAAGAATCTATGAAAGCGCAGGACGGGTTCCGAAAAACATAGTGCGTGTCTATGGAGTCGCGGATGTTGACTTTGATTCGGGAAAAAAGAAGTTATTAA
Organism: Paraburkholderia sp. NMBU_R16; assembly: GCF_013282575.1. Lineage (GTDB taxonomy): Bacteria > Pseudomonadota > Gammaproteobacteria > Burkholderiales > Burkholderiaceae > Trinickia. The sequence continues at coordinate 684 of NZ_JAAAYE010000193.1, forward strand.
TTATGGAAAAGATCGACGGCCCAAGCGGCATGTCGTTGCTCCAAAACATACAAACCTTGCAGGTAGACCACAGTGAGAAGCTGAATCTTATAAAATTCACGATACGCTATTTACTTGTAGCGGCGCGCGATGCTAACAGCGCGGGCATTGTCCATTGTGACATGACCCCGCCAAACTTCATGTATACCAAAGATGGCACGTTGAAACTTATTGACTTCGGAGCGTCGACGCTAACCCTATTGCCGCCGACGGCAGGAACGCATGGCTACCAAGCTCCCGAGTCTCAGCCGCGTTTTGAAACCCGTACATTTGCCCGTCCAGTTCTCGTCCGCCGAAGCGCTTTCCAGCCCGCAACGAAGGGGCGGCATGTCTCAGAAGGTAATGTTGTAAATAACAACTATCAATATGGACCGGTTATGCGTACGGGGTATGAAAAATATGAAGTTAATCTAATGATGCCTCCGCACACGGATGAAAAAAGTGATGTCTATTCGATTGGCACTGTTCTTGAAAACCTTTTAAATGAAATTAAATCGGAGGACAGGCTCGGGCGGGTGCTCTGTGGCTACATGACAAAACATAATGCAATGGATCGTTTTGACATAGGATATTGCTTGAACAATCCATTTTTTAGGGAATTGGACGAAAATATGGCGCCCATGACACTTCGTACTCTACAGCGACAGATGTCTGGCAGAAATGGATACCGTCAACTGGTTGCGGGTTTCGATCGAAATGAGATTCGCAAGCACCAAGGATAACGAATTACT
>NZ_JAAAYE010000194.1 GCF_013282575.1 Paraburkholderia sp. NMBU_R16
AAGTGCCCGGCACCGCGATTCTGGCCGCGTTGCGGCGTGAGCACGGCTACACCGGCAGCTATTCGTCGGTTTATCGCATGATCGTTTCGATCAACGCGGGCCGCCCGCCCGAGGCCACCGTGCCGCTCAGCTTTGCGCCCGGCGAAGCGGCGCAGGTCGATTTCGGTGCCGGCCCAATGCTGCCCGACGCCGACGGCGTGCTGCGGCGCACGTGGGCGTTCGTGATGACGCTTGCCTTCTCGCGACACCAGTACGTCGAGTTCGTCTGGGACCAGACGGTCGCAACTTGGCTCGGGTGCCATCGTCGCGCCTTCGAATGGTTCGGCGCCGTGCCCGCACGCGTGATCATCGACAACCCCAAGTGCGCGATCACGCGCGCCTGCACTTACGACCCTGTCGTGCAACGCGCCTACGCGGAATGCGCGGAAGGGTACGGTTTCCGAATCGATCCTTGCCCGCCGGCCGATCCGCCCAAGAAGGGCATCGTGGAGGCCGGCGTCAAATACGTGAAGGGCAACTTCTTGCCGCTTCGTCTGTTCCGCGACTTCACCGATCTGAACGAGCAAGCTCGTCACTGGGTCATGCAAGAAGCGGGGCGTCGCATCCACGGTACAACACGCAAAGTGCCGCTCGATTTGTTCGAGATCGAGCGGCCACTCATGCGCGAGTTGCCAGCCGTCGCGCCCGATCTCGGCACCTGGCACAAGGTATCGGTTCATCGAGACTGTCATGTCGCCCATCAGCGCGTGCTGTATTCCGTGCCGTTTGCGTTGGTCGGCAAACGGTTGTGGCTGCGTGCAACCGATGCTTCGGTCTGCATTTACGACGATTACCGACTGGTCGCTTCGCACATACGCGGCCGCCGCCCCGGCGACCGGCTCACCGTGCGCGACGACCTGCCGCCCGAGGCGCGCGCGTTTCTCGCTCACGATCGGCAGTGGTGTCTCGAACAAAGCTACGCGCGTAGGGCCCGCTTGTGCCGAGCTCATCGAGCTGCTACTGGCCGATCACATTCTCGAGCGCTTGCGCGCGGCGCAGGGCGTCATGCGGTTGCAGAAGCCCTACGGCACTTCGCGCCTGGAAGCAGCGTGCGCTCGCGCACTCGCACACGCCAGTCCCTTCTATCGGACCGTCAAGACAATCCTTGTCGGCGGCTTCGATCAGCACCCCCTCACCGATTCGAACGAATACATCCATGCTCCCAGCGCGCGTTTCGCCCGCGACGCCCAGTCTCTGTTTGCCCCCGACGCCGACGCGCGTCACTGACCCAGGAGATGGCCATGCAACCCATGCCAGCCTTGACCCCGCATCTGAAGCAACTGCGCCTGTCCGGCATCCTCGACTCGCTGGAGGCGCGCAATCGCCAAGCGATCGATGCGAAGCTCTCTTACATCGACTTCCTCGCGCTATTGAT
>NZ_JAAAYE010000195.1 GCF_013282575.1 Paraburkholderia sp. NMBU_R16
ACATCAACGCGCAGTTGCGAAAGATCATCAAGACGCGAGGCCACTTCCCGAGCGATGACGCCGCCACAAAACTTATCTGGCTTGCCCTGCGCAATATCACAGCCGGATGGAGCCGCTCCGCTCACGACTGGAAGCAGGCCATGAACCAATTCGCTATCCTTTACGCGGATCGATTCGTTCGACCATCCGTGTGAATCTCACCCCCGCCTTGAACACGGAAATTCTGACACTCCCACCCTCCTGAACAAAGCCCTTGCGGGGGTGTTGTCAAGTTGTTCGTTGCGCGGACGAGCAGAGGCGTCGAGAAGGTATTCGCTGCTTATATAAGGACTCCTAAGCGAATCGCCACTTGCTCGTCATGGCTTCGTTATCGCGACACAACCCGATGGTCCTGCTCGATGAGGTTGTTCAGGTATTTATTCTGCCGTACCTTGGTCGGTGTCTGCCGCTCGGCGTTGATCGCTTCGAGCACGGCCAGATTGGCGCCGCTCTTATCGACGGTAACTGTTTCGGGCACGCCGTTCTGATCGATCGCCTTCTCGAAATACCGCCGCGCGGCGGCCCTGTCCCGATGGGCCCGGAACAAAAAGTCCACCGTGTCGCCTGCCTTGTCCACCGCCCGATACAGGTATTTCCACTGGCCCTTGACCTTCACGTAGGGGTGAGTAGGCCTCGGGAGTTGCGCCCGAAGTCTCTCGTAGAACCGTACGTGACACTCGCGCGTCATATGGCTCCCGTTATCCAACCTGTGCCCCATGAACCTGCCAGTGCATGAACTGTCGCGGGTACGCCTTCTTCATCTTGCGCAACCACTCTTCACTGCGCCTTTTATGCCGTCGTAGCGCCTTGTACTTGCGCTGGGCCCAACGCACGAGCTTGCGATCGAGATACCGACCGAGCTCGAGCATGGCCGTCCGATAGAAAGCCCCGTAGTAGTTCCACCAGCCACGTATCGTGGGATTGTATTGCTCGGCCAATACCGGTGTTTGTCAACGTAGTTGTCGCGTCGCATCACGCGCACTGCTTTAATTCGGCTCGGGGCGCACGCTCCGGATTGAGCCAGACCTTGTCCTTCAATTCCCAATTGCGAGTCGAGCGAGACCACCGGTGTGGGTTGCCCGCCTTTGCCTGCGCGTAGACGGCATGCCGTTGCGCCAACACGGTGGTGGCAACGCCGTTATGACGCTGCGCCGGCGTGACGAACTTCAGGCCGCTGTGCTTGTGTTCATGGTTATACCAACGCACGAACTGCTGCGTCCACGCACGCGCCGCTTCAAGGCTCGCGAATGTGCCGCGCGTCAAACAAGATGAGAGCAGCGCGTCAATCAGGATGAGAGTACTGGCGTGGCGGCAGCGGTGAAGGGCGTAGCCCGGAACCGCTGCCGCCACGCCGCGCCGAGCAGTCCCCCG
>NZ_JAAAYE010000196.1 GCF_013282575.1 Paraburkholderia sp. NMBU_R16
GCTACACGCGCTTCGAAACAATGCGAACCGTGCTGTTCCTCATCGCCGGCAAGCTAGATTTCTCCAGCTTCAACCCGCATGCCTCGTGAGCCGCGTTACCCACTGCATTTTCAAAAGAGCCAGATTTGTTCTAGCTACGGTCAGCCGAGCTTCATAGCCAATTCGCCAGCGTCAATCGAGACGTACCGTTGAAGCATGTTGGCTGTTGTGTGACCGGATATGGCGCGAAGTTCCAGAATCGAGAGTCCCTGCTTCGCTAATCTTGTCAGCGCGTCGTGCCGGAGATCGTGGAAAGTGAAGTTGGCGATACCGGCCCGCAGAACCGCTCGTTCGTATGCCTGTTTAACTGTCTCCATGGATACAGGGAAGACCCGTCCGTCAAGGCTGTGCGGTAGTGCTTCAAGCATGGTGACGCATGTTGTGGATAGCGGAATCCTTCGCGGTTGCCCGGCCTTTGTTACCTGTAGGATCGCCGTCCTATGTGCCAAGTCAACGTCTTGCCATGTCAGGGCAAGGATTTCGCCGCGTCGTGCAGCAGTTTCGAGCGCGAAGATAACGACCGGCTTGATCCACGGGCTGTGACACTGACCGCAAGCCGAGATCAGCGCGGTCCTTTCGGATGCGGTCAGCACGCGATCTCGGGCCTTCCCGGATCGTGGCTTCCTGATAAGGCTAACGGGATTGCCGGGAAGCTGAACGCCCCACTCGCGGATCGCGACGCTGAAAACGTGTCCGAGAAGCTGAAGCTCCCGCAGTGCGGTGCCGGACGAGACTTCTCCAAGGCGGGCATCCCGCCACGCCGCGACCATCTGCGGCGTTATTACGGACAATGCGTGCTTCGCGAGGCTGAGTTTCTTGAAGCTATCGATTCTGTACGATTCAGCGCGGGTTCCACGCTTGCCACTGCTGACTTCCTTTGCGTATCGCTCAAGAAGCTCGCCCAAGGTCGTTTGGCGATCCTGCGGGCTGTCGATCCACTGCCCGGCATCGATGAGACGTTCTTGCTGTCTCGCCCACTTCTCCGCATCTTTCTTCAGGGTGAATGTCTTCGATTGGACCGGGTAGCCTTGCCGTTTGACGATTGCTTGCCAACGGTCGTGACGTTGTCGAATGGTAGCCATCACTTCTCCAAGGGTGACAGCAGGGTGACAAGCCAGTTAGACGAACGGGGGCATCTAATGCTAACCCATTGAATCACAAGATCGTTTGCACGGTCTGGAAGCTGGTAAGCGTGTCGCCGGTACCGTCTCGACGGTGTGAATGAATGTTGCCAGAGTAGGCCCCACCACACGAGTAGCGGGGACCACAGTGTCAACAGAAGCACCGAAGAGAACTTCACGCAAAGGCATTC
>NZ_JAAAYE010000197.1 GCF_013282575.1 Paraburkholderia sp. NMBU_R16
GCCGCATTCTGCCGCAACCAGCCATACCTCAGCTTGTCGATTCAGAGCGCCTCAAGGGTTCGCTGCGCCGGGCTTACGCCCGCCCTTGACCCGCTAACATCACCCACTCGGAATTCAAAAGAGGCCATGAAACAGAGAAGCGGATTTTTCTTGGCATCAATGCTTGGACTGCTCAGTCTGAGCGTGTGTGCGAAGCCTACGTTGTCCTGCAATGCCGACAAGGCAGGCGTTTCGCATTCGCTTGAAATTACTGAGAAAAACAGCGGAGTACCTGATTTTTCTTACCTATCGAGCACGCCGTCAGAAGGCCTTGCGCTGAATTGCACAATCGACTCGTCGCTCGTAAATGGCACGCCAACGATGTCTGGTAATACCGTTGTATATCCCCTCAGCAGCGGCGATTCCTTGACTATCATCAAGCAATTGCACGGATATCTCCTTGATCTGTCGAAACTGGATGCGGCCAACTATTGCAGCGGCATCGTGGCCAAGAAAGTAACGGTTAACTTCGGGAGGAAGAGGTGCGTGGTTCACTGACTGCGACACATGCCTCTCGAACAGGAGACAGACCACCACGTCTAGCATGGTGTTGAAGGTACGCGTCATGGCGCGACGGTGGCTCCTCAAAGGAGCCGTCGCGTCGACCCGAGTCATGTTGATTCAATGCTGGATTTCCTCAGTTGGTACCGATTCAATGATTTCCCGCAGACTTTCGCCTCGATGCTGCTTGTGGTGTGAGCGTTGGCATGCGCGTGAGGCATGAGAAACAACGTCATCCAGATGAGAAAAGGGCAGCCAATGACGGGATCTTTGCTGCTGTTCGAGGATCACCGGGCCACGTCCACGATGCACGCCTCGGTGACCATGCCATCTTCTGGGGAAAGCGATATGCCTGACACGCCTTGCTTTCGCGCAACGTTGATCGGCCTCGTTCTGCGACTTTTAGTAGTAAGCCTTGCTGTGCTTGCTACCGGATCGCAAGCCAGCCCTTTCACCGCATTGACCAGCAAACTGAGCACCAATATCTCCGATTTGCCGCGCTACGAAAGACTGCCGCTGTTCAAGCCGCACCGCGAGACTTTCATTTGCATCTATCAGGACCAGCATGTGCCGCCGATCGATCCGCAGGCCGAGTTGTGGTTTCAGCAAGCGCTCGCGCTTGACGACCCGAACATCTACCCGGCCAAGCGCGACTGGAGTTGACCCGGTTTCGTGGACACCTATCCTTTGGAACAGGAGGTGCCTGCCATGGGAAAGCACCACAACCCCTACGCGCCGGAATTCCGGGCGCAGATGGTCGAGTTAGTCAAAGCCGGCC
>NZ_JAAAYE010000198.1 GCF_013282575.1 Paraburkholderia sp. NMBU_R16
TGGGCCATCTTCGGGATGTCATGCCGGCGCGCGGCGTTGTGCTTGTGGGGCATGCATGGGCTTCCAGCAGGACGGACCGCGATTTTATTACTCCTGTCTTTCGTTTGCCTATCCGTGCACCAACGCCGCCCACGACCGCAAAGCGCAGGCGCGCCCAACGATCCCGCAGGGGTAAATCGTGAAGTTCAGTCATGCTCTCTCCAGGGATGCGGCGCACCGCGCCGCGATTCGGGGGAGAGGCGAGACTACCGGCGCAGTCCGAGAGGGGCGAGCGACAAGTTCTGCGGGCGGTTACCGTCCCTCACGCAGGGTGCTCACGGCGCTGCCGCTGGTGAGCGGTGAGAGCCAGCGCAGCAGGCATGGCAATGGCTCGGCAGGCTGCGTGGTAGCGAAGCGCTCGAGCAGGCTTGCCGGCACCTGTGCGGTCTCGACGGGCGGCACGAACGACGCCAGTCCGAGCGCCCAGAACGGTGTGCCGACAAACCCGGTCATCCACCAGTGCCGCCATCGCGCGATCGTCGAGGGCGGCACGCCCAGCGCATCGAGCTGGCGCATTGCCGCGGCCGTACCGGCGCTCGCACGCGTGGCGCTGACGACAATCATGATTGCGGCGGTGTAGACGCGCCGGCCGAGAAAGCGCACCGAGAATGGCGTGGTACGACGGCGACAGTCGGCGCAGCAGAAGCTGTAGCGGAACTCGCAGTGGCAGCGGGCTTCGTATGAAATTCCGCGCGGCTTGCGCGGGTAGCGGGCGCTATGGAGTACGCCACCGCAGCGACAACGCTGCGCGCGGGTCTGTTCGGCGTAGTCCTGATCGATACGTAACAGCAGGCGATAGAAGTTGGGATCGCGGGCACTCACGTGGCACACTCTGGAAGTCTCGGTTCTTGGCAGACACGAGACTCTCCCTTGGGCGTCGTTTGTGCAAGATGCCTGAGGGAGACCCCCTCCGCTACATCACGCAAGCTGCTCAAAACGCCCCGAATTCCCATCGATTTACGTGCTCACGCTCAGCCTATGCGCGGTGCGTCGTCTTGCGCGACACCGAATTTCGCACGGGCCCGCGGCGTTGACGGCACCACGAGGGGCGCCACGAGCGGGCCGTGCGCCTCGGGCGCATCGAAGTCGAGCCCGCGATCACGCCAATGCGCGCGAATCGCGTCGACGCACTCGTCGCTCACCGGGGCTTTGTTCAGCAGCACTTCAGTCCCGTGTGGGGGCCGGCGTTCGCGGAGAAACGGGGCTACTGGTTGGCGATACGGTATAAAAGCGAACGGCAACGCCGCGATGACCGACAGCCCAATGGTGCGC
>NZ_JAAAYE010000199.1 GCF_013282575.1 Paraburkholderia sp. NMBU_R16
CGAATGCTCTGCGCGGGTAGTCGGGCCGGTACTTGCATGTGCGGAACAGCGCCTCAGCGTATGGGTTGTCGTTACTCACGCGCGGCCGGCTAAACGAAGCCACCACGCCGAGGTTTTGCAGCGTGGCGAGCATCGTCGCGCCCTTCATCGCACTGCCGTTGTCCGAGTGCAGCACCAGCGGTCGTCCCGCCAAGCCCTCGGCCAAGCTCGTGCGCCGCATGAGCAATGCGGCAAGCTCGGCCGATTCCGCCTCCTGCACTTCGTGACCGACGATCTTGCGACTGAATACGTCGAGCACCATGTACCAGTAGTAAAACTTGCCCTTGATTGCCGCCGGCAACCACGTAATGTCCCAAGACCACAGTTGATTCGGTGCCGTTGCACAATGGCTGGTGACGACATGCCGAGAAGGTTGGCGCGCACGACCGCGGCGGTGCTGCTGCGAAGCGTCGCGCAGCACGCGGTAAAAGCTCGATTCCGACGCAAGGTACACGCCGCGGTCCGCCAAGCTCGGCACGATCTGACTGGGCGGCACGCTCGCGAACTCGGCGCTATTGGCCACCTCCAGAATCTGCTGCCGCTCGGCCTCGCTCAGCTTGTTACGCGGCTGTGGTCGATTGGCTGTGCTGCGACCGTCGGCGCGTGCGACGTCGCCGTCACCAGTCCAGCGCTGGAACGTGCGCGCACTCAGGCCCAGCTCTTCGCATGCCCTGTGCAGGCGGCAGCCCGAGCCCACCGCCTTGCGAATCAACGATATGCATAACAGGCGATCCGGGACGTTGATCAGTCGTCCTCTTGTTCTCCCCAGATCGCCTGGGCTTTTTTTCGAAGTACAAGCAGCGCCGCTGCTTCCGCCAGCGCCTTCTCCTTGCGATGCAACTCCTTCTCGAGTTGCTTGATGCGCTGCTTGTCTTCTTTGGACTGCTGACGTTGCTCGCGCGCCTGCTCGGCAGCATTGGCGTTGGCGGCCACACACGAGGCCCGCCATGCGGCGATCTGCTCGGGATACAGGCCCTTGCGCCGGCAATATTCGGCTAGCTCCGCCGCGTTGAGCGGGGCGGTTTCCAATACAACGGCAAACTTGTCTTCCGAAGACCATCCTTCGGCATTCTTTCCGTCGCCCGGCACGGCCAATCCTTTTCCTTTCGCCTCGCGGCGCCACACGTACAACGTCTGCTCTGTGATCCCCGTCTCTCGCGCTAGCGCGGATACCGGCACATTTTCCGGCGGCATCATGCGACGCACCAGGGCTTCTTTTCGTTCTGCTGAGTAGGCTTTCATTCATGCCGATTCTACCGCCCCCG
>NZ_JAAAYE010000200.1 GCF_013282575.1 Paraburkholderia sp. NMBU_R16
GACGGGGGACTGCTCGGCGCGGCGTGGCGGCAGCGGTTCCGGGCTACGCCCTTCACCGCTGCCGCCACGCCAGTACTCTCATCCTGATTGACGCGCTGCTCTCATCTTGTTTGACGCGCGGCAAGCGGGTTTGGCGGATATCGTGACGCTCGCTCGGTGTGAGCAGTTGCACCTCACGCTCGACGTCGTAAAGCTGAGCGATATATTGCAGCGCCGACTGCGCGATCTCGCTCTTGTTTGCCGCATGCAGATCGAAGAACTTGCGTCGCGCGTGCGCCATACAGCCAAGCTCGATCACACCTTGTGCGAACAACGCCTTGTAGCCCGTATAGTCGTCGCACAGCAGCTTGCCTCTCCATTCACCGAGGAACGTTCGCGCGTGCTCACCCGCGCGTGTTTCAGCGAAGTCATAGACCACGGCTTTCAGCGCTTCGAAGGCACCCGGCGTGTACGTCCACAGATACGCGCGTTGCGTCTTGCCTTTGCCGGGGCTGAGCATCGCCACCGGCGTTTCGTCAGCTTGCAGAATGTCATGTGAGACGATGCAGCGCGTGAGCGCATCGACAAGCGGCTGCAATTGCACGCCGCACTCGCCGACCCATTGTCCGAGCGTCGATCGCGGGATTGCCAGGCCAGCGCGCTCGAAGATACGTTCCTGGCGGTACAACGGAACATGGTCTCCGTATTTCGACACCAGCACTTGCGCGAGCAGCCCCGCCGTGGGGATGCCCTTGTCAATCACGTGTGCAGCCACGGGTGCCTGGATCAGCGTCTCGCACTGCTTGCATACCCATTTGCCACGCACATGACGTTCGACGGTGAACACGCCCGGCGTGTAGTCGAGCTTCTCGCTGATGTCTTCACCGATGCGCTCGAGCGTGCAGCCACAGGTGCACGTCGATGAGCCAGGTTCGTGCGTGATATCCACGCGCGGCAAGTGATCCGTTTCAAGGAAGCGCGCAACGCGCAGCTCACGCACGAGATCGCGCTGCTCAAGCGGTTGAAGTTCGCCGCTCGCAGCGAGAAGTTCAGCGGCGAGCAGCAAAGCCTGCTCGAAGAAGCGATTGACGGCGATATCGCAGCGATCGAGATGGAACTCGAAGCGCTGTCCTCGCAACCCGAGTCTGCCGGAAAGAAAAAGCCCAAACGCACACCTTTGCCGGCACACTGCAGCTGGGTCTGTCAGAAATTTCGTGTTCAAGGCATATGATGCTCCCCAGGAGAAAATATGCCTCGCAAACCCAAGACCCCACCGGTAGAGCTGCCGGCGATTCCTGCTGAACTTCTTGAGCAGTTCGGC
>NZ_JAAAYE010000201.1 GCF_013282575.1 Paraburkholderia sp. NMBU_R16
GCACCATTGGGCTGTCGGTCATCGCGGCGTTGCCGTTCGCTTTTATACCGTATCGCCAACCAGTAGCCCCGTTTCTCCGCGAACGCCGGCCCCCACACGGGACTGAAGTGCTGCTGAACAAAGCCATGCTGAAGCGGTCCGACCTCACGCCCTGATCCGGGCCTCTGCTTGAAACATCGCAGCAGTCGGAAACGTAAACCTAAGCGCCTCGCATACGCCCTGTCGCCGCGCGGAGTGCCCCCGCCATCCACTACATTACTTCCGGCTTTAGCCTCGATTATCTTCGAGGCATGGCAGATACTTCACTTCGCAGCGCGTCAATTTCAGCGAAGCGCGCTTGAATAACATTACTGGCAACCCCCATTCGCCGCGCAATATCACTACAGTCAACCGTCTGGCTCGCTCTGAACGCACCATACAGTTCTTCGTCGATCATTGCACTCCGGATCTGCCCGACTGCCCACACGGGAATCCCCCACTCTGACGCAATCGCGTCGTTTGATCGTCGAGGATTGGCCTCGATTTGCCTGATAATTTGATTTCTTGCTTCATAAGTCAGCCCCCCCTCGCCAATCATTCCAAACGCTCCGTTGGGCGAATCGCCTGGCCCTTGCCTCCAGTCGCCCTGCACCGCGCCCTTCTTCCGTTTGCCGCGGTTCGCCCGCGTCGACGATGCCCGAGGCTGCGACGGTTCTCCCTCTCCGATTGGAGCGAAGAACGACGCGGGAGAGTGTCTGCGCGCCGTCGATTGATATGGGCTATTTCCATACGCACCCGGCGTAGATGAACGAGGCGGCGGGACGACAGTCATACCTGCCGGCCCATGCAGCGGAGTCATGGGCTGCAGAATGGCCGGCGTAGCACTGCGCGGGGAAAAACGCGAATCGTTTCCGACCCGACCTTGCGGATTGCCACGGCCCGTTGCAGGGGCTGACGAACCGCCATATGCAGGGGCTGACGAACCGCCATATGCAGGGGCTGACGAATCGCGATATGAATCCCATCCCGTCCGCGGAAAATATGACATAGTTCGCTCTCCTCAAAAGCCCTAGTATTGCGGCGTTATCCGCGGCGCATACGGCCGTACTGCGAAGTTCTGCTGCTTTTTCGGACGATTGGGTGATGTCCGAATCTGTATATGAGTCTCAAGCCGCCTCGCAGACAGAACAGATGGTTGTGTCGCGATAACGGAGCCATGACGAGCAAGCGGCGATTCGCTTAGGAGTCCTTAGATAAGCAGCGAATAGAACTGCGCGGCGACCGTTCGAGTGGCGTGGTCACCCTTCATTTGGCCTTTG
>NZ_JAAAYE010000202.1 GCF_013282575.1 Paraburkholderia sp. NMBU_R16
TGAGCTTCCCTCGGTTTTTCGCCTTCCAGAGGCCCCGAGTTATGCAGCCGTATCCTTTGTCCGCTGAGCCGTAAGCCAGTCTTGCATGAACTGAGTTGGCGACATGAAGCCAAGCGATGAATGACGACGACTGCGGTTATAAAACACTTCAAGGTATTCGAACAAGTCCGCCACGGCCTCGCGATGCGTGCGATACCTGGTGCCGTGAACCCGCTCGTTCTTCAAGCTACTGAAGAAGCTTTCCGTGGGCGCATTGTCCCAACAATTTCCTTTGCGGCTCATAGAGCAGCGCATCTCGTACGCGGCCAGCTTGCGCTGGAAGTCGTGGCTGGCGTATTGACTGCCTCTATCCGAATGATGCAGCGCACCCGGCCCGGGCCGGCGGCGGAACCACGCCATCGTCAGCGCATCGGTCACGAGTTCCGTCGTCATGCGCGGCTTGACCGACCAGCCCACCACCTCCCGATTAAACAGGTCCAGCGTGACCGCCAGATACAGCCAGCCTTCGTCGGTCCAGATGTACGTGATGTCCGAGGTAAACACCTGGTTGGGCTCGGCCGGCGTGAAGTTCCGGTTCAACACGTTCGGTGCGACCGGCAGCTTGTGCCGAGAATCTGTTGTCACGCGATAACGGCGCTTGTGACGGGCTCGGATACCGTTGGCGCTCATCAGCCGCTCCACACGTGCTTTGCTGGCCGGAAAGCCGCGAGAGCGCACCTCGTCGGTCATGCGCGGCGAACCGTAGGCACCTTTGTACTTCGCATGAATCGTTCGAATCAACGTGAGCAACTGGGCATCGGTGAGCCGCTGTCGCTCGGGTGTGCCGCCGCGCTTCCACGCGCGATAGCCATTGACGCTTACAGCAAGGACCTCGCACAGCGCCGACAGCGGATAGTGCCGGCACTGCGTGTCAATCCAGGCGAACTTCACAGGAGGTCCTTCGCGAAGAACGCCGCCGCTTTTTTTGCGATTTCCAGCTCCATCTGCAAGCGCTTGTTCTCCGCCCGCAGACGCGAAAGCTCCATCTGTTCCGCCGTGACGACCTTCGCCCCGGAACCATTGAGCTTGCCGGCTTCCGACGCTTTAAGCCAGTTACGCAGCGTCTGCATCGACATGCCCAGTTCGCGGGCCACAGCGCTTATGCTTTGCCCGTCCTTGACTCGTTGCACGGCCGCTTCTTTGAACTCTGCCGTGTACACCTGGTGCGGTACCTTGAACATCTCTTCTTTCCTTCCTTTGGGTCGAGTTTATACGCGACCTGCTGGAAGGCGAAATTTCAGGGGAAGCTCA
>NZ_JAAAYE010000203.1 GCF_013282575.1 Paraburkholderia sp. NMBU_R16
TCACCGTCTTGCGTTGCTGCTCAAGCAGCAGAGAAGCGAGATTATGCAGCCCTTCTCGTACATCGTCAACTGGTTTTTTCTCGCTTCGCTTAAAACCCGTCGACCGCGGCACGCTGCAATCCTGCGCTCTCAAAGAGGATGCGAATAGTAGGCCAAGCAGACTCGCATGACAAGCCCGTGAACCAACATTTTTCAGCACCCGCGCGCGGCCGCCACGACGGCCTCGAGTGGGACCGCACGCGCGCCAAACCTGCTGCGGTATCATCGCGGCCGCACCCACCGCCGTCTTCAGATGCGCCGTCAATGACCGAGCAGAACTATCAATCGATTCTCGAGCAGATTCATCGCGACATCGAACCTTGGCGCACCGCCGGGCGTGTTGCCAATTACATTCCCGAACTCGCCAAAGTGCCCGCTGAACGCTTCGGCATGGCTGTCGTCACCGTTGGCGGGAACGTCTTCAGCATCGGCGACGCCAACGTACGCTTTTCCATTCAGAGTATCTCGAAGCTATTCGCCTGCACGCTCGCGTTCCAGTTGCTGGGCGACGCACTATGGGAGCGAGTCGGCCGAGAACCGTCGGGTACGGCATTCAATTCGCTCGTGCAACTCGAGACCGAGCGCGGCAAACCGCGCAACCCGTTCATCAATGCGGGCGCACTCGTCGTTACGGATATCCTCTGCCGCCGCTTCGTCGGCGCCGAGACCGCACTCGTGCAATTCATGCGGCGTCTGACAGGCGCCACGGATATCGATTACGACCTGCGCGTCGCCCACTCCGAACTGGCGCACGCCGAACGCAACCGCGCGATGGCACACTTCATCGCAAGCTTCGGCAACCTGCAGATGCCGGCGGAAGTCGTCATCGACGCATATTGCCGCCAGTGCGCGATCGAAATGAACTGCGTCGAGCTCGCCAAAGCAGCGCTCTTTCTCGCCAACGGAGGTGTCGCCCCCGTGTCGGGCGAGCGCATTCTCGACGCAAGCTCGACCAAGCGTCTGTCCGCACTGATGTTGACCTGCGGCACCTACGACGCAGCGGGCGACTTCGTTTATCGCGTCGGGCTGCCGGCGAAAAGCGGCGTCGGCGGTGGCATCGTCGCTGTGTTGCCCGGCGAAATGGCGGTGTGCGTCTGGTCGCCTGGGGGTGACCCGTTTCCGAGGACGGTTAAGCAGTTGAATTTCGACCGGGCTGATGTCCTCCAGGTTGAGTGGTTGTGCGAGTTGTCCACGGTCGGTCGGCGGGTCGCCTATCACGACCACGACG
>NZ_JAAAYE010000204.1 GCF_013282575.1 Paraburkholderia sp. NMBU_R16
CCGCGGATCTCGTCGACATCGAAGAACAGTTCGGCGTCCAGATCCGGGCAGGTGCGGCCCTTGCGCATCAGATAAGCGATACGCCAAGCCACTACCAGGAACAACGCCAGAGCGCGTTCGAGTCGTTCGATCGTGCCCAACTGCAAGGCCTCGACGCGGCATCCGTTCTTCAACACATTGAACAGAATCTCGATTTCCCAGCGCGCGCGGTACCAGTCAATGAGTTCGGTGGCCTGCTGCAACGTCGTCGCTTCGCGGTTAGTCAGCAGGCGCCATTCGATCGGCTTGACACCGGCGGGCGCGTCGAATTCACGAGCGACCAAGCACGTGGCGACCACGCTTTGGCCTTTCTCCGCCGGCAACTCGACGCGCCGCAGCCACACATGCTGGCGTACCTCGCGGGCCTTGACCCCGTGACGCGAGCCCATCGTGAAGCCGATCTCGCCGATCGGTTCGCCCTCACTTGTGGTGCTCCACAGCTTCGCCCCTTCAGGCAGCGATCGATCATGCGTCGAGCGAATCAACCAGTCCGCCGGCGTGCCTAGTTCCTGCGCGCGCATCATCAGCGCAATCATGTCCGCCTCGCGATCGGCGACGTACACCAATCGCGTATCCGGCAGGCTCGGCGCAGTTTCCGCAATCCGCTCGTATCCCTCGATCCAGCGCAGGCTTTCCTTCAAACCGCCGCGCTTGCCTTGCTTGTCTTTCGCCTCGCGCGCCCACATCCACGCATCCAGTACACCCAGCGGCAAGTGTTCAGGGGTCACCGCGTAGGTCGGGTGCAGATACATGCCGCGTTGGGCCTCGTAGGACAGAGGTCCGAGGCCCGCTGTGCTCCTGCCGTTGAAGTCCAGTTCAGTGGTGTCTTGCAGACACAGCACCACCGGGTGTGCTGCCATGCGCTGCTGGGTCTGTCGCCAATGCGGCTCGAGAATCGTGGCCCATTGGACCTCCTCGTTATCGAAGAAGCGGTACGCCGCTATCGTCTCGCCCCAGCCGCGACAGGCTTGCGGCACTCCCACTGTCGGCTTGGCCGCCAATCGTTCCATCAATGTTCTCGCTCGCTTGTTCAGGCGCGCGTCGCCAAGATCGAGGTGGGCGAATTCCGTTTCCGTCCAGCAAGTCGTGTCCAGGGCCAAGGCGTTCACGCAAAAAGCGAGAGTAAACGCGTTTCGCCGAAAGTTTACAAGCCCAGCCCTATGTCATTGAAAGTAAACATGTTCTTCCGAACCCGGGAAGCGGCGCGCACATGTGTATAAGCCGATG
>NZ_JAAAYE010000205.1 GCF_013282575.1 Paraburkholderia sp. NMBU_R16
TGGAACCGCTCGGCTATATCCCACCCGCTGAAGCTGAGGCAAACTATTACCGGCAACTCAGCAACGGAGTTGCGATGCCGGCATCAACTTAAACCAACCAGCCTCCACGATTCCCGGGGCGATTCACTCGCTGGTACTCCGGGTTCCATGCTGGACGGTAGAGGCTGATGATCGGGTTCGCCCTCGGGAGCACCTCGATTGCTTCACGATATCACCGCCGATTTCTCAAAAGTGGAGGTCGAGGGTATATCGGACGGTTATTCGTTTTTTTCGTCGCCGACCCTCGAAGACATAGCGCTAAGGAACACGCCATGATGAACCACCATCCCCATCCCGGCGCGCTGCTGCGCGAGGATGTGCTTGCGCCGCTTGGCATCGAAGTGACTGATGCGGCTCAACGACTCGGCATGTCGCGCACATCGCTGTCTCGCGACAAACCGCGTGAAGTAATGCGGCAAGGCGCCCTGGCTGGCGCCGGCCTTATCGGTGGGTGGGCCGCTGGCAGCGCAGCGGTTGCGGTCGGCGTATGCGCGGCGACTGCGCCTGTATGTGTCGGCGCGATCGCGTTCGTTGGGGGCTTGCTCGCGACCTACGGCGCTGAAGCCAGTTTCGGCTCTTTGTACCCTCGCTCGACCAGGTGATCATCGTGACGGAACCGTTGAACCTCGAACGCCGCGCCGCGGTCTGGGAAGCGCTCTCGGAACTGTTCGTCGGGAAGGAACTCCAGGACTACGATTACGCCGGGATTGCCAAAACACTACGCGCATCCGGTTACTCACTCGACGAGCTCGAAAAGGTCCTGCGCGAAGAGGTCGCCCCCGTTTTTCGCAGCAATCTTTCTGCGCTCGCTGTGCCCGAAATGGAAGGGTGGGCACAAGACACAGTCGTGAAAGAAATACGGGCTTACCTTGAACGCGAGAGAACCGGCATATCCCGGCTGTTGATGCGTTTGGGAACGTCCAGGGCGCTGCCAGATGCGGCGACTAAGCGGTGGCAGCGAATCAGATCTTTGCTTTCGTAGTTGCTCAATTGACGAACACCTGGAGAGCTAGGCATGGATCGCGTCGAAGTGAAGTCCTGTCATGGCCGAGCCTCACTGAGCATGCAAGTCACATCGCGCGCCTCGGACGAAACGTAATCGGTAATTGACCGACGTCGTTGCGATCTCAGGCGATCTGATGCAGTGGCGAGCGCAGCGGGTTGTCGGCGAAGAGCGATTTCCAGATTCGCGGCGTGAGTTCGTGCACGCGCGAAGCC
>NZ_JAAAYE010000206.1 GCF_013282575.1 Paraburkholderia sp. NMBU_R16
CCCGAATCGCTGATCACCCGATCAACCGCGTGGACCAACTCATGCCGTGGGTCGTAGCGGATCAGCTCCACAACGCCAACTGAACATCACGACACCGCCGTCAAGACGGTGCCCGCGACACGCTTACGGAAGCTGGGAGAGCGTCGCGTTCGCAATGCGAAGGTCGGGAGTTCGATCCTCCTCCGCTCCACCAATAGAATCAAGGGCTTAGCCGATGGCTAGGCCCTTTTTCTTTGGTAGATTCGATTTATTGCGCCAATTTTGCGCCACTTGGGCTGTCGAAGCCTTGGACGCAACACTTAAGGAGCAGTGAATGGCATCTATCACCCGTCGAGGCGATCTCCAGTGGCAGTCCCGCGTTCGCCGCAAGGGTTACCCGGTACAGATCAAGACGTTCAACACGCGAGCTGAAGCAGAGGCTTGGGCTCGACTGATCGAGTCGGAGATCGATCGCGGCGTCTTCGTCAGCCGGGCCGAAGCGGAATCGACCACGCTCGCGGAAGCGCTCGATCGATACGATCGCGAAATCGCCGCCTCCAAGAAGGGCTACGTACAGGAGGCGTCTCTGCTGCGCATGTGGAAGAGCACGGTCATCGCGTCCAGACCAATGGCTTCGGTGCGAAGCGCGGACATTGCCAAACTGAGGGACGATTGGTTGAAACAGACCAATCCTCCACTGAAGCCAGCCAGCGTGGTGCGGCGTCTCGCTGTCCTCTCCCATGTCTTCAGCTTCGCCCGGAAGGAATGGGGCATGGAAAGTCTGCTCAATCCCCTCGAGCTGGTGCGCAAGCCACCCCCCAACAATGCACGCACCCGCCGGATCGCTGTTGCCGAATCCGACACGGAGTCTGCTCGTCAAACGGAAGCCGGGGAGTTGGAGCGTGTCGTGGCGGCAAGTGGTTCGGACTTGCTGCCTGCCATTATTTGGCTCGCCGTCGAAACGGCGATGCGACGCGGGGAAATCGTCGATCTCCAGTGGGTGCCGCGCGTCAAACAAGATGAGAGCAGCGCGTCAAATCAGGATGAGAGTACTGGCGTGGCGGCAGCGGTGAAGGGCGTAGCCCGGAACCGCTGCCGCCACGCCGCGCCGAGCAGTCCCCCGTCATCGGGGTGCCTTGTCGGTGGTTGGAGTTGACCCGGTTTCGTGGACACCTATCCTTTGGAACAGGAGGTGCCTGCCATGGGAAAGCACCACAACCCCTACGCGCCGGAATTTCGGGCGCAGATGGTCGAGTTGGTCAAAGCCGGCCGC
>NZ_JAAAYE010000207.1 GCF_013282575.1 Paraburkholderia sp. NMBU_R16
GCCCGCAAAGGCGACGGCGAGCCTGGCGTCAAGACCATCTGGCTAGGCATGCAGCGCGTGGTGGATTTTGCTGCTGGTATCAGATACGCGCGTGAGCTCGAGCAGCAGACTTGTGTGTAATGGAATGACGTTAAGCGACAGCTCAACGTTGAGCGCGAATCAGTTGGGAAGAATAGGGCCATGGGAGGCTCTGTCGAGAATGCCAACAATCAACTCGAGCGGTCTGCTCGTCGAAGATTGGTTCGCGCTGTGGGCGAGCGTTTAGACACTGAAGCTCATGTAAAGTATGAGTCAATGAGTTGTGCGATTTAGGTTAAATTTAAAGGCAGGCGTCGATCGCGAAATTCGTGAAGTAGAGCAGTATTTCGCGTTTTTCTCTGTTTCTGCCATGTGCTGGAATATCATAATTTTATTTATCGAGAGGAGGTGAAATGTCGGGCTATGGTGAGCTTGGGCGCGTTTTCCGGCTACCAACGTAGCACCTACGCTGCTAATTTCTCTTCCTCGAACCAGGCTTCATACTGCTGAACCGGCGTGCGATAGCCAATCGAAGAATGCCGGCGGCGGCGATTGTAGAACCCCTCGATGTACTCGAACAGATCGCGCCGGGCTGCATCGCGAGTGCCATAGCGCTCATGGAATACCCGTTCGTTTTTCAGACTGTTGAAGAAGCTTTCCATCGGCGCGTTGTCCCAACAATTTCCCTTGCGGCTCATCGAGCAACGCATGCCATATTCGGCCAGTAGCGCCTGATAGTCTCCGCTGCAATACTGGCTGCCACGATCCGAATGATGCAGCAGACCGGGGGCGGGTTTGCGACGGAATTTCGCCATCCGTAACGCTTCCATCGCCAGCTCCCGCGTCATCCGTTCATCCATCGCCCAGCCGACGATCATCCTGCTATACAAGTCCATGACGACAGCCAGATACAGCCAGCCTTCACCGGTTGGAATGTACGTGATGTCCACTGTCCAGACCTGATTCGGCGACTCCGTCTCGAACTGACGGGCCAGCACGTTCTCCGCCACCGGCAGCTTGTGCTTGCTGTTCGTCGTCGCCTTGTAGCGGCGCTTATGCCGAGCACGAATGCCGTGTGCCTGCATCAGCCTGCGAACCTGGAGTTGACCCGGTTTCGTGGACACCTATCCTTTGGAACAGGAGGTGCCTGCCATGGGAAAGCACCACAACCCCTACGCGCCGGAATTTCGGGCGCAGATGGTCGAGTTGGTCAAAGCCGGCCGC
>NZ_JAAAYE010000208.1 GCF_013282575.1 Paraburkholderia sp. NMBU_R16
TGACCTGCCCCCTTCGGTAGGGCCAGTCGGCTTCTAGCAAAGTCCCTTTAAACCAGCTCCTGGAAAGCGGCAGGAGCATCCGCTGTTGCCCGATGTTTCGCCGCGAACTCTGCTGGCGAAAGATAATTCAATGCGCTGTGGGGCCGGTCCTCGTTGTAGTCCTGACGCCACGCCGCGATGATCGCTCGGGCATGCGCAAGGCTCTTGAACCAATGCTCGTTAAGGCATTCGTCGCGGAACTTGCCGTTGAACGATTCGATGTACGCATTCTGCGTCGGCTTGCCGGGCTGAATCAATTTCAACGTAACGCCACTGGCGTAGGCCCATTGGTCAAGCGCCCGGCTCGTAAATTCCGGTCCCTGGTCCGTTCGCAGCGCTTTGGGATAACCCCGGAAACGTGCTGCTCGGTCTAACGCTCGTGCGACGTACAAGCCGGACATGCCGTGGTCCACGACGATATCAACGGACTCCTTGGTGAAGTCATCGACGATAGTCAGGCACTTCAGACGCCGCCCGTTCGACAGTGCATCCATCACAAAATCAATTGACCAAACTTCGTTGGGCCCGCTCGGCAAAGCCAACTGTTCGCGTTCAATCATGACGCCGTGGCGCCGACGACGGCGTCGCACAGCCAGCCCAGCTTCACGATAAAGGCGATGCACGCGCTTGTGATTCGCGTGAATGCCTTCGCGCTCCACGAGTGCATGCAGCCGCCGGTAGCCGAACCGCCGGCGCTCATGCGCCAGCTCCACCAGGCGCGCCGTTAGCGCTTCATTCTCGTGGTCCGGTTTCGACTCGTAATGCAACACGCTGCGAGATAGCCCAACAAGCCGGCAGGCGCGGCGCTCCGAGATGTCGACCTTCTCCCGAATCGCCGCCACTGCTTCGCGCTTGGCTTGTGGGCTCAGGGCTTTCCCTTGACGACCACCTTCAGCGCTTCCATATCCAGCATCGCTTCGGCCAGCAGCTTCTTCAGCCGCGCGTTCTCTGCTTCCAGGTCCTTCAGCCGGCGCGCCTCCGACACCTCCATGCCGCCGAACTTCGCGCGCCACGTGTAGAACGACGCGTCACTGAAGCCGTGCTTCCTGCACAACTCCTTCACCGGCATGCCGGCCTCGGCTTCCTTCAGAAACCCGATGATTTGCTCTTCCGTAAAACGCTTCTTCATGTTCGTCTTCTTCTCCGAAAACGAACTTTACTAGGTTCTGACTGGCCCGGTTTGTTGGGGGCAGGTCA
>NZ_JAAAYE010000209.1 GCF_013282575.1 Paraburkholderia sp. NMBU_R16
GGCGTTCCCGGCTAACCGCTTGCTGGCCTCCGCTACGCTCGACCGCTTGCGCCACAACGCCTACTGCCTCGTGCTCGACGGACACTCATACCGCAGCCCAAGGCACCTGCCGGAGCATCACTTGAACCTTGCAAACGCCGGATAAACGGCACATTCTTGAACCACAAAGATGCTCGATTCTGCCCACTTCTGCTGGCGCCTATATGCCGGAAATACCCGGCTCCTTTATGCCGGAAGGTGACAAACCCACGACTTACCGCTTAACGGAGGTTAAATCGCACATCGATCGCTACTGCAGATCTGTCCGTCGAAGCGGGGCAACTTCCATCTGTTCATGCACTATGCATTTGACGCATGGATGCAGCGGCACTTTCCGCAATGTCTCTTTGCGCGCTATGCCGATGATGCGGTGGTCCATTGCCGCAGCGAGGCGCACGCGCAGGAAGTCATGCATGCCATTGCCTCGCGGCTGGCGGAATGCGGGTTGCAGATGCATCCTGAGAAGTCGAAGATCGTGTATTGCAAGGACCGAAGCCGCAACCAGGCCTATCCGAATGTGACTTTTACATTTCTGGGCTTTCTGTTTCGTCCGCGAAGGGTGCTGACCAAGTTCGGGCGGCTCTCAACGAGCTTTCTGCCCGGAGTGAGTCCTGCTGCCCTGCAGCGGATGAGACAGGCGGTGCGACGGTGGCGGTTGCCCCGTCAAACGTCAGGGTCACTGGTCGATCTGGCCGAGCAATGCAATCCCACGATACGTGGCTGGTGGAACTACTACGGGGCCTTCTATCGGACGGCCATGCACGGACTCGGTCGGTATCTCGACCGCAAGCTCGTGCGCTGGGCCCAGCGCAAGTACAAGACACTGCGAAGGCATACACGGCGCAGTGAGGAGTGGTTGCACAAGATGAAGAAGGCGTATCCGCGACAGTTCGTGCACTGGCAGCTTCAAGGGGCATCGGTTGGATAACGGGAGCCGTATGACGCGAGAGTGTCACGTACGGTTCCGCGAGAGACTCCGGGTGAAATTCCCTGGGTCTACTCACCCCTACGTGAAGATCAAGGGCCACTGGAAATATCTGTACCGCGCCGTCGACGTAAGCGACTCGGCCCGACCGTTTCCCGGTTCACGCGCGCGTCGGGCATGATGGTGATGGCGTGTCGGAGTCCGTGTAGATCAAGGGGGATCGTGCCCACGATCGGCGATCGTGGGCACGATCCAT
>NZ_JAAAYE010000210.1 GCF_013282575.1 Paraburkholderia sp. NMBU_R16
TCTGAGGCTCGTTTTTTGCCCGGCTCCCTCCCTTTATGCCGCCGCCGGACGGACTGCGCCCAGCGAGCGCATACGCACGAGGTTGTAGGCGGCCATGTTCAGAACGAACATCTGGTCGACCTTCTTCAACCCGCGCACCATCACCTGCCGCATGCGTCCCACCGTCTTGACCCAGCCAAACGCCTGCTCGATGAGCTTGCGCTTTTGCTGCGACAGCGCATAGCCTTCGCTGCCGGCAATCTCGTCGGCCACCGCCGATCGGCGATTCGACTTGTTCTGCGCCACATGCGGCACGACCTTCAGATTCGTGCAGGCTTCGACGAATTCCTTCGCGTCATAACCCTTGTCCGCGCCCAGCGTAATCGGCGTGTCGGCACCATCGAGTGCTTGGCGTGCATCGTCAATCATCCGCTCGGCTGCGTCACGCTCGGCGTAGCCGTCCGCGCGACTCACCCGCGCGTTCACGATCAGCCCATGGCGGTTGTCGCTCAGCGCGTGGCCCATGTAGCGCAGTTCGCTGGCCGTGTTGCCCTTGCGGAACAGCCGCGCATCCTCATCGGTGTTTGAGGCGTGCGTCTCATTGCTGCGCTTCTCGCCCTTGAAGTTGCCCCTGCTGCCGCCGTCGTCATCGCCGCCGTCTTTGCGCTTGAAACTCTTGTGTCCCGCCCAGGCCTGAATCAGCGTGCCGTCCACGCTGAAATGCTCGCCTGACAGCAACTTTCTCTTCTCGGCCAGCGCCACCACCTCATTGAAGAACTCGACCACTGCGTCATGACGAATCAAACGCTCGCGGTTCTTCGTGAAGACCGTCGGCACCCACACCACATCGTCCATCGCCAAGCCGATGAACCAGCGAAACAGCAGGTTGTACTGCACCTGCTCCATGAGTTGGCGTTCCGAGCGCACGCTGTAAAGCACCTGGATCAGCATCGCGCGCAGCAGCTTCTCCGGCGCGATGCTCGGCCGTCCGCCCTTCGCGTCCGCTTCGTACATCCGGGTGAACAGCCCATCGAGCTTCGCCAGCGCCTCGTTGGCCATCTGCCGGATCGCCCGCAGCGGATGCGAGGCCGGGATGAAATCATCCAGCTTGCTGAACGTGAACAACTTCTCGGTGAATGTGTCGCTACCGCGCATGATCTTCAGGAGGCAGACAGGGCTTTCTTATCAACGCTTCGGCCACCTCGTCCGATGACCAGGCGAGTGGTATTTCAGCAAGCTG
>NZ_JAAAYE010000211.1 GCF_013282575.1 Paraburkholderia sp. NMBU_R16
TGGATGTATTCGTTCGAATCGGTGAGGGGGTGCTGATCGAAGCCGCCGACAAGGATTGTCTTGACGGTCCGATAGAAGGGACTGGCGTGTGCGAGTGCGCGAGCGCACGCTGCTTCCAGGCGCGAAGCGCCGTAGGGCTTCTGCAACCGCATGACGCCCTGCGCCGCGCGCAAGCGCTCGAGAATGTGATCGGCCAGTAGCAGCTCGATGAGCTCGGCACAAGCGGGCCCTACGCGCGTAGCTTGTTCGAGACACCACTGCCGATCGTGAGCGAGAAACGCGCGCGCCTCGGGCGGCAGGTGGTCGCGCACGGTGAGCCGGTCGCCGGGGCGGCGGCCGCGTATGTGCGAAGCGACCAGTCGGTAATCGTCGTAGATGCAGACCGAAGCATCGGTCGCGCGCAGCCACAACCGCTTGCCGACCAACGAGAACGGCACGGAATACAGCACGCGCTGATGGGCGACATGACAGTCTCGATGAACCGAGACCTTGTGCCAGGTGCCCAGATCGGGCGCGACGGCTGGCAGCTCGCGCATGAGAGGCCGTTCGATCTCGAACAACTCGAGCGGTACTTTGCGCGTCGTACCGTGGATTCGGCGCCCCGCTTCGTGCATGACCCAGTGACGGGCCTGCTCGTTTAGATCCGTGAAGTCGCGGAACTGGCGCAGCGGCAAGAAGTTGCCCTTCACGTATTTGACGCCGGCCTCCACGATGCCTTTCTTGGGCGGGTCCGCCGGCGGGCAGGGATCGATCCGAAAACCGTATCCTTCGGCGCATTCCGCGTAGGCGCGCTGCACGACAGGGTCGTAAGTGCAGGCGCGCGTGATCGCGCACTTGGGGTTGTCGATGATCACGCGCGTGGGCACGGCGCCGAACCATTCGAAGGCGCGACGGTGGCATCCGAGCCAGGTTGCGACAGTCTGGTCCCAGACGAACTCGACGTACTGATGTCGCGAGAAGGCAAGCGTCATCACGAACGCCCAGGTGCGCCTGAACACGCCGTCGGCGTCAGGCAGCATCGGGCCGGCACCGAAATCCACCTGCGCGGCCTCACCGGGCGCAAAACTCAGCGGCACGGTGGCCTCGGGCGGGCGGCCCGCGTTGATCGAAACGATCATGCGATAAACCGACGAATAGCTGCCGGTGTAGCCGTGCTCACGCCGCAACGCGGCCAGAATCGCGGTGCCGGGCACTT
>NZ_JAAAYE010000212.1 GCF_013282575.1 Paraburkholderia sp. NMBU_R16
GCGGTCATTGCGCGGCTTGCTGGCGAGTCCTGCGACGCCCTCGCGCCGCCACAGGTCGTACCAGACGCGCAGCGTCTTCTCGCTGATGTGGCGGCGTCGGGAGCCGGGAATGGCGTACTCCTGCTGGGCGATCTGGTGCATGAGGCGAGCGAGTTCACCACGGGCGAGTTCGCCGCGGCTGACAAGCGGGCCGAGCACGCCCAGACGGAACAGCGCCATCTCGTCGATGGGATTCATGTCGTCAAATTCCTTCGTTCAGTTGAGGAATCGACATGAAATCGCCGTTGCGATGGCCGCGGAAGTGGCCAAACTTTGTGGGCACCCGGAAAAAACGCGAAACCGGCGGTCTCGCGACGCGCCAGGATCAACGGATCACGGGACGATCAGGCCGTCGCGATCGAGCCACGCCATGGCCTTATCCAATGGCATCAGGCTCAAGCAGGCCCGCCAGAAAGTGGCGACGCCCTCGGTGCGGCCGAGCTCGGGGAAGCGGCTGCGCAGATGAAAGGCGAAGTGCTCCGTGCGCTCGCGCAGCCAAGCCCACCAGCGACGCACGGTATGACGGCTGAGCCCGGTGAGCGCCGCGGCGCAACGCAGCGACAGGCCAAAGAGCATCAGCGAAAGAACCCGTTGCTGCAGCGCCCAGGCATACCAGCGGCGGGGGCAGATACACAGCGGCAAGCGTGAACAGGTTCGGTTGCACGACAGACAACGAAAGCGCGGCACGGGTGCCGGGTTGAGTTCGCCGCCGTTGCTGTGGTCGGCCTTGCGGCCGTAGAAGGCGTGGCCCCACAGGCCGCCGAAGCCGCAATGCGGGCAATGACTGGGCCGGTATGATTGCGGCGTCGAGACGACGGCGCGTAGATGTTGTTCGAGGGTAAGGAAGGCGTGTACGATTCGATCCATAGGCCGGGCTGTTGTTGATTCGTGTGTGGCTTCGTAACCCGTCGCACGATATCACGGCAGTTCCGGCCTTCTTTAGGTTGTGTCGCGATAACGGAGCCATGACGAGCAAGCGGCGATTCGCTTAGGAGTCCTTACATAAGCAGCGAATAGAACTGTGGGGGTGACCCGTTTCCGTGGACGGTTAAGCAGTTGAATTTTGGTTCGGCTGATTTCCTCCAGGTTGGGCGCTTGCGCGAGTTGTCCACGGTCGGTCGGCGGGTCGCCTATCACGACCACGACGCC
>NZ_JAAAYE010000213.1 GCF_013282575.1 Paraburkholderia sp. NMBU_R16
GCACCATTGGGCTGTCGGTCATCGCGGCGTTGCCGTTCGCTTTTATACCGTATCGCCAACCAGTAGCCCCGTTTCTCCGCGAACGCCGGCCCCCACACGGGACTGAAGTGCTGCTGAACAAAGCCGTCGGCAATGGCCAGTTGGGCTTTGATCAAAAACACAGGTTGTTAACGCAAAACCCTGCAGGCCTGCGCGATGCGGGTTTTGTACGGGCGAGCGCCTCCACCAAGGTCGGCGAGCCGCTTTTCCGAGGACGCGATATCTGGTCCGTGTTTGCGGGCGATTTTCGCTGTTCTCGCGTGCAACTGCATCGGAATGTTGCGGCAAAACGCGCTTGTTACGAGACGACAAAATGCACTATTTAATCATCAAACGATGCTATTATTAGTGCTCATACTTGCGGAGGTTCCCATGCGTACGACTATTGCGCTTGATGACGACTTGATCGCCAAGGCTCAAGCCTATACGGGCGTGGAGGAAAAAACGGCACTCGTACGCGAAGCGCTAAATGCCTTGATCCAGCGTGAAGCCGCGAAACGACTCGCGAATCTTGGCGGTAGCCAACCGGGCATCAAGGGGGCGCCGCGTCGCCGGCAGGACGTCGAATGATTCTTGTCGACACGTCGGTCTGGATTGACCACCTCAGCGCTTCTGATCCTATGCTGATCACGCTGCTTGCCGAGGAGCGTGTGCTGGCTCATCCATATGTGATAGGCGAGATTTCGCTCGGTAGTCTGCGTGACCGTGACGTCGTGCTTGGCGCGTTGCTCGATCTGCCGCGCGCGCCAGTTGCAACTCCGGAGGAGACGTTTTATCTGATCGAGCGCGAAGGTTTGTTCAATCGTGGAATCGGATATGTCGACACGTCACTGTTGGCGTCCGCGCGCCTACAACCCGGCACCACCATCTGGACGCGCGACAAGCGATTGAAGAAAGTTGCCGATGAACTCAATCTCGGCGCGGTGCTCGCCCACTAGATAACGGAAAAGCAAGCATGTCGGACCCGACCATTGCAGATGCGCTTCGTCTCGCGATCAACGTTTTGGGCAATGTCCCGGGCTCTGTCGCATTAACGAGGACGAGTAGAATCGGTGCGAATTGAAACGCAGGACATCGATGATGGCAAAGACGAAGAAAGCTCGCTCAACGTTGCCCACCGGCGCGGGCAGCGTGCTGAAGCGG
>NZ_JAAAYE010000214.1 GCF_013282575.1 Paraburkholderia sp. NMBU_R16
AGCCGCTTCAGCACGCTGCCCGCGCCAGTGGGCAACGTTGAGCGAGCTTTCTTCGTCTTTGCCATCATCGATGTCCTGCGTTTCAATTCGCACCGATTCTACTCGTCCTCGTTAATGCGACAGAGCCCTATCGACGTGGCCACGGCAAAGTTTAATCCTGTTTGCTTCGCCAATCGCTTGCCCCAGGGTTTTCGATAATCAAGTTCAATTTGAGCGACTAATATCTAATCATCCGGATCAATATAATTTCTGCAATCTACATGATTATTAGGTTTTTCCCGGTGTTCAGATGACGCACGTGCGTGTCGATATATCGAGTATGTGTGGCGCACAAATACATGGTTCATGCTCGCACAAGGCCGCGGGCAGCGAATGTTGATTTATGTCAAGGTCGGCAACCGATTTCATGGGTTAGAAATTCGCTTTCAGAATCTGTGCCCTAGCAACCAAGGATACGTTGTCGCTATAACGTTTTATGAATCGTACGAATGGACCGCATTTCTCGGGCACTGCCTGCTTGCCGCAAAAGTGAACGTGAGTCGGCCACTTCAGCAAAAAGAAGGTTGAAGGAGAAACCGATGGAAAAGCCCGAAAGATCATTGCGTTTCACCGTGGAAAAATGGCTCGCGATGACTCATGCAATGTCGGCTCGGGTAACACGTGGTGGTCGTGCAGGCCCGAATCAGACCCGTTGTGTATGTGTCGAGGCATCGACATCAACCGGCGCGTTCGCAGTCTGCCTCTTCCCTCAAGGCGACGGCACCTGGTGTGTGCTCCCGCCTCATGTCGAACGCCCGGCGATGAGTGCCGCCTGATATGCCGCGGGATTGGGGGCGCTGCAGGCATGACGGAATGCCCATCGCCGCTAAAGCATGCTTCGCACGAGAGCATCGAAGAGAAGCTGCCAATCGTATCGTTGTTCGAGCAGGGACCATTCACAACATGGAAATGTAGTGCGATGAAGACACATAAACTTTCCTGGAGCGCGGCGTCCGGATGGCGCCACAGCGTTCCTGTCCCGGCGGCGATGGCTCTGTCGCATTAACGAGGACGAGTAGAATCGGTGCGAATTGAAACGCAGGACATCGATGATGGCAAAGACGAAGAAAGCTCGCTCAACGTTGCCCACCGGCGCGGGCAGCGTGCTGAAGCGGC
>NZ_JAAAYE010000215.1 GCF_013282575.1 Paraburkholderia sp. NMBU_R16
GCCTCAGACCATCAGAAATCCCTGAAATGAGGCCCAGATTTCCATATCCCGAAAAATCGACTGGCTCGACGAGCCGACGAAAGGTACGCGCTCGCTGACGAGGGGTATTTCAGCAAGCTGCTAAGCGCGCACCGCTTCCCGATGGTTCAGATAGAACGCAATTCAGCAAGCATTCAACGGCGCTGCAATCCAACAAGCTGTGGCGTCACTGGATGTAATTCCCGCCGCGCTCCGGTATCATCAAGCTCGGACCGCCAACATCATAACGAGAAGCAATCATGCCAGTGATTAAAAATTTCGGATTTCTCTGGGAAAGAAAATACCTTCATCGGGGCGCAGGTGGCAACGGAAATGCGGGACACCTGAAGGGCTTTACGGGAAGATTCATAGCTGATTTCCGAGATCAAATCGGGGTATACGTCTTGTATGACAGAAATCAATCCATTGTGTATGTCGGCCAAGCAGGCAATGGCAATGCGACTCTTTTTACACGATTAAAGAATCACATGGATGGCCCCCTATGGAATAGATGGGAATACTTTAGCTGGATTGGCTTCCGAGATGTCAACACAAACGGGGCCTTGAGTAACCAGCAATCCGTTGATTCAGGCGTCGCCGGGTTCAAATATTCTGATGCGCTGAACGAGATTGAAGGCATCCTCATCGAAATCATTGAACCAAAACTTAATAAACAAGGCGGGAAGCTAAAAGGTGCAGTCGAGTACTACCAGTATATCGACGAAAAATTTGGCGAGGTATCGAATCATGATCTATACAAAGAATTGCTGAACTTGTCGAAAACCGTGGAGTTGATCAACAAATAGGCATCGAACTAAACATCCAGGTCAGAGATCGTGCGGTAGTTGGAGTGGGCTGAACGGCACGCGTTCGTTACCAAGATGCCCGCTCACGCTGCCCGCACTCCTTCTCCCCGGAAAAACTTCGCGCCGGAGACGAAGCAAGTGACGAAGTGACGAACGAAGGCTGTTTTCTAGAATTTCTCCTATGTGATTGATATAGAAAAAATGGCTCTTTTGAAAATGCAGTGGGTAACGCGGCTCACGAGGCATGCGGGTTGAAGCTGGAGAAATCTAGCTTGCCGGCGATGAGGAACAGCACGGTTCGCATTGTTTCGAAGCGCGTGTAGCCGCG
>NZ_JAAAYE010000216.1 GCF_013282575.1 Paraburkholderia sp. NMBU_R16
CGGTGCTCAACCGCATGCTGGCCGCCGCACGCCCGAACTCCGTGCGCTGTAAGGTTCATGCCGCATAACCTGTGGGGAAAGGGGCGCATTGCACACTGCTCCGCCTCCATGCACCAACGCCGCGATTTTCTATTCTTCATGATGCAATCCTACCCGATCGCCCCAGCAACGTGACAACGCCCCTGGGCGCGCGGCGCAGCGAAATCGGTGCGCGTATAGCTGCGCGGCGGCGGCGGCAGGGTCAGCTGCTGGAGGCGGTTAGCCATGACGTGAGCCCGCCGTCAGGCCTGCAGCATCAGGGTCGGGTGATAGCGCCACACTTTCGGGTCGGCGCTCAGCAGCGGCATCCCCTCGTGCAGCGCCTGGGCGATCATCAGCCGGTCGAATGGATCGGCGTGGTCCGCATGGGACGGCAGCAGTGCAACAGCCTCCGTATGGTCGCCGGTGACCGGCAGTTCGACGAAACCGGCGAGGCGAAACGCCGAGCGGGCATCGCGCGGATGCACGCGCAGGTTGCCCTTCGCATGCTTGATGGCGATTTCCCAGATCGCTGCGGCGCTGACCAGCAACGTATTGGTCGGATCCTCGATCAGGGCGGCGGCCTGCGACGAGAGCTGCGGCGCGCCTTCGGCGGCCCACAGGGCAATATGCGTGTCGAGCAGCACCCTCACGGCGTGAGGCCCTGCTGCGCGCTTGCCTCGAAATCGGCGGCAATCGCATCGTCACCGGCATTGAACGCCTCGACGCTGGCCGGCACCGCGAGGCCGGCCAGCAGGTGCCGCGCGGCACCGATGCGCCGGGGCGCGGCAAACGGCACCAGCCGGGCGACCGGTGTGCCGTTGCGGGCGATGATGACCTCGTTTTCCTGACCGACCTCGAGCCGCTCGACCAGGCTCGAGAGTTTCGACTTCGCGTCGTGCATGTTGACCGTGAGCATGCTGCCTCTCCAGATTAGCTAACTTGTGTTAGCCAGTATGCCGGTGCGGGCCGCGAAACACAAGCGCCTTGCGGGGCGTTGGTGCATGGAGGCGGAGCAGTGTGCAATGCGCCCCTTTCCCCACAGGTTATGCGGCATGAACCTTACAGCGCACGGAGTTCGGGCGTGCGGCGGCCAGCATGCGGTTGAGCACCGCCA
>NZ_JAAAYE010000217.1 GCF_013282575.1 Paraburkholderia sp. NMBU_R16
TGGGCCATCTTCGGGATGTCATGCCGGCGCGCGGCGTTGTGCTTGTGGGGCATGCATGGGCTTCCAGCAGGACGGACCGCGATTTTATTACTCTCGTCTTTCGTTTGCCTATCCGTGCACCAACGCCCGTTTACACCGTCAGATCTCGACGACTTTCAAGTTGCCGATGACAGCAAACCGGGGGCGTCCATGCATGACAGTACCCTTCGGACATTTTTTTCATCGCCTGATGCTATTAACATTCCTTCGCTTCACTACTTCATCAATTGCAGCGTTTAGGACTTCGTTCGATCCCTGGCCGAGAAGCTCGATCATTCCACTTACTTCGAGATCGCATACATATTTGAATAGCATAAAAATACGCTCACCCGTGATTTGGGCAGCCTCCATCTTGTGCAACACGTTTCCCAGGGTACCTGGATCGGCTTTAAGATGTTCAATAATTGCACGAAGTACCTGACTTGCCGGAAAATACCCCTGTGCCAAGCCTGTTACTGTTCGAGCAAGTGCCTCTGGTTCGAGGCGCAGGGATGCACTTTCGGACCGAGAGCTCGATGCGATGCCATGGCTCGCCTGCCTGTTCGGATTGGGAGAGGGCCCCGGAGGCCAGCCCATGTCTATCAAAATATGGGGTCGCCTCTGTCGAGGCCTAGCGGGATTCGCACCCGGAGTACGAGTCAAGGAATCCAACGGATGATTCGCCGCTAATCCTGTTTGGGCCGCTGCTCCTGTTTGGTCTGTTGACGGCGGGGTACTTGCCGAAGGGTAATAGGGCGAAGGCCAATAATAACGGCTGATCGGGCTGAGCGGATTCATCCAAGGTCCTCCATTGTGGTGATGAGTGTTCTTTATGTGCCAAGTTGAACGCGTCAGATTAATCGATCGCGAAAAACGGCGATGAACGGCGAAGCATGCCTTCCAGATCGGTTACTGTCGAAGTACGAAATAGTGGCTTTGTTCGCAGGGTATCCGCCCCAATCCACCCAACTTAAGCGATCGGGTTGTGTCGCGATAACGGAGCCATGACGAGCAAGCGGCGATTCGCTTAGGAGTCCTTAGATAAGCAGCGAATAGAACTGCGCGGCGACCGTTCGAGTGGCGTGGTCACCCTTCATTTGGCCTTTG
>NZ_JAAAYE010000218.1 GCF_013282575.1 Paraburkholderia sp. NMBU_R16
TTGTAACATACCTCGGAATGCGGACCTTGACGTGGCCTCAGAGCACCTTGTCCGCATTACCCATCCTTTCCACCCCTTTAGTGGGCGGCAACTTCTGTGTATTGGTGAGCGCTATAACCGGTCTGGCATGCGTCTGTTGCTGAGGGTCGACGACAAGAGCTATTGCTCCGTTCCTCCGACGTGGACCGATGTGAGCGCGCCTGATCCCGAAGTCGCCATCGGTCGAGATCGAGCGCCGTTCACGGTTGCCGATTTAATGGAGCTTGAACTTCTGGTGAGACGCCTCTTTTCGTGCGGGGATGCCGAGAGCTCTTCGTCATTGTAAGGTGAATTATGCCGCATGTGTAAGGGAATTAATGCCGCGATGCAGTGTTGATCGCTTTCGATATTGACTTTTTGTGGCGCATATAATGGCACGTACTGCATAAAACAAGAGCTTGACAAGATCCGTATTGCGGCATAATTTAATTACATATGTGGGCAAACTCTTGGAGCGAACGTGCCAACGAACGAACGCAGGCGCTCGAAGACCGATGTTCTCGCGGAGGACGGCACGCTGAATCCGACGCCGGAGAGCGTTCTGGATCCGAAGTTCCGCGAAGGCGGATTCTTCGATCCCCACGATGCCGTGCAGGTCAAGTACGAGATGTTGCGCCGCGTCTCCGTTGAGAAGGCGTCGGTGACGGAGATCTCCGACGAATATGGTGTTTCTCGACCAACCTTCTACCAGGCGCGGGCGGACTTTGAGCAAGGCGGGATCGCAGGGTTGGTCCCGAGGAAGCGAGGACCACGCGGTCCACACAAGATACAGGGTGACGTATTGGCCTTTCTCAAATCGCAGTTCACGCCAGGAGAGCCGATTCGGGCTCGTGAACTGGCTAGGCTAGTTCACGAGGAATTTGGTCTCGATGTACATCCGAGAACGATCGAGCGTGCCTTCGGTGTAAAAAAAACGGCGGAATAGCGCGATCCGATGCTTGGCCGTTGGTAGTTTCATCTGCAATCGCTGCGCAATACGAAGTGCTGCGTTCCGCCGTGCTTGGCGAGGCCCTGCCCGCAGAAGCGCGTCGCGGACTCAGCGTCCTTCTTGCTCGAGGCATGTGGGCGTGGG
>NZ_JAAAYE010000219.1 GCF_013282575.1 Paraburkholderia sp. NMBU_R16
GCAACATGCGCCGCGCGTCAATCAACAAACGCTTGTCAGCGTCAATCAACATCGGCATCATCAACCTCGCCGCGACATTCTCATCTTGTTTGTCGCGCGTCTCTCATCCAGATTGTCGCGCCACACCCGCTCGCGTCCGATTGCCGATGCGCTTCATCACTGGATGACGCAGCAGCGGGCGCGTGTCAGTGAAGGCTCGGCAATAGCAAAGGCGCTGGACTACAGTCTGCGCCGATGGGCAGCGCTCACGCACTACCTGGACGATCCCCAAGCGCCGATCGATAACAACTGGTGTGAAAATTAGATCCGACCGATTGCCGTCGGCCGCAACAACTGGCTGTTTGCAGGCTCATTGCGAGCGGGCAAACGCGCGGCCGCGGTGATGAGCCTGGTGCAGTCAGCCAAGCTCAATGGCCACGATCCTTATGCCTATCTCAAGGATGTGCTCGCGCGCTTGCCGGCACATCCCGCAGCGCGTATCGATGAATTGTTGCCACATCGATGGCAGGCACCGGCGCCGGCTAACTGACCATCGCGGTCTCTTGGTCAAGACGGGATCGCCGCGCGCTTACGAAGAGATAGATAACTTCGTCAAGCAGGGCAACGAGGCCTCAGCCGTTAAGGCAATCATGCGGGACCTGTCGGACGTGCATCAAAGGATTTCCGACGATGCCGACAAGCACATGGGTAGTGTGCTCTCATGGTGGCATCAATGGGGCTCGATTATCGACCGGGTAAAAAACGCCATTCGAAGCATCGGCGTTCCGGACAGTATAGACAAGCAGGTAGGAGATCAATACGAGCGTTTCGCAGCGGCTCAGCGCAACCTTAAGCAGCAGCAATCTATGGGTGCGTTCGGGAACGTCACGAGCGCTCAACAAGCCCTCGACGTAGAAAAGAAGAAGCTCGATGTTCTCCGACAGCAGCAGACCGTCGTAAATACTCAGCAGCGCGCACAAGAGGCCGCAGCGAAGGCGGGGGTGAATCGCCCCGGGAATCGTGGAGGCTGGTTGGTTTAAGTTGATGCCGGCATCGCAACTCCGTTGCTGAGTTGCCGGTAATAGTTTGCCTCAGCTTCAGCGGGTGGGATATAGCCGAGCGGTTCCA
>NZ_JAAAYE010000220.1 GCF_013282575.1 Paraburkholderia sp. NMBU_R16
CGCACCGCCGGCGGGAACGCGAAGAACGGAATGACGCGATCCCAAGCATTGCGCCACGCCGCGCTGACCGTCGGGAATCGTTGCCCCCAAGGCCCTTCGGCAAACGCGTCGAGTTCGGCCTGCGCGGCCTCGGCGCTGGCTGCTGTGTAGATCGGTCGAATCGCCGCAGCCAGCCCCTTACGGTCCTTCCAACTCGCGTAATCAAGGCTGTTGCGGATCAGGTGGACGATGCAGGTCTGCAGCGTGGTTGCCGGAAACACGACGGCCAGTGCCTCTGGCATACCTTTCAGGCCGTCGGTCACGGCGATCAGAATGTCGTTCACGCCGCGGGTCTTCAAATCGTTGAACACCTTCATCCAGAACTTAGCGCCCTCGGTGTTCTCGATCCACAGGCCGAGAATGTCCCGTGTTCCGTCGGGCAGGACACCCAGCGCGAGGTAGACGGCCTTGTTGCGTACGACAGCATCTTCGCGGATCTTGACGCGCAAAGCATCGAAGAACACGACCGGATACATCGGTTCGAGCGGCCGTGACTGCCAGGCCGTGACTTCAGCCATGACCTCGTCGGTGACAGAACTGATGAACTCGGGCGAGACCTCGGTGCCGTACTGCTCCTGCAAGAAGCCCTGGATCTCGCGTACGGTCATGCCCCTGGCGTACATGGCGACGATCTTCTCGTCGAAGCCTGTAAAACGTCTTTCGTGCTTGGGGATCAATAGCGGTTCGAAGCTGCCGTCGCGGTCGCGCGGCACCTCGATGCGGATCGGGCCGTCTTCGGTCAGAACGGTCTTGGCGCCTTTGCCGTTGCGCTGGTTGGTGACGGCGGCCGGCTTGGCCGCGCCCGATGAATAGCCCAGATGGTGGTTCATCTCGCCGCCGAGCGCGCGCTCGATCAACGCTTTCTTCAGCGCCATGGTCGCGGCGTTGATGGATTCGGCCGTCATCGGGCCGTTGCCGAACTGCTCAAGCAGCTCGGCGGGAATCGCCGGCAGGTCTACCGGTGGGGTCTTGGGTTTGCGAGGCATATTTTCTCCTGGGGAGCATCATATGCCTTGAACACGAAATTACTGACAGACCC
>NZ_JAAAYE010000221.1 GCF_013282575.1 Paraburkholderia sp. NMBU_R16
AGATCCATCTGACGAGCGCCCAGCTGTCGATGCTGCTCGAGGGCATCGACTGGCGACAGCCGCGCCGTACCGCTGCTCTGTCGATGTTGTAAACCGCATCGAAGGCTCGTAAACTGCGGCGCATGTCCAAACATGCGCCGCTTCCCACCACCGTCGCTGAGCTCCAGGCTCTGGTGCTCGAGCAACAGACGTCGATCACGAATATGGTGCGGGAGATTGCCGCACGCGACGACGAGATCGAACGCCTGAAGGCGCAGATCGACAAGCTCAGGCGGATGTACTTCGGGAGCAAGTCCGAGAAACTGGCCCGGCAGATCGATAAGCTCGAGGCGCAGCTGGAAGACCTGACGGCCGGCCAAGGGGCGACAGATGCGCGAGGACAACAAGACAAAGCGTCGAAGGGACCATCCAATCGAGGGCCCACGCGAGAACCACTGCCGCCGCACTTGCCGCGCGACGAGATCGAACTCACACCGGACTCGGCTTGCCCCATATGCGCGACTGCAATGCAGTGGCTCGGCGAGGATGTCTCCGAGCAGCTCGCCCGCGTGGCGGCCGCGTTCAAAGTGATCCGCACGATCCGCCACAAGCTATGTTGCCCTGATTGCGGCCACATCGAACAGCCCGCGATGCCTAGCCTGCCGATCGAGCACAGCATCGCGCATCCGAGCATGCTGGCCGATATTGCGGTGTCGAAGTTCGCTGATCATCAACCGCTGTATCGCCAATCGGAAATTGCGGCACGCGACGCAGTGACGCTGGATCGCGGCAGCATGGGCCGCTGGCTCGGGCAGATTGCCGAGCTGTGTGTGCCGCTCGTTGAAGCGATCCAG
The DNA here is from genome assembly GCF_013282575.1 of Paraburkholderia sp. NMBU_R16. Classification (GTDB taxonomy): domain Bacteria; phylum Pseudomonadota; class Gammaproteobacteria; order Burkholderiales; family Burkholderiaceae; genus Trinickia. Next base: position 834 of record NZ_JAAAYE010000221.1, read on the forward strand.
CGCTACGCGCTGGTTCCCGGAAAGGTACACGTTGACGACACGCCGGTCGCGGTGCTCGCGCCAGGCAACGGTAAGACGGTGACCGGCCGCTTCTGGGTCTACGTGCGCGACGATCGTCGCTCGGGTTCGGCTGAGCCTGCTGCGGTATGGTTCGACTTCTCCTCGGATCGCAAAGGCGTCCACCCTCAAACCCGGCTCGCCGCATTCCACGGCATCGTGCAGGCCGATGCTTACTCCGGGT
>NZ_JAAAYE010000222.1 GCF_013282575.1 Paraburkholderia sp. NMBU_R16
CCGCAAAGGCGACGGCGAGCCTGGCGTCAAGACCATCTGGCTAGGCATGCAGCGCGTGGTGGATTTTGCTGCTGGTATCAGATACGCGCGTGAGCTCGAGCAGCAGACTTGTGTGTAATGGAATGCCTTGGATGCTCAAGCCCGTCTTAAACTGAATGAGACGCTAGCCGCGATGTCCGCGTTAGCCGCGGCACAAGATGAAGCGAAGGCATTTTTCGCAGCCCAAATACCAAGCACGTCAAGGCAGACGCTTGATATCACGGACAGCGCTCAGATTCTTTCAGTCGGCCAAGCCCAGATCGGACGCTTAGGCTCGGAAGACGCACGCCGTTACATTGAGACCATCGGCGTGGGACCTTGCATTGCAGTGTCGGTTTACGACCCCGTTAACAAAACTGCAGCGTTAACACACTTGGATGGACTGACGGATATGCCGTCAACTTTGACGGCTCTTTTCCATGAAATGGGACCACATTGCGAAGTTCGCGTATTTGGAGCAGATCGCAGTTCGTTCGAACAACTGCGTGAGCTGAGGGTGCAATTGGCACAAAGAGGTGTTCGGCCAGTCGAATGGGATGTTCTGAATTCGGTTAAAAGCATTGTTCTCGATCGTGATACGGGACAGGTGTCAAACGTTCGACCGCGAGAACGATCAGGTTCATTGACGTTCGCGGCCTCCGCAATGGCGGATATCTTCCGCAGAAGTCAAGCAAAACAACCGGCGAAGTGGACTTTTTAACCCGGACGGCAAATTGAGTCGCTTCGTGGAACTCTTTGATTCTTGGCGTCATCGTGTTCGTGGCGTTGTTCACGGAAAATCGGCGATTCCGCCAAGAGGTCAGGCGCCTAACTGAAGGCGCACGACGAACTGAACGTTGACGCTCTGCTTTTGTTTGGCGGCGGGCTATGGGGCCCCGTTGTACTCATCGGCTTATACACATGTGCGCGCCGCTTCCCGGGTTCGGAAGAACATGTTTACTTTCAATGACATAGGGCTGGGCTTGTAAACTTTCGGCGAAACGCGTTTACTCTCGCTTTTTGCGTGAACGCC
>NZ_JAAAYE010000223.1 GCF_013282575.1 Paraburkholderia sp. NMBU_R16
TGGAACCGCTCGGCTATATCCCACCCGCTGAAGCTGAGGCAAACTATTACCGGCAACTCAGCAACGGAGTTGCGATGCCGGCATCAACTTAAACCAACCAGCCTCCACGATTCCCGGGGCGATTCAATGTCCGTCAACCTTGGAACGTAGTTTGATTACGGTATGTATCATCGCAACCGCCGCCGCGGCGATCGTTACTTGCACGGAAGCCGGTATGATGCTTCCCGCGTTCGTATCCCCCAAACTCGGTGGAAACGGAATCTTCGAGCTTAGCGCGAGCGCACCGCCATAGGTCAAGCCGCATGCGAGCTCCGTGATGAACGAAGAATATGCGGCCCTTCCCTGCGTTTCCGTCAATCTCTCCTGCAACGCTGGATCAGACGATTTCGCCTCGTCAATTTTGTAGCCGAGCAGCCCTCGTAACATCGGAAACAATACGAGCGATGTAATGTACGAAATGGGGATCATCGCTCCCACATTGGAAATCTGCCCGCGATAAAATGCCCCGAGATTTGTCGCCGCTGTCGAATTTGCCCCGGTTCCGGAATTGACGCTGTTCGACATCAGCCCCCATATCACGAACGCAGTGATGCCGTGAACCATCGGCTCCGCGACCAGCGCAAATGCCGCTTCGCTTGCTCGGTTCGTTGAACGTTTCAACGTAACGTGTGCACGCTCGGTGTCCATCTTTGCCGCGCTCAGTGGAGTGGTGGGCAGCGATGCATGCCTGCGCATAACCAGCGCTTGCCCCTCGATCGATTGCCGCGATTGCAGATCGTTCAGTGCCTGCAGCGGGCCATCGGCGATGGGCCGCGCTTGTTGTGTGGGCGCCTTTGATACTGGCGGCTTCATTGACTGCGCCGCAGTCGGGTCGTTCATCTCAGCAGGAGCGCATTGCTCGAATGAAGACACGTTCAACGTAATCGGTAATTGACCGACGTCGTTGCGATCTCAGGCGATCTGATGCAGTGGCGAGCGCAGCGGGTTGTCGGCGAAGAGCGATTTCCAGATTCGCGGCGTGAGTTCGTGCACGCGCGAAG
>NZ_JAAAYE010000224.1 GCF_013282575.1 Paraburkholderia sp. NMBU_R16
CTTGAATTCCATTGCCGCCCAGCTCTCCGTTGATCGTGCCATTCGCGTGCCGCGCAAAAAGCAAGAGTAAACGGCAAGTCGCGACAGTTTACAAGCCGCTCACGCGGACTTGTGTGTAATGAAATGCTTCAACCCACCACAAGGAGTCGCCCCCCATTTCCCCATACATATACCCATAATCTTGTCCGCTGCGCTGTTGAATGCGACTCGAAAACCAATTAATTGCTTTATGCCCATCGTAATTAGTGTCCGCGTTGTCCCTTCGCCGCTTCATGCATAGCGAAACGTCGATTTTGAGATCTGGTTTTCCCTTCAGTCTCAGATTATCCAACACTTCGTCAATAGGCGAGAAATCAAGTTCATAGTACTCCTCCTGCATCTCGTACTCTAGCGCAAATCCCCGAACGTCCTCCTTTTTTTTCTGTGAGACGGCATCAAGGCTGCGCAGCTGAAGACCTACCGTCCGAGTATGAACCAGGTCAGATTCCGACGCACCGCCCAACAGAGGCAGAATGATGTTCATCGGATGACGATTGCTGCGAAATTCGAGGTGAGGGCACAACTCAAAAAGAATTGATAGATCGTCTCTGAAGCTGCCTGCCGGATCAAGATCCCAATTAAAGAGCGCATCTGTCAACCTTGCTGACAATTTCTTGTTATCGGCAGCTTTGGCGCGAATTTGAGCACGAACATGCGGATCCAGGATGCTATATGGATTTGGTAGACGCAACGTGCGACCGACTCGATCTATGACTTCGGACTGTTCGCAATCTTTGATGCTCCGCGTCACCTGCGAAATCGAAACTGGGTTGGCCTGGCATATACGCAACCGTTCGGCAAGGCCAGATACCTGAGAAGGGATGTCATTGATAACATCGTCGTTCAGCCGTACGGTGTTTCGAGTGCCGCGCGTCAAACAAGATGAGAGCAGCGCGTCAATCAGGATGAGAGTACTGGCGTGGCGGCAGCGGTGAAGGGCGTAGCCCGGAACCGCTGCCGCCACGCCGCGCCGAGCAGTCCCCCGTCA
>NZ_JAAAYE010000225.1 GCF_013282575.1 Paraburkholderia sp. NMBU_R16
CTCGTCGCGATGCTCTCGCACCATGCGAACTGCACGCTCGCGGACCTCAGCAGAAAACTTGTTCGACTTGTTCATAGCTCCATTCTCTCAAGAGTTGGAGCCTCCACCAAATCCGGGGCGATTCACTTTGATAATCAGTGAAATGCAAAGCAAACTGGCGACTTGGTCAACGGAGAACAAAGAGCGCAAGTTCGATCGACTCCTGCGACTGATTGCCGACAGGGACTGGCTGAGTGAAGCGGCTCGTATTACGCTGGTCTCCAGCGGTGCCCGCACGCCGGGCGTGGATGGTGTCGACAAGCGCATGCTGGAAGCGAATCTCCAGCATGAACTGGCGACGATACGCGAAGAACTGTTGGCGGGCTCGTATAGTCCGCTGCCCGCACGACGCGTGTATATACCGAAAGCGAACGGCAAGCTCAGGCCACTCGGCATTCCGAGCCTACGGGATCGGATCGTGCAACGGGCGATGCTGATGGCGATGGAGCCGATATGGGAGAGCGATTTCCATCCGGCTTCATATGGCTTCAGGCCTGCCCGAAGCGTGCATCACGCGATTCGCACGGTGAAACTTCAGTTGCAGGATGGTGGTGAACAAAGTGTCGCCGGACGCTGGGTCATCGAGGGCGACCTCGCCAGCTATTTCGATACCGTTCATCATCGTTTGCTGCTGAAGGGAATCCGCAAGCGGATCGCCGACCAGCGCTTCCTTGCCCTGCTCTGGAGGTTCATCAAGGCAGGTTGCGTTGATCGTGATTTGTTTCGTGCCGCGAGTGAAGGCGTTCCTCAGGGCGGTGTCATCTCGCCGCTCCTGTCCAACATCATGCTGCACGCATTCGATGCGTGGATGGAAAGGACCTATCTAAGCAAGAAGGTGCGAAAGGATCGGTGGGCGTGGAACTGCCGCGCGTCAAACAAGATGAGAGCAGCGCGTCAATCAGGATGAGAGTACTGGCGTGGCGGCAGCGGTGAAGGGCGTAGCCCGGAACCGCTGCCGCCACGCCGCGCCGAGCAGTCCCCCGTC
>NZ_JAAAYE010000226.1 GCF_013282575.1 Paraburkholderia sp. NMBU_R16
CCCGCATCGCTGATCACCCGATCAACCGCGTGGACCAACTCATGCCGTGGGTCGTAGCGGATCAGCTCCACAACGCCAACTGAACATCACGACACCGCCGTCAAGACGGTGCTCGCGACACGCTTACTGTTCAAGCTCATAAGAAGGCCGAACGCGTTTTCCTTGCGCTCGTTGTCGATCATCGCGTCATAGACGATCAAGCTTCCTCCCACGGGTAACGCGGAGTAACACTTCGCAAGCAGCTGCAGTTTCTGATCGTGATTCCAGTCGTGAAGAATGTGGCCCATCACAAGCACGTCCGCAGACGGACATGGGTCCTCGAAAAAGTTGCCTGGATAGAATCGCAATCGATCCTGCAGCCCGTGCGAAGCGATATATTCTTCGAACGCGGGACGTACGGCCGGCAAGTCGAACCCGCCCCCGCGCAAGTGGGAATGATCTTTGGCGATTTGTACTGGCACGGCGCCTTGCGCCGCTCCGATGTCGATGAAACTCTCGTAAGCGTCCCATGGAAACTTTTCGGAGATCGCCTTCGCTATACCCAGACTTACCCCTGTCATGGCTTGCAATATCCGCCGGAGGTCCTGATCGTCACGGTAGATCGTGTCGAAGACATCGCCTCCATGCCTCACTTCGTTCTGTGGTTGCCCTGTAACAAGCGCTTCTGTGAGCGAACCCCAAAACGGATAAAGTCGCTCGTTGGCCATCTCCAGCAAGCCGCCAACGTAGCCGGACTTGGTTTTGTCCAGAAACAGGTCGGCATCGGGTGCATTTCGGTAGATCCCGTCGACGCGCTCCAATACCCCAAGAGCGACGAGTGCATCGAAGAAATCGAGATGCGATCGCGCATGTAAGCCGAGTGCCTCTCTTAGCTCGGAAGCCGTACGTGGGTAAGCGTGTCGCGGGCACCGTCTTGACGGCGGTGTCGTGATGTTCAGTTGGCGTTGTGGAGCTGATCCGCTACGACCCACGGCATGAGTTGGTCCACGCGGTTGATCGGGTGATCAGCGATTCGGG
>NZ_JAAAYE010000227.1 GCF_013282575.1 Paraburkholderia sp. NMBU_R16
TTGCCGAACTGCTCAAGAAGTTCAGCAGGAATCGCCGGCAGCTCTACCGGTGGGGTCTTGGGTTTGCGAGGCATATTTTCTCCTGGGGAGCATCATATGCCTTGAACACGAAATTTCTGACAGACCCCGCCAAAGAGCCGGTTTGGCCCACCTCGTTATACATAAGTCTCGTCACCGCCTTCGTCGCGTAGCAAGCGCATTGTTTCTGCGGCGATGCGCACGTGAGTGAGTCCCTTCCAGATCGTTTCCGCACCGGGTTCGCCGTCGCTTTTGCGTGCGAGGAATCCGCCTCGGCGAGCGATCAAGCGCAACACCTCGTTCAGTTTGGGTTGCGTTGTGCGACGGGTCTTCGTGAGAAGGTAGGCAGCACGGATTTCATCGGGATCGAAGAACAGATGAGCGTCCAGATCGGGGCAGGTTCGGCCCAGCCGCATCAAATGAGCCACGCGCCAGGCCACCACCAGAAACAGCGCCAACGCACGCTCGAGCCGCTCAATCGTACCCAACTGCAGTTCTTCGACCTCACAGCCGTTCTTCAGAACGTTGCACAGGATCTCGATTTCCCATCTTGCCCTATACCACTCGATCAGTTCGATCGCTTCATCCAGCGTGCTCGCCGCACGATTAGTCAGCAAGCGCCATTCGATCGGTTTGACGCCGGCAGGCGCGTCGAACTCGCGCGCAACCAGGCACGTTGCCGCGATGCTTTTCCCTTTGCTGGCGGGCAACAGCACACGCTCAAGCCACAGCCGCTGGCGTACCGTGCGCGCTTTCACGCCTTGGCGCGCGGCCATCGTGAAGGCGATTTCGCCCACCGCTTCGCCGCATGTAGTGCGCTCCCACAACTTATCGCCTTCAGGCAGGCTGCGGTTATGCGAGGCACGCACCAGCCAGTCGGCCGGGTTGCCCAACGCATCAGCGCGCTCCATCAACGCCATCAGATCCGCTTCGCGGTCTGCCACATACACCAAGCGGGTCGAGGGCATATCCGGCGC
>NZ_JAAAYE010000228.1 GCF_013282575.1 Paraburkholderia sp. NMBU_R16
GCAAAGGCCAAATGAAGGGTGACCACGCCACTCGAACGGTCGCCGCGCAGTTCTATTCGCTGCTTATCTAAGGACTCCTAAGCGAATCGCCGCTTGCTCGTCATCGCTTCGTTATCGCGACACAACCGGGCCGTTGGCGTTCAGGGGAAGATCTGCATCATCCGGTACCTGGGGCGTTGCGTGTCTCCGTGTTTGCGCTGTCTGATCAGTGAAACGTCGGCGAGCTCGTCATGCAGCAGTGCTTGTACTTGCGGCCACTACCACACGGGCACGCCTCGTTGCGCCCGATCTTCGGTTCTTCACGGCGCATCGGCATGCGCGCCGGAATGCTCGTCAGTGCCCGCCGGTGCGGCTCGAAGTAACGGTAGATGTTGGTCAGCCCTGCGATCATCGTCTGCAGCAACTCTTCGCGCTTCTCCGCAGGGATCGGTGGAGGCCGCATCTGCGGGTCGGGATTGTGTTCATGATGCAGCATCATGATCGGGATCATCGGTCCGCCGTGGTCCTCGTCATGGATCAGTTCACCCCAACTCGCGGGACGCATCTGTACGCCACTCATGAAACCGTGTGCCCAGTCGTTGGCCGGTGCAACACCATCCTCGCGCTCGAGCAACACGGGCAGGTACACGTTCGGCTCATGCAGCGTTTGCTGCAATTCCGTGCTGATCGTGTTCCAGTGACGCATCAGCAGCTCGATGATTTCGGTAGCCTGTCCGTCGCTTTCAAACGAAAAATCTTCCCCCCAGATCTGCGGCAGATACTCGCTGGGCAACACGATGTCCGGTCCGCAAATTAACGCGACGAAATAGCCGTCGAGCGTTTCGATGTTCATCGCTGCATCGCCGATGGAGTCGAGAAACCCGGCGAGCCGGGCGAAATCGTCGTCGGCAAGCGGCTGTTGGGACGTCAGGTTATTCACGGCAGATATTCTTTTCGCGAGTTCGAAGCTACGTATCCAGCGATTATA
>NZ_JAAAYE010000229.1 GCF_013282575.1 Paraburkholderia sp. NMBU_R16
GCCTCGCCCGCGTACCACGGCATGCGCTCGCTCGCCCGCACGATGTTGTCGCCCTTGAGCGCCGACACCGGCACGAACCGCACCCCGCTCAACCCCAGTTGCTGCGCGAGCTGCACGTACGCATCGCGAATCTCGTTGAAACGCGTCTCGCTATACTCCACCAGGTCCATCTTGTTGATCGCCACGATCACGTGCTGCAGCCCCAGCAGTTTCACGATCGCGCTATGGCGCTTCGTCTGCGGCAGCAGCACCGCCTGGCCCGCCTCGAACGTCACGCGCGTCGCATCCACGAGGATGATCGCCGCATGCGCCGTCGACGCGCCCGTCACCATATTGCGCGTGTACTGCTCGTGGCCCGGCGTGTCCGCAATGATGAACTTGCGCTTGGCCGTGGCGAAATAGCGGTACGCCACATCGATCGTGATGCCCTGCTCACGCTCGGCCTCCAGCCCATCGGTGAGCAGCGACAAGTCGATCTCGTCGCCCACCGTGCGCTTCATCTTCGCGCGCGAGAGCGCCGAGAGCTGATCCGAAAGCACCGCCTTGCTGTCGTACAGCAGCCGTCCGATCAACGTGCTCTTGCCGTCGTCGACGCTACCCGCCGTGATGAAGCGCAGCACCCCGAGATCCGCCGGTTCATGTGTGTTCATAAGTCCTGCCTCGTATCCTTCGTGTCCTGGATCCTGGGTGCTCAAAAGTAACCCTGCTTCTTGCGCTGCTCCATCGCCGCTTCCGACGCCTGGTCGTCCATGCGTGTCGCGCCGCGCTCCGTGATGTCCGTCACCGCCGTCTCGGCCACGATCTTCTCGACATCGTCCGCATCGCTTTCGACCGGGCACGTGCAGCTGATGTCGCCCACCGTGCGAAAGCGCACCCGCGCCTTCTCGCTCGTCTCGCCTTCGCGCAGCGGCGTGAGCGGCGTCACCGGCACCAGCAGCCCGTTGCGCCGCACGATCTCGCGCTC
>NZ_JAAAYE010000230.1 GCF_013282575.1 Paraburkholderia sp. NMBU_R16
GTGCAACGCCTGCGAGCCGCCTCCGTTCGCCGCGATCCTGACGATGTCGTCCTTGCTGTAGCCGAGCGCGGGCGCGCGCAGCGCGGCACTGAGATCGCGCACCGTGCGCAACGCCTGCGAGCCGCCGCTGTTCGCCGCGATCCTGACGATGTCGTCCTTGCTGTAGCCGAGCGGTGGTTGCATCAAGGCGTGCCAGTGGTCCTCGATATACGCCAGGGTGGCTTGCCCACCGTGGTTTTTTGCAATCTTCCTGATCTCGGTCAAATTCAGATTGAGCGGGTTACCTGCTTGACCGCCTGATTGCTGGACAAACACCAGCGCTGGTTGTGAAGAAGATGTCGCCGCAGAGGAGGAGGCCGAGAAAGTCGGCTGCGAGCGCACTGCAACAGGAGCGCTGGCACTTGCCGGTGGGCGACGTCGCATTTGCAGCGGCAGTGCCAGGCCGCTAGGCGCGCGCGCTGGCGGTGCCGGGCGCAAGCTTCGGTCATCGAGTTCGGGCAAACGTGGTAGAGAGAGTGAAGGCGGCCTTCCCGATGGATTGCTCAGTAACGGTGGCAACGTGTCCGGCCGACCAGCGCCAACCCGTCTCTCCTGTCCTTGAACTATGGAGGCCAGCGGTGGCAACCGCGTTAACCCTTGAAGGCGTGCATCGGGTAGCAACGGGCCAGCCCGCCGTGACGGACCTTGCGCGCTCTGCACATCATCATTGTTGGGAGCCTGCGCGAATCCGGACTGGTTTGCCCCAGCACTACCGCCCACTCTTGACCACATCCTGTTTGCCTTTGACTTTGCTCTCAATGACCTCGGCACAACTCCCGAGTGCTGAGCTTCCCTCGGTTTTTCGCCTTCCAGAGGCCCCGAGTTATGCAGCCGTATCCTTTGTCCGCTGAGCCGTAAGCCAGTCTTGCATGAACTGAGTTGGCGACATGAAGCCAAGCGATGAATGACG
>NZ_JAAAYE010000231.1 GCF_013282575.1 Paraburkholderia sp. NMBU_R16
GCGCGGCTACACGCGCTTCGAAACAATGCGAACCGTGCTGTTCCTCATCGCCGGCAAGCTAGATTTCTCCAGCTTCAACCCGCATGCCTCGTGAGCTGCGTTACCCACTGCATTTTCAAAAGAGCCATAAATTTCCCGATTTGAATTTCGTCGGTGCTCGCCGAAGCCGCTTGTCGCCACGATCTGTCAGCCCCTCCAGGCTCATTCGTTGAATGAAAAATTGCTCGATGAAATTCCGAAAGTAAATCGATGGTACCCTTCAGCTCCGTCGACCATTGATCAAGCTTCTCGTCAGGGACACCGCCCATCACCTTCTGTAAGGCTGCCTCTTTTGGGCTTTTTATGGCGACAGGCCCGAACCCGAGTTCGAGGGCAACGTGGTTGACATCTTGACCGGTCGCCGGTTCAGGGTACAGTACGCGCCGTCTACGCTCGCGCAAATCATCGACGTTCAATTCCCCGTACGTCTGTTCCTGAGTTGAGCTACGCCGCAGCTTGCCATCGATCGAACCCATTGCACGATTGACGAGACCATTGAGCGCACCGCTTTGAATGACGCACCCAAGCCCGGACAGACCATAACCGGCGATCTGAGCCGCGGAAGGTAAGGGTCCCCCTCTCCACTTGTTCAACGCATACATGGCGGATAGCGCTACCGCTTGATCGATTGCCATCCCAGCACCTTGCAGCATCGCCAGATTTCCATGTTCATCCTTGACACGCAGCTGGGCATCAGCCGTGAGCGGATACTCAATCGCGGTAGCCGCCAGTATTGCCGCCAATGAACGCTCGAACACGAGTAAAGAGCCTCTTTTGAATTCCGAGTGGGTGATGTTAGCGGGTCAAGGGCGGGCGTAAGCCCGGCGCAGCGAACCCTTGAGGCGCTCTGAATCGACAAGCTGAGGTATGGCTGGTTGCGGCAGAATGC
>NZ_JAAAYE010000232.1 GCF_013282575.1 Paraburkholderia sp. NMBU_R16
TGCAACATGCGCCGCGCGTCAATCAACAAACGCTTGTCAGCGTCAATCAACATCGGCATCATCAACCTCGCCGCGACATTCTCATCTTGTTTGTCGCGCGTCTCTCATCCAGATTGTCGCGCCACAGGTTGTGGTGCTTTCCCATGGCAGGCACCTCCTGTTCCAAAGGATAGGTGTCCACGAAACCGGGTCAACTCCAATGTGAAATCAAATCATGGAGTTGGCACGGAGACGCTGCAGTCCAACGGCCCGAGCACATGCAATGCGAACGGAGCGCGACGGGCGCAGCGTTGCCGAGCTTTCGGAGAGGCACATTCTACCCACGCCCCACCAGGTAATCATCGTGACCGAAACGTTGAACCTCAAACGCCGCGCGCCCGTATGGGAAGCGCTTTCGGAACTGTTTGTGGGCAAGGAACTGCAAGGTTACGACTACGCCGGAATTGCCGAAACGCTGCGCGTGTCCGGTTACTCACTCGCCGAACTCGAAAAGGTACTCCGCGAGGAAGTGGCACCGGTTTTTCGCAGTAATCTTTCTCCGCTCGCCATACCCGAAATGGAAGGGTGGGCACGAGACACCGTCGTGAAAGAGATCGAGGCTTACCTTGAGCATGAGAGAACGGGCCTGTCGCGGTTGTTGTCGCGTTTGACAACGTCCAGACCGCTGCCGGATGTGGCGACTAAGCGGTGGCAGCAAATTAAGTCTTTGCTGTCGTAACATGTAGCGAAGCAATGCTTGAGATTTATCGATGCGGTTCCGATGCGGGAAAGCGATACAGGGCCCCATAGCCACAGTCGCCTAACAGCTTGCTGAAATACCCCTCGTCAGCGAGCGCGTACCTTTCGTCGGCTCGTCGAGCCAGTCGATTTTTCGGGATATGGAAATCTGGGCCTCATTTCAGGGATTTCTGATGGTCTGAGGCT
>NZ_JAAAYE010000233.1 GCF_013282575.1 Paraburkholderia sp. NMBU_R16
CAGCATCCAACGGTACGTCGATCAGTACAACCTGCATAAACGCCCGTTCATGTGGACGGCCACCGCCGATTCGATACTCGAAAAGATTGGGCGCTTATGCAAAGTTATTTCTGGGACAGAACACTAGTGCAGCACCAGCGCCGACGTCTGCGGCCACCGACACCTATCTGAACGGCGGCCGCTTCGGCCGCGACCTTCACTCCATTCTGATCCATTGAACGCCCATGAATCCCAGTCCAGAACTGAACACGATCCTCAAGCAGTTGCGTCTGTCGGGCGTGCTCGACTCGCTTGAGCAACGTAACCGCCAAGCCATCGACGGGCAACTCGCCTACACGGAGTTCCTCGCCATGTTGTTGCACGATGAGGTCGCACGTCGAGAGCACAAGAAGCTCGGTACACGGCTCGCTCGCGCTGGCTTCTCCCTGGGCAAGACGCTTGAGAACTTCGACTTCGACCGTGTGCCCAAGCTCAATCGCGCACACCTGCACGATCTCGCCACGGGCCGCTACATCGACGAGAAGGTCTGCGTGATGATCGTCGGCCAAACCGGTGTCGGGAAGTCACATCTTGCGCAGGCCTTGGGCCACTGTGCCGCTCGTCAGGGCCGTGACGTCCTGTTCATCACGCAAACCGACCTGCTCAAAAAGCTGCATGCAGCTCGGGCGACCGAGCTCTACGAACGCAAGCTCCGGCAGTTCGTGCGAGTGCCGGTGCTGATCATCGATGACTTCGCGCTCAAACCCCTTCGTGCGCCCCAGGACGAAGACTTCCATGACCTGATCGCCGCCAAGTATGAACGCGCGGCGACGATCTTGACGTCAAATCTGGACTTCAGCGAATGGGGCGATGCGTTCCCCGACAACCGCATCCTCGGCGCCGCCACACTCGATCGGCTGCGCCACGGCGCCTACCGCATCGT
>NZ_JAAAYE010000234.1 GCF_013282575.1 Paraburkholderia sp. NMBU_R16
CGTCCTCAATCGCTTGCCTACCCATCGAGCCGACGACATCGTCGCGCTTCTACCGCATCGCTGGGCGCCTGCCGCAGCTTGATTGACGGCGATTTGGACCTGGGGGTGTCTTCGCCGGGTGCTTACCTTGAATAGCTCGGGCGCACGGAGAGAACTGCTCGTGCTCGCTCACGAGGCATCCCAAGGTAATTGGACGCGCTTCGCGGGCTCTATGGGCGTGTTGGCGGAACGTACTGACGCGCTCAGTATGGTACTCAGTCCGGTAGGTCTGGGGTTTGGTGCTGCGGCTGCTGCGGCTGCGTTCTTCGTGACTCAAATCGTTAAGGGTTACGAGCAAGTAGAGGCGTTCAATCACGCCCTTAGCAGCACTAACGGTTATATCGGTCTCTCCGCTGGGCAGATGGCGGAAATGTCCAATGGGTTGCAATCGAGCACCGCGCATCTTAGCGATGTACGGGAAGCTATGGCCCAGGTCGCAGCGACGGGTGCATTCACTGCCGACGAGTTACAGCTTGCGACGCGTGCCGCGCTCGCCATGTCGTCGGACATTGGCATCGGTACCGATAAGGCGGCGGAGTCGCTCGCACGCATACAAGAGAACGTACTTGAATGGGTGACGAAGTATCAGACGGCGCACCACGCATTTACGGCGGCGCAGGTCGAAGAGATAGATAACTTCGTCAAGCAGGGCAACGAGGCCGCAGCCGTTAAGGCGATCATGCTCGACTTGTCTAACGTGCATCAAAGGATTGCCGACGATGCCGATAAGCACATGGGTAGCGTGCTCTCTTGAATCGCCCCGGGAATCGTGGAGGCTGGTTGGTTTAAGTTGATGCCGGCATCGCAACTCCGTTGCTGAGTTGCCGGTAATAGTTTGCCTCAGCTTCAGCGGGTGGGATATAGCCGAGCGGTTCCA
>NZ_JAAAYE010000235.1 GCF_013282575.1 Paraburkholderia sp. NMBU_R16
CGTGTCCTGAAGACAGAGCACGACGCGATGCGTTTGCATCCGCTTTTGCGTCTGCTGCCAATGCGGCTCCAGAATCGCATGCCACTGGACCTTCTCGTTATCGAAAAAGCGGTACGCCGCTATCGTTTCGCCCCAACCGTGGCATGCCTGAGGCACACTGGCGGAAGTTGCCCCGCTTCGACGGACAGATCTGCAGTAGCGATCGATGTGCGATTTAACCTCCGTTAAGCGGTAAGTCGTGGGTTGTCCACGGGCGGGCGGCGGGTCGCCTTTCACGACCACGACGCCGCCCGGTGGTGGACAACCCGCACGGGGACACGATTTTATTTTGCATGTGCTCGTCTTCGAATTCGAGCGGTGAACGGTAGCCGATGCTGCTGTGCAGGCGGCGCAGGTTGTACCAGCCCTCGAGGAACCAGAACAGACGCCCGCGTGCCTGTTCGTGTGTATCGAAGCGCTCGCGCATGAGCAGCTCCGATTCAAGCGTGCCGAAGAAGGATTCGCACATCGCGTTGTCATAGCAATCGCCGGCGGTGCCCATAGACGGCTGCACGCCCGCCTCGCGACAGCGCCGTCCGAAGGCAATCGACGTATATTGACAGCCCTGATCGGAATGCAGAATGACCCCGCGAGCGCGACGTTGCGCGAGCGCCATATCGAGCGCACGCAGCATCAGTTCCGTGTACAGGTGATTGGACATCGCCCAGCCTACAACGCGGCGGCTGAACACATCGAGCACCACAGCCAGATAGAGAAATCCCTCGCCGGTCGGGATGTAGGTGGTGTCACTGACCGGCATATTCGAGCCATTCCGGGATCGGCGTAATCGAGCCACCGGATGATCGCCGTAATCGAGCCAGTGCATGATCGGCACAATCGGGCCACTCGATGATCGGCGTATTGGAGCCAC
>NZ_JAAAYE010000236.1 GCF_013282575.1 Paraburkholderia sp. NMBU_R16
GAGCCTCAGACCATCAGAAATCCCTGAAATGAGGCCCAGATTTCCATATCCCGAAAAATCGACTGGCTCGACGAGCCGACGAAAGGTACGCGCTCGCTGACGAGGGGTATTTCAGCAAGCTGTTAGGTATCCGAGCAGCGAGCCAAAACGTCGAGGCGATGAAGCTCGGCAGCCACACGAACAGCATTGCTGAATCTTCGCCCATACCAAACACCCGACGAACTCCGCCGGTAAGCAAGAATGACCAAAACGCGGCGCCCGTCATTGATGCGACGCAAACGACAAACCAAATTTGAAACGTGGCATAGAGCCTAACCCAGTTCATTCCGGTCTCTCCAGTTCGCGGATGTCATCAACAACAGCTAAGCCTTTGGATCCCACCCCAAACAGAAGAGTCGATTGATGAGTACCACTCGGCGTAGCGCCTTTCGTTATGGGGTACAGCTTTGTATTATTAATGTTCCGAACATTGACACCGAACATAGTGGTCGGCCGATTTAGGCCATCCGCCTTTCCAACGTTAAGGGGAACTGGCATCTTCAGTGCGGCCAAATTCGTTCCAAAGCTTATACCGTCGTATGCAAGGTCGCCCCATTTCGGCGAGATCTGATTGAAGCCCCACCGCAGTGGGTTACCTCCGCGGGAGGAAACCCCATAGTAACGGTCATGCAGTGACGTCGCACCTTCGATCGCGTCGCTAGTACCAAATACGAACATCGAAGCGCCCACGCCACATCCTGCAACACTCGCACAAAGGAGGCCTCCAACCTTAGCAGCTTGCTGAAATACCACTCGCCTGGTCATCGGACGAGGTGGCCGAAGCGTTGATAAGAAAGCCCTGTCTGCCTCCTGAAGATCATGCGCGGTAGCGACACATTCACCGAGAAGTTGTTC
>NZ_JAAAYE010000237.1 GCF_013282575.1 Paraburkholderia sp. NMBU_R16
TGCCGCATTCTGCCGCCACCAGCCATACCTCAGCTTGTCGATTCAGAGCGCCTCAAGGGTTCGCTGCGCCGGGCTTACGCCCGCCCTTGACCCGCTAACATCACCCACTCGGAATTCAAAAGAGGCACTTTTGCTTTGCTGCTCCGCTAGTGTTCTGTCCCAGAAGAAACTTTATGAAACGGGTAATGTCCTATGATCGAGTTTCCTCAAGGAGCGACCATGGGACGACCCGGCATTGCTGTGGAAGTATCGGCCAGCGAAAGAGAGCAACTTGTGGCGATGAGCCGCTCGCGTTCGCTTCCTCATTCGCTGGTACGTCGCGCGAAGATTGTGCTCATGGCAGCTGATGGTCATTCGAATGCCGAAATTGCTGCGCAGTGTGCGGTCACGCCGCCAGCGGTAACGCATTGGAAAAAGCGATTCGTCGCGCAAGGCTTGGCTGGGCTGCACGATCAAGCAAAAACCGGCCGCCCCCGTACGCATGACGATGAGACCATTGCGGAATTGCTCAGCAAGGTTCTGCGTGAGGCGCCCTCGGGTTCGACGCATTGGAGCGTGCGTGCAGCGGCAGAGGAAACGGGCATATCGAAGAGCTCCGTTGCACGCTACTTCGCCCTGTTCGGTGTGCAACCCCATCGTACAAAAAGCTTCAAGCTGTCCAACGACCCGTTTTTCGTCGAGAAGGTCCGCGACATCGTCGGCTTGTACCTGAGTCCTCCGACCAACGCATTGGTGCTGTGTGTCGATGAGAAGAGCCGTAAGCGCCTCGCGAAGGCCGTCCGCTATCCGGCGCGCACGTGAGGCATGATCGGGTATCGGGCGCTCGTGTTGGCGCGCTGGCAATCAGCCCGTGGAGGCAGGTGGGCAAGACTTCCCTGGCAGC
>NZ_JAAAYE010000238.1 GCF_013282575.1 Paraburkholderia sp. NMBU_R16
CGCATTCTGCCGCAACCAGCCATACCTCAGCTTGTCGATTCAGAGCGCCTCAAGGGTTCGCTGCGCCGGGCTTACGCCCGCCCTTGACCCGCTAACATCACCCACTCGGAATTCAAAAGAGGCAGTTGTTAATGGACACGATGCTCGCGTCAGAACACTCGGGCTTCAAGGCGACTTTGCCGGGCGCTTACTATTCAAGGTAAATTCGTGCGTGTGCTTACTAGCCTCGTCGATCTGGCGAACGTAGCTCGATACAGAGTCAGCGATACCCAATTGCGCCGCACGCATCTGCAACAGTTCCGCGCGAGTCTTGCCCGCTTGGTCCGCTGTGCGCTGTAGCTGCGAGACGAAGTTATTGATTGCTCGGGCGGAGGCATTGGAGCCGTTCTGCGCGGCCTCTGCGATAGCCTGTTGTGCTACCCGGACGCGCTCCGCTGCTGCGGCCTGGGTTTGCATGAAGGCATCGGCGGACTTCCGCGCCTTGTCGATCTCTGCCGTGTAGCCGGATGCGTCTGCGGTTACACGAACGGTAGTGGCGTTGTTAGCCATTAGCGCGCGTGATTGCTCAGGTATTGACTCACGGCGTCTTTGACGAGCGCGCTAACTGTGCGGTCCTGCTCTGCCGCAAGTTGTCGCAGCGATTTTCGCACCTGGGGGGAAACCTTCGCGCCGATCACTGTCTCGCGTGAATATGGCTTCGGGTATTTGTTTTCTTCGTTGGGCATATAAATTAACAAGGGTTAACAAAAGAGGCTCTTTTGAAAATGCAGTGGGTAACGCGGCTCACGAGGCATGCGGGTTGAAGCTGGAGAAATCTAGCTTGCCGGCGATGAGGAACAGCACGGTTCGCATTGTTTCGAAGCGCGTGTAGCCGCGC
>NZ_JAAAYE010000239.1 GCF_013282575.1 Paraburkholderia sp. NMBU_R16
GCGCGGCTACACGCGCTTCGAAACAATGCGAACCGTGCTGTTCCTCATCGCCGGCAAGCTAGATTTCTCCAGCTTCAACCCGCATGCCTCGTGAGCCGCGTTACCCACTGCATTTTCAAAAGAGCCGCAAATTCTTTCCCACGAACGTTGCGACGCCCGCGGACGCCATCCTGGCTGTCCGGCAGGCGACATTGCGTTCGACCGATTCATCGCGTTGCCTATTTCTTGAAAATCGCCACCATGAACATCGATACCTGGATTACCTGTTTTCTCGCCTCCTGGATCTTCTCGCTATCACCGGGTTCAGGTTCCGTATTCTCAATGACCAACGGGCTGAACTATGGATTCAAACGCGGGTATTTCGGCGTGGTCGGTCTGGTACTCGGCCTCTGGTCGGTATTTTTCGCGGTAGTGGTTGGACTGGGGGCGGTAATTCAGGCCTCGCCCGTAACGTTCAATGTGATCAAGTGGGCTGGCGTCGCCTACCTCTTTTACCTCGGATTCGGCCAGTGGCGCGCCAAGGGCGCGCCGATCGATGTCGCGCGCTCCGAGACGCCCAAGATCGGCGTCCTCAAGCTCGTCGGCAAAGGCATCGCACTGAACTCGGTGAACCCGAAGGGTTACCTCTTCATGCTGGCCGTCATTCCGCAGTTCATCGACTCTAATGCCCCGCTGACACCGCAGTACATCGCTATCGCGCTGACCTTCGCATTCACCGATCTCGTGGTGATGGCCGGCTATACCGCATTCCATTACACACAAGTCCGCGTGAGCGGCTTGTAAACTGTCGCGACTTGCCGTTTACTCTTGCTTTTTGCGCGGCACGCGAATGGCACGAGCAACGGAGAGCTGGGCGGCAATGGAATTCAAGG
>NZ_JAAAYE010000240.1 GCF_013282575.1 Paraburkholderia sp. NMBU_R16
GCTACACGCGCTTCGAAACAATGCGAACCGTGCTGTTCCTCATCGCCGGCAAGCTAGATTTCTCCAGCTTCAACCCGCATGCCTCGTGAGCCGCGTTACCCACTGCATTTTCAAAAGAGCCAGTAAAGACACTTCTCGCTTGCTATCAAAGGAGAGGCGATATGATGAGATCAGTTTCGGAAGGACATACCGCGCAAACGTTTTCCCCATCGTGCCAATCGCCATTTCAAAGGACGCAAAAACCCAGATTCCCGCGGTGCCGACCGTCATCTCTTCGGCAATCGTTTTTCCTGCCGCCCTACAACGGATGCTACCGAGATCGGTGATCATATCGTCAAGTATCGACTTGACAGCATGCATGCTTTTCAGCAATCCCTGGCATCTCCGCATTTTTTCAACGTGCTCGTCCGCGATATAGAGAACATTGCCAGGGTCACCGAGCACACCTTTCATTTGCTCCCAACAAGTTATGCAATCACTCAGCAGGCTTTCGAGCGACCTCGATCGGCTATTGAGTGACCGCAACATCTTTTTTACGTCTTGCGCAGCGAGGTATCGTGATGGCGCCACCTGCGAGCCAATGGTTTCGGAATTCGCATTCGCCAAATCCGAAGTGCTTGACAGTTGTGATCGTGCAGCGTGCTCGGCAAGCAAGGGATGGTTGCCGAGCGAGGGGCGCCAGCGCGGCTCGCATGCGGCGGACGACGTCGAACCGCGTCGTGGCTTTAAAGCATCGGCTTATACACATGTGCGCGCCGCTTCCCGGGTTCGGAAGAACATGTTTACTTTCAATGACATAGGGCTGGGCTTGTAAACTTTCGGCGAAACGCGTTTACTCTCGCTTTTTGCGTGAACGC
>NZ_JAAAYE010000241.1 GCF_013282575.1 Paraburkholderia sp. NMBU_R16
TCGTCTCG
Organism: Paraburkholderia sp. NMBU_R16; assembly: GCF_013282575.1. Taxonomy (GTDB): domain Bacteria; phylum Pseudomonadota; class Gammaproteobacteria; order Burkholderiales; family Burkholderiaceae; genus Trinickia. The sequence continues at coordinate 9 of NZ_JAAAYE010000241.1, forward strand.
CTGATGGACGATGCCTCGCGGCTCATCGCCCACAGCGCATTCTGTGTCTCGGAGAACGCCCTGGAGATCGAGGGCGTGCTCAAGCAGGCGTTAATGCGTAGAGGGATACCCGGTCGGCTCGTGGTCGATAACGGCTCGGCTTACCGCAGCAGCACCTTGCAGGGCATCTGCGCGCGCCTGTCCATCCGTCTCGTCTATTGCCGCCCTTATGTGCCCGAAGGTAAAGGCAAGATCGAACGCTGGCACAGGACGCTACGTGCCCAGTTCCTCGCTGAACTCGATACCACTCATATCCGTGAACTGGGCGACCTGAACGCCCGCCTGTGGGGCTGGATCGAGCAGGTCTATCACCGCAGCAAACACAGCGCACTCGGCGAGCACACGCCGCTTTCGCGCTACCAGCAGGACCTGCCGCGTATCCGTCTGCTCGGGTCGCTGGCCGCGCAGCTCGACGAACTCTTCTGGCATCGCGTCAAACGCCTGGTGCGCCGTGACGGCACCGTCTCGTACAACGGCAAGCAGTTCGAAGTCCCGTACGAGCTCACCGGCCAGCACATCCAGCTCGTGGTCGACCCCCACACCGGCGCCGTCATGCACGTCCAGAGCGATGAGGGCAAATGCATCGGCATGGCCACCCCGCTCGATGCCATCGCCAACAGCACGCGCCGGCGACAGCGGCCTGCGCCCGAACCGGCCACTGCCGCAACGACTACCGGCCCGAACCTGATCGAGCTTGCCCATCAACAGCACTATCCGCATACCGGGGTGTAACCATGTACCGTCAGCACTTCGGCCTGCGCTGTGCGCCACTGGACAAGGACTCGATCGAGCTGTG
>NZ_JAAAYE010000242.1 GCF_013282575.1 Paraburkholderia sp. NMBU_R16
ACGCGATTGCGCGCCACGGCATGCCGGTCGATCCGCTGGCGGGCCATTTGTTCGCGTTCATCAATCGTCGTGCTACGCAAATAAAGGTGCTCTACTTCGATCGTAGCGGCTGGTGTGTGTGGGCCAAGCGACTCGAGCAAGGCCGTTTTCTGGCCGACTGGAAGCGGGTCGTCACGCGTGAGATCGACCTCACGCAATTGAAGCTCTTGCTTGAGGGGATCGAGGTCGTGCGGCAACGGCATCGTTACCGGCATCCACAGCCGCAATTGCCGGTGAGGCTCTCGCCATGAGGCCTGTCTTTCTCTATGATGGCGGCCATGCCATCGACTGCCGCCACCGACGAGACCCTCGCTGCGCTCACCGCGCAGGTGGCGGCGTTGTCTGCGCGATGCGAAACGGTACTCAGCGAGAACGCGCAATTGCGCGCGCAAGTCGCGTGGTTCCAGCGCCAGTTGTTTGGCCGCAAGAGCGAGCGTCGCATCGTCGAGGGTTGTGTCGCGATAACGGAGCCATGACGAGCAAGCGGCGATTCGCTTAGGAGTCCTTACATAAGCAGCGAATAGAACTGCGCGGCGACCGTTCGAGTGGCGTGGTCACCCTTCATTTGGCCTTTGCGGATCATGTGCATGATCTCAATGCCGGCCAGGATGATGCGTGCGCACCGGAAATCCTTGAATCCCATCATCGGTTTGATGATGCGTTTGATGGCACGATGGTCCTGCTCGATGAGGTTGTTCAGGTATTTATTCTGCCGTACCTTGATCGGTGTCTGCCGCTGGGCGTTGATCGCTTCGAGCGCGGCCA
>NZ_JAAAYE010000243.1 GCF_013282575.1 Paraburkholderia sp. NMBU_R16
CTCGTCGCGATGCTCTCGCACCATGCGAACTGCACGCTCGCGGACCTCAGCAGAAAACTTGTTCGACTTGTTCATAGCTCCATTCTCTCAAGAGTTGGAGCCTCCACCAAATCCGGGGCGATTCACTCGTATGAATTGAGTCCGCGCTGTGAAGCTGCGTATTGATTGCTAACGCTGGCGCAGATCAGAGTTGGGCACATCGAGGGCGGCAATTTTGTTGTCGTCCACGATGTGCCTCGATTGTAACAAGCGGATGATCGTCGACTTGTCACATTGGTGTGGCCTGAGCGGGATGTTGTGTCGCACTCGGGCTATCTTCGACTTACCAATCTGCGCCGTTAGGGATCATGGGTTGCATGACATTTCCTTTTTCAGAGTTGAGGAAGATGCTACGTGGCAGTAATTCATCTACTGCGATATGCAATCTAGCTTGAGTAAGATGTCATCGAAGTAACACTTGATGTCGAAATATGTCGGTCAAGCGATCAGGAACACTCGTTCGCAGCCTCGCCTTCCGCAGTGTCAATAGCCTATGTCACCTGCGCGTTGCTGACGTTCAAACCGTGTGTCGGGATGATTCGCCCTTGCAAGTGCTGCCCGGAAATATGCCACCACTATGTTGGCGCGGCCTCTTTTGAATTCCGAGTGGGTGATGTTAGCGGGTCAAGGGCGGGCGTAAGCCCGGCGCAGCGAACCCTTGAGGCGCTCTGAATCGACAAGCTGAGGTATGGCTGGTTGCGGCAGAATGCGGCA
>NZ_JAAAYE010000244.1 GCF_013282575.1 Paraburkholderia sp. NMBU_R16
CCATGCCAGCCTTGACCCCGCATCTGAAGCAACTGCGCCTGTCCGGCATCCTCGACTCGCTGGAGGCGCGCAATCGCCAAGCGATCGATGCGAAGCTCTCTTACATCGACTTCCTCGCGCTATTGATCGAAGACGAAGTCGCCCGGCGCGAGCAGAAGAAGTTTGCGCTACGCATGCGACGCGCCGCCTTCCGCACCAGCAAGACACTTGAGCAATTCGACTTCGATCGGCTGCCGCAACTGAACCGTGCCCTGGTACACGATCTGGCCGGCGGCCGTTACCTGGGCGAACACGCACCCGTGCTCATCGTCGGGCCTTGCGGTACTGGTAAAAGCCATTTGGCGCAGGCCCTCGGTCATTGCGCCGTGCGTCAGGGAGTGGACGTGCTGTTCACCACCTGCACCCAGCTCACCACGAGCTTGAACGCAGCACGCGCCACCGGCGCCTACGAGCGTCGGCTCGCCAGCTTAATGCGCGTCGAATTGTTGATCATCGATGACTTTGGACTCAAACCGCTGCGTCCGCCCGCCGACGAGGATCTGCACGAACTGATCGCCGAGCGTTACGAGGCCGCTTCCACCATCGTCACGAGCAACCTCGATCTGACCGAATGGGACCAGGCGTTCCCGGCTAACCGCTTGCTGGCCTCCGCTACGCTCGACCGCTTGCGCCACAACGCCTACTGCCTCGTGCTCGACGGACACTCATACCGCAGCCCAAGGCACCTGCCGGAGCATCACTTGAAC
>NZ_JAAAYE010000245.1 GCF_013282575.1 Paraburkholderia sp. NMBU_R16
CCAGGGCCCGCGAGGCCGCGCTCGATGGGACGACTCGGCGCTGCTGCCTGTGCGATGTGATCGCAGCACGCGCAGGCGAATTTGGGCCGCACATGACGGATCACGCGGAAGCTAGCCGGTACGTACTCCAGTTGTTCGGCAACGTCTTCGCCCAGCAGCTTCAGCTTGCCGCCGCATTCCGAGCACGTCTCGGTCGATTCCGGCAAATGCGTTTGCACCTCACGCGGCAGATGCTCCGGCAGCGGTTTGCGAGGCGACTGTTCCGGCGCCGTGCGAGGTGTCTTGGGGATTTCGATCGGAGCGGCGCCTTCGTCGGCCTCCAGCTCTTCGAGCCGCAGTTCGAGTTGCTCGATCTGGCGGTCCAGTTTCTCCGACTTGCGACCGAACTGCATGCGGCGCAGCTTCGCAATCAGCAGCTTCAGATGCTCGATCTCCGCCTTGGCGGTGGCGTTTGCCGCCTTATGCGATTCGACTACGTCCTCGAGATGCCCAATGCGAGCATCGCGCTCGAGCAGCATGGCTTTGAGCGCTTCGATGTCGTCTGGATAGGCGTTGGCCGCGGTCATGCCGGCAGTTTACGCGGCGGCCAGCACGTTTACAACGCCGATGTCGGATCCGTCGTTCGTATCGGCTGGCGCCAGTCGATGCCTTCGAGCAGCATCGACAACTGCGCTTGGCTCAGGCACACAACGCCACCGTCCGCGCGCGGCCACACGAATCGACCCCGTTCCAGGCGTTT
>NZ_JAAAYE010000246.1 GCF_013282575.1 Paraburkholderia sp. NMBU_R16
GCGCGGCTACACGCGCTTCGAAACAATGCGAACCGTGCTGTTCCTCATCGCCGGCAAGCTAGATTTCTCCAGCTTCAACCCGCATGCCTCGTGAGCCGCTTTACCCACTGCATTTTCAAAAGAGCCAACTTTATTGAATAATAACCTGTACATAAAATTAGGAATGCAGATACCAGAGCCGCCTAAACCATAGATGAATGGTCAGGCAGGGCGTATCCGGAATTCTGTGTGTGAGGCGGGCTGAGACTCACAGCCCGATGTTGAAGCGCTCCGGGTAAAGCAGAGCGAACTGGGTCATCGCGCTTTTCCAATCATGTCGAGAACCGGTCCACTTGGCAACATCGTTGCGCAGCGCTAGCCAGATCAGTTTGAGCGCGGCCTCGTCGCTCGGGAAGTGGCCGCGTGCCTTGATGATCTTGCGTAATTGCATGTGCAGCGACTCGATTGAATTTGTCATGTAGATGATTTTCCGAATGTCCGGGGCAAAGGCGAAGAACGGAATCACCTGCTCCCAGGCGCGCCGCCACAGTGCCGCGATCGGTGGGTATTTACGGCCCCAGGGGCCCGCATCGAATGCTTTGTCACTGACCGGCATATTCGAGCCATTCCGGGATCGGCGTAATCGAGCCACCGGATGATCGCCGTAATCGAGCCAGTGCATGATCGGCACAATCGGGCCACTCGATGATCGGCGTATTGGAGCCAC
>NZ_JAAAYE010000247.1 GCF_013282575.1 Paraburkholderia sp. NMBU_R16
ACTACCGGCCCGAACCTGATCGAGCTTGCCCATCAACAGCACTATCCGCATACCGGGGTGTAACCATGTACCGTCAGCACTTCGGCCTGCGCTGTGCGCCACTGGACAAGGACTCGATCGAGCTGTGGGACGACGGCGCCATTACCCATCTGCGTGATCGCTTCCAGTGGCTGCTCGATAGCCCCGGCGTCGGTTTGCTCACCGGCGAGCCTGGCGTGGGCAAGACCGCCACCTTGCGCCACATCACCAGCAAGCTCAACCCGCACGGTTTTGTCGCGATAAGGGAGGCGGGACGAGGTTGATCCGGTTATTGTTAGGACTGCTTGGCGTTGGTGCACGGATAGGCAAACGAAAGACGGGAGTAATAGAATCGCGGTCCGTCCTGCTGGAAGCCCATGCATGCCCCGCAAGCACAACGCCGCGCGCAATGTGTAGCTTCTTGTAATTCTTTTTCCCGAATTTTAAACAATGCACTGATGCTGACCGGCTACAGTGTTTAGCGTTGGAAGCGTTTTTCGATCATACGATTTGTCTACGAACCGAGAAATATCGACCTGCTCGTTGCTCTAAGGGAACCGTTTAAGTGCAATCGAACGATGGCGGGTGGATCAAGAAAGCGAACACGCCATGCCCAGTTTTTCAAGCCTGCGGGCAATCATAGGTGCACGTTCTGCGGATACCCATGTTGAGTCG
>NZ_JAAAYE010000248.1 GCF_013282575.1 Paraburkholderia sp. NMBU_R16
GTAAGCGTGTCGCCGGTACCGTCTCGACGGTGTGAATGAATGTTGCCAGAGTAGGCCCCACCACACGAGTAGCGGGGACCACAGTGTCAACAGAAGCACCGAAGAGAACTTCACGCAAAGGCATTCCGAATCACCCCATCGAGTTTCGACGGCGACTGGCGACGCTGGCTTGCGAGCCAGGCGTATCGGTGGCGCGCCTGGCGATGGAACACGGGGTGAACACGAACTTGTTATTCAAATGGCGTCGAGCGTTGCGTGCCGGTGAATACGATCCGGTGGGATTGTTGCCCGTAACGGTGGAAGCACCGGCGCCACAGTTTGAGCGGGCGGCTGCGTCCGCCACGCCGACGCCTGCCATCGGCGCCGCCGCGGTGGGCACCATCGAAATCAACGTCGGCAACACTCGCGTTCGAATCGAAGGCTCGCCCAACGAGGCCACGTTACGGCTGGTGCTGTGCATGTTGCACAACACATCGGAATCGGCAGCATGATCGGGCTGCCCAGCCGCACAAAGGTCTGGCTGGCCGCGGGTGTGACCGACATGCGCTCGGGCTTCAACAGCTTGGCAGCGAAGGTCCAGACCGTATTGGAACGCGATCCCTTCAGCGGCCACGTGTTCGTGTTCCGAGGCAAACGCGGCGATCTGGTCAAAGTGCTGTGGTGGAGCGGCGACGGCATGTGTCTTCTGATGAA
>NZ_JAAAYE010000249.1 GCF_013282575.1 Paraburkholderia sp. NMBU_R16
GAACCGCTCGGCTATATCCCACCCGCTGAAGCTGAGGCAAACTATTACCGGCAACTCAGCAACGGAGTTGCGATGCCGGCATCAACTTAAACCAACCAGCCTCCACGATTCCCGGGGCGATTCAATGCGGCAAGAAATACTAAATTTATTGAGAGAACAAGATATCGGGACGCATCTCTTAGATAGTCAAATCGCACAGAGAGAGGTCTACCGGCAAACGTTCGCTCTGGGCACGACTGTTCATGACTGCCCGCGCTACCTCAGAGGCTTGAAAGAGGCGAGAGCAGAGATTGAGGCCCTTGTCGTCGAACTGACTCAGCACATTGCGAACGCGAACAAGAAGGTATCTGCAAATGGCTAAGAACTCACAACAGAAAACGCCGACGAAGTCCTCTGGCTTGGTCCTCGCGGCGGGACTATTGCGCGGACTAAAAAATGAGGAAGCTTCCCTCGACGCGAAGCACCCGCTCGCCCGTGAAGTCATGCCTGAACCGGCACCGGCGCCCGTTAGCACGCAGGCGAATACGTTGGGCGCAGTAGCCCCTGGCCGTCAGCCGATTCGTGTTGCCTGACCTGCCCCCTTCGGTAGGGCCAGTCGGCTTCTAGCAAAGTCCCTTTAAACCAGCTCCTGGAAAGCGGCAGGAGCATCCGCTGTTGCCCGATGTTTCGCCGCGAACTCTGCTGGCGAAAGA
>NZ_JAAAYE010000250.1 GCF_013282575.1 Paraburkholderia sp. NMBU_R16
CGCGGCTACACGCGCTTCGAAACAATGCGAACCGTGCTGTTCCTCATCGCCGGCAAGCTAGATTTCTCCAGCTTCAACCCGCATGCCTCGTGAGCCGCTTTACCCACTGCATTTTCAAAAGAGCCAAAGGCATGGATTGTATCGATTAAGGTTTTCCCCTAGCCGGCGTAATTCCAATTCGCTAGTCGACTAACCCGAAGCCCCGACGGTGACGTAGGGGCTTTTTGATTTTTTGGGCGTCCTTTTACTCGCCGATATGCCTGTTGCATGCCGTTGCTTCGCTTCGTCCGAATGTGAGATCGGTCGAAGTGGCAGGCAGGTAAAGCGGACTACCGTTCTCTCCTTGCGTGGCATCCGCTGCATCCACAGTGAGAGGAGAGGGCCGTGGGAAAGTCAGTCTTGTGTCCCTGGTTGATAGTGGGATGGTTGTTGTCGTGCGCGTTGCCCACCGACGGCTTGTCGCGGGAGTTGGTTGTCACGTTGACGCCAAATATGAGCGGACATAGCTTGTTCCAATTCAATCCGTCGATTCGCTATCGCGTTGTGAAGTAATCGGTAATTGACCGACGTCGTTGCGATCTCAGGCGATCTGATGCAGTGGCGAGCGCAGCGGGTTGTCGGCGAAGAGCGATTTCCAGATTCGCGGCGTGAGTTCGTGCACGCGCGAAGCCGGAT
>NZ_JAAAYE010000251.1 GCF_013282575.1 Paraburkholderia sp. NMBU_R16
TTTGCGGCTGCCCGCCATCAAGCAGATCTGGCCCAGCTTTGCCGAACGTTCCGATACGGAAGGCTGGCCGGCGGCACGCCTGCTGATGGCGCTGGCTGAACACGAAATCGCCGAGCGCGATCGACGCCGAATCGAACGTCACCTCAAGGACGCAAAGCTGCTGCCGGGCAAGACGCTGGAGAACTTCGATTTCGACGCGGTGCCGATGGTGTCCCGCGCGCACGTCTCAGCACTTTGCGCCGGCGACGGCTGGCTGCGCAACGGCGCCAACCTGATTCTCATGGGGCCATCTGGTGGAGGCAAGTCGCACTTATCTTCAGCCATCGGACTGAGCCTGCTGGAGAAGGGCTGGAAGGTCCTCTTCGCTCGCACTACCGACCTCGTGCAGAGGTTGCAGGTCGCGCGCCGCGAGCTCGCTCTGGAGTCCGCCATCAACCGGCTGGATCGCTTCGATTTGGTAATTCTCGATGATTTCGCATACGTCAGCAAGGATCAGGCCGAGACGTCGGTCCTGTTCGAACTCATCAGCGCCAGGTATGAGCGCCGTTCCCTTTTGTTAACCGCAAATCAACCATTCGGCGAATGGGACAAGGTCTTCCCCGACCGGGCCATGACGGTGGCCGCCGTCGACCGGCTGGTCCATCACTCGACGATCTTTGAAATGAACGTCGAAAG
>NZ_JAAAYE010000252.1 GCF_013282575.1 Paraburkholderia sp. NMBU_R16
GCGCACCATTGGGCTGTCGGTCATCGCGGCGTTGCCGTTCGCTTTTATACCGTATCGCCAACCAGTAGCCCCGTTTCTCCGCGAACGCCGGCCCCCACACGGGACTGAAGTGCTGCTGAACAAAGCCGTTACCCGGTAACTATCGATTTGAAACATGTTACCCGATAACGCGAAACCTAACGATGTGTGGCAGATTTAGCGCTTACGATCTACGCATACCTTCCAGATTCAACCCGAAGGCGTGGTTGAGCGAGGCCCGCGTGCCGGAATCAAGACCGTGGTCGCGAATGCCCGTGTTGACCGCCTGTTCGAGTGCCGCAGGACGCAGGCCGCTGTTGGGGGGCACCAGTTGCGCCCACGCACTGCCTTGTCGTTCCAGATAGCACAGGAATCGGTTGATGTTCGAGCGATGCTGCTTACTCAGTCCCTGAGGCAGCCCACGCATCAGCGCGGTGTGCGCGGGCAACGTCGGGGCAAGTCTTACAGTTCCCGATTCGGCTTGCAGGAACAACCCGAAGGCGTGGTTGAGCGCGGCCCGCGTGGTGGAATGAAGACCGTGGTCGCGAATGCCCGTGTTGACCGCCTGTTCGAGTGCCGCAGGACGCGAGCCGCTGTTGGGGGGCACCAGTTGCGCCCACGCACTGCCTTGTTGTTCCAGATAACACAGGAAT
>NZ_JAAAYE010000253.1 GCF_013282575.1 Paraburkholderia sp. NMBU_R16
GCAACTTCTTGAACGGCTTGTTGTTCAGACCGACGAGCAGTGCGGCGATCGTGCGGTTCGCTTCATCGAGACTGAACAGGCGCTGGTGGCGCAGCCGTGCCAGAATCCAGCGCTGAACAAGAAGCACCGATTGCTCGACTTTGGCCTTGTCCCGCGGGCGCCGGCTGCGTGCAGGAATGATCGCCACGCCGTAGTGCGCGGCCATCTCGCCGTAAGTGCGATTCAGAATCGGATCGTAGAAGTTGGGCTTATGCACGCCCGACTTCAGGTTGTCCGGCACGACAATCTCTACGCAGCCACCAAGGAAGGTGAAGGCGCGCACGTGCGAGCCGATCCAGTCCTCGAGTTGTTGGGTCCACGTCGCTTCCGCATACGTGTAGTTCGACGCGCCGAGCGTCGCGACGAACAGTTCGGCCTCACGGATTTCGCCGGTGTGCGGATCAACGATGCCCAGCTTGTTGCCCGAGTAGTCGACGAACAACTTCTCCCCGGGCGCATGAGCCTGACGCAGCGTTACCGGAAGGGTAGCTGCCCAACGCTGGGGGTGACCTGCCCCCTTCGGTAGGGCCAGTCGGCTTCTAGCAAAGTCCCTTTAAACCAGCTCCTGGAAAGCGGCAGGAGCATCCGCTGTTGCCCGATGTTTCGCCGCGAACTCTGCTGGCGAAAGAT
>NZ_JAAAYE010000254.1 GCF_013282575.1 Paraburkholderia sp. NMBU_R16
GATTCCAATTCTTCTCTTGCGAAGGCCGTCATCGCTTGCCCCTCCTGAGCGAACTCAATGGCGGCATTGTGCGATTGCCTTTACGCGAACTCTATAACGCCCATGGCTTACCGCTTACGCTCGGGCGATTATTTTAGGGCGGCCACCTGTTTTTAGGACATTCTGAGCAAGCAGCCAAGCAGATTGGACAGCCATTCGAGCGACTGGGTATTCTTCACCAGATTGTCAATGACATGCAGGATATGACAAGCAAAGGGGGGCGCGAAGCCGGCCAGGATCTTTATGAAGGAAAACAGTCGATCGTGGCGCTCGTCTACCAGCGCGAGGCTCCCGAGGATGCCCATCGATTCGCACAATTTTTGAGGCTGCCGCGTGATGAAAAAACGTCCGATCAGGTCAACGCGGAACTCAAGCGAATCGTGATCAGCGGAACGCCTCAAAAGATTCTGGAAGAGGGCAAAACAAAAGCCGCCACGATCCTGCAAGAAAGTACATCGTTGGACGCGCATCCCGCTTTAAAGGAAATATTGCAGCGTAGTGAATCGCCCCGGATTTGGTGGAGGCTCCAACTCTTGAGAGAATGGAGCTATGAACAAGTCGAACAAGTTTTCTGCTGAGGTCCGCGAGCGTGCAGTTCGCATGGTGCGAGAGCATCGCGACGAGT
>NZ_JAAAYE010000255.1 GCF_013282575.1 Paraburkholderia sp. NMBU_R16
CCGCCAGTGCGCACCATTGGGCTGTCGGTCATCGCGGCGTTGCCGTTCGCTTTTATACCGTATCGCCAACCAGTAGCCCCGTTTCTCCGCGAACGCCGGCCCCCACACGGGACTGAAGTGCTGCTGAGCAAATTGCGTCGCTTCATGCCTGCCGGTCCCGTCGATGCAAGCCTTAGAAAGACGTTCGGGCTTTCGTGACCCGTATCGGCTTTACCGCACGTTCAAGATACGAGCGGCGAAGAATCACAGTCGATCTCGGTCGATCGAGCGGCAGGACGATATTGTCGGGCGTTCGAGCTCACGCGCTCGGTAGTGCGCACATTACTTCCAGCGCATAGGTGGGGCCTGCCGACTGCAAGCATTCTTGGCCCTCATTCTTTGTTGACGGCGATCAACCACGCCGCACCAGGCCCTCGTAATCTGCATCTTGGGAATGACAGTCGGCAAGAGGTGGCGTGATGCTCAGAAGAGCCCTATTCGTTGTTCTGTTGATGTTGCCTGGTTCTTTCATAGTCTTGGGCGTTGCATGTTGTGGCGCGACAATCTGGATGAGAGACGCGCGACAAACAAGATGAGAATGTCGCGGCGAGGTTGATGATGCCGATGTTGATTGACGCTGACAAGCGTTTGTTGATTGACGCTCGGCGCATGTTGCA
>NZ_JAAAYE010000256.1 GCF_013282575.1 Paraburkholderia sp. NMBU_R16
GCGCGGCTACACGCGCTTCGAAACAATGCGAACCGTGCTGTTCCTCATCGCCGGCAAGCTAGATTTCTCCAGCTTCAACCCGCATGCCTCGTGAGCCGCGTTACCCACTGCATTTTCAAAAGAGCCCGGAATTGCGTTACGGATCGCGATACGGATGGTATCGGCAGCGCTACCAGCGATTGGCAGATACGACAATTGAAGATTGTTTGCTCGTTCGGCTTTGCGAGCAGCTTTTTCGCGGACGCTCCGCCGTACCTTATGCACATGCGCGAGCTTGGATGAAAGTGTCTCGAAGAGGTCGTCTGTGCCCCGCATCAATTCCAATTCATCGACTGGCATCGAGTCGCTGCATCATCCGACCGGCCAACCACGGGCAAACACTCCGTCCACTGGCCAACCTGGGAGAGGCCGGTGTCACCTTCCGGCATAAAGGAGCCGGGTATTTCCGGCATATAGGCGCCAGCAGAAGTGGGCAGAATCGAGCATCTTTGTGGTTCAAGAATGTGCCGTTTATCCGGCGTTTGCAAAGTTCAAGTGATGCTCCGGCAGGTGCCTTGGGCTGCGGTATGAGTGTCCGTCGAGCACGAGGCAGTAGGCGTTGTGGCGCAAGCGGTCGAGCGTAGCGGAGGCCAGCAAGCGGTTAGCCGGGAACGCC
>NZ_JAAAYE010000257.1 GCF_013282575.1 Paraburkholderia sp. NMBU_R16
AAAACGCGGTTGCAAAATCAGGCAAAAAAACGGATTCTTGAGGCCCTTCGAAATCGCGTTTCGGGGCCATTCCAAGTGGCCTCATTACGCCGATCATCCCCGGCTCGATTACGCCGATCCGTGACAACAGCCCAAGGGACCGCGCGGTCACACCGTGGATTGGATCAACAGAAGCATACGGGGAAGCAATGATCGAAATTGCATACACAAAGCGGCGAATCGCGAAGTGCGTAGCGTACAGCGATCTGATCGACGATAAATCGCTGCTAGACAGAAAAACTCGAGATGCCGCCGCGTCGCGAACATTAAGCGCGATTAACTCCGACACGCTTTTTCAAAAAGACCTAAAGCATATAACCATTAGAGGGAAAAATGCCTACGCGTGCGCAAACATTGAGCAAGCCCTGGCAACGAGACTCATCTCAAAGAATATAAAAGCCAATTACAAAATAAGGCCACAAAATCGAAACATAATAATCAGGAACTTAATTTCCTCGCTACGAGAAAGCAGCCCCTATAACGCATTCCATTACACACAAGTCTGCTGCTCGAGCTCACGCGCGTATCTGATACCAGCAGCAAAATCCACCACGCGCTGCATGCCTAGCCAGATGGTCTTGACGCCAGGCTCGCCGTCGCCTTTGC
>NZ_JAAAYE010000258.1 GCF_013282575.1 Paraburkholderia sp. NMBU_R16
TGCAACATGCGCCGAGCGTCAATCAACAAACGCTTGTCAGCGTCAATCAACATCGGCATCATCAACCTCGCCGCGACATTCTCATCTTGTTTGTCGCGCGTCTCTCATCCAGATTGTCGCGCCACAGACAGCCCTAAATAGCTGTGAGTCGGACGCGCGAAGCAATAGATGCAGCCGTGCTCGCAGCCGCGATAAGGATTGAGCGAAACGCGAAACGGAATGTCCGGAGAAGCATTGCGCGTAAGGATGCTTTTCGCGCGTTCCTCGAAGATCTGGGTTTTGAGGCGCGACGTGCCGCCGTCTTCACTGTCGGGCGCCCAACCGTCATCGAACGTTTCCCGCTCGTCGCGCTCGTATCGGCCCTGAATATTCGTGACAGCGCCCCGGCCCTTGCGGGGCTCGGGCGGGGCAACGGGATATTCGTCATCGCACATGTCCATGACGACATGTTTTACTGTATATACATACAGTGCGTCAAGCGTTTGACAATGTCCGGTGCCAAGTTCCCGGCTGACGGCGAGCGCGGTCGGGCGCGCAAAGCAAAAACCCCCGGTTCGCATGTTGCGAACCGGGGGTTTTCAATGGGGAGCCTGACGATTACCTACTTTCACACGGGCAATCCGCACTATCATCGGCGTGGAGTCG
>NZ_JAAAYE010000259.1 GCF_013282575.1 Paraburkholderia sp. NMBU_R16
CCTTGCGGCTACCCGGCCTGGCTTCTGGCTCTGTCACAGTGATGTCCATCAAATCGAAAATGATGGGCACCACTTTGATGTCGGTTCTCGCCGTCGTCTACGACGGTCGTCGTGAGGCGCTTACGCTCAATCTGGTCTATCGCGATCAGATCTTTCCGCGCGAGGCCTATCGCCTGACCTTCGATCGCCTGCTCGAGCGGCTCCCGGAGCGCCAAGCATGCAGGACCATGGTTGAACTGCTCAGCCTGGCCCACGAGCACAACTGCGAAGCGCAACTGGCCCAGGCGTTGCAGCAGTGTCTGGACGATGGACAGTTACCCGACCTGGACGCACTGTGTGCACGTTTCGAAGCGAAGCCCACGAGCAGCATGCCGGAGGTGAACATCCAGCTCGCGCAGCTGAGCGACTACGAAGCCCTGCTTGGGATGGAAACGGAGGTGGCAGCATGACTCACGATTTCGACGCCACCCGCTTGTCGCTGCTGCTCAACGATTTGCGGCTGCCCGCCATCAAGCAGATCTGGCCCAGCTTTGCCGAACGTTCCGATACGGAAGGCTGGCCGGCGGCACGCCTGCTGATGGCGCTGGCTGAACACGAAATCGCCGAGCGCGATCGACGC
>NZ_JAAAYE010000260.1 GCF_013282575.1 Paraburkholderia sp. NMBU_R16
GACTAAAGACATCGAGCACGACGGCGAGATAGAGAAAGCCTTCTGCGGTCGGCACATAGGTGGCATCCGCCACCCACAGCCGGTTCGGGGCGTCGGCCACGAAGTGCCGTTGCACGAGATCGGGCGCGGGCCGGGCGCCGCTTTGCCGCCGCGTCGTGTTGATCCAGCGCCGCCGGCTCACGCCGCACAGACCCGCTATACGCATCAGACGGGCAATACGTTTGCGTCCGACATGCACGCCGTGCTCGAGCAGTTCCGCACGGATGCGGGGCATGCCGTACGTGCCGCGCGAACTTGCGTGAATGGCTCGGATACGCCCGAGCAGATCGGCGTCGCTACATGCGCGTTTCGATGGGCTGCGCGCCAGCCACGCGTAATAGCCGCTGGCCGAAATTCGCAGCAATCGCGCCATCGTCGCAATGGGCAATGTGGCCTGGTTCGCTTTCATGAATTCGAACCCTTCTCGGGCACCGTTCCGGTCTCCCGCGCAAACCAGGCCGCGGCTTTTGAGAGGATCTCTCGTTCAAGCTCGAGTTGACGAACCTTGCGGCGCAAGCGCGTCAGCTCTTCGCGCTCCGCCGTCGTCAAGCCATCATGCCGCTTGCCGCTGTCGC
>NZ_JAAAYE010000261.1 GCF_013282575.1 Paraburkholderia sp. NMBU_R16
AACATGCGCCGCGCGTCAATCAACAAACGCTTGTCAGCGTCAATCAACATCGGCATCATCAACCTCGCCGCGACATTCTCATCTTGTTTGTCGCGCGTCTCTCATCCAGATTGTCGCGCCACACACGGCGTCATGATCAGCTCAACCGGGTAGGTCTTGCGGATGCGCCCGCGTGCATCGACCGTGTCCAGCGCGAAATAGCAGGGCCTGTGGAAGTTCAGATACGGATTGAGCGCGTCCTCGTGGAAGCGGTTGATCGCCGCCGCATGCTTCTGCGGGATATGGCTGTAGCCCATGATTTTGCGTACCACCGCGCCGTTCTTGCATTCCGCCAGCGCGTTGTCGTTGGTCTGGCGTGGGCGTGAGCGGGTGAACTCAATGCGTAGTTTCTCGAGCAGGCGGGCCACGTCGTGGTTGATGTACTCGCTGCCGCCGTCGGAATGAAAGCTTCGTACCACGAACGGGAAGCTATCGAGCATCATCGCGAGGCGTTGGTGCATGGAGGCGGAGCAGTGTGCAATGCGCCCCTTTCCCCACAGGTTATGCGGCATGAACCTTACAGCGCACGGAGTTCGGGCGTGCGGCGGCCAGCATGCGGTTGAGCACCGCCACAC
>NZ_JAAAYE010000262.1 GCF_013282575.1 Paraburkholderia sp. NMBU_R16
GAATGTCCCGATGTCGCCGCCCGCCGGTCGTCCTCCTGCCCCCGCGCAGTTCGGTAATGACGGATATAACGCACTCCTGGAGCAGGCTCAGGATCTTCCACGACCGAATGTGGCTGGGTTATACGACCCCGATCCGGAGCGCCGGCAGAGCACTGCGCTCGGCCCGCAGTGATACCGTCCGGAGGCAGGCCGACGTTCCAGCATTCTGGTCCGAGCACTGCGGTTGGAGGCCATCCTACTCAGGGCCCGCATAGCAGACCGCCAATGATGGGGCTCCAATCTGCGCCACTGTCGATCCCGCCTGGGCCCTTCGCGACGGCGCAGCCGTCTAATCTTACTGTGTCATAACATTCATGCCATTATAGGAGCTTCTTCATCCTTTGCATGAGGAAGTGATGGACTGGGAGACATCGTTCGACGAGTACCTGGAACAGGCGTTGGTGCACGGATAGGCAAACGAAAGGCAGGAGTAATAAAATCGCAGTCCGTCCTGCTGGAAGCCCATGCATGCCCCACAAGCACAACGCCGCGCGCCGGCATGACATCCCGAAGATGGCCCATCGGGTGACGAACTGGCCCGAGTATGAAGCGGGGCTGCGCAGCCGGGGGA
>NZ_JAAAYE010000263.1 GCF_013282575.1 Paraburkholderia sp. NMBU_R16
TGCCGCATTCTGCCGCCACCAGCCATACCTCAGCTTGTCGATTCAGAGCGCCTCAAGGGTTCGCTGCGCCGGGCTTACGCCCGCCCTTGACCCGCTAACATCACCCACTCGGAATTCAAAAGAGGCCCAAGTATCAACGCTCCGAGCGCGAGTGCCAAACATTCGGCGTTCGCCCCTACGGCTGGCGGATCGCCGGAAATCATGACAGCGCCGAGCCCCAGGTTGAAGGATCCCCATAGGAAATTGACAGAGGCCGATGAGCGTCCGCTCCGACGAGGCCTCGCGAACGGTGTGGGGAATGGGGTGCCTTGCAGGCCTGCTGTCAAGTGCGGGATGCTATTGCAGAGAAAGGCGCCGGCAAGAAACAAAAGAACATAGTGCAAGATCGAAACGTAGTGCATGATCGACTGTCCTGGCGGTGATAGGGTAAATTTGATCACGAAGTTCGCATGTCGACCGTTCGCTGTGGTGGCGAGGTGGGGGTGACCCGTTTCCGAGGACGGTTAAGCAGTTGAATTTCGACCGGGCTGATGTCCTCCAGGTTGAGTGGTTGTGCGAGTTGTCCACGGTCGGTCGGCGGGTCGCCTATCACGACCACGACGC
>NZ_JAAAYE010000264.1 GCF_013282575.1 Paraburkholderia sp. NMBU_R16
CGGCTACACGCGCTTCGAAACAATGCGAACCGTGCTGTTCCTCATCGCCGGCAAGCTAGATTTCTCCAGCTTCAACCCGCATGCCTCGTGAGCCGCTTTACCCACTGCATTTTCAAAAGAGCCATATGTCAAACGTTAATCCGGTTAGAAGCGATTTGCCCCCTGCATACGAAGATTTGTTCCCCGACGAGCCGGCTTCGCCGGCCCCGGCGGGGAGCGGGGGGCGACAACATGGCGTAATCTTCGGAGATCTTTTCAGCAATATCGACACCCGCCACACGGGAGGCGGCTTCAGTGCCGAACTTAACGGTGTAGATTTTTCTAGCAACACTACGCCTTCCTCCTCACAGAACACATGGCGCGTGCCGTCAGAAAGCTCAGACGGACCGACCCTCATGCCACCCGGCACCCGTATTCACGTCGGTCCGAATGCATCGGCTCGTTTCGCCTTTGGCGGCCAAAGGCGCGACGTAATCGGTAATTGACCGACGTCGTTGCGATCTCAGGCGATCTGATGCAGTGGCGAGCGCAGCGGGTTGTCGGCGAAGAGCGATTTCCAGATTCGCGGCGTGAGTTCGTGCACGCGCGAAG
>NZ_JAAAYE010000265.1 GCF_013282575.1 Paraburkholderia sp. NMBU_R16
GTCGCCGACGATTCCCGGACCATGCTGCTGTGCGGGCTCACTTCGCGGCGGGTCGCCCGCCAGTGCGCACCATTGGGCTGTCGGTCATCGCGGCGTTGCCGTTCGCTTTTATACCGTATCGCCAACCCGTAGCCCCGTTTCTCCGCGAACGCCGGCCCCCACACGGGACTGAAGTGCTGCTGAACAAAGCCGTTTTTGGGTAACACTGGAAACCGGCGAAGCCTTGCAGGCAAAGGAACTCGACGTTTCGTGTGTTACCCTGCGATGAACCACGCCCGCCCCGGCCTGAAACAACACGCACGAATTTTGTTTCTCACGAGCGCCCATTTGGTTGCGGACGCAACTATACATTTTTGACGCAAACGGGTCTGCCGAACGGATACGTTGAAAACATGGCTTCGGATTTGGCCGCCGAAGTTCATCGGTCAGGCCATTCCATTACACACAAGTCAGCGTAAGCGGCTTGTAAACTGTCGCGACTTGCCGTTTACTCTTGCTTTTTGCGCGGCACGCGAATGGCACGAGCAACGGAGAGCTGGGCGGCAATGGAATTCAAGGGCATCGATCTGGGCGACAAGCGCCTG
>NZ_JAAAYE010000266.1 GCF_013282575.1 Paraburkholderia sp. NMBU_R16
GTGTGGCGGTGCTCAACCGCATGCTGGCCGCCGCACGCCCGAACTCCGTGCGCTGTAAGGTTCATGCCGCATAACCTGTGGGGAAAGGGGCGCATTGCACACTGCTCCGCCTCCATGCACCAACGCCCCGTCTTTGCCATCATCGATGTCCTGCGTTTCAATTCGCACCGATTCTACTCGTCCTCGTTAATGCGACAGAGCCCAGCAGTATTACGTCCAACGGATAGTGTAGCCGCTTCAATACCTTGCTTATGCCAACGGGCAGCGTCTTGCCGGTCGTCTTTGTCTTGGCCATCGTGTTCGTCATCTGGGGGCGGGCTGTCGATTCTACCGCCGCGCTTATTGCGACACAGCCGTCCTATCTCCTGCACCCGGCTCTCGCGCGCCCGGCTGAACTTGCCGCGTGGCGCTCAAGTCAACAGTATCGGCACAGCACCGCGGCAAAACCCATCGGCTTATACAGAAGTGTCGGCGTTACCGCGGCCACGTAACGCTCGTAAAGTCTTAGCCGCAACATGAACTTCTCTGAGTCCAAGCCAGATGGCCTTCGCGCCGGGTTCGCCATCTCCTTTGC
>NZ_JAAAYE010000267.1 GCF_013282575.1 Paraburkholderia sp. NMBU_R16
CTTGAATTCCATTGCCGCCCAGCTCTCCGTTGATCGTGCCATTCGCGTGCCGCGCAAAAAGCAAGAGTAAACGGCAAGTCGCGACAGTTTACAAGCCGCTCACGCGGACTTGTGTGTAATGAAATGCATCCAAGGGGGGAATGGAAAATCTTTTGGCTGCGTCTCTAAACAATGGGATCACTGCCAGACGCTCAAAGGCATCAGACACGAGTTCAGGCGAGCTGTCGTGAAATAGGTCAGAAACGTGGCCCGAATCATCGAGTACCAGGCGAAAAAGTTGCTTTGGAGCATCGGCATTTATTTCCTCGCGAATATCCAAGCGAGAACAAAAAATAAATAATTTCGACACCGAGAATTTGAATTCGGTTGGCAATTGCAATGCAGAGGCAGTGTTGGCCGGCAGGAGGTTCTCTGGAGCAACAGCGGCTGTTAAGTATGAGTATTTTGCCTCTTTTGAATTCCGAGTGGGTGATGTTAGCGGGTCAAGGGCGGGCGTAAGCCCGGCGCAGCGAACCCTTGAGGCGCTCTGAATCGACAAGCTGAGGTATGGCTGGTTGCGGCAGAATGCG
>NZ_JAAAYE010000268.1 GCF_013282575.1 Paraburkholderia sp. NMBU_R16
ACATCGGTTCGAGCGGCCGAGACTGCCAGGCGGTGACTTCGGCCATCACCTCGTCGGTGACTGAACTGATGAACTCGGGCGAGACCTCGGTGCCGTACTGCTCCTGTAAGAAGCCTTGGATCTCGCGTACGGTCATGCCGCGGGCGTACATGGCGACGATCTTGTCGTCGAAGCCGGTGAAGCGCCGTTCGTGTTTGGGGATCAGTAGCGGCTCGAAGCTGCCATCCCGGTCGCGCGGTACCTCGATACGGATCGGGCCGTCTTCGGTCAGAACCGTCTTGGCACCCTTCCCATTGCGCTGGTTCGTGGCAGTAACGGGTTTGGCAGCACCCGGCAGATAGCCAAGATGGTGGTTCATCTCGCCGCCGAGCGCGCGCTCAATCAATGCCTTCTTCAGAGCCATTGTCGCGGCGTTGATGGATTCGGCCGTCATCGGGCCGTTGCCGAACTGCTCAAGAAGTTCAGCAGGAATCGCCGGCAGCTCTACCGGTGGGGTCTTGGGTTTGCGAGGCATATTTTCTCCTGGGGAGCATCATATGCCTTGAACACGAAATTTCTGACAGACCC
>NZ_JAAAYE010000269.1 GCF_013282575.1 Paraburkholderia sp. NMBU_R16
AAAGGCCAAATGAAGGGTGACCACGCCACTCGAACGGTCGCCGCGCAGTTCTATTCGCTGCTTATGTAAGGACTCCTAAGCGAATCGCCGCTTGCTCGTCATGGCTCCGTTATCGCGACACAACCCGTAATAGCCGCTGGCCGAAATCTGCAACAGCCGCGCCATCGTCGCAATGGGCAATGTGGCCTGGTTCGCTTTCATGAATTCGAACCCTTTTCGGGCACCGTTCCGGTCTCCCGTGCAAACCAGGCCGCGGCTTTTGAGAGGATCTCTCGTTCAAGCTCGAGTTGACGAACCTTGCGGCGCAAGCGCGTCAGCTCTTCGCGCTCCGCCGTCGTCAAGCCATCATGCCGCTTGCCGCTGTCGCGATCCGATTGTGCGACCCAGTTGTAGATCGTTTGCGCCGTCGGCTCGAACTCGCGCGCAAGCTCTTCCGGGGACCGGCCGGCTTTGACTAACTCGACCATCTGCGCCCGGAATTCCGGCGCGTAGGGGTTGTGGTGCTTTCCCATGGCAGGCACCTCCTGTTCCAAAGGATAGGTGTCCACGAAACCGGGTCAACTCCA
>NZ_JAAAYE010000270.1 GCF_013282575.1 Paraburkholderia sp. NMBU_R16
CCGGGACGTTTTCGGCATAAAGGAGCCACTTCGTTTCCGGCATATAGGAGCCAGTCGGTTTCCGGCATATAGGAGCCAGGGAAGGAGTCGAGCATCTCGATCGTGATGCTCATCGCAGGCTTAACTTGTGGGGCGTGATCCCCCAAGGGAGGCTGCGATGGGCCGACGGAGAATCGAGATGCATCAATATCGACAGGTTCTCGTGCGCATGCGCCACGGGGATTCCGAGCGCGAACTGGCGCGCTGTCGCTATATGGGCCGACGCAAGCTCGCCGCACTGCGAGAGTTGGCCGAACAACGCGGCTGGCTCAAGCCCGATGCGCCGTTGCCCGATGACGCCGAGATCGCCGCGGCGCTTGGGCCGCCGCACAAGGCTAGGTCCACTGTCTCCGGGCTTGAGGTCCACCGCTCATTGATCGCCTCATGGATCGAGCAGCAAGTGCCCGGCACCGCGATTCTGGCCGCGTTGCGGCGTGAGCACGGCTACACCGGCAGCTATTCGTCGGTTTATCGCATGATCGTTTCGATCAACGCGGGCCGCCCGCCCGAGGCCACCGTGCCGCT
>NZ_JAAAYE010000271.1 GCF_013282575.1 Paraburkholderia sp. NMBU_R16
CAAAGGCCAAATGAAGGGTGACCACGCCACTCGAACGGTCGCCGCGCAGTTCTATTCGCTGCTTATGTAAGGACTCCTAAGCGAATCGCCGCTTGCTCGTCATGGCTCCGTTATCGCGACACAACCCCGCGCCGCATCTCGGCGCTCGAGATGGCGGCCTCGCGTCAGGGCAAATGCATTAGGAGGGTGTCGGCAGGCAGCGGCCAACGGGCAGAACAGACCGTTCAACCATGCCGTAGACCAGGGAGTCGATGAAGAAATCGACCTCCCCAAATTTTGCACGCTCTCATCCAAAATGACGTAAAACTGTCCAGCACTGCTCGCCGCGCCTTATAAACTGGTCCTTCGGGGCAGACGACTTTATGTCATTTGACAGACGGCCACATGCAGCTTGCGCCATTTGCGGCGCGACTTCCCGCCGTGCTTGTCCTGCAGCCTGTGGCGCGACAATCTGGATGAGAGACGCGCGACAAACAAGATGAGAATGTCGCGGCGAGGTTGATGATGCCGATGTTGATTGACGCTGACAAGCGTTTGTTGATTGACGCTCGGCGCATGTTG
>NZ_JAAAYE010000272.1 GCF_013282575.1 Paraburkholderia sp. NMBU_R16
ATGAGGTCGCACGTCGAGAGCACAAGAAGCTCGGTACACGGCTCGCTCGCGCTGGCTTCTCCCTGGGCAAGACGCTTGAGAACTTCGACTTCGACCGTGTGCCCAAGCTCAATCGCGCACACCTGCATGATCTCGCCACGGGCCGCTACATCGACGAGAAGGTCTGCGTGATGATCGTCGGCCAAACCGGTGTCGGGAAGTCACATCTTGCGCAGGCCTTGGGCCACTGTGCCGCTCGTCAGGGACGTGACGTCCTGTTCATTACGCAAACCGACCTGCTCAAAAAGCTGCATGCAGCTCGGGCGACCGAGCTCTACGAACGCAAGCTCCAGCAGTTCGTGCGCGTGCCGGTGCTGATCATCGATGACTTCGCGCTCAAACCCCTTCGTGCGCCCCAGGACGAAGACTTCCATGACCTGATCGCCGCCCGGTATGAACGCGCGGCGACGATCTTGACGTCAAATCTGGACTTCAGCGAATGGGGCGATGCGTTCCCCGACAACCGCATCCTCGGCGCCGCCACACTCGATCGGCTGCGCCACGGCGCCTACCGCATC
>NZ_JAAAYE010000273.1 GCF_013282575.1 Paraburkholderia sp. NMBU_R16
GTGTTCGTCGTCTGCTTGAGCAGATACTTGCGCTGCGTCGATAGCGGCTCCTCGTCGAACCAGCACAAGTCCGCCTCCAGCTTCTTCGCCGGCTGCGGCGCACGCTGCGCCGCCACGAACGTATCGCTGCGCGAGACGTCCACATCCTCCGTCAGCCGGATCGTCACCGTCTGCCCCGCGAACGCGCGCGTCACCGCCGCCGTGCCGCCCACCACCGGCGCCACGATCTCCGCCACCGTCGTCTCGCGCCCCGCCGGCAGCACCGTCACCACGTCGCCCACGCGCACCTCGCCCGCTTCGACCCGCCCCATGTAGCCGCGAAAGTCGTCCGCGCTCGCGCCGTCCTGGCGCGCCACCCACTGCACCGGAAAACGCAGCGCCTCGGCCGTGGGCGGCGCCACCGGTAACGCCTCGAGCACATCCAAGAGCGCCTCGCCCGCGTACCACGGCATGCGCTCGCTCGCCCGCACGATGTTGTCGCCCTTGAGCGCCGACACCGGCACGAACCGCACCCCGCTCAACCCCAGTTGCTGCGCGAGCTGCACGTACGCATCGC
>NZ_JAAAYE010000274.1 GCF_013282575.1 Paraburkholderia sp. NMBU_R16
GTCGTGGTCGTGATAGGCGACCCGCCGACCGACCGTGGACAACTCGCGCAAGCGCCCAACATGGAGGAAATCAGCCGAACCAAAATTCAACTGCTTAACCGTCCACGGAAACGGGTCACCCCCAGACGCGTACGCGCTGCGCGCTATCTCGGCGAAGAGCAGATCGACGCGGAGCTTCGCGAGGACCAATCCGCTCGTGACCTTTACTCCATCGCGTATCGCGCGAATAACGATCACGAGCGCCAAACGATTTTTGACGACGCGATCGCATGGAAGAGAGTACTCGATGACGGAGTCTTCGAAGACCAGAACGCACTTGCGCAAAGCGTAGGGAAAGACAAAGCGAATGTCAGTAAAACGCTGAGCTTGAACGCACTTCCGCGCGCAATGTTGGAACGAATGGCCGAGAGCGGCGACCGGGTAGGGGTGAGCTTCCCCTGAAATTTCGCCTTCCAGCAGGTCGCGTATAAACTCGACCCAAAGGAAGGAAAGAAGAGATGTTCAAGGTACCGCACCAGGTGTACACGGCAGAGTTCAAAGAAGCGGCCGTGCAA
>NZ_JAAAYE010000275.1 GCF_013282575.1 Paraburkholderia sp. NMBU_R16
TGGAGTCGTTCCGCTCACGATTGGAAGCAGGCCATGAACCAATTCGCTATCCTTTACGCCGATCGATTCGTTCGGCCATCCGTGTAAATCTCAACCCCGCCTTGAACACGGAAATTCTGACACTCCCGCCACGCCCGGCGCTCCATCAGCGACTACATCGATCTGTACAACCGGAAACGACCTCATTCGAGCCTGGCGGATCGCACGCCGGACGAGGCATACTTCGCGACGCTGCCTGCGATCCAATCGGCAGCATGATTGCCTCGGACGCTCCACTTAAAAATCCAAGAAAACTGTCCGAATGAGTGAGGCCACCTCTGACAGCCGACGCTAGCGAATTTCGTGCACACCGCTAGCAGGTTTCGTGACCATGGCTAGCAGAATTTGCGAGCTTCGACAAACGCCGGCCCCCACGGGACTGAGGTGCTCGTGAGAAACAAAATTCGTGCGTGTTGTTTCAGGCCGGGGCGGTTTCGCGCTCAAGCCGGAAACCGAGTGACTTGGCGCGCCGTTTCAGGGCGGCAAGGCTGCGCTGCTGTTGCTGCTCCTCGTA
>NZ_JAAAYE010000276.1 GCF_013282575.1 Paraburkholderia sp. NMBU_R16
ACGATTGATGAACGCGAACAAATGGCCCGCCAGCGGATCGACCGGCATGCCGTGGCGCGCAATCGCGTACAGGCCATCGAACGAGCGTCGCATGTCGACCGGCGCACCGTACAGGAACACACGCACCTGCTGTTCCGGGAAGAACATCAGCCCCTCGCGATCGTCACAACGATGCCGCCGGGCAAGTCAAGGCGGATCGTCAGATTCGGCACGTCTGCCGCTGCGGC
Source organism: Paraburkholderia sp. NMBU_R16 (assembly GCF_013282575.1). GTDB lineage: Bacteria > Pseudomonadota > Gammaproteobacteria > Burkholderiales > Burkholderiaceae > Trinickia. Next base: position 228 of record NZ_JAAAYE010000276.1, read on the forward strand.
CGATTCGATGCGCGGGCTCGCGGAGTTGACGGCCCCCAGATCGACGAAGCCCGCCACGCCCGTGCCGCATGGCGCTGCCGGTTCCTGTAGGCGTCGCCGCCAATAATAGAAACTCCACGCCGACACCGACTCCTGATGGCAAAACGTCTTGACCGTCTGGCCGCTTTGCCTAAAGCGCGACAACCTCTCACGCCACACCGATTCCAATTCTTCTCTTGCGAAGGCCGTCATCGCTTGCCCCTCCTGAGCGAACTCAATGGCGGCATTGTGCGATTGCCTTTACGCGAACTCTATAACGCCCATGGCTTACCGCTTAC
>NZ_JAAAYE010000277.1 GCF_013282575.1 Paraburkholderia sp. NMBU_R16
ACGCCGCCTGCGGTGTGGTTCGCCTATACGCCGGATCGCAAAGGCATCCATCCGCAACAACATCTCGAGTCGTTCAGCGGCACGCTGCAAGCTGACGCCTACGGCGGCTACCAGGCCATTTACGAAACCGGCCGCGTTGTGGAAGCAGCATGTTGGGCGCACGCCCGACGGCAGTTCTATGAGCTGCACGCCGCACGCGCGAACACGCTGAATACCGAAGCGCTTGAGCGAATCGGTGCGTTGTACAAGATCGAAGACGCGATACGCGGCAAACCGCCCGATGAGCGTCGCGCGTATCGAGAAGCACATGCCCGACCGCTTCTCGATCAGCTTCACGCCTGGCTCACCGCCACGCTGGAGACACTGTCAAAGAAATCCGATACGAGTCGGGCGATTCTCTATGCGCTGAACCGATGGGAAGCGCTCACACGCTATTGCAACGACGGCCGGCTAGAGATCGACAACTTGCCGGTCGAGCGCGCATTGCGTGGAGTGGCCATTGGAAGGCGCAACTACCTGTTCGCCGGCGCGGACTCCGGTGG
>NZ_JAAAYE010000278.1 GCF_013282575.1 Paraburkholderia sp. NMBU_R16
GGATTACCCGTCATTCGATGAGTCCAAACATCTGGACTCTAACCGATCTGCCTTCGCCGATCACAAATCCAGTATCGGCGCGGCTCACAGACAAATTCGATGACATCGAAAAACTAGCAACCAGTTGACCGTATCGCCAACCGGTAGCCCCGTTTCTCCGCGAACGCCGGCCCCCACACGGGACTGAAGTGCTGCTAAACAAAGCCGCCATGCCCTCACTTCGCATCTTTTATCATTATCTCGCACTGCATGTCTTACCATGCTGGCCACTTCCCTCATCATCGAGTTCTGCAACGGACAACCATTTTTTGATGGATAAGTGTAATGCCCAAGATAGGCAATGTGAATCGCCCCGGATTTGGTGGAGGCTCCAACTCTTGAGAGAATGGAGCTATGAACAAGTCGAACAAGTTTGGCTCTGTCGCATTAACGAGGACGAGTAGAATCGGTGCGAATTGAAACGCAGGACATCGATGATGGCAAAGACGAAGAAAGCTCGCTCAACGTTGCCCACCGGCGCGGGCAGCGTGCTGAAGCGG
>NZ_JAAAYE010000279.1 GCF_013282575.1 Paraburkholderia sp. NMBU_R16
TTCGCGACCGGCGCGCGGCCGAGCTCGGCGCCGAACTCGTGGTGGGGCATGTGGAGGATTCGATCAAGCGCGGCACGGTGCGGCTGCGCCGCGAGACGGACTCGCGCAATGCCGCGCAGGCCGTCACGCTGCTCGAGACGATCGCGCAGCACGGCTACACGGCGATGATCGGTGGAGCGCGTCGCGATGAAGAGAAGGCGCGTGCCAAGGAGCGCATCTTCTCGTTTCGCGACGAATTCGGCCAGTGGGATCCGAAGGCGCAGCGCCCGGAGCTGTGGAGTCTGTTCAATGCGCGGCTGCACGCGGGCGAGCATCTGCGCGTGTTTCCAATCTCGAACTGGACGGAGCTGGACATATGGCAGTACATCGGGCGCGAGCAGCTGGAGCTGCCGTCGATCTACTACGCGCACGAGCGCGAGATCGTGCGGCGCAACGGGCTGCTGGTGCCGGTGACGCCGCTCACGCCGCTGCGCGAAGGCGAGACGAGCGAGAAGGCGCGGGTGCGCTTTCGCACGGTGGGCGACATCAGCTGCACGT
>NZ_JAAAYE010000280.1 GCF_013282575.1 Paraburkholderia sp. NMBU_R16
GTCCCTTGCGGCTACCCGGCCTGGCTTCTGGCTCTGTCACAGTGATGTCCATCAAATCGAAAATGATGGGCACCACTTTGATGTCGGTTCTCGCCGTCGTCTACGACGGTCGTCGTGAGGCGCTTACCATGAAGGATAGGAGTACTGCGCGAGGAAACGCGCGCTTGATGATCTGCCGTTGTGCGCCGTACAACAATTCGCCACCAGCCAGAATTCGCTCGATCCGCTCATTTTTTTCTCCTCTGCTCAGCAGATCGATCGCCAAACCAAGAATCGTCGAATTGATGCCCGTCAGCACGTTCGATCCATATCGAACGACCATTTCGTTGAGTTGGCGATAAGAGCAATCGCAACCGATTGGAATCTCCGAGCAACGGCCAGGAAATCGTTCAAGCACGCTATGAACGCCTCTTTTGAATTCCGAGTGGGTGATGTTAGCGGGTCAAGGGCGGGCGTAAGCCCGGCGCAGCGAACCCTTGAGGCGCTCTGAATCGACAAGCTGAGGTATGGCTGGTTGCGGCAGAATGCGGCA
>NZ_JAAAYE010000281.1 GCF_013282575.1 Paraburkholderia sp. NMBU_R16
CGCGCTCAAGCCGGAAACCGAGTGACTTGGCGCGCCGTTTCAGGGCGGCAAGGCTGCGCTGCTGTTGCTGCTCCTCGTAGTGCTGCTGGCCCTGATCGACGAAGGCCTCGCCGCGCGTGAGCATGAAATACACCATACGCGCGAGCTTGTGGGCGACCGCGGTATTGGCGCGAGGCTTGTCCATGCGCGCGCACAAGCGGCGGTAGAATGCGCCGAGTGCCGAGTCGTTGCGTGACAGGCTCATGGCTGCCATTTTCAGCGCCTGGCGTGCCCGGTTGGCCGAACGCCGGGTGCGCGCGCTGAGCACCTTGCCGCCGCTGATCTTCGTGCCGGGGTAGAGTCCCAGCCATGAACAGAAGTGCTTGACGTTGGCGAAGCGGCTCAGGTCGGGACCGACTTCGCAGAGGATCGTCATCACCGTGCCCACGCCAAGACCGTTGATGCGTGTCAGATCGACACCAGCCCAGCGCGCCAGCGCCGTGCGTGCATCAAATCGCGGCGTGTGCTTGTGGCGCTGTTTGTCCGCACC
>NZ_JAAAYE010000282.1 GCF_013282575.1 Paraburkholderia sp. NMBU_R16
GCCGCTCGGGTGCCACGAGATCAAACTGGGTGCGGACAAACAGCGCCACAAGCACACGCCGCGATTTGATGCACGCACGGCGCTGGCGCGCTGGGCTGGTGTCGATCTGACACGCATCAACGGTCTTCCCATCGTGCTGAAAGTTGGTAGCACGGTTGTGCTGACGGCGGACATGGAAACGAACAACGGCACGCTTGATGAACACGGCAAGCCGGATACCGATTTCATATCGACGTCGACGGCGGTGCATATCGATCCGTGACGTTCGGCATGTGGGCCAGGGGTTACGCATGAAAGCTTTTTGAAAAATTGATTTGGCTTACCCTCATAGATTCGCAATTGAATCATGGACTTCGGAAGATAGCCCTTGAGACTTCGGCATTTCAGTTAGCTTGGCGGGCTGCACTCGGGAGTTGTGCCGAGGTCATTGAGAGCAAAGTCAAAGGCAAACAGGATGTGGTCAAGAGTGGGCGGTAGTGCTGGGGCAAACCAGTCCGGATTCGCGCAGGCTCCCAACAATGATGATGTG
>NZ_JAAAYE010000283.1 GCF_013282575.1 Paraburkholderia sp. NMBU_R16
ACGCCCTCGATCTCCAGGGCGTTCTCCGAGACACAGAATGCGCTGTGGGCGATGAGCCGCGAGGCATCGTCCATCAGCGAGACGAGGTAGGTCTTGCGCCGCCGAGCGCCCAGCGACAGCGTCGGGCCGTGCAGCACATCGCCATACCAGATCGAGCCCGCGTGCTCGGCGACGAAGCTGCGCTTCTCGTCGGGCACGACGGTGGGACCGGTGATACGCGATAGGCCGTGGGTCTTGAGCAAGCGGTGCACGGCGCTCTTGGAGAGCGAATCGCGCGGCACGACGCCGGCGCCCTCGAGCAGCAGCCGGATCTGACGGATCGAGCGGCGTGGGTTCTCGCGCTTGGCGGGCGATCACGGCGGCCTGCACCGCCTCGGGCAGTTTCGAGGCGCCGCGGTCATTGCGCGGCTTGCTGGCGAGTCCTGCGACGCCCTCGCGCCGCCACAGGTCGTACCAGACGCGCAGCGTCTTCTCGCTGATGTGGCGGCGTCGGGAGCCGGGAATGGCGTACTCCTGCTGG
>NZ_JAAAYE010000284.1 GCF_013282575.1 Paraburkholderia sp. NMBU_R16
GCACGTACGCTGGGCCGGAAGGGGCTGAAGCACTGCCCGCTCGGCCTCAATGCGTTTGCCATTACGCGCGTTGATGCGACCGACGATCTCGTCGATGAAGCGGCGATAGGAATCGAGATCATCGAAGTCGTTAGTGCCGCGCAGAAGCAACGCATCGCGCACTGCGTTCTTGAGGTGGCCGTGAGGGCTCTCGATAGAACCGTTCTCATGGGCAACGCCGCGGTTGTTGCGCGTGGGCTGCATGCCGTAGTGGGCGCACAGCGCATCGTAACGCGTGGTCAGATCGTCGCGCGCTTCGCGTTCGAGATTGCGGAACGCCGCTGATAGGCTGTCGCTGCGATGCTCGCGTGGCGCGCCACCGAGTGCCCAGATGGCGTTCTGCAGCCCTTCGGCCAGCGCGACATAGCTCTCGCCGCCGAGAATGACGTGGGCGTGTTCAAAGCCCGAGCAGGCCAGCCGAAAGTGATACAGGCGGTGGTCCAGCGCGACACCTGCCACGGTGACGCCCAGGCTGT
>NZ_JAAAYE010000285.1 GCF_013282575.1 Paraburkholderia sp. NMBU_R16
CACTCACCGGACTCGGTTACACCAAGGAGGCCATCATGCCTCTGGCAAGTCAACCTCGCGGTGCGGCCGGCGCGCTAAAAAGAGCCGCTGGCGTAGTTTGAACGGCGCGTCTTCCCCCTCTATGTGTGAAAAACTCCGGTCAGGACCTGGCGCATGTATTCGTTGTCCCAGGCGGCCATTTTGCGGCGCCCTCGCAGGCTGTCGCGCGATGCATGATGCCGACGAATCAGGTTAAGAGCGATTTTGCGCAGCAAGGCGAAGTTGCGCACGGCGGTGCGTTCACGCACGCGGCAGTCGTCTTCGCGGAAGGTGACGTCAAGCACCCAGTGCAGGCTGTTCTCTATTCGCCAGTGCTGTCGGATGGCTCGCGCAAGGACTTCCGGCGGTTGTGTCGCGATAACGGAGCCATGACGAGCAAGCGGCGATTCGCTTAGGAGTCCTTACATAAGCAGCGAATAGAACTGCGCGGCGACCGTTCGAGTGGCGTGGTCACCCTTCATTTGGCCTTT
>NZ_JAAAYE010000286.1 GCF_013282575.1 Paraburkholderia sp. NMBU_R16
CAACATGCGCCGCGCGTCAATCAACAAACGCTTGTCAGCGTCAATCAACATCGGCATCATCAACCTCGCCGCGACATTCTCATCTTGTTTGTCGCGCGTCTCTCATCCAGATTGTCGCGCCACACTGCAGAACGCAAGATGCGGGTACAGACAGGCACGCATCGTATAGGGCTGGTGTTGCAGATTGAATTTCCGCCCCGAAATTCAGACGGAGTCACGGCCCAGCCGCGCACTGCCTTTCACCCAGAGCGGTACGAGCCGGTCACGGCCGGCGGGCGTGTCGAGTTTGATCAGCCGCTCGAATTGCGCATAGCGTCCGCGTAACGTGCTGGTCAGAGTATCGGAGCGCATGCGCGGCACCTCGGTTTTTTATCTTTTGGGGCTCTTTTGAAAATGCAGTGGGTAACGCGGCTCACGAGGCATGCGGGTTGAAGCTGGAGAAATCTAGCTTGCCGGCGATGAGGAACAGCACGGTTCGCATTGTTTCGAAGCGCGTGTAGCCGCGC
>NZ_JAAAYE010000287.1 GCF_013282575.1 Paraburkholderia sp. NMBU_R16
CCGTACTTTTGCCGATGCCATTCACTGGCCCGACCAAAGCTCATGCCGCTGCTGTCGACGATCAGACTGATCGCTTCGCCTCTGGACAGGCGATCGGCCACACGGTGGCAGCGCTGTTTGACGTGAAGCTTGAGCGTGCGAAATCGCTCGCTCAAAAGTCCGAAGCTGGGCACCGCGATGTCAAGACCGCGCAGCGCCCAGAATTCGCGCATGTGGCCGGTGATCTGCCGCATGCCCCAGCCGAACAGCCGGTAGAAGATGAAGAGCAGTTCGAGGTATGCCTCGCTGTACGTCTGGGACTGACCCGACACGCCCTTCGGGTAGGGCGTGTCGTTGATGAACAGGGCCTTCAGGTCGCCCTCGGGACAATACAGGCTGAGTTGCCCGCGCCGCTTCAGGCTCTCGTTGTACTCATGCGCGTTCGTGACCGCATAGCGCGGCTTGGCTCGTTTGCGCGCCTCACCCGTCTTCAGTCTCGCCTTGTAAGGCATGAAAGCTCACCCGT
>NZ_JAAAYE010000288.1 GCF_013282575.1 Paraburkholderia sp. NMBU_R16
TGGGCACGCATGATGGTTCCAGGGCGTGCTCCGCTGGACCCGATCGTTAGCAGGTCCTCGCCGTACGCACAGTTCTTCGAGCGCCAGAGCGTCATCTATGCACTCGCTGGGATTGCTGTGACGCTCAATGAGCGGAGAACACCATGAACGCGTCGCTTAAAGTTCAAACTCACCACCTCGAACGGAACGCTTACCTTTACATCCGACAATCATCGATGCGGCAAGTCCTCGAGAACGTCGAGAGCACGAAGCGGCAATACGCCCTGCGTGGGCGCGCAATCGCGCTCGGCTGGCGCGACGATCAGATCGTCACGATCGATAGCGACCAGGGCGAGTCTGGTGCATCGGCGTCCTGGCGGGAGGGGTTTCAACGGTTGGTTACTGACGTTGGCCTGGGCCGGGCCGGCATCGTCATGGGTCTGGAGGTCTCACGCCTAGCGAGAAACAATGCTGACTGGCATCGGCTGCTGGAAATCTGTGCGCTTGCAGATACGCTAATTCT
>NZ_JAAAYE010000289.1 GCF_013282575.1 Paraburkholderia sp. NMBU_R16
AAAGCGCGCGATGTGGGTTACCCGGCCGACTGGCTGATTCGCGCCCAGCACAATCGCGTGTTGCCCGAGGGACAAAGACTCTGGGATCACGCCACGCAAGGCGAGCCGCTTGGTGAAATCCGCTTCACGTTGCATGGTCGCCAGCGACAGAAGGCGCGGGAGGTTCAACAGCAAATCTGGAGTCGGCGGATCGATGTACCCGATGGCCAGGGCGGTGTGGTGTCGATCAACTGCCTTGTTGCGCGCGAGATTGAAGCGCCCGCCGGGGCGACGCCGATCGAATGGCGCTTGCTGACCAATCGCGAGGTGCCGGAAATGACCGAGGCCGCGCGGCTGATCGATTGGTACCGCGCCCGCTGGGAGGTGGAAACCTTCTTTCATGTGCTGAAGAACGGTTGCCGAGTCGAGGCGCTACAACTGAGCACGATCGAGCGCATCGAGCGTGCTCTGGCGGTGTTCATGGTGGTGGCGTGGCGCATTGCTCGTCTCATGCGGTTAG
>NZ_JAAAYE010000290.1 GCF_013282575.1 Paraburkholderia sp. NMBU_R16
ATCTAAAGACGCGCGGCGTGAACGACATTCTGATTGCCGTCACCGACGGCTTGAAGGGGATGCCAGAGGCGCTGGCGGTGGTATTTCCGGCAACCACGCTGCAGACGTGCATCGTCCACCTGATTCGCAACAGCCTGGATTACGCGAGCTGGAAGGACCGTAAGGGGCTGGCCGCGGCGATTCGACCGATCTACACAGCGGCGAGCGCAGAAGCCGCTCAGGCCGAACTCGACGCGTTTGCCGAAGGTCCGTGGGGGCAACGATTCCCGACGGTCAGCGCCGCATGGCGCAACGCGTGGGATCGCGTCATTCCGTTCTTTGCGTTCCCGCCAGCGGTGCGTAAAGTCATTTACACAACCAATGCCATTGAGAACATCAACGCGCAGTTGCGAAAGATCATCAAGACGCGAGGCCACTTCCCGAGCGATGACGCCGCCACAAAACTTATCTGGCTTGCCCTGCGCAATATCACAGCCGGATGGAGCCGCTCCGCTCACGA
>NZ_JAAAYE010000291.1 GCF_013282575.1 Paraburkholderia sp. NMBU_R16
TCCCTTGCGGCTACCCGGCCTGGCTTCTGGCTCTGTCACAGTGATGTCCATCAAATCGAAAATGATGGGCACCACTTTGATGTCGGTTCTCGCCGTCGTCTACGACGGTCGTCGTGAGGCGCTTACGTTGCTACTTTCGACGGGCTTTGTTCAGCAGCCACTTGCGGGGCGGCAGGGTGTCGGGTAGAAAGAGTGCGGTGATCTATCGGACGGGTGAGCTTTCATGCCTTACAAGGCGAGACTGAAGACGGGTGAGGCGCGAAAACGAGCCAAGCCGCGCTATGCGGTCACGAACGGGTTGTGTCGCGATAACGGAGCCATGACGAGCAAGCGGCGATTCGCTTAGGAGTCCTTAGATAAGCAGCGAATGGAACTGCGCGGCGACCGTTCGAGTGGCGTGGTCACCCTTCATTTGGCCTTTGCGGATCATGTGCATGATCTCAATGCCGGCCAGGATGATGCGCGCGCACCGGAAATCCTTGAAGCCCATCATCGGT
>NZ_JAAAYE010000292.1 GCF_013282575.1 Paraburkholderia sp. NMBU_R16
ACCAGCCCTCGATGAAGGCGAACAGCTCCCGTCGAGCCTGCTCGTGAGTTTGGAAGCGCGAACGAGCGAGCAGTTCGCATTCGAGGGTGGCGAAGAAGCTTTCGCACATGGCGTTGTCGAAGCAATCGCCTACCGTGCCCATCGAAGGGCGGACTCCCGCTTCTCGGCAGCGCCGGCCGAAGGCAATGGACGTGTATTGACATCCCTGATCCGAATGATGAATGACGCCATCGGGGCGACGTTGCGCAAGGGCCATGTCGAGCGCGCGCAGCATCAGCTCCGTGTACAGATGATTGGACATCGCCCAGCCGACGATACGGCGGCTGAAGACATCGAGCACCACGGCCAGATACAGGAAGCCTTCGGCCGTCGGCACATAGGTGGCATCGGCTACCCACAGCCGATTCGGTGCGTCAGCCACGAAGTGCCGTTGCACGAGATCGGGCGCGGGCCGTGCGCCGCTCTGACGCCGCGTGGTGTTGATCCAGCGCCGCCG
>NZ_JAAAYE010000293.1 GCF_013282575.1 Paraburkholderia sp. NMBU_R16
GTAGTCGACGTGTTCGCGCGACGTATCGTCGGCTGGCGTGTGAGTTCGTCGATGACCACGGACTTCGTTCTCGATGCACTTGAGCAGGCCCTGTACGCTCGCCGGCCGGAAGACGACGGAACGCTCATTCATCACTCCGACAGGGGCTCGCAATACGTCAGCATTCGCTATAGCGAGCGTCTGGCCGAAGCCGGCATCGAGCCGTCGGTCGGCAGTCGAGGCGACAGCTACGATAACGCGCTGGCCGAGACGATCAACGGCTTGTACAAGGCGGAACTGATTCATCGTCGTGCGCCGTGGAAAACGCGTGAGTCGGTCGAACTGGCAACGCTCGAATGGGTCGCCTGGTTCAACCACCATCGGCTCATGGAACCGCTCGGCTATATCCCACCCGCTGAAGCTGAGGCAAACTATTACCGGCAACTCAGCAACGGAGTTGCGATGCCGGCATCAACTTAAACCAACCAGCCTCCACGATTCCCGGGGCGATTCA
>NZ_JAAAYE010000294.1 GCF_013282575.1 Paraburkholderia sp. NMBU_R16
CGCGGCTACACGCGCTTCGAAACAATGCGAACCGTGCTGTTCCTCATCGCCGGCAAGCTAGATTTCTCCAGCTTCAACCCGCATGCCTCGTGAGCCGCGTTACCCACTGCATTTTCAAAAGAGCCCTTTTTCTCTGAAAAAGGTGACGGTCCGCCGATTCCATCGGAATTTGCCGCCCGGTCATACGGACGAGTGCCAGCCGCGCCGGGCCCGAAGGCCCAGCACTCGAGAAAGCGCCCGCAGCACGCGGTCAAAACCGTTTGCGCGGCAAGAGGAATATCCAGATTCGCAAAGTGGGGAGAACTATAGTGTCGATTTTCAGGGCAGACAAGAGATTGCCTTGAGGAAGGAATCAAAACTATCGTGCCTCTTTTGAATTCCGAGTGGGTGATGTTAGCGGGTCAAGGGCGGGCGTAAGCCCGGCGCAGCGAACCCTTGAGGCGCTCTGAATCGACAAGCTGAGGTATGGCTGGTGGCGGCAGAATGCGGC
>NZ_JAAAYE010000295.1 GCF_013282575.1 Paraburkholderia sp. NMBU_R16
CGCGTTCAGCTTGCACGTGCCGATCAGGCTGTACATCGCCGCGGCCCGTTTCCCCCCGCTGTCGGAGCCGGCGAACAAGAAGTTCTTGCGACCCAGACTCACACAGCGCAGCGCGTTTTCGGCCAGGGCGTTGCTGATCTCGGCACGGCCCTCTGCACAGTACAGCACGAGGGCATCCCACTGGTTAAGCGAGTAACGGATCGCTTTGGCCAATTCGGATTTCTTCGACAGCGCCGCGAGTTTGTCCGTCATCCACGTCTTGATGGCCGCGAGCAACGGAATGCTTTTCTCTTGCCGCACGCGCAGCCGCTGCGCGGCGGGTTTGCCGCGGATGTCGGCCTCGATCGCGTAAAGTCCGCCGATCAACTCGAGCACCTCCCGGGTCGCCTCGGTCGGCGTTCGGGCATGCACGTCGTATATGTATCGTCTCGCATGGTCCCAGCATGCCGCCTCGCGAATCTTGCCGCTCTCGTACAGTTCGTTGAAGC
>NZ_JAAAYE010000296.1 GCF_013282575.1 Paraburkholderia sp. NMBU_R16
ACTCGTCGCGATGCTCTCGCACCATGCGAACTGCACGCTCGCGGACCTCAGCAGAAAACTTGTTCGACTTGTTCATAGCTCCATTCTCTCAAGAGTTGGAGCCTCCACCAAATCCGGGGCGATTCAGTACGTTGTCTTGGTACTACGCACCAAAGAACAGTACACAGTACGACGTGTACCAAACCGGGACACTTTTCTACGGGGCTAGTTAAGCCGTAAAGCACCACATGTAAGCCCGCCAACTCCCGACCGGAGGACGGCGTGGCCCGTATCCATCGTCCGGTCACATCTCAATTTATTTCGGAGTACTACATAATGGGTGTTTTTAAGAAATCGACAGATCGAAAGTCGTCGTTGGATGCGTATTCCAGGCCAAAGCGAACGCGGATTCCAGAGCAAACCGAACGCGGTTTCCACGGCAAAGCGAACGCTGATTCCACGGCAAACCGAACGCATATTCCACGCGTAAGCGAACGATAGGAAGG
>NZ_JAAAYE010000297.1 GCF_013282575.1 Paraburkholderia sp. NMBU_R16
TCAATGGGGAGCCTGACGATTACCTACTTTCACACGGGCAATCCGCACTATCATCGGCGTGGAGTCGTTTCACGGTCCTGTTCGGGATGGGAAGGGGTGGGACCGACTCGCTATGGTCATCAGGCATAACTTGTTGCTGCGCGGCTTGGGCTGCACAGCCAATCTGGGAAGAAGTAGGGGTTGCTCTGCATTGGCCAGAGTAAGCGCTGAAGCGCCAACTCTGGCTCGCAAGGTAGTGACGTATCGCTAGTGAGGTTCACTAGGGCAAAGCGCGGTCAACCTGAGGCGTATGCACCGCCCCCCTGACGGGGGTGGTTCCCAGTAAGTGCTGAAGCACTAACTGGTCACGTAAGCAAAACGCTCCGGTTATAGGATCAAGCCGTACGGGCAATTAGTATCGGTTAGCTGAACGCATTACTGCGTGTACACACCCGACCTATCAACGTCCTGGTCTCGAACGACCCTTCAAGGGGATCAAGTC
>NZ_JAAAYE010000298.1 GCF_013282575.1 Paraburkholderia sp. NMBU_R16
CAGATGCGCGTGCCTGCCGGCAGCGCGATCACTTCAGGCATTCCTGCAGGAACGCTTCGGTGCGCTCGGCAGACAGGCCGCGAATCTTCACGCGCCGCTTGCCGATCTCCACCTCGATCTCGCACACGGGCGTCGGCATCGGCATGCTGCTCATCGCCTCCGATGCTACTGTCGGCTCCGGCGCCCGAAGTACCAATGCCGAGTCGATCACGTCGACGCTCAGCAGTTCCGTGCTCGGCACGCTCGGCGCAACGTCCAGTGCAGGGACAACCAGCTTGCCTTCACGATATTGCTTGCGCCATGCGAACACCACATTGGCGTTGATGTCGTGCCGTCGCGCAACGATCGACACCGACATGCCGGGTTCCAACGTCTCTCTGATCACCTGCTGCTTGAATTCTTGCGCGTACGTGCGATGGGGATGGGCTCGGCCCCCTGCGTTCGACATGGCTGACTGGCTCCGTCAATCTAAACGCGCCC
>NZ_JAAAYE010000299.1 GCF_013282575.1 Paraburkholderia sp. NMBU_R16
TGGGCGATGTCCAATCATCTGTACACGGAGCTGATGCTGCGTGCGCTCGACATGGCACTCGTACAGCGTCGCCCCGGGGGCGTCATTCACCACTCGGATCAGGGGTGTCAATACACCTCGCTTGCCTTCGGCCGGCGCTGTCGCGAAGCGGGGGGGCGCCCTTCGATGGGCACAGTGGGGGATTGCTTCGACAATGCCATGTGCGAGAGCTTCTTCGCCACGCTCGAATGCGAACTGCTGGCCCGCTCGCGCTTCCAATCGCACGAGCAAGCTCGACGTGAGTTGTTCGCCTTCATCGAGGGTTGGTACAACCTCGGCCGCCGACACAGCGCGATCGGCTACCACGCCCCAATCCGCTACGAAACGTTGCATCAACAAAAAATGCTCGCTGCTAGCGAGTTGCCCACCGCCGGCCGGCGTCGTGGTCGTGATAGGCGACCCGCCGACCGACCGTGGACAACTCGCGCAAGCGCCCAAC
>NZ_JAAAYE010000300.1 GCF_013282575.1 Paraburkholderia sp. NMBU_R16
GGCGTCGTGGTCGTGATAGGCGACCCGCCGACCGACCGTGGACAACTCGCGCAAGCGCCCAACATGGAGGAAATCAGCCGAACCAAAATTCAACTGCTTAACCGTCCACGGAAACGGGTCACCCCCAAAGAAGCGTTTGCCCGCTACGGGTTGCCGGACATCGTGAACACCGATCAGGGCAGTCAGTTCACGGCGGGTGCGTTCACCGATGCCGTGCTGGGCCGGCAGGTTCGCTTGTCGATGGACGGCAAAGGGGCCTGGCGCGATAACGTGTTCGTCGAGCGGGTGTGGCGCAGCATCAAGTACGAAGAGGTCTACCTGAAAGCGTACGAGTCGGTCAGCCACGCCGGGTCTGTCAGTAATTTCGTGTTCAAGGCATATGATGCTCCCCAGGAGAAAATATGCCTCGCAAACCCAAGACCCCACCGGTAGACCTGCCGGCGATTCCCGCCGAGCTGCTTGAGCAGTTCGGC
>NZ_JAAAYE010000301.1 GCF_013282575.1 Paraburkholderia sp. NMBU_R16
ACATTCGCCATGGCACAACGACGCTGTTTGCTGCTCTGAATGCCGCTACCGGCGAGGTCATTGCTCAATGCAAGCCGCGTCACCGGCATCAGGAATTCATCGCGTTTCTGAATCACATCGATCGTGCGGTGCCCGCGAATCTCGATGTGCATCTCATCGTCGACAACTATGCGACCCACAAGCATCCGAAAGTCAAGGCATGGTTGGCCAGACGGGCTCGCTATCACATGCACTTCACGCCGACGTACTCGAGTTGGCTCAATCAAGTCGAGCGCTGGTTCGGCTTGATCACCCAACAGGCAATTCGTCGCGGATCGTTCGAGAGCGTGCGTCAATTGATCTCCAGCATCCAACGGTACGTCGATCAGTACAACCTGCATAAACGCCCGTTCATGTGGACGGCCACCGCCGATTCGATACTCGAAAAGATTGGGCGCTTATGCAAAGTTATTTCTGGGACAGAACACTAG
>NZ_JAAAYE010000302.1 GCF_013282575.1 Paraburkholderia sp. NMBU_R16
GCGCATCCCGTTCACGAGATCGAGTCAATATCGACGCTTCCCATGGCGTTGCCACCTATCCACGATAGTGAGGCAGGCTATGGCGATGCGCAAGCGCGAAGACGGTCCCGAGGTGTTTCCGAATGCGGCGGGCATTGATATCGGTGGTTCGAGCCACTGGGTGGCGGTGCCCCGGGGCGCCGCTGAAGAACCAGTACGTGAGTTCGGCACGATGACAGATGACCTGCATGCGATGGCTGACTGGTTGCTCGGATGTGGAGTCGACACGGTGGCGCTCGAATCGACGGGGGTGTACTGGATTCCGGTGTATGAGGTGCTCGAGCAGCGCGGACTGACGGTATTGGGGGTGACCCGTTTCCGAGGACGGTTAAGCAGTTGAATTTCGACCGGGCTGATGTCCTCCAGGTTGAGTGGTTGTGCGAGTTGTCCACGGTCGGTCGGCGGGTCGCCTATCACGACCACGACGC
>NZ_JAAAYE010000303.1 GCF_013282575.1 Paraburkholderia sp. NMBU_R16
TGGAAGCCCATGCATGCCCCACAAGCACAACGCCGCGCGCCGGCATGACATCCCGAAGATGGCCCATCGGGTGACGAACTGGCCCGAGTATGAAGCGGGGCTGCGCAGCCGGGGGAGCCTGACGCTGACGTTGCCCGCGAATTTCGTATCCGCTAACCGAGCACTTATTATGCGGCTTCCTTTCGCTGTGCGGCGTGCCAGCTTTGTTCAAATTGCATCGGACTGACGTAATTCAAGGTTGAATGCAGGCGCGAATGATTGTAGAAGCTCAGCCAACTAATTACCTCGTCCATCGCTTCGCGGTAAGCACCCGGCGAAGACACCCCCAGGTCCAAAGGTTGTGTCGCGATAACGGAGCCATGACGAGCAAGCGGCGATTCGCTTAGGAGTCCTTAGATAAGCAGCGAATAGAACTGCGCGGCGACCGTTCGAGTGGCGTGGTCACCCTTCATTTGGCCTTTGC
>NZ_JAAAYE010000304.1 GCF_013282575.1 Paraburkholderia sp. NMBU_R16
CCAGACTTTATCTGCCCCGTAGACCTGCATGTTGCTCTGCCAGACTCGCTTGATCTCGGGCTGCAGGAGCGCATCGCGTTTCGCTCGCGCGCACAGCCGCGACGGATCACGAAGCTGTGCAGCGTGGCGCCGATAGCCCGACGGGGCAATCCGCAAGACCTTGCAGATCGGCTCGACCCCGAAGGTGTCGCGATGCTGATCGATAAAGGCCTTCAGGACTTCGTACGGCGGTCGAGCTCCGCCTGGGCGAAAAACGCGCTGGCCAGCTTCAAAATCTCGTTGGCACGGCGTAGCTCCTTGACTTCGCGCTCCAGCGCCTTGAGTCGCTCGCGCTCCGACGTGCTCACGCCCTCGCGCTCGCCGCTATCGACTTCTTCTCGTTTGACCCATCCAAGCAGCGTCTGGCTCGTGCAGCCGATCTTAGGTGCAATGGATTCGATCGCCGCCCACTGCGACGG
>NZ_JAAAYE010000305.1 GCF_013282575.1 Paraburkholderia sp. NMBU_R16
ACCGCCCTGATGCTGGGCAGTGCGTTGCGGATGCGCTCGCGTCAGACCGAGGGTCTGCTGCGTTCGGTGCTGCAACTGAAGGGGCTCGCGCTGCCGGTTCCGGATCACACCACCCTGAGCCGGCGGGCGAGGCAACGCCGCGCGATACGCCGTGAGCCGTTGCCCCACGGGCCGCTGCACGTGCTGGTCGACAGCACCGGGCTGCAGGTCTACGGCGCGGGCCAGTGGCTGCAGGACAAGCACGGCGGGAAGTCGCGCCGCAAATGGCGCAAGCTGCATGTGGCCGTCGACGCCAGCACGGGCCAGATCGTGGCCCACACGCTCACGGACCAGGACGGCGACGATCCGTCCCAGGTGGAGCCACTGCTGGAGCAGATTGCCAACCCGATCGGCCGGTTCATTGCCGACGGCGCCTATGATGGCGCGCCGACGTACCAGACGGTGGGCCGTCACAATG
>NZ_JAAAYE010000306.1 GCF_013282575.1 Paraburkholderia sp. NMBU_R16
TCGTCGACAGCAGCGGCATGAGCTTTGGTCGGGCCAGTGAATGGCATCGGCAAAAGTACGGCCGCGAGGCAAGCCGCACGCCGTGGCGCAAGCTGCACCTGTCGATTGATGCGCAGCTGAATGTCCACCAGATTGCGATCACCGAGGACAACGTCTCCGACGAGGCGGGTCTGAATGCGCTGCTGGCAGTCGACGCGAACGTGGACTGCGTGATCGCCGACGGCGCGTACTACAGTATTGCGCAGACCGGGGCGTGGGCAGCCTGTGGCGTGCTGCCGGTGATTCCCCCACCGGCCAATGCGGTCGTTCACCATCAACCGGCGACGCGCTGGCACGATCATCTCGTTCAGTACATCAAGGACAAGGGCATCCATGCGTTCCGGAACAAATACGGCTATGGCCAGCGCGCGCTGGTCGAGGCACAGATCTCGCGCATTAAGCGCTGCATCGGCGCG
>NZ_JAAAYE010000307.1 GCF_013282575.1 Paraburkholderia sp. NMBU_R16
CGAAAATATGGCGCCCATGACACTTCGTACTCTACAGCGACAGATGTCTGGCAGAAATGGATACCGTCAACTGGTTGCGGGTTTCGATCGAAATGAGATTCGCAAGCACCAAGGATAACGAATTACTGCCTCTTTTGAGTTCCGAGTGGGTGATGTTAGCGGGTCAAGGGCGGGCGTAAGCCCGGCGCAGCGAACCCTTGAGGCGCTCTGAATCGGCTTTGTTCAGCAGCACTTCAGTCGGCTCTGTCGCATTAACGAGGACGAGTAGAATCGGTGCGAATTGAAACGCAGGACATCGATGATGGCAAAGACGAAGAAAGCTCGCTCAACGCATTCCATTACACACAAGTCTGCTGCTCGAGCTCACGCGCGTATCTGATACCAGCAGCAAAATCCACCACGCGCTGCATGCCTAGCCAGATGGTCTTGACGCCAGGCTCGCCGTCGCCTTTGC
>NZ_JAAAYE010000308.1 GCF_013282575.1 Paraburkholderia sp. NMBU_R16
AGTACGTACCGGCTAGCTTCCGCGTGATCCGTCATGTGCGGCCCAAATTCGCCTGCGCGTGCTGCGATCACATCGCACAGGCAGCAGCGCCGAGTCGTCCCATCGAGCGCGGCCTCGCGGGCCCTGGACTGCTCGCGCACGTGCTGGTCTCGAAGTTCGCAGATTACATCCCGTTGTATCGGCAATCGGTCATGTATGCGCGTGAGGGCGTCGAGCTCGATCGCTCGCTGCTCGCGAAGTGGGTTGGCCACGGCGCGACGCTCTTACAACCACTGGTCGACGCATTACGCCGGCATGTGATGACGGCGACGAAGTTACATGCCGACGATACGCCAGTGCCAGTACTCGAACCAGGCAACGGCAAGACGAAGACCGGGCGCTTGTGGGTGTATGTGCGTGACGATCGATCCTCAGCCGATACGACGCCGCCTGCGGTGTGGTTCGCCTATACG
>NZ_JAAAYE010000309.1 GCF_013282575.1 Paraburkholderia sp. NMBU_R16
CGCCGCCACTGCCTATCGCATCGAACAGGACCAGCGACTGCCATCGCAGAAGAAGGCCCCGCGCGGGCGTCGCCGTCCCGATCCCCTGGCCGCGATCTTTGACACCGAGATCGTCCCGCTGCTTCAGTCCGCCCCCGGCATCCGGCCTGTGGCCGTACTGGACGAGATGCTTCGGCGCCATCCAGAACTCCCGGGCAACGTGCGGCGCACGCTGGAGCGGCGTATTCGCGACTGGCGTGCTCTGCATGGCGAGGAGCATGACGTCATGTTCCGTCAGGTGCACGAGCCCGGTCGTCTCGGGTTGTCCGACTTCACGGAGATGGACAGCCTGGGCGTCACCGTGGCAGGTGTCGCGCTGGACCACCGCCTGTATCACTTTCGGCTGGCCTGCTCGGGCTTTGAACACGCCCACGTCATTCTCGGCGGCGAGAGCTATGTCGCGCTGGCCGA
>NZ_JAAAYE010000310.1 GCF_013282575.1 Paraburkholderia sp. NMBU_R16
GCGCGGCTACACGCGCTTCGAAACAATGCGAACCGTGCTGTTCCTCATCGCCGGCAAGCTAGATTTCTCCAGCTTCAACCCGCATGCCTCGTGAGCCGCTTTACCCACTGCATTTTCAAAAGAGCCACAAAAGGGGTATTAACGGATGTGGTAATCATGGTTCCCAGGTTCCTGGAAGCTTTGCTTGTGAGGAAATGTAGGCTTCTAAATTGTTAGTAAGTAGTTTTTTTGGATGACGCCAAATCTTTAAGCGTGGCCATGAATATCGAAAACAGCGTGAAATTCCCAGAAATACGCAGTGACTTGTAATCGTAATTTTGGGCTCTTTTGAAAATGCAGTGGGTAACGCGGCTCACGAGGCATGCGGGTTGAAGCTGGAGAAATCTAGCTTGCCGGCGATGAGGAACAGCACGGTTCGCATTGTTTCGAAGCGCGTGTAGCCGCG
>NZ_JAAAYE010000311.1 GCF_013282575.1 Paraburkholderia sp. NMBU_R16
CGGCTTCGCGCGTGCACGAACTCACGCCGCGAATCTGGAAATCGCTCTTCGCCGACAACCCGCTGCGCTCGCCACTGCATCAGATCGCCTGAGATCGCAACGACGTCGGTCAATTACCGATTACGTTCGAACGCCCGTGTTACCGCATCACTACGAATTGGAAAGACCCTGTCGTCGCCGCTACGCGTCTTGGCAGCTTTTCGTTGCTCCTTGAGCACTTCGACGGCACGTGTCGACAAGGGAACGTCTCTGGAACTCCCGTTCTTGGTTTCCGGGAGGTGTGCGACCCGTCGGCGTAGGTCAACGTGCTCCCACTTGTGGCGCGACAATCTGGATGAGAGACGCGCGACAAACAAGATGAGAATGTCGCGGCGAGGTTGATGATGCCGATGTTGATTGACGCTGACAAGCGTTTGTTGATTGACGCGCGGCGCATGTTGCA
>NZ_JAAAYE010000312.1 GCF_013282575.1 Paraburkholderia sp. NMBU_R16
TATCTTTCGCCAGCAGAGTTCGCGGCGAAACATCGGGCAACAGCGGATGCTCCTGCCGCTTTCCAGGAGCTGGTTTAAAGGGACTTTGCTAGAAGCCGACTGGCCCTACCGAAGGGGGCAGGTCAGGCATGCCCTACGATGCCCCAGGTACGTGCAAGGCGAACCGCATCCCACGATACAAAATACCCCTGAGCTAAGGAGAGGACGCTCGTTCTCCATCCGCGCTCATTTGACGTATTCCATTGTCATCCCCGCGCGAGCTACCCCGTGTCCGTTCTATTCGAGCGAATACCGGTAGCTCGTGTTCTTTTGTGCCTCTTTTGAATTCCGAGTGGGTGATGTTAGCGGGTCAAGGGCGGGCGTAAGCCCGGCGCAGCGAACCCTTGAGGCGCTCTGAATCGACAAGCTGAGGTATGGCTGGTTGCGGCAGAATGCGG
>NZ_JAAAYE010000313.1 GCF_013282575.1 Paraburkholderia sp. NMBU_R16
TGCAACATGCGCCGCGCGTCAATCAACAAACGCTTGTCAGCGTCAATCAACATCGGCATCATCAACCTCGCCGCGACATTCTCATCTTGTTTGTCGCGCGTCTCTCATCCAGATTGTCGCGCCACATGGAACTTCGCGATTCTCAAGCAGCGTCCAATTACTGTTCGAGAAAACCGGCAGTGGAAACCAGCAATCGCCTACTGTCGGTACGCAGATGACTTTGTGATCGTAGTCAAAGGAACTCGTGAACATGCCGAGGCAGTGCCTGAAGCATGCCGTGAGTTCCTCGAAGGCGAAATGAAGCTTGAGCTTGGGCGCGTTTTCCGGCTACCAACGTAGCACCTACGCTGCTAATTTCTCTTCCTCGAACCAGGCTTCATACTGCTGAACCGGCGTGCGATAGCCAATCGAAGAATGCCGGCGGCGGCGATT
>NZ_JAAAYE010000314.1 GCF_013282575.1 Paraburkholderia sp. NMBU_R16
CCTCGCCGCGCGTGAGCATGAAGTACACCATACGCGCGAGCTTGTGGGCGACCGCGGTATTGGCGCGAGGCTTGTCCATGCGCGCGCACAAGCGGCGGTAGAATGCGCCCAGTGCCGAGTCGTTGCGTGACAGGCTCATGGCTGCCATTTTCAGCGCCTGGCGTGCCCGGTTGGCCGAACGCCGGGTGCGCGCGCTGAGCACCTTGCCGCCGCTGATCTTCGTGCCGGGGCAGAGTCCCAGCCATGAACAGAAGTGCTTGACGTTGGCGAAGCGGCTCAGGTCGGGACCGACTTCGGAGAGGATCGTCATCACCGTGCCCACGCCAAGACCGTTGATGCGTGTCAGATCGACACCAGCCCAGCGCGCCAGCGCCGTGCGTGCATCAAATCGCGGCGTGTGCTTGTGGCGCTGTTTGTCCGCACCCAGTT
>NZ_JAAAYE010000315.1 GCF_013282575.1 Paraburkholderia sp. NMBU_R16
CGTGAACAACTTCTCGGTGAATGTGTCGCTACCGCGCATGATCTTCAGGAGGCAGACAGGGCTTTCTTATCAACGCTTCGGCCACCTCGTCCGATGACCAGGCGAGTGGTATTTCAGCAAGCTGTTAATCCGATGCCTCGAGGGAGGCCGGATATATTTTGCGATTTGATCTTCTCAAAAATTTGGTAAATTAGGAGCAATGTCTGCCTGGAGCAGCGATCGTCGCGCATCAGTTTGGAAAACAGTTCGTCGCGATTGATGCTTTCGAAGAACTTTTCGATGTCGAAGCGATGAACGTTATAGGCATTTCATTACACACAAGTCCGCGTGAGCGGCTTGTAAACTGTCGCGACTTGCCGTTTACTCTTGCTTTTTGCGCGGCACGCGAATGGCACGATCAACGGAGAGCTGGGCGGCAATGGAATTCAA
>NZ_JAAAYE010000316.1 GCF_013282575.1 Paraburkholderia sp. NMBU_R16
GTGTGCGAGATCGAGGTGGAGATCGGCAAGCGGCGCGTGAAGATTCGCGGCCTGTCTGCCGAGCGCACCGAAGCGTTCCTGCAGGAATGCCTGAAGTGATCGCGCTGCCGGCAGGCACGCGCATCTGGCTTGCGGCTGGCGTGACCGACATGCGTTGCGGGTTCCAGGGGCTTGCCGCGAAGGTGCAGACAGCGCTCGAAGAGAATCCGCTGGGCGGTCAGGTGTTTATCTTCCGTGGCCGCCGTGGCGATCTCGTGAAGCTGCTGTGGGCGACCGACGACGGGCTCTGGTTGCTCGTCAAACGATTGGAGCGAGGCCGTTTTATCTGGCCACAGGCTGATGGTGGAAAGATCCATCTGACGAGCGCCCAGCTGTCGATGCTGCTCGAGGGCATCGACTGGCGACAGCCGCGCCGTACCGC
>NZ_JAAAYE010000317.1 GCF_013282575.1 Paraburkholderia sp. NMBU_R16
CGGCTTCGCGCGTGCACGAACTCACGCCGCGAATCTGGAAATCGCTCTTCGCCGACAACCCGCTGCGCTCGCCACTGCATCAGATCGCCTGAGATCGCAACGACGTCGGTCAATTACCGATTACGTCCAAGCTAACTTCGCCGCCTTTCGAGCTTTCCTCGTCGAGCGCTTGGCCTGAGATCATTTGATTAATGCCATCAAGGTAGCGCCTCACGATCCTGTTACTTAAAGCCGGGTTGTCCGGGCAAATATTGGTCATTTCGCCAATGGCCCGGCCATACATGAACAATCCGCCTCTTTTGAATTCCGAGTGGGTGATGTTAGCGGGTCAAGGGCGGGCGTAAGCCCGGCGCAGCGAACCCTTGAGGCGCTCTGAATCGACAAGCTGAGGTATGGCTGGTTGCGGCAGAATGCGG
>NZ_JAAAYE010000318.1 GCF_013282575.1 Paraburkholderia sp. NMBU_R16
AATTCCATTGCCGCCCAGCTCTCCGTTGATCGTGCCATTCGCGTGCCGCGCAAAAAGCAAGAGTAAACGGCAAGTCGCGACAGTTTACAAGCCGCTCACGCGGACTTGTGTGTAATGAAATGGGCTTGCAGGGCAAGCCATCGAGTGCAGCAATGAGGCAATAAATTGCGACAGCGCAAGAAAAGCGATCGGTTTGGCTCTAAGGCAGGATAGGCTTGCGCCGGTTTTCGTCATATACCGGCGGCAGATGACTCGATGCGTGGAATGTTATGATGAAAGCACGCAAAAACCGCCTCTTTTGAATTCCGAGTGGGTGATGTTAGCGGGTCAAGGGCGGGCGTAAGCCCGGCGCAGCGAACCCTTGAGGCGCTCTGAATCGACAAGCTGAGGTATGGCTGGTTGCGGCAGAATGCGGC
>NZ_JAAAYE010000319.1 GCF_013282575.1 Paraburkholderia sp. NMBU_R16
CCTCGGCTTCCTTCAGAAACCCGATGATTTGCTCTTCCGTAAAACGCTTCTTCATGTTCGTCTTCTTCTCCGAAAACGAACTTTACTAGGTTCTGACTGGCCCGGTTTGTTGGGGGCAGGTCATGCCGACTGCGTCTCCAACCCGTACAACCCGCGCGAGTTCTATCCCGAGCACAAGATTCACGAGCTGGCGCTCACCCTCAAGCGCGACGGTCAGATTGAGGCCATCAAAGTCACGAAGCTCGACTCACATCCGGGCAAGTACGTCATCATTGATGGGGAGCGACTGGAGTTGACCCGGTTTCGTGGACACCTATCCTTTGGAACAGGAGGTGCCTGCCATGGGAAAGCACCACAACCCCTACGCGCCGGAATTCCGGGCGCAGATGGTCGAGTTAGTCAAAGCCGG
>NZ_JAAAYE010000320.1 GCF_013282575.1 Paraburkholderia sp. NMBU_R16
TGCCGAACTGCTCAAGAAGTTCAGCAGGAATCGCCGGCAGCTCTACCGGTGGGGTCTTGGGTTTGCGAGGCATATTTTCTCCTGGGGAGCATCATATGCCTTGAACACGAAATTTCTGACAGACCCAACGAATTCGCACGACCATCCCTGATGTGTCGGCCCCGCGCCCGCTGGATCGGGTCAACCGTCAGTTCAAGGCGGATCGGCCGAACCAACTTTGGGTTTCGGATTTCACGTATGTTTCGACGTGGCAGGGCTGGCTGTATGTAGCGTTCGTAGTCGACGTGTTCGCGCGACGTATCGTCGGCTGGCGTGTGAGTTCGTCGATGACCACGGACTTCGTTCTCGATGCACTTGAGCAGGCCCTGTACGCTCGCCGGCCGGAAGACGACGGAACGCTCA
>NZ_JAAAYE010000321.1 GCF_013282575.1 Paraburkholderia sp. NMBU_R16
TCCCTTGCGGCTACCCGGCCTGGCTTCTGGCTCTGTCACAGTGATGTCCATCAAATCGAAAATGATGGGCACCACTTTGATGTCGGTTCTCGCCGTCGTCTACGACGGTCGTCGTGAGGCGCTTACTTTTGGCACCATTCGTGTGTGTCTGGTGTTTGTAGTCTCTAGGTGTCGGTGTCGTGTGCAGTCAACGTGCAGCGACTTCGTTTTTTCAAATGTCGAAGACCGCAATTGATGTGCCAAGCGAGCTGCCCCGTGGATCGGCCGGGGCGTAATCGGTAATTGACCGACGTCGTTGCGATCTCAGGCGATCTGATGCAGTGGCGAGCGCAGCGGGTTGTCGGCGAAGAGCGATTTCCAGATTCGCGGCGTGAGTTCGTGCACGCGCGAAGCCGGA
>NZ_JAAAYE010000322.1 GCF_013282575.1 Paraburkholderia sp. NMBU_R16
GGCTCTGTCGCATTAACGAGGACGAGTAGAATCGGTGCGAATTGAAACGCAGGACATCGATGATGGCAAAGACGAAGAAAGCTCGCTCAACGTTGCCCACCGGCGCGGGCAGCGTGCTGAAGCGGCTGCATTATCCGCTGGAGGTGATTTTGCTGTGCGTACGCTGGTACGTGGCGTACGCACTGAGCCTGCGCAACCTGGAGGAGATGATGGCCGAGCGGGGAATCGAGGTCGATCACTCGAGTGTGCACCGCTGGGTCATCAAGCTGGTGCCACTGTTTGAAAAGTCGTTTCGCCGACACAAGCGTCCGGTAGGCAAGAGCTGGCGCATGGACGAGACCTACGTGAAGGTCAAGGGCCACTGGAAATATCTGTACCGCGCCGTCGACAAGCAAG
>NZ_JAAAYE010000323.1 GCF_013282575.1 Paraburkholderia sp. NMBU_R16
CGCGCCTTGCGCTTGGCAGCCTGAAACAAGCCATTGATGGCCTCGATGAAGCCGTTGGTTTGGCGAGTCTGAGTCCAAGCGATGATGCCGTCGAAGTGGCGGCGAATCATTCGCGCCACCTCCTTCATCGGCTCGACCTTCGAGCGCATGACGTTGGTACACCATTGCCGCAACATCTCGGAGACGACATGGATTTGCTTGCGCTCGAGAATCTCGCGCAGTTGCTCGCGGTACAGCCAGGCGCGGGCGGTGCGCTTGGTGGCGTACTGTCGCACCAGAGCATTGAGGTCGGTCAGTTGAGCCAGATTCAGTTTGTGCACGTCCTTGAGCAGCGCCCAGCGCATGCCTTTGAGTTGCGGCTCGACTTTCTGCTCCTGGCGGCGCATCGCATCGAG
>NZ_JAAAYE010000324.1 GCF_013282575.1 Paraburkholderia sp. NMBU_R16
GGGCCATCTTCGGGATGTCATGCCGGCGCGCGGCGTTGTGCTTGTGGGGCATGCATGGGCTTCCAGCAGGACGGACCGCGATTCTATTACTCCCGTCTTTCGTTTGCCTATCCGTGCACCAACGCCTTCCTCAACTGAACGAAGGAATTTGACGACATGAATCCCATCGACGAGATGGCGCTGTTCCGTCTGGGCGTGCTCGGCCCGCTTGTCAGCCGCGGCGAACTCGCCAGTGGTGAACTCGCTCGCCTCATGCACCAGATCGCCAGCAGGAGTACGCCATTCCCGGCTCCCGACGCCGCCACATCAGCGAGAAGACGCTGCGCGTCTGGTACGACCTGTGGCGGCGCGAGGGCGTCGCAGGACTCGCCAGCAAGCCGCGCAATGACCGC
>NZ_JAAAYE010000325.1 GCF_013282575.1 Paraburkholderia sp. NMBU_R16
CGCGGCTACACGCGCTTCGAAACAATGCGAACCGTGCTGTTCCTCATCGCCGGCAAGCTAGATTTCTCCAGCTTCAACCCGCATGCCTCGTGAGCCGCGTTACCCACTGCATTTTCAAAAGAGCCGAAAAGCATAAGGGTTAGAGATATACGCTCGCTGTGAGGCACAAGAAATGACACTGGCTAGTCTGCTACTGTCAATGATCGCCGCTATGGAGCCAAACCGGGATCGGCGTATTGGCGCCACCGCAGGATCGGCGTAAAGGCACCTCGTTATACATAAGTCTCGTCACCGCCTTCGTCGCGTAGCAAGCGCATTGTTTCTGCGGCGATGCGCACGTGAGTGAGTCCCTTCCAGATCGTTTCCGCACCGGGTTCGCCGTCGCTTTTGCG
>NZ_JAAAYE010000326.1 GCF_013282575.1 Paraburkholderia sp. NMBU_R16
CTGGCACGATCATCTCGTTCAGTACATCAAGGACAAGGGCATCCATGCGTTCCGGAACAAATACGGCTATGGCCAGCGCGCGCTGGTCGAGGCACAGATCTCGCGCATTAAGCGCTGCATCGGCGCGCGGCTACTGACGCGCAAAATCGAATCGCAGCAGCGCGAGGGGGTGATCATCGCCAACGTGCTGAACCTGTGGAATTCGTTCGGCAGACCCGTTTGCGTCAAAAATGCATAGTTGCGTCCGCAACCAAATGGGCGCCGACCCTCGTGAGAAACAAAATTCGTGCGTGTTGTTTCAGGCCGGGGCGGTTTCGCGCTCAAGCCGGAAACCGAGTGACTTGGCGCGCCGTTTCAGGGCGGCAAGGCTGCGCTGCTGTTGCTGCTCCT
>NZ_JAAAYE010000327.1 GCF_013282575.1 Paraburkholderia sp. NMBU_R16
CAAAGGCCAAATGAAGGGTGACCACGCCACTCGAACGGTCGCCGCGCAGTTCTATTCGCTGCTTATCTAAGGACTCCTAAGCGAATCGCCGCTTGCTCGTCATGGCTCCGTTATCGCGACACAACCCTCGACCTGCTGGCACGGCGTACCTACGTGCATCGGCCGGCCAAAACGCGCCCTCGTCCAATCCGACCAAAGCCGCATAAGTTCATGGCGATGAAAGCATGCTGACGTCACGATCGCTGGCTCTGTCGCATTAACGAGGACGAGTAGAAGCGGTGCGAATTGAAAGGCAGGACATCGATGATGGCAAAGACGAAGAAATCTCGCTCAACGTTGCCCACTGGCGCGGGCAGCGTGCTGAAGCGGC
>NZ_JAAAYE010000328.1 GCF_013282575.1 Paraburkholderia sp. NMBU_R16
GAGCGCCGCGGGCGTGATCCACAGCGTCAGGCTCCCCCGGCTGCGCAGCCCCGCTTCATACTCGGGCCAGTTCGTCACCCGATGGGCCATCTTCGGGATGTCATGCCGGCGCGCGGCGTTGTGCTTGCGGG
The DNA here is from genome assembly GCF_013282575.1 of Paraburkholderia sp. NMBU_R16. Taxonomy (GTDB): domain Bacteria; phylum Pseudomonadota; class Gammaproteobacteria; order Burkholderiales; family Burkholderiaceae; genus Trinickia. The sequence continues at coordinate 132 of NZ_JAAAYE010000328.1, forward strand.
GCATGCATGGGCTTCCAGCAGGACGGACTGCGATTTTATTACTCCTGCCTTTCGTTTGCCTATCCGTGCACCAACGCCAACGCCTACCCGACACCTTGTCGCCGCGCAAGTGACCCTCGTGAGAAACAAAATTCGTGCGTGTTGTTTCAGGCCGGGGCGGTTTCGCGCTCAAGCCGGAAACCGAGTGACTTGGCGCGCCGTTTCAGGGCGGCAAGGCTGCGCTGCTGTTGCTGCTCCT
>NZ_JAAAYE010000329.1 GCF_013282575.1 Paraburkholderia sp. NMBU_R16
CGGCCGGCTTTGACCAACTCGACCATCTGCGCCCGAAATTCCGGCGCGTAGGGGTTGTGGTGCTTTCCCATGGCAGGCACCTCCTGTTCCAAAGGATAGGTGTCCACGAAACCGGGTCAACTCCAGCACGCGCTGGATCGAGGGATACGAACGGGTGGCCGAGCAGGCGGTGGATCTGCCCGGCACACGGTTGGTGTATGTCGCAGACCGTGAGTCGGACATTGTCGAGCTGATGACCAAAGCGCGCGATGTGGGTTACCCGGCCGACTGGCTGATTCGCGCCCAGCACAATCGCGTGTTGCCCGAGGGACAAAGACTCTGGGATCACGCCACGCAAGGCGAGCCGCTTGGTGAAATCCGCTTCA
>NZ_JAAAYE010000330.1 GCF_013282575.1 Paraburkholderia sp. NMBU_R16
CGTTCGTCCTCTTCCCATTGCAGCAACGGTGCAATCCAGTCGGCACCGTCTACCTCGGCCCAGTGCTCGACCAGGCCGTTCAGGCGCAGCGTCTTTGCGCGCGCGAGCAGGATCTCATTGTTGCTCGGGTTCGATGTCGTCATGTTCTTCGCTCATCAGTTGATCGTAGGTGTCGAGCCGGTGGGGTTGTACGGGCGTATCCTTGCGCCGCACGTGCTCGGGCAGGTTCATGGTTGTGTCGCGATAACGGAGCCATGACGAGCAAGCGGCGATTCGCTTAGGAGTCCTTACATAAGCAGCGAATAGAACTGCGCGGCGACCGTTCGAGTGGCGTGGTCACCCTTCATTTGGCCTTTG
>NZ_JAAAYE010000331.1 GCF_013282575.1 Paraburkholderia sp. NMBU_R16
GACATGCGCCGCAGTTTACGAGCCTTCGATGCGGTTTACAACATCGACAGAGCAGCGGTACGGCGCGGCTGTCGCCAGTCGATGCCCTCGAGCAGCATCGACAGCTGGGCGCTCGTCAGATGGATCTCGATACGCCAGTGCCAGTACTCGAACCAGGCAACGGCAAGACGAAGACCGGGCGCTTGTGGGTGTATGTGCGTGACGATCGATCCTCAGCCGATACGACGCCGCCTGCGGTGTGGTTCGCCTATACGCCGGATCGCAAAGGCATCCATCCGCAACAACATCTCGAGTCGTTCAGCGGCACGCTGCAAGCTGACGCCTACGGCGGCTACCAGGCCATTTACGAAA
>NZ_JAAAYE010000332.1 GCF_013282575.1 Paraburkholderia sp. NMBU_R16
TGCCACGTCGAAACATACGTGAAATCCGAAACCCAAAGTTGGTTCGGCCGATCCGCCTTGAACTGACGGTTGACCCGATCCAGCGGGCGCGGGGCCGACACATCAGGGATGGTCGTGCGAATTCGTTTGCCGCGACTCACGCCACGCAATCCCTGTTGCTTCATCAGGCGCTCAACCGTGCAACGTGCGACCGCAATGCCTTCTCGGTTCATCTGCTTCCAGACTTTATCTGCCCCGTAGACCTGCATGTTGCTCTGCCAGACTCGCTTGATCTCGGGCTGCAGGAGCGCATCGCGTTTCGCTCGCGCGCACAGCCGCGACGGATCACGAAGCTGTGCAGCGTGG
>NZ_JAAAYE010000333.1 GCF_013282575.1 Paraburkholderia sp. NMBU_R16
GAGGACGGTTAAGCAGTTGAATTTCGACCGGGCTGATGTCCTCCAGGTTGAGTGGTTGTGCGAGTTGTCCACGGTCGGTCGGCGGGTCGCCTATCACGACCACGACGCCGGCCGGCGGTGGGCAACTCGCTAGCGGCGAGCATTTCTTTTCGATGCATGGCTTCGTAGCGGATCGGCGAGTAATAGCTGATTGCGCTGTGCCGGCGGCTGAGGTTGTACCAGCCCTCGATGAAGGCGAACAGCTCCCGTCGAGCCTGCTCGTGAGTTTGGAAGCGCGAACGAGCGAGCAGTTCGCATTCGAGGGTGGCGAAGAAGCTTTCGCACATGGCGTTGTCGAAGCAATC
>NZ_JAAAYE010000334.1 GCF_013282575.1 Paraburkholderia sp. NMBU_R16
GTCGCACCAGAGCATTGAGGTCGGTCAGTTGAGCCAGATTCAGTTTGTGCACGTCCTTGAGCAGCGCCCAGCGCATGCCTTTGAGTTGCGGCTCGACTTTCTGCTCCTGGCGGCGCATCGCATCGAGCGCCTGGGAGGCATGAGCGACGACGTGAAACTTGTCGAACGTCAGCCGCGCATTGGGCAGATGCTCGCCAACCCCTTTGATGAAGGCCGGCGACATGTCGATGCTCACCGAGGCGACTTGTTCGGGCGTGCCTTGGTGTTGACTCAGATGCGCCGCGAAGCCTTCAATCGTCTTCGCGTCACGCCCGGGCGTAGCGAACACGACCCGGCGTGC
>NZ_JAAAYE010000335.1 GCF_013282575.1 Paraburkholderia sp. NMBU_R16
CCACACCGATTCCAATTCTTCTCTTGCGAAGGCCGTCATCGCTTGCCCCTCCTGAGCGAACTCAATGGCGGCATTGTGCGATTGCCTTTACGCGAACTCTATAACGCCCATGGCTTACCGCTTACTGTCAAACGCCAACCAACTGTCCTCTTTGACGGTTGCTCGCATCTATCGTTAGACGGTATCGCCAATTTCCGCATTCGCTCGTCTTATCCGTAAGCGCCTCGCGAAGGCCGTCCGCTATCCGGCGCGCACGTGAGGCATGATCGGGTATCGGGCGCTCGTGTTGGCGCGCTGGCAATCAGCCCGTGGAGGCAGGTGGGCAAGACTTCCCTGGCAG
>NZ_JAAAYE010000336.1 GCF_013282575.1 Paraburkholderia sp. NMBU_R16
AGCCTCAGACCATCAGAAATCCCTGAAATGAGGCCCAGATTTCCATATCCCGAAAAATCGACTGGCTCGACGAGCCGACGAAAGGTACGCGCTCGCTGACGAGGGGTATTTCAGCAAGCTGCTAAGCGGTTTCGGTTTCAGCAGGTTTCACTTTTTATAAAAGAGCCCAAACGAGGTCTGTTCACTGATGTGAATATGTGTTTTTGGGGAGATGTCACGGATCGGCGTAATCGAGCCGGGGATGATCGGCGTAATGAGGCCACTTGGAATGGCCCCGAAACGCGATTTCGAAGGGCCTCAAGAATCCGTTTTTTTGCCTGATTTTGCAACCGCGTTTT
>NZ_JAAAYE010000337.1 GCF_013282575.1 Paraburkholderia sp. NMBU_R16
CGCTTCAGCACGCTGCCCGCGCCGGTGGGCAACGTTGAGCGAGCTTTCTTCGTCTTTGCCATCATCGATGTCCTGCGTTTCAATTCGCACCGATTCTACTCGTCCTCGTTAATGCGACAGAGCCCACCTGCCGCTGCACAAGCTGTTCAACTATATGCTGCTGGCGCTGTACATGGGATGTCAGTGGAAGATGCTGCCGATCGAGAAGAATGAGCTTCCCCTGAAATTTCGCCTTCCAGCAGGTCGCGTATAAACTCGACCCAAAGGAAGGAAAGAAGAGATGTTCAAGGTACCGCACCAGGTGTACACGGCAGAGTTCAAAGAAGCGGCCGTGC
>NZ_JAAAYE010000338.1 GCF_013282575.1 Paraburkholderia sp. NMBU_R16
CCCTTGCGGCTACCCGGCCTGGCTTCTGGCTCTGTCACAGTGATGTCCATCAAATCGAAAATGATGGGCACCACTTTGATGTCGGTTCTCGCCGTCGTCTACGACGGTCGTCGTGAGGCGCTTACGAAGAGCCAGTGCCAGGCGCTGGAGCGCACGCAACCATTGCTCCCAATGGGGCTCGGCTACGTCGAGGGTGTCACGCACGATCACATTCGCCATGGCACAACGACGCTGTTTGCTGCTCTGAATGCCGCTACCGGCGAGGTCATTGCTCAATGCAAGCCGCGTCACCGGCATCAGGAATTCATCGCGTTTCTGAATCACATCGATCGTGC
>NZ_JAAAYE010000339.1 GCF_013282575.1 Paraburkholderia sp. NMBU_R16
GCACGATCGATGTGATTCAGAAACGCGATGAATTCCTGATGCCGGTGACGCGGCTTGCATTGAGCAATGACCTCGCCGGTAGCGGCATTCAGAGCAGCAAACAGCGTCGTTGTGCCATGGCGAATGTAATCGTGCGTGACACCCTCGACGTAACCGAGCCCCATTGGCAGCAATGGTTGCGTGCGCTCCAGCGCCTGGCACTGGCTCTTCTCATCGACACACAGCACCAATGCGTTGGTCGGAGGACTCAGGTACAAGCCGACGATGTCGCGGACCTTCTCGACGAAAAACGGGTCGTTGGACAGCTTGAAGCTTTTTGTACGATGGGG
>NZ_JAAAYE010000340.1 GCF_013282575.1 Paraburkholderia sp. NMBU_R16
GGACGATTTGGTCCGGGGTGCCGCGAATGCCAAGAACAAGGTTATCCATGCGTCAGATAAAAGAGGCGCTGCGCCTGCGGTTTGTCTGCGAGCGTAGCCAAAGCGAAATCGCGCGCACGATCGGCGCTTCTAAGGCGACGGTCTGGGAGTACCTGGATCGAGCCAAACGAGCGCAACTGAGCTACGAACAGGCGAGCTCGATGGGCGATGCTGCGCTCGAGGCGCTGCTGTTCCCGCCGGCGCCGCCGTCGAACCGCGAGCGCCCGAAGCCTGACTGGCCAACGGTGCATCGCGAGTTGGGCAAGAAGGGCGTCACGCTCGATCTGTTG
>NZ_JAAAYE010000341.1 GCF_013282575.1 Paraburkholderia sp. NMBU_R16
GGTGCGTGTGTTCCTGTACGGTGCGCCGGTCGACATGCGACGCTCGTTCGATGGCCTGTACGCGATTGCGCGCCACGGCATGCCGGTCGATCCGCTGGCGGGCCATTTGTTCGCGTTCATCAATCGTCGTGCTACGCAAATAAAGGTGCTCTACTTCGATCGTAGCGGCTGGTGTGTGTGGGCCAACTATCTGGCTTCATACTACGACTCCTTCGGCTGGATTAGAGGGTTTTGGATCCGCTGTTGCTCGAGCAGCTAGTACGCGGTCAGTAAGTCGATCCCATCGGCTGCTGTGCTTCACCGGCGGATTCGAATCTGGAACGTCGT
>NZ_JAAAYE010000342.1 GCF_013282575.1 Paraburkholderia sp. NMBU_R16
TGCACGGCCACTTCGGGATTCGCTTCGAGTTCTTCCATCGTGTACACCTGTCCATTAAAAGTTGTTAATGGACACGATGCTCGCGTCAGAACACTCGGGCTTCAAGGCGACTTTGCCGGGCGCTTACACCCGACGCCGCGGACAGCCAACTGCATGGGTAAAGCATGGAATTTCACAGGCCCTGAATGCTGGATTGTTGGCTCTTTTGAAAATGCAGTGGGTAAAGCGGCTCACGAGGCATGCGGGTTGAAGCTGGAGAAATCTAGCTTGCCGGCGATGAGGAACAGCACGGTTCGCATTGTTTCGAAGCGCGTGTAGCCGC
>NZ_JAAAYE010000343.1 GCF_013282575.1 Paraburkholderia sp. NMBU_R16
TGACGGGGGACTGCTCGGCGCGGCGTGGCGGCAGCGGTTCCGGGCTACGCCCTTCACCGCTGCCGCCACGCCAGTACTCTCATCCTGATTGACGCGCTGCTCTCATCTTGTTTGACGCGCGGCACTCTGGCCAGCAGGAGATGTATGCAAAGAAGGGCCGAACAGCTTTCGGGGATCCGCGGCATCAAATACTCGGCTCTTTTGAAAATGCAGTGGGTAACGCAGCTCACGAGGCATGCGGGTTGAAGCTGGAGAAATCTAGCTTGCCGGCGATGAGGAACAGCACGGTTCGCATTGTTTCGAAGCGCGTGTAGCCGCGCC
>NZ_JAAAYE010000344.1 GCF_013282575.1 Paraburkholderia sp. NMBU_R16
GGGCGATGCTGCGCTCGAGGCGCTGCTGTTCCCGCCGGCGCCGCCGTCGAACCGCGAGCGCCCGAAGCCTGACTGGCCAACGGTGCATCGCGAGTTGGGCAAGAAGGGCGTCACGCTCGATCTGTTGGGGAACGAGTACAAGGCTCAGCAGCCACAGGGCTACGGCTACAGCTGGTTCTGCGAACATTACGAGCGTTGGGCAGCTACCCTTCCGGTAACGCTGCGTCAGGCTCATGCGCCCGGGGAGAAGTTGTTCGTCGACTACTCGGGCAACAAGCTGGGCATCGTTGATCCGCACACCGGCGAAATCCGTGAGGC
>NZ_JAAAYE010000345.1 GCF_013282575.1 Paraburkholderia sp. NMBU_R16
GATATTTCCAGTGGCCCTTGACCTTCACGTAGGTCTCGTCCATGCGCCAGCTCTTGCCTACCGGACGCTTGTGTCGGCGAAACGACTTTTCAAACAGTGGCACGAGCTTGATGACCCAGCGGTGCACGCTCGAATGATCGACCTCGATTCCGCGCTCGGCCATCATCTCCTCCAGGTTGCGCAGGCTCAGCGCGTACGCCACGTACCAGCGTACGCACAGCAAAATCACCTCCAGCGGATCATGCAGCCGCTTCAGCACGCTGCCCGCGCCAGTGGGCAACGTTGAGCGAGCTTTCTTCGTCTTTGCCATCATCGATG
>NZ_JAAAYE010000346.1 GCF_013282575.1 Paraburkholderia sp. NMBU_R16
TATCTTTCGCCAGCAGAGTTCGCGGCGAAACATCGGGCAACAGCGGATGCTCCTGCCGCTTTCCAGGAGCTGGTTTAAAGGGACTTTGCTAGAAGCCGACTGGCCCTACCGAAGGGGGCAGGTCAGCCGGAGAACGCAGCGGAGTTCCCGTGCTTCTTTGGCTTCTTCGCGTACTCTTCGTTTATCTGTAAGCGGTAAGCCATGGGCGTTATAGAGTTCGCGTAAAGGCAATCGCACAATGCCGCCATTGAGTTCGCTCAGGAGGGGCAAGCGATGACGGCCTTCGCAAGAGAAGAATTGGAATCGGTGTGGC
>NZ_JAAAYE010000347.1 GCF_013282575.1 Paraburkholderia sp. NMBU_R16
GACATGCGCCGCAGTTTACGAGCCTTCGATGCGGTTTACAACATCGACAGAGCAGCGGTACGGCGCGGCTGTCGCCAGTCGATGCCCTCGAGCAGCATCGACAGCTGGGCGCTCGTCAGATGGATCTTTCCACCATCAGCCTGTGGCCAGATAAAACGGCCTCGCTCCAATCGTTTGACGACAGATGCGCGTGCCTGCCGGCAGCGCGATCACTTCAGGCATTCCTGCAGGAACGCTTCGGTGCGCTCGGCAGACAGGCCGCGAATCTTCACGCGCCGCTTGCCGATCTCCACCTCGATCTCGCACAC
>NZ_JAAAYE010000348.1 GCF_013282575.1 Paraburkholderia sp. NMBU_R16
ACGTCCTCAATCGCTTGCCTACCCATCGAGCCGACGACATCGTCGCGCTTCTACCGCATCGCTGGGCGCCTGCCGCAGCTTGATTGACGGCGATTTGGACCTGGGGGTGTCTTCGCCGGGTGCTTACGCATGAAGTCGTTGCGGACGAGAATCACCGGCCTACCGCGGGACATGACGCTCACGGTGCGTATTCCAGGCCAAAGCGAACGCGGATTCCAGAGCAAACCGAACGCGGTTTCCACGGCAAAGCGAACGCTGATTCCACGGCAAACCGAACGCATATTCCACGCGTAAGCGAACGATAGGAA
>NZ_JAAAYE010000349.1 GCF_013282575.1 Paraburkholderia sp. NMBU_R16
GAAAACGCGGTTGCAAAATCAGGCAAAAAAACGGATTCTTGAGGCCCTTCGAAATCGCGTTTCGGGGCCATTCCAAGTGGCCTCATTACGCCGATCATCCCCGGCTCGATTACGCCGATCCGTGACACAAGCAGGAGCCGATCATTGAAGCTCGCCGGGTCATATATCCCGTCCTCGTCAAGAATTAGCGTATCTGCAAGCGCACAGATTTCCAGCAGCCGATGCCAGTCAGCATTGTTTCTCGCTAGGCGTGAGACCTCCAGACCCATGACGATGCCGGCCCGGCCCAGGCCAACGTCAGTAACCA
>NZ_JAAAYE010000350.1 GCF_013282575.1 Paraburkholderia sp. NMBU_R16
CTTTAGATCGTTGAACACTTTCATCCAGAACTTGGCGCCCTCGGTGTTTTCGATCCACAGGCCGAGAATATCCCGTGTGCCATCGGGCAGAACACCCAGCGCAAGGTAGACGGCCTTGTTGCGCACGACGGCGTCTTCGCGGATCTTGACGCGCAAAGCATCGAAGAACACGACCGGGTACATCGGTTCGAGCGGCCGAGACTGCCAGGCGGTGACTTCGGCCATCACCTCGTCGGTGACTGAACTGATGAACTCGGGCGAGACCTCGGTGCCGTACTGCTCCTGTAAGAAGCCTTGGATCTCGCG
>NZ_JAAAYE010000351.1 GCF_013282575.1 Paraburkholderia sp. NMBU_R16
AACATGCGCCGCGCGTCAATCAACAAACGCTTGTCAGCGTCAATCAACATCGGCATCATCAACCTCGCCGCGACATTCTCATCTTGTTTGTCGCGCGTCTCTCATCCAGATTGTCGCGCCACACAGTGCCTTGTATCGCCCCATCGTCGTTTCCACCAGCGCCCGCTGGCCGTAACCGATTGCCTTTTGCCAGGCCAGTCGTCCCTGTGCGGCGATCGCCTCCAGATGGCGATCGCGCTGCGTTGGCGGGCCGGTTTCGCAACTGCGTACCGCGCCCGATCGCGGCGGCACCACGATCTGTGCCCC
>NZ_JAAAYE010000352.1 GCF_013282575.1 Paraburkholderia sp. NMBU_R16
GCATCCGCTTTTGCGTCTGCTGCCAATGCGGCTCCAGAATCGCATGCCACTGGACCTTCTCGTTATCGAAAAAGCGGTACGCCGCTATCGTTTCGCCCCAACCGTGGCATGCCTGAGGCACACTGGCCGTCGGCTCGGCCGACATTCTTTCCATCAAAAGCCTCGCTCGCTTGTTCAGGCGTGCGTATTCCAGGCAAACCGAACGCTCATTCCACGCTAAAGCGAACGCTGATTCCACGGTTATCCGAACGCGCATTCCACGCGCAAGCGAACGCTGCGGACGTGGCGATGCGGGCCTGAGCGTT
>NZ_JAAAYE010000353.1 GCF_013282575.1 Paraburkholderia sp. NMBU_R16
AAAATCGCGGTCCGTCCTGCTGGAAGCCCATGCATGCCCCACAAGCACAACGCCGCGCGCCGGCATGACATCCCGAAGATGGCCCATCGGGTGACGAACTGGCCCGAGTATGAAGCGGGGCTGCGCAAACCTTCGCGGGCAGGGCTGCGGCCGCGCAAAGCGCCTGAACTGTCAAGTGTTTTTACGCCGATGCGGCCCCTTACCGATAAAGCCGCTCGTTAAGTTGGGTGGATTGACCTATCGAGTCACGGCTTCGATGCGGTTTTTCCGAAATTTTATCAATGCGTTGACTAATCTTGACGCAA
>NZ_JAAAYE010000354.1 GCF_013282575.1 Paraburkholderia sp. NMBU_R16
GCGGCCGGCTTTGACCAACTCGACCATCTGCGCCCGAAATTCCGGCGCGTAGGGGTTGTGGTGCTTTCCCATGGCAGGCACCTCCTGTTCCAAAGGATAGGTGTCCACGAAACCGGGTCAACTCCAGTCCGCGAGCGTGCAGTTCGCATGGTGCGAGAGCATCGCGACGAGTATCCGTTGACCTGCCCCCTTCGGTAGGGCCAGTCGGCTTCTAGCAAAGTCCCTTTAAACCAGCTCCTGGAAAGCGGCAGGAGCATCCGCTGTTGCCCGATGTTTCGCCGCGAACTCTGCTGGCGAAAGATAAT
>NZ_JAAAYE010000355.1 GCF_013282575.1 Paraburkholderia sp. NMBU_R16
GCTACACGCGCTTCGAAACAATGCGAACCGTGCTGTTCCTCATCGCCGGCAAGCTAGATTTCTCCAGCTTCAACCCGCATGCCTCGTGAGCCGCGTTACCCACTGCATTTTCAAAAGAGCCCTAATTCTTGACGAGGACGGGATATATGACCCGGCGAGCTTCAATGATCGGCTCCTGCTTGGGCTCAAGGGAACAATGAGTGAAGCCGAACTACACGTTCTCAAGGCGCGACTACGCGGCGGAATCCTGAACAAGGTCAACCGTGGCGAGTATCGATGTCTGCTACCAACCGGTTTCGTATAT
>NZ_JAAAYE010000356.1 GCF_013282575.1 Paraburkholderia sp. NMBU_R16
CCGGCCGGCTTTGACTAACTCGACCATCTGCGCCCGGAATTCCGGCGCGTAGGGGTTGTGGTGCTTTCCCATGGCAGGCACCTCCTGTTCCAAAGGATAGGTGTCCACGAAACCGGGTCAACTCCAGGTTCGGTGGCGGACCACGTCGCCCCCGGCCTTGGTCCAGATGCGGCAAGACAAATTGCTCGAACTGCGTCACGCTCACTTTCGTTGGAATGGTCTGCCAGCATGGGGTTCCCGTCATTCGCCCGTCCACAAATCTGGACTATAGCCTGACTCCAGCAACCGCCCTGAAACCCAGCTG
>NZ_JAAAYE010000357.1 GCF_013282575.1 Paraburkholderia sp. NMBU_R16
CGAAAATATGGCGCCCATGACACTTCGTACTCTACAGCGACAGATGTCTGGCAGAAATGGATACCGTCAACTGGTTGCGGGTTTCGATCGAAATGAGATTCGCAAGCACCAAGGATAACGAATTACTTGTGGAATGGCACGTGAGAAAGCGCGCGAGGCGAAGATCGGTTCTGTTGGGCGTTGGTGCACGGATAGGCAAACGAAAGACGGGAGTAATAGAATCGCGGTCCGTCCTGCTGGAAGCCCATGCATGCCCCACAAGCACAACGCCGCGCGCCGGCATGACATCCCGAAGATGGCCC
>NZ_JAAAYE010000358.1 GCF_013282575.1 Paraburkholderia sp. NMBU_R16
GGCATGCGGCAGATCACCGGCCACATGCGCGAATTCTGGGCGCTGCGTGGTCTCGACATCGCGGTGCCCAGCTTCAGGCTTCTGAGCGAGCGATTTCGCACGCTCAAGCTTCACGTCAAACAGCGCTGCCACCGTGTGGCCGATCGCCTGTCCAGAGGCGAAGCGATCAGTCTGCTCGTCGACAGCAGCGGCATGAGCTTTGGTCGGGCCAGTGAATGGCATCGGCAAAAGTACGGCCGCGAGGCAAGCCGCACGCCGTGGCGCAAGCTGCACCTGTCGATTGATGCGCAGCTGAATGTCCA
>NZ_JAAAYE010000359.1 GCF_013282575.1 Paraburkholderia sp. NMBU_R16
TACGCAGTTGCGAAACCGGCCCGCCAACGCAGCGCGATCGCCATCTGGAGGCGATCGCCGCACAGGGGCGACTGGCCTGGCAAAAGGCAACCGGTTACGGCCGGCGGGCGCTGGTGGAAACGACGATTGTCATCTTCCGCCATAAAGGAGCCACTGGGCTTCCGGCATAAAGGAGCCGGGACGTTTTCGGCATAAAGGAGCCACTTCGTTTCCGGCATATAGGAGCCAGTCGGTTTCCGGCATATAGGAGCCAGGGAAGGAGTCGAGCATCTCGATCGTGATGCTCATCGCAGGCTTAACTT
>NZ_JAAAYE010000360.1 GCF_013282575.1 Paraburkholderia sp. NMBU_R16
TGAACAACTTCTCGGTGAATGTGTCGCTACCGCGCATGATCTTCAGGAGGCAGACAGGGCTTTCTTATCAACGCTTCGGCCACCTCGTCCGATGACCAGGCGAGTGGTATTTCAGCAAGCTGCTAAGCGAATCGCCGCTTGCTCGTCATGGCTCCGTTATCGCGACACAACCCTTTCGTTTGCCTATCCGTGCACCAACGCCGCCCGCTTATGCAAAGTTATTTCTGGGACATGACAGTAGCAACCAGTTGAAGTACGTCCTCGACGGCGCGCTTGCAGTGGTTCTCGGATTCCTATTT
>NZ_JAAAYE010000361.1 GCF_013282575.1 Paraburkholderia sp. NMBU_R16
TCGGCACATAGGTGGCATCGGCTACCCACAGCCGATTCGGTGCGTCAGCCACGAAGTGCCGTTGCACGAGATCGGGCGCGGGCCGTGCGCCGCTCTGACGCCGCGTGGTGTTGATCCAGCGCCGCCGACTGACCCCATGCAAGCCCGCTATACGCATCAGGCGGGCCACGCGTTTGCCTCCAACATGGATGCCTTGCTCGAGAAGCTCCGCATGGATACGAGGCATGCCATACGTGTCGCGCGAGCTTGCGTGAATAGCTCGGATGCGCCCGATCAGATCGGCGTCGCTGCACGCGCG
>NZ_JAAAYE010000362.1 GCF_013282575.1 Paraburkholderia sp. NMBU_R16
GTCATCAGCTCGACAATGTCCGACTCACGGTCTGCGACATACACCAACCGTGTGCCGGGCAGATCCACCGCCTGCTCGGCCACCCGTTCGTATCCCTCGATCCAGCGCGTGCTTTCCTTGATACCGCCACGCTTGCCTGCGGCGTCCTTGCGCTCACGCGACCACATCCAGGCATTGAGCACGCCCAACGGTTCACGCTGTGGCGTGACCGCGTAGGTCGCGTGAACGTACATGCCGCGCTGTGCTTCATACGACAACGGCCCCAGTCCAGCGATCTGCTGCCCGTTAAAGTTCAGCT
>NZ_JAAAYE010000363.1 GCF_013282575.1 Paraburkholderia sp. NMBU_R16
CCCTTTTGTTAACCGCAAATCAACCATTCGGCGAATGGGACAAGGTCTTCCCCGACCGGGCCATGACGGTGGCCGCCGTCGACCGGCTGGTCCATCACTCGACGATCTTTGAAATGAACGTCGAAAGCTACCGTCGGCGTACCGCCCTGGAGCGCAAGCAGCAGGGACCGGGACGCCCTGCCAGTAGAGCGACACCAAAGAACGTCGGCGTGCCGCCGAAACAGGAGGATCCGCAATGACGAGCAATTCGCAGCCCACGGGCGTAACGCGTGACGACGCATCCGACAGTTCGATG
>NZ_JAAAYE010000364.1 GCF_013282575.1 Paraburkholderia sp. NMBU_R16
CGGCGTAATGCGTCGACCAGTGGTTGTAAGAGCGTCGCGCCGTGGCCAACCCACTTCGCGAGCAGCGAGCGATCGAGCTCGACGCCCTCACGCGCATACATGACCGATTGCCGATACAACGGGATGTGATCTGCGAACTTCGAGACCAGCACGTGCGCGAGCAGTCCAGGGTGTGGCGCGACAATCTGGATGAGAGACGCGCGACAAACAAGATGAGAATGTCGCGGCGAGGTTGATGATGCCGATGTTGATTGACGCTGACAAGCGTTTGTTGATTGACGCGCGGCGCATGTTG
>NZ_JAAAYE010000365.1 GCF_013282575.1 Paraburkholderia sp. NMBU_R16
CGTCATTCATCGCTTGGCTTCATGTCGCCAACTCAGTTCATGCAAGACTGGCTTACGGCTCAGCGGACAAAGGATACGGCTGCATAACTCGGGGCCTCTGGAAGGCGAAAAACCGAGGGAAGCTCAACCCGCACGGTTTTGTCGCGATAAGGGAGGCGGGACGAGGCTGATCCGGTTATTGTTAGGACTGCTTGGCGTTGGTGCACGGATAGGCAAACGAAAGACGGGAGTAATAGAATCGCGGTCCGTCCTGCTGGAAGCCCATGCATGCCCCGCAAGCACAACGCCGCGCGC
>NZ_JAAAYE010000366.1 GCF_013282575.1 Paraburkholderia sp. NMBU_R16
GCGTCGTGGTCGTGATAGGCGACCCGCCGACCGACCGTGGACAACTCGCACAACCACTCAACCTGGAGGACATCAGCCCGGTCGAAATTCAACTGCTTAACCGTCCTCAGAAACGGGTCACCCCCATTCCTCCAGGTTGCGCAGGCTCAACGAATACGCCACGTACTGGAGTTGACCCGGTTTCGTGGACACCTATCCTTTGGAACAGGAGGTGCCTGCCATGGGAAAGCACCACAACCCCTACGCGCCGGAATTCCGGGCGCAGATGGTCGAGTTAGTCAAAGCCGGCCG
>NZ_JAAAYE010000367.1 GCF_013282575.1 Paraburkholderia sp. NMBU_R16
ATTGTCAATTTGTCGTGGCACCGAGTGCATGCCATCTGCTCGCGCTATGTGGAACTCGCGCTTGCCTCGGCGGACCTGTCGGCCGTGACGACGGTGGCGATTGACGAAACTTCGTACCGACGCGGCCACGAGTATCTGACGCTGGTCGCCGATATGCAGGCACGCCGGGTCGTGTTCGCTACGCCCGGGCGTGACGCGAAGACGATTGAAGGCTTCGCGGCGCATCTGAGTCAACACCAAGGCACGCCCGAACAAGTCGCCTCGGTGAGCATCGACATGTCGCCGG
>NZ_JAAAYE010000368.1 GCF_013282575.1 Paraburkholderia sp. NMBU_R16
ACGAGGAGCAGCAACAGCAGCGCAGCCTTGCCGCCCTGAAACGGCGCGCCAAGTCACTCGGTTTCCGGCTTGAGCGCGAAACCGCCCCGGCCTGAAACAACACGCACGAATTTTGTTTCTCACGAGCCACTTGCGGGGCGGCAGGGTGTCGGGTAGAAAGAGTGCGGTGATCTATCGGACGGGTGAGCTTTCATGCCTTACAAGGCGAGACTGAAGACGGGTGAGGCGCGCAAACGAGCCAAGCCGCGCTATGCGGTCACGAACGCGCATGAGTACAACGAGA
>NZ_JAAAYE010000369.1 GCF_013282575.1 Paraburkholderia sp. NMBU_R16
CGCTTCAGCACGCTGCCCGCGCCGGTGGGCAACGTTGAGCGAGCTTTCTTCGTCTTTGCCATCATCGATGTCCTGCGTTTCAATTCGCACCGATTCTACTCGTCCTCGTTAATGCGACAGAGCCCCGTCTCGTACAACGGCAAGCAGTTCGAAGTGTGGCGCGACAATCTGGATGAGAGACGCGCGACAAACAAGATGAGAATGTCGCGGCGAGGTTGATGATGCCGATGTTGATTGACGCTGACAAGCGTTTGTTGATTGACGCGCGGCGCATGTTGC
>NZ_JAAAYE010000370.1 GCF_013282575.1 Paraburkholderia sp. NMBU_R16
GGTTTGCACGGGAGACCGGAACGGTGCCCGAAAAGGGTTCGAATTCATGAAAGCGAACCAGGCCACATTGCCCATTGCGACGATGGCGCGGCTGTTGCAGATTTCGGCCAGCGGCTATTACGCGTGGATCGCGCGCAGCCCATCGAAACGCGCGTGCAGCGACGCCGATCTGATCGGGCGCATCCGAGCTATTCACGCAAGCTCGCGCGACACGTATGGCATGCCTCGTATCCATGCGGAGCTTCTCGAGCAAGGCATCCATGTTGGAGGCAAAC
>NZ_JAAAYE010000371.1 GCF_013282575.1 Paraburkholderia sp. NMBU_R16
ACGAACGCGCATGAGTACAACGAGAGCCTGAAGCGGCGCGGGCAACTGAGCCTGTATGGTGCCGAGGGCGACCTGAAGGCGCTGTTCATCAACGACACGCCCTACCCGAAGGGCGTGTCGGGCCAGGCCCAGACGTACAGCGAGGCATGGAGTTGACCCGGTTTCGTGGACACCTATCCTTTGGAACAGGAGGTGCCTGCCATGGGAAAGCACCACAACCCCTACGCGCCGGAATTCCGGGCGCAGATGGTCGAGTTAGTCAAAGCCGGCCGGT
>NZ_JAAAYE010000372.1 GCF_013282575.1 Paraburkholderia sp. NMBU_R16
AGGCAAGCGAGGTGTATTGACACCCCTGATCCGAGTGGTGAATGACGCCCCCGGGGCGACGCTGTACGAGTGCCATGTCGAGCGCACGCAGCATCAGCTCCGTGTACAGATGATTGGACATCGCCCAGCCCACAATGCGGCGACTAATGCCGCGCGTCAAACAAGATGAGAGCAGCGCGTCAATCAGGATGAGAGTACTGGCGTGGCGGCAGCGGTGAAGGGCGTAGCCCGGAACCGCTGCCGCCACGCCGCGCCGAGCAGTCCCCCGTCATC
>NZ_JAAAYE010000373.1 GCF_013282575.1 Paraburkholderia sp. NMBU_R16
TACTCGTCGCGATGCTCTCGCACCATGCGAACTGCACGCTCGCGGACCTCAGCAGAAAACTTGTTCGACTTGTTCATAGCTCCATTCTCTCAAGAGTTGGAGCCTCCACCAAATCCGGGGCGATTCATAGTATGAAGCCAGATAGTTCATCAGAAGACACATGCCGTCGCCGCTCCACCACAGCACTTTGACCAGATCGCCGCGTTTGCCTCGGAACACGAACACGTGGCCGCTGAAGGGATCGCGTTCCAATACGGTCTGGACCTTCGCTG
>NZ_JAAAYE010000374.1 GCF_013282575.1 Paraburkholderia sp. NMBU_R16
GCATCGCGAGTGCCATAGCGCTCATGGAATACCCGTTCGTTTTTCAGACTGTTGAAGAAGCTTTCCATCGGCGCGTTGTCCCAACAATTTCCCTTGCGGCTCATCGAGCAACGCATGCCATATTCGGTAAGCACCCGGCGAAGATACCCCCAGGTCCAAATCGCCGTCAATCAAGCTGCGGCAGGCGCCCAGCGATGCGGTAGAAGCGCGACGATGTCGTCGGCTCGATGGGTAGGCAAGCGATTGAGGACGTCTTTCAGATAGACGTAGGG
>NZ_JAAAYE010000375.1 GCF_013282575.1 Paraburkholderia sp. NMBU_R16
GCGCCCGATCTCGTGCAACGGCACTTCGTGGCCGACGCCCCGAACCGGCTGTGGGTGGCGGATGCCACCTATGTGCCGACCGCAGAAGGCTTTCTCTATCTCGCCGTCGTGCTCGATGTCTTTAGTCGCCGCATTGTGGGGTGGGCGATGTCCAATCATCTGTACACGGAGCTGATGCTGCGTGCGCTCGACATGGCACTCGTACAGCGTCGCCCCGGGGGCGTCATTCACCACTCGGATCAGGGGTGTCAATACACCTCGCTTGCCT
>NZ_JAAAYE010000376.1 GCF_013282575.1 Paraburkholderia sp. NMBU_R16
GTGCAACGCCTGCGAGCCGCCTCCGTTCGCCGCGATCCTGACGATGTCGTCCTTGCTGTAGCCGAGCGCGGGCGCGCGCAGCGCGGCACTGAGATCGCGCACCGTGCGCAACGCCTGCGAGCCGCCGTCATGGGCCGCCATCCTGACGATGTCGTCCTTGCTGTAGCCGAGCGCGGGCGCGCGCAGCGCGGCACTGAGATCGCGCACCGTGTGCAACGCCTGCGAGCCGCCGCTGTTCGCCGCGATCCTGACGATGTCGTCCTTGC
>NZ_JAAAYE010000377.1 GCF_013282575.1 Paraburkholderia sp. NMBU_R16
GTGCGCAATGCGCCCCTTTCCCCACAGGTTATGCGGCATGTGTGGCGCGACAATCTGGATGAGAGACGCGCGACAAACAAGATGAGAATGTCGCGGCGAGGTTGATGATGCCGATGTTGATTGACGCTGACAAGCGTTTGTTGATTGACGCGCGGCGCATGATGCATGCCGCGCGTCAATCACGATGAGAACAGCGCGTCAGTCGGTAAGGAGCTAACGTCAAGAGTGGTGTATGAACATTTTGATGGCGGTCGATTTCAGGCGG
>NZ_JAAAYE010000378.1 GCF_013282575.1 Paraburkholderia sp. NMBU_R16
GCGCATGAGTACAACGAGAGCCTGAAGCGGCGCGGGCAACTGAGCCTGTATGGTGCCGAGGGCGACCTGAAGGCGCTGTTCATCAACGACACGCCCTACCCGAAGGGCGTGTCGGGCCAGGCCCAGATGTACAGCGAGGCATACCTTGAACTGATCTTCATCTTCTACCGGCTGGTCGGCTGGGGCATGCGGCAGATCACCGGCCACATGCGCGAATTCTGGGCGCTGCGTGGTCTCGACATCGCGGTGCCCAGCTTCAGGCTTC
>NZ_JAAAYE010000379.1 GCF_013282575.1 Paraburkholderia sp. NMBU_R16
ATGAACGCGCGGCGACGATCTTGACGTCAAATCTGGACTTCAGCGAATGGGGCGATGCGTTCCCCGACAACCGCATCCTCGGCGCCGCCACACTCGATCGGCTGCGCCACGGCGCCTACCGCATCGTCATCGAGGGCGAGAGCTACCGCAAGCCGAAACCAATGCCAGAAAACGGCGAAAACGCGGTTGCAAAATCAGGCAAAAAAACGGATTCTTGAGGCCCTTCGAAATCGCGTTTCGGGGCCATTCCAAGTGGCCTCAT
>NZ_JAAAYE010000380.1 GCF_013282575.1 Paraburkholderia sp. NMBU_R16
TCGATCTTCGCGTCGCATTCGACAATACGTTGCGCCAGACTGTCAAACATGGACAGTGCCTGTGCGAGGACGAACAGATGTTCCTCGCGCCAGTTGCCCGTCAGCGCGCGGGCAATCTCGGCCTCGCTGCATTTGACCCGGCCGTGACGATGGGCGGCGAGCACCTTCGGGTCCCGCTCGCCGGCGACGATGGCACGGATGATCGCCTGACCTGTCATCCCCATCACATCCTTGAGCACCTCGCCAAGCTGCAGATTCATC
>NZ_JAAAYE010000381.1 GCF_013282575.1 Paraburkholderia sp. NMBU_R16
ACCTTCACGTAGGTCTCGTCCATGCGCCAGCTCTTGCCTACCGGACGCTTGTGTCGGCGAAACGACTTTTCAAACAGTGGCACCAGCTTGATGACCCAGCGGTGCACACTCGAGTGATCGACCTCGACAGAGCCGGACCATCGTGCCATCAAACGCATCATCAAACCGATGATGGGATTCAAGGATTTCCGGTGCGCGCGCATCATCCTGGCCGGCATTGAGATCATGCACATGATCCGCAAAGGCCAAATGAAGGGTGAC
>NZ_JAAAYE010000382.1 GCF_013282575.1 Paraburkholderia sp. NMBU_R16
ACTACGAGGAAACGCGCGTGTACGTCACGACCACCTGCGGCTTCGTCCTGCGCAAGGTGTTCTATACCGTCCCGTCACGGCTGATCGGCCATCACCTGCGTGTACGGCTGTACGACGACCGGCTGGAGCTGTTTCTGGGCGGCACGGCCCTGATGACACTGCAGCGCGGCCGTGCGGGTCCCAATGGCAAGCACGGCCACGTCATCAACTACCGGCACGTCATCCACGCGCTGCGCCGCAAGCCCATGGCGCTGCTCAATC
>NZ_JAAAYE010000383.1 GCF_013282575.1 Paraburkholderia sp. NMBU_R16
TGCAACATGCGCCGAGCGTCAATCAACAAACGCTTGTCAGCGTCAATCAACATCGGCATCATCAACCTCGCCGCGACATTCTCATCTTGTTTGTCGCGCGTCTCTCATCCAGATTGTCGCGCCACATTAGATCGTAATCGGTAATTGACCGACGTCGTTGCGATCTCAGGCGATCTGATGCAGTGGCGAGCGCAGCGGGTTGTCGGCGAAGAGCGATTTCCAGATTCGCGGCGTGAGTTCGTGCACGCGCGAAGCCGGA
>NZ_JAAAYE010000384.1 GCF_013282575.1 Paraburkholderia sp. NMBU_R16
TGCGTATTCCAGGCCAAAGCGAACGCGGATTCCAGAGCAAACCGAACGCGGTTTCCACGGCAAAGCGAACGCTGATTCCACGGCAAACCGAACGCATATTCCACGCGTAAGCGAACGATAGGAAGGACTGCGGCGACGCGGGATAACCATGGCACGCTGGACGATTTGGTCCGGGGTGCCGCGAATGCCAAGAACAAGGTTATCCATGCGTCAGATAAAAGAGGCGCTGCGCCTGCGGTTTGTCTGCGAGCGTAGCC
>NZ_JAAAYE010000385.1 GCF_013282575.1 Paraburkholderia sp. NMBU_R16
GGCTTCGCGCGTGCACGAACTCACGCCGCGAATCTGGAAATCGCTCTTCGCCGACAACCCGCTGCGCTCGCCACTGCATCAGATCGCCTGAGATCGCAACGACGTCGGTCAATTACCGATTACGCCCATTCTAACGAAGTGCCAATCGGGGTGATCGTACTTTCCGTGCATGTATGGCCCGATCTCGTCGCTGCTGCTTACTCGATCCTATCGGCAAGCCAATGGAAATCATCGGCGAACCGCTCGTCATCGGTCT
>NZ_JAAAYE010000386.1 GCF_013282575.1 Paraburkholderia sp. NMBU_R16
GGGCGATGCTGCGCTCGAGGCGCTGCTGTTCCCGCCGGCGCCGCCGTCGAACCGCGAGCGCCCGAAGCCTGACTGGCCAACGGTGCATCGCGAGTTGGGCAAGAAGGGCGTCACGCTCGATCTGTTGTGGAACGAGTACAAGGCTCAGCAGCCACAGGGCTACGGCTACAGCTGGTTCTGCGAACATTACGAGCGTTGGGCAGCTACCCTTCCGGTAACGCTGCGTCAGGCTCATGCGCCCGGGGAGAAGTTGTT
>NZ_JAAAYE010000387.1 GCF_013282575.1 Paraburkholderia sp. NMBU_R16
GTGCGTTGCGGATGCGCTCGCGTCAGACCGAGGGTCTGCTGCGTTCGGTGCTGCAACTGAAGGGGCTCGCGCTGCCGGTTCCGGATCACACCACCCTGAGCCGGCGGGTGTTGATGGCGAGGCAACGCCGCGCGATACGCCGTGAGCCGTTGCCCGACGGGCCGCTGCACGTGCTGGTCGACAGCACCGGGCTGCAGGTCTACGGCGCGGGCCAGTGGCTGCAGGACAAGCACGGCGGGAAGTCGCGCCGCAAAT
>NZ_JAAAYE010000388.1 GCF_013282575.1 Paraburkholderia sp. NMBU_R16
TGAAGCGGATTTCACCAAGCGGCTCGCCTTGCGTGGCGTGATCCCAGAGTCTTTGTCCCTCGGGCAACACGCGATTGTGCTGGGCGCGAATCAGCCAGTCGGCCGGGTAACCCACATCGCGCGCTTTAGTCATCAGCTCGACAATGTCCGACTCACGGTCTGCGACATACACCAACCGTGTGCCGGGCAGATCCACCGCCTGCTCGGCCACCCGTTCGTATCCCTCGATCCAGCGCGTGCTTTCCTTGATACCGC
>NZ_JAAAYE010000389.1 GCF_013282575.1 Paraburkholderia sp. NMBU_R16
TCGACTTGCGCGGCGTCCGCTGGCGCGAACTCCAGGATCGTCGTTGCTCTCGCTCCGCGCTCGGCCCTCAGGTGCGTCAGAAAGCGCCGTACCGCCGAATAACTGCCCGTATAGCCGTGGTTACGCTGTAAGCGCCTCACGACGACCGTCGTAGACGACGGCGAGAACCGACATCAAAGTGGTGCCCATCATTTTCGATTTGATGGACATCACTGTGACAGAGCCAGAAGCCAGGCCGGGTAGCCGCAAGGGAC
>NZ_JAAAYE010000390.1 GCF_013282575.1 Paraburkholderia sp. NMBU_R16
AAGCGCACTCGAGGCACGCGCACTTCCAGGTAGCACTCGTGCTGAAAGAAATTCAGGTGCCGCAACCGCTTGATTTGCGTGTCATGCACCGGGTGTTCGCCGGTGACGCCGGGATAAGCGAAGCGGCGGGAGTGTCAGAATTTCCGTGTTCAAGGCGGGGGTGAGATTCACACGGATGGTCGAACGAATCGATCCGCGTAAAGGATAGCGAATTGGTTCATGGCCTGCTTCCAATCGTGAGCGGAGCGGCTCCA
>NZ_JAAAYE010000391.1 GCF_013282575.1 Paraburkholderia sp. NMBU_R16
TTGCACGGCCGCTTCTTTGAACTCTGCCGTGTACACCTGGTGCGGTACCTTGAACATCTCTTCTTTCCTTCCTTTGGGTCGAGTTTATACGCGACCTGCTGGAAGGCGAAATTTCAGGGGAAGCTCAGGTTGAGCTTGCTGGTGATGTGGCGCAAGGTGGCGGTCTTGCCCACGCCAGGCTCGCCGGTGAGCAAACCGACGCCGGGGCTATCGAGCAGCCACTGGAAGCGATCACGCAGATGGGTAATGGCGCC
>NZ_JAAAYE010000392.1 GCF_013282575.1 Paraburkholderia sp. NMBU_R16
TCTGTGATCCCCGTCTCTCGCGCTAGCGCGGATACCGGCACATTTTCCGGCGGCATCATGCGACGCACCAGGGCTTCTTTTCGTTCTGCTGAGTAGGCTTTCATTCATGCCGATTCTACCGCCCCCGTGACCTGCCCCCAACAAACCGGGCCAGTCAGAACCTAGTAAAGTTCGTTTTCGGAGAAGAAGACGAACATGAAGAAGCGTTTTACGGAAGAGCAAATCATCGGGTTTCTGAAGGAAGCCGAGGCCGG
>NZ_JAAAYE010000393.1 GCF_013282575.1 Paraburkholderia sp. NMBU_R16
CTGGCACGATCATCTCGTTCAGTACATCAAGGACAAGGGCATCCATGCGTTCCGGAACAAATACGGCTATGGCCAGCGCGCGCTGGTCGAGGCACAGATCTCGCGCATTAAGCGCTGCATCGGCGCGGGTTGTGTCGCGATAACGGAGCCATGACGAGCAAGCGGCGATTCGCTTAGGAGTCCTTACATAAGCTGCGAATAGAACTGCGCGGCGACCGTTCGAGTGGCGTGGTCACCCTTCATTTGGCCTTTGC
>NZ_JAAAYE010000394.1 GCF_013282575.1 Paraburkholderia sp. NMBU_R16
GCAAAGGCCAAATGAAGGGTGACCACGCCACTCGAACGGTCGCCGCGCAGTTCTATTCGCTGCTTATCTAAGGACTCCTAAGCGAATCGCCGCTTGCTCGTCATCGCTTCGTTATCGCGACACAACCCTTCGCGGCGGGTCGCCCGCCAGTGCGCACCATTGGGCTGTCGGTCATCGCGGCGTTGCCGTTCGCTTTTATACCGTATCGCCAACCAGTAGCCCCGTTTCTCCGCGAACGCCGGCCCCCACACGGG
>NZ_JAAAYE010000395.1 GCF_013282575.1 Paraburkholderia sp. NMBU_R16
ACTTTCTGCTCCTGGCGGCGCATCGCATCGAGCGCCTGGGAGGCATGAGCGACGACGTGAAACTTGTCGAACGTCAGCCGCGCATTGGGCAGATGCTCGCCAACCCCTTTGATGAAGGCCGGCGACAGGGAGTGTCAGAATTTCCGTGTTCAAGGCGGGGGTGAGATTCACACGGATGGTCGAACGAATCGATCCGCGTAAAGGATAGCGAATTGGTTCATGGCCTGCTTCCAATCGTGAGCGGAGCGGCTCCA
>NZ_JAAAYE010000396.1 GCF_013282575.1 Paraburkholderia sp. NMBU_R16
TCGGAACGTTCGGCAAAGCTGGGCCAGATCTGCTTGATGGCGGGCAGCCGCAAATCGTTGAGCAGCAGCGACAAGCGGGTGGCGTCGAAATCGTGAGTCATGCTGCCACCTCCGTTTCCATCCCAAGGTAAGCGACTCGGCCCGACCGTTTCCCGGTTCACGCGCGCGTCGGGCATGATGGTGATGGCGTGTCGGAGTCCGTGTAGATCAAGGGGGATCGTGCCCACGATCGGCGATCGTGGGCACGATCCATC
>NZ_JAAAYE010000397.1 GCF_013282575.1 Paraburkholderia sp. NMBU_R16
CCAGAGTCTCGTGGGCTCGGAGATGTGTATAAGAGACAGGTTCCGGGCTACGCCCTTCACCGCTGCCGCCACGCCAGTACTCTCATCCTGATTGACGCGCTGCTCTCATCTTGTTTGACGCGCGGCAACAACCCCTACGCGCCGGAATTTCGGGCGCAGATGGTCGAGTTGGTCAAAGCCGGCCGCTCGCCAGAAGAGCTTGCGCGCGAGTTCGAGCCGACAGCGCAAACGATCTACAACTGGGTGGCACAAGC
>NZ_JAAAYE010000398.1 GCF_013282575.1 Paraburkholderia sp. NMBU_R16
GTTTGCCTCCAACATGGATGCCTTGCTCGAGAAGCTCCGCATGGATACGAGGCATGCCATACGTGTCGCGCGAGCTTGCGTGAATAGCTCGGATGCGCCCGATCAGATCGGCGTCGCTGCACGCGCGGGCTCTGTCGCATTAACGAGGACGAGTAGAAGCGGTGCGAATTGAAAGGCAGGACATCGATGATGGCAAAGACGAAGAAATCTCGCTCAACGTTGCCCACTGGCGCGGGCAGCGTGCTGAAGCGGCT
>NZ_JAAAYE010000399.1 GCF_013282575.1 Paraburkholderia sp. NMBU_R16
TTGCCGCATTCTGCCGCCACCAGCCATACCTCAGCTTGTCGATTCAGAGCGCCTCAAGGGTTCGCTGCGCCGGGCTTACGCCCGCCCTTGACCCGCTAACATCACCCACTCGGAATTCAAAAGAGGCGTAAACTTCAACTGATTGGGCTTTGTTCAGAAGGGTATGCGCCCATTTGGTTGCGGACGCAACTATGCATTTTTGAGGGCGTTGGTGCACGGATAGGCAAACGAAAGACGGGAGTAATAGAATCGCG
>NZ_JAAAYE010000400.1 GCF_013282575.1 Paraburkholderia sp. NMBU_R16
GAAGAAGGTCGACCAGATGTTCGTTCTGAACATGGCCGCCTACAACCTCGTGCGTATGCGCTCGCTGGGCGCAGTCCGTCCGGCGGCGGCATAAAGGGAGGGAGCCGGGCAAAAAACGAGCCTCAGAGGGAGTGTCAGAATTTCCGTGTTCAAGGCGGGGGTGAGATTCACACGGATGGTCGAACGAATCGATCCGCGTAAAGGATAGCGAATTGGTTCATGGCCTGCTTCCAGTCGTGAGCGGAGCGGCTCCA
>NZ_JAAAYE010000401.1 GCF_013282575.1 Paraburkholderia sp. NMBU_R16
TGGGGTTCCCGTCATTCGCCCGTCCACAAATCTGGACTATAGCCTGACTCCAGCAACCGCCCTGAAACCCAGCTGCAGTCCGCCTCGCAGACAAATTCCATGACCTCGAAAAACGCGCAACCAGTTGAATGCCCGCCGCATTCGGAAACACCTCGGGACCGTCTTCGCGCTTGCGCATCGCCATAGCCTGCCTCACTATCGTGGATAGGTGGCAACGCCATGGGAAGCGTCGATATTGACTCGATCTCGTGAAC
>NZ_JAAAYE010000402.1 GCF_013282575.1 Paraburkholderia sp. NMBU_R16
ATTATCTTTCGCCAGCAGAGTTCGCGGCGAAACATCGGGCAACAGCGGATGCTCCTGCCGCTTTCCAGGAGCTGGTTTAAAGGGACTTTGCTAGAAGCCGACTGGCCCTACCGAAGGGGGCAGGTCATGGGCACGCATGATGGTTCCAGGGCGTGCTCCGCTGGACCCGATCGTTAGCAGGTCCTCGCCGTACGCACAGTTCTTCGAGCGCCAGAGCGTCATCTATGCACTCGCTGGGATTGCTGTGACGCTCA
>NZ_JAAAYE010000403.1 GCF_013282575.1 Paraburkholderia sp. NMBU_R16
GCGCGGCTACACGCGCTTCGAAACAATGCGAACCGTGCTGTTCCTCATCGCCGGCAAGCTAGATTTCTCCAGCTTCAACCCGCATGCCTCGTGAGCTGCGTTACCCACTGCATTTTCAAAAGAGCCAAAGAGCCTCTTTTGAATTCCGAGTGGGTGATGTTAGCGGGTCAAGGGCGGGCGTAAGCCCGGCGCAGCGAACCCTTGAGGCGCTCTGAATCGACAAGCTGAGGTATGGCTGGTTGCGGCAGAATGC
>NZ_JAAAYE010000404.1 GCF_013282575.1 Paraburkholderia sp. NMBU_R16
CAAAGGCCAAATGAAGGGTGACCACGCCACTCGAACGGTCGCCGCGCAGTTCTATTCGCTGCTTATGTAAGGACTCCTAAGCGAATCGCCGCTTGCTCGTCATGGCTCCGTTATCGCGACACAACCTCGGCACATAGGTGGCATCGGCTACCCACAGCCGATTCGGTGCGTCAGCCACGAAGTGCCGTTGCACGAGATCGGGCGCGGGCCGTGCGCCGCTCTGACGCCGCGTGGTGTTGATCCAGCGCCGCCG
>NZ_JAAAYE010000405.1 GCF_013282575.1 Paraburkholderia sp. NMBU_R16
TTGGTAGTTTCATCTGCAATCGCTGCGCAATACGAAGTGCTGCGTTCCGCCGTGCTTGGCGAGGCCCTGCCCGCAGAAGCGCGTCGCGGACTCAGCGTCCTTCTTGCTCGAGGCATGTGGGCGTGGGTGACCTGCCCCCAACAAACCGGGCCAGTCAGAACCTAGTAAAGTTCGTTTTCGGAGAAGAAGACGAACATGAAGAAGCGTTTTACGGAAGAGCAAATCATCGGGTTTCTGAAGGAAGCCGAGGCCG
>NZ_JAAAYE010000406.1 GCF_013282575.1 Paraburkholderia sp. NMBU_R16
GCGTCGTGGTCGTGATAGGCGACCCGCCGACCGACCGTGGACAACTCGCACAACCACTCAACCTGGAGGACATCAGCCCGGTCGAAATTCAACTGCTTAACCGTCCTCGGAAACGGGTCACCCCCACTGATGAGCCTGGGACTGCTAAGGGCCGCCTGGCGCCCGGGTGACGAGGTCTGTGTCGTGCGTGCGGTCGTGCGCCAGCGCGAGGTGCTGCTTGCCGAACAGGCCGCCTGGGTGCTGCGCATGCAGA
>NZ_JAAAYE010000407.1 GCF_013282575.1 Paraburkholderia sp. NMBU_R16
GACCCGGCCGTGACGATGGGCGGCGAGCACCTTCGGGTCCCGCTCGCCGGCGACGATGGCACGGATGATCGCCTGACCTGTCATCCCCATCACATCCTTGAGCACCTCGCCAAGCTGCAGATTCATCGTAAGCGCCTCACGACGACCGTCGTAGACGACGGCGAGAACCGACATCAAAGTGGTGCCCATCATTTTCGATTTGATGGACATCACTGTGACAGAGCCAGAAGCCAGGCCGGGTAGCCGCAAGGGA
>NZ_JAAAYE010000408.1 GCF_013282575.1 Paraburkholderia sp. NMBU_R16
GATGACGGGGGACTGCTCGGCGCGGCGTGGCGGCAGCGGTTCCGGGCTACGCCCTTCACCGCTGCCGCCACGCCAGTACTCTCATCCTGATTGACGCGCTGCTCTCATCTTGTTTGACGCGCGGCACCAGGGCCCGCGAGGCCGCGCTCGATGGGACGACTCGGCGCTGCTGCCTGTGCGATGTGATCGCAGCACGCGCAGGCGAATTTGGGCCGCACATGACGGATCACGCGGAAGCTAGCCGGTACGTACT
>NZ_JAAAYE010000409.1 GCF_013282575.1 Paraburkholderia sp. NMBU_R16
CAAAGGCCAAATGAAGGGTGACCACGCCACTCGAACGGTCGCCGCGCAGTTCTATTCGCTGCTTATCTAAGGACTCCTAAGCGAATCGCCGCTTGCTCGTCATGGCTCCGTTATCGCGACACAACCGATCAAACTGGGTGCGGACAAACAGCGCCACAAGCACACGCCGCGATTTGATGCACGCACGGCGCTGGCGCGCTGGGCTGGTGTCGATCTGACACGCATCAACGGTCTTGGCGTGGGCACGGTGATG
>NZ_JAAAYE010000410.1 GCF_013282575.1 Paraburkholderia sp. NMBU_R16
TTGACGCGCGGCAGATGAAATACGTACCCGGTCGCAAGAGCGACGTGCTCGATTGCCAGTGGCTGCAGAAGCTGATGAGCCTGGGACTGCTAAGGGCCGCCTGGCGCCCGGGTGACGAGGTCTGTGTGGGGGTGACCCGTTTCCGAGGACGGTTAAGCAGTTGAATTTCGACCGGGCTGATGTCCTCCAGGTTGAGTGGTTGTGCGAGTTGTCCACGGTCGGTCGGCGGGTCGCCTATCACGACCACGACGCC
>NZ_JAAAYE010000411.1 GCF_013282575.1 Paraburkholderia sp. NMBU_R16
GCCGCTTCAGCACGCTGCCCGCGCCGGTGGGCAACGTTGAGCGAGCTTTCTTCGTCTTTGCCATCATCGATGTCCTGCGTTTCAATTCGCACCGATTCTACTCGTCCTCGTTAATGCGACAGAGCCTCGAGCAGGACCATCGTGCCATCAAACGCATCATCAAACCGATGATGGGCTTCAAGGATTTCCGGTGCGCGCGCATCATCCTGGCCGGCATTGAGATCATGCACATGATCCGCAAAGGCCAAATGAA
>NZ_JAAAYE010000412.1 GCF_013282575.1 Paraburkholderia sp. NMBU_R16
TCACTTGAACCTTGCAAACGCCGGATAAACGGCACATTCTTGAACCACAAAGATGCTCGATTCTGCCCACTTCTGCTGGCGCCTATATGCCGGAAATACCCGGCTCCTTTATGCCGGAAGGTGACAACGATGGGGCGATACAAGGCACTGATCGGCCCGCGTCTGCGCACGCGTCATCCCGATGCGCAGCAGACTGAAACATCGATCGGTGTGGCGGTGCTCAACCGCATGCTGGCCGCCGCACGCCCGAACT
>NZ_JAAAYE010000413.1 GCF_013282575.1 Paraburkholderia sp. NMBU_R16
GCGTCGTGGTCGTGATAGGCGACCCGCCGACCGACCGTGGACAACTCGCACAACCACTCAACCTGGAGGACATCAGCCCGGTCGAAATTCAACTGCTTAACCGTCCTCGGAAACGGGTCACCCCCAGCGACCGAACCGCTGGATATGCGCGCCGGCACGGAGACGATCCTCGCGCGTGTCGTCAAGGTCTTCGGCTCGGCGCGCCCTCATCACGCGTACTTGTTCGCCAACAAGAACTCGACGCGGATGAAGG
>NZ_JAAAYE010000414.1 GCF_013282575.1 Paraburkholderia sp. NMBU_R16
ATCGCAGCACGCATCACTTCCGCCTTGAATTCTTTACTATGCCGGCGGCGGCGCACCGGCTGCACGGCCACTTCGGGATTCGCTTCGAGTTCTTCCATCGTGTACACCTGTCCATTAAAAGTTGTTAGGCTCTTTTGAAAATGCAGTGGGTAACGCGGCTCACGAGGCATGCGGGTTGAAGCTGGAGAAATCTAGCTTGCCGGCGATGAGGAACAGCACGGTTCGCATTGTTTCGAAGCGCGTGTAGCCGCGC
>NZ_JAAAYE010000415.1 GCF_013282575.1 Paraburkholderia sp. NMBU_R16
CAGAGTCTCGTGGGCTCGGAGATGTGTATAAGAGACAGGTTCCGGGCTACGCCCTTCACCGCTGCCGCCACGCCAGTACTCTCATCCTGATTGACGCGCTGCTCTCATCTTGTTTGACGCGCGGCAGACGTGCTCGATTGCCAGTGGCTGCAGAAGCTGATGAGCCTGGGACTGCTAAGGGCCGCCTGGCGCCCGGGTGACGAGGTCTGTGTCGTGCGTGCGGTCGTGCGCCAGCGCGAGGTGCTGCTTGCCG
>NZ_JAAAYE010000416.1 GCF_013282575.1 Paraburkholderia sp. NMBU_R16
CAAAGGCCAAATGAAGGGTGACCACGCCACTCGAACGGTCGCCGCGCAGTTCTATTCGCTGCTTATGTAAGGACTCCTAAGCGAATCGCCGCTTGCTCGTCATGGCTCCGTTATCGCGACACAACCGGTTTGCACGGGAGACCGGAACGGTGCCCGAAAAGGGTTCGAATTCATGAAAGCGAACCAGGCCACATTGCCCATTGCGACGATGGCGCGGCTGTTGCAGATTTCGGCCAGCGGCTATTACGCGTGG
>NZ_JAAAYE010000417.1 GCF_013282575.1 Paraburkholderia sp. NMBU_R16
CGCCGATGGAGTCGAGAAACCCGGCGAGCCGGGCGAAATCGTCGTCGGCAAGCGGCTGTTGGGACGTCAGGTTATTCACGGCAGATATTCTTTTCGCGAGTTCGAAGCTACGTATCCAGCGATTATAGGCGTTGGTGCACGGATAGGCAAACGAAAGACGGGAGTAATAGAATCGCGGTCCGTCCTGCTGGAAGCCCATGCATGCCCCACAAGCACAACGCCGCGCGCCGGCATGACATCCCGAAG
Source organism: Paraburkholderia sp. NMBU_R16 (assembly GCF_013282575.1). Lineage (GTDB taxonomy): Bacteria > Pseudomonadota > Gammaproteobacteria > Burkholderiales > Burkholderiaceae > Trinickia. Next base: position 247 of record NZ_JAAAYE010000417.1, read on the forward strand.
ATGGCCC
>NZ_JAAAYE010000418.1 GCF_013282575.1 Paraburkholderia sp. NMBU_R16
AAAACGCGGTTGCAAAATCAGGCAAAAAAACGGATTCTTGAGGCCCTTCGAAATCGCGTTTCGGGGCCATTCCAAGTGGCCTCATTACGCCGATCATCCCCGGCTCGATTACGCCGATCCGTGACACCATGCCAGCCTTGACCCCGCATCTGAAGCAACTGCGCCTGTCCGGCATCCTCGACTCGCTGGAGGCGCGCAATCGCCAAGCGATCGATGCGAAGCTCTCTTACATCGACTTCCTCGCGCTATTGAT
>NZ_JAAAYE010000419.1 GCF_013282575.1 Paraburkholderia sp. NMBU_R16
GCATTGAGCACGCCCAACGGTTCACGCTGTGGCGTGACCGCGTAGGTCGCGTGAACGTACATGCCGCGCTGTGCTTCATACGACAACGGCCCCAGTCCAGCGATCTGCTGCCCGTTAAAGTTCAGCTTGGGGGTGACCCGTTTCCGAGGACGGTTAAGCAGTTGAATTTCGACCGGGCTGATGTCCTCCAGGTTGAGTGGTTGTGCGAGTTGTCCACGGTCGGTCGGCGGGTCGCCTATCACGACCACGACGC
>NZ_JAAAYE010000420.1 GCF_013282575.1 Paraburkholderia sp. NMBU_R16
CGGCCTCGGCTTCCTTCAGAAACCCGATGATTTGCTCTTCCGTAAAACGCTTCTTCATGTTCGTCTTCTTCTCCGAAAACGAACTTTACTAGGTTCTGACTGGCCCGGTTTGTTGGGGGCAGGTCAGGGGTGACCCGTTTCCGAGGACGGTTAAGCAGTTGAATTTCGACCGGGCTGATGTCCTCCAGGTTGAGTGGTTGTGCGAGTTGTCCACGGTCGGTCGGCGGGTCGCCTATCACGACCACGACGCCGG
>NZ_JAAAYE010000421.1 GCF_013282575.1 Paraburkholderia sp. NMBU_R16
GATGACGGGGGACTGCTCGGCGCGGCGTGGCGGCAGCGGTTCCGGGCTACGCCCTTCACCGCTGCCGCCACGCCAGTACTCTCATCCTGATTGACGCGCTGCTCTCATCTTGTTTGACGCGCGGCAACCAGCCCTCGATGAAGGCGAACAGCTCCCGTCGAGCCTGCTCGTGAGTTTGGAAGCGCGAACGAGCGAGCAGTTCGCATTCGAGGGTGGCGAAGAAGCTTTCGCACATGGCGTTGTCGAAGCAATC
>NZ_JAAAYE010000422.1 GCF_013282575.1 Paraburkholderia sp. NMBU_R16
GGACGATGGACAGTTACCCGACCTGGACGCACTGTGTGCACGTTTCGAAGCGAAGCCCACGAGCAGCATGCCGGAGGTGAACATCCAGCTCGCGCAGCTGAGCGACTACGAAGCCCTGCTTGGGATGTAAGCGGCTCGGTCAGACCGTTTCCCGATGCTGATTTTTCCAACGCATGATGGGCGCGTTTAGATTGACGGAGCCAGTCAGCCATGTCGAACGCAGGGGGCCGAGCCCATCCCCATCGCACGTACG
>NZ_JAAAYE010000423.1 GCF_013282575.1 Paraburkholderia sp. NMBU_R16
TCTGCCGTACCTTGATCGGTGTCTGCCGCTGGGCGTTGATCGCTTCGAGCGCGGCCAGATTGGCCCCGCTCTTATCGACGGTAATCGTTTCGGGCTCGCCGTTCTGGTCGATCGCCTTCTCGAAGTATGGGGGTGACCCGTTTCCGAGGACGGTTAAGCAGTTGAATTTCGACCGGGCTGATGTCCTCCAGGTTGAGTGGTTGTGCGAGTTGTCCACGGTCGGTCGGCGGGTCGCCTATCACGACCACGACGC
>NZ_JAAAYE010000424.1 GCF_013282575.1 Paraburkholderia sp. NMBU_R16
GGAGCCGCTCCGCTCACGACTGGAAGCAGGCCATGAACCAATTCGCTATCCTTTACGCGGATCGATTCGTTCGACCATCCGTGTGAATCTCACCCCCGCCTTGAACACGGAAATTCTGACACTCCCAATTCGTTTGCCGCGACTCACGCCACGCAATCCCTGTTGCTTCATCAGGCGCTCAACCGTGCAACGTGCGACCGCAATGCCTTCTCGGTTCATCTGCTTCCAGACTTTATCTGCCCCGTAGACCTGC
>NZ_JAAAYE010000425.1 GCF_013282575.1 Paraburkholderia sp. NMBU_R16
GCGCGGCTACACGCGCTTCGAAACAATGCGAACCGTGCTGTTCCTCATCGCCGGCAAGCTAGATTTCTCCAGCTTCAACCCGCATGCCTCGTGAGCCGCGTTACCCACTGCATTTTCAAAAGAGCCGGAGATATCGACTCCCCCATCCACTCGAGCGGGTTGAATACATCGTTAAGTATCTCCTCGATCCTCGCGCGGTGCGTGGTTCCCGTTGTGTCGAGATTTAGCGCAGCGGCAATCATCTCGATCTGCT
>NZ_JAAAYE010000426.1 GCF_013282575.1 Paraburkholderia sp. NMBU_R16
GCCGGCCAGCCTTCCGTATCGGAACGTTCGGCAAAGCTGGGCCAGATCTGCTTGATGGCGGGCAGCCGCAAATCGTTGAGCAGCAGCGACAAGCGGGTGGCGTCGAAATCGTGAGTCATGCTGCCACTGGGGGTGACCCGTTTCCGAGGACGGTTAAGCAGTTGAATTTCGACCGGGCTGATGTCCTCCAGGTTGAGTGGTTGTGCGAGTTGTCCACGGTCGGTCGGCGGGTCGCCTATCACGACCACGACGC
>NZ_JAAAYE010000427.1 GCF_013282575.1 Paraburkholderia sp. NMBU_R16
GCAGAATGCGGCAACCAGCCATGCGAGACGAAGCGAATATGACGAATCAACTCTTTGAAGCCGCCTTGGGAATCAAGGCCCCGTGGTACGTGCAAGGCGTCGACTTTGATACGGCCAAACGGCAACTTGCGTATTCCAGGCAAACCGAACGCTCATTCCACGCTAAAGCGAACGCTGATTCCACGGTTATCCGAACGCGCATTCCACGCGCAAGCGAACGCTGCGGACGTGGCGATGCGGGCCTGAGCGTTTT
>NZ_JAAAYE010000428.1 GCF_013282575.1 Paraburkholderia sp. NMBU_R16
CTTGAATTCCATTGCCGCCCAGCTCTCCGTTGATCGTGCCATTCGCGTGCCGCGCAAAAAGCAAGAGTAAACGGCAAGTCGCGACAGTTTACAAGCCGCTCACGCGGACTTGTGTGTAATGAAATGCGCTCAACGTTGCCCACCGGCGCGGGCAGCGTGCTGAAGCGGCTGCATTATCCGCTGGAGGTGATTTTGCTGTGCGTACGCTGGTACGTGGCGTACGCACTGAGCCTGCGCAACCTGGAGGAGATGA
>NZ_JAAAYE010000429.1 GCF_013282575.1 Paraburkholderia sp. NMBU_R16
TGGCTCCAATACGCCGATCATCGAGTGGCCCGATTGTGCCGATCATGCACTGGCTCGATTACGGCGATCATCCGGTGGCTCGATTACGCCGATCCCGGAATGGCTCGAATATGCCGGTCAGTGACAACGATTGATGAACGCGAACAAATGGCCCGCCAGCGGATCGACCGGCATGCCGTGGCGCGCAATCGCGTACAGGCCATCGAACGAGCGTCGCATGTCGACCGGCGCACCGTACAGGAACACACGCACC
>NZ_JAAAYE010000430.1 GCF_013282575.1 Paraburkholderia sp. NMBU_R16
CAAAGGCCAAATGAAGGGTGACCACGCCACTCGAACGGTCGCCGCGCAGTTCTATTCGCTGCTTATGTAAGGACTCCTAAGCGAATCGCCGCTTGCTCGTCATGGCTCCGTTATCGCGACACAACCGTCGCTGGTCCTGTTCGATGCGATAGGCAGTGGCGGCGCTGAACCCGGCGCGCGCAGCCGCTGCAGGCGCCCCTTCCTTGAGTCTGTACTTCATGTAGAGCCTCATCTGATGGTCGTTGATGTGTCG
>NZ_JAAAYE010000431.1 GCF_013282575.1 Paraburkholderia sp. NMBU_R16
GCGTCGATCGCGCTCGGCGATTTCGTGTTCAGCCAGCGCCATCAGCAGGCGTGCCGCCGGCCAGCCTTCCGTATCGGAACGTTCGGCAAAGCTGGGCCAGATCTGCTTGATGGCGGGCAGCCGCAAAGGCTCTGTCGCATTAACGAGGACGAGTAGAATCGGTGCGAATTGAAACGCAGGACATCGATGATGGCAAAGACGAAGAAAGCTCGCTCAACGTTGCCCACCGGCGCGGGCAGCGTGCTGAAGCGGC
>NZ_JAAAYE010000432.1 GCF_013282575.1 Paraburkholderia sp. NMBU_R16
CGCGGCTACACGCGCTTCGAAACAATGCGAACCGTGCTGTTCCTCATCGCCGGCAAGCTAGATTTCTCCAGCTTCAACCCGCATGCCTCGTGAGCCGCGTTACCCACTGCATTTTCAAAAGAGCCAAAGGGCCTCTTTTGAATTCCGAGTGGGTGATGTTAGCGGGTCAAGGGCGGGCGTAAGCCCGGCGCAGCGAACCCTTGAGGCGCTCTGAATCGACAAGCTGAGGTATGGCTGGTTGCGGCAGAATGC
>NZ_JAAAYE010000433.1 GCF_013282575.1 Paraburkholderia sp. NMBU_R16
GCAACATGCGCCGCGCGTCAATCAACAAACGCTTGTCAGCGTCAATCAACATCGGCATCATCAACCTCGCCGCGACATTCTCATCTTGTTTGTCGCGCGTCTCTCATCCAGATTGTCGCGCCACACGGCGCCATCTCGGCGATGCGCTCGTAGCCTTCGATCCAACGCAAACTTTCCTTCGGGCCACCACGCTTTCCCGACTCGTCCTTTTTCTCGCGAGCCCACATCCACGCGTCCAGGATGCCCAGCGGC
>NZ_JAAAYE010000434.1 GCF_013282575.1 Paraburkholderia sp. NMBU_R16
CGTCGTGGTCGTGATAGGCGACCCGCCGACCGACCGTGGACAACTCGCACAACCACTCAACCTGGAGGACATCAGCCCGGTCGAAATTCAACTGCTTAACCGTCCTCGGAAACGGGTCACCCCCATGCTTTCCTTGATACCGCCACGCTTGCCTGCGGCGTCCTTGCGCTCACGCGACCACATCCAGGCATTGAGCACGCCCAACGGTTCACGCTGTGGCGTGACCGCGTAGGTCGCGTGAACGTACATGCC
>NZ_JAAAYE010000435.1 GCF_013282575.1 Paraburkholderia sp. NMBU_R16
GGCCTCGGCTTCCTTCAGAAACCCGATGATTTGCTCTTCCGTAAAACGCTTCTTCATGTTCGTCTTCTTCTCCGAAAACGAACTTTACTAGGTTCTGACTGGCCCGGTTTGTTGGGGGCAGGTCACCGTCGCAGTGGGCGGCGATCGAATCCATTGCACCTAAGATCGGCTGCACGAGCCAGACGCTGCTTGGATGGGTCAAACGAGAAGAAGTCGATAGCGGCGAGCGCGAGGGCGTGAGCACGTCGGAGC
>NZ_JAAAYE010000436.1 GCF_013282575.1 Paraburkholderia sp. NMBU_R16
CTTCGCGCCGGGTTCGCCATCTCCTTTGCGGCCCAGGAAGCCACCCAATTGCGCGATCAGGCGAAGCACCTCGTTGAGCTTGGGCTTGGCGGGCTGCTTGGCCTCGGTGAGCAAGTATGCGCCGCGGTGTGGCGCGACAATCTGGATGAGAGACGCGCGACAAACAAGATGAGAATGTCGCGGCGAGGTTGATGATGCCGATGTTGATTGACGCTGACAAGCGTTTGTTGATTGACGCGCGGCGCATGTTGC
>NZ_JAAAYE010000437.1 GCF_013282575.1 Paraburkholderia sp. NMBU_R16
CGGCCGGCTTTGACCAACTCGACCATCTGCGCCCGAAATTCCGGCGCGTAGGGGTTGTGGTGCTTTCCCATGGCAGGCACCTCCTGTTCCAAAGGATAGGTGTCCACGAAACCGGGTCAACTCCACATGCTGCTGTGCGGGCTCACTTCGCGGCGGGTCGCCCGCCAGTGCGCACCATTGGGCTGTCGGTCATCGCGGCGTTGCCGTTCGCTTTTATACCGTATCGCCAACCAGTAGCCCCGTTTCTCCGCG
>NZ_JAAAYE010000438.1 GCF_013282575.1 Paraburkholderia sp. NMBU_R16
GATCCGTCGTTCGTATCGGCTGGCGCCAGTCGATGCCTTCGAGCAGCATCGACAACTGCGCTTGGCTCAGGCACACAACGCCACCGTCCGCGCGCGGCCACACGAATCGACCCCGTTCCAGGCGTTTGTAACATACCTCGGAATGCGGACCTTGACGTGGCCTCAGAGCACCTTGTCCGCATTACCCATCCTTTCCACCCCTTTAGTGGGCGGCAACTTCTGTGTATTGGTGAGCGCTATAACCGGTCTGGC
>NZ_JAAAYE010000439.1 GCF_013282575.1 Paraburkholderia sp. NMBU_R16
GCAACATGCGCCGAGCGTCAATCAACAAACGCTTGTCAGCGTCAATCAACATCGGCATCATCAACCTCGCCGCGACATTCTCATCTTGTTTGTCGCGCGTCTCTCATCCAGATTGTCGCGCCACAACCTATCCACGATAGTGAGGCAGGCTATGGCGATGCGCAAGCGCGAAGACGGTCCCGAGGTGTTTCCGAATGCGGCGGGCATTGATATCGGTGGTTCGAGCCACTGGGTGGCGGTGCCCCGGGGCGC
>NZ_JAAAYE010000440.1 GCF_013282575.1 Paraburkholderia sp. NMBU_R16
CCGCTTCAGCACGCTGCCCGCGCCGGTGGGCAACGTTGAGCGAGCTTTCTTCGTCTTTGCCATCATCGATGTCCTGCGTTTCAATTCGCACCGATTCTACTCGTCCTCGTTAATGCGACAGAGCCGCTCGAACCACCGATATCAATGCCCGCCGCATTCGGAAACACCTCGGGACCGTCTTCGCGCTTGCGCATCGCCATAGCCTGCCTCACTATCGTGGATAGGTGGCAACGCCATGGGAAGCGTCGATAT
>NZ_JAAAYE010000441.1 GCF_013282575.1 Paraburkholderia sp. NMBU_R16
GCAACTTCTTGAACGGCTTGTTGTTCAGACCGACGAGCAGTGCGGCGATCGTGCGGTTCGCTTCATCGAGACTGAACAGGCGCTGGTGGCGCAGCCGTGCCAGAATCCAGCGCTGAACAAGAAGCACTGTGGCGCGACAATCTGGATGAGAGACGCGCGACAAACAAGATGAGAATGTCGCGGCGAGGTTGATGATGCCGATGTTGATTGACGCTGACAAGCGTTTGTTGATTGACGCGCGGCGCATGTTGC
>NZ_JAAAYE010000442.1 GCF_013282575.1 Paraburkholderia sp. NMBU_R16
GACGTTGGTACACCATTGCCGCAACATCTCGGAGACGACATGGATTTGCTTGCGCTCGAGAATCTCGCGCAGTTGCTCGCGGTACAGCCAGGCGCGGGCGGTGCGCTTGGTGGCGTACTGTCGCACCGTAAGCGGTAAGCCATGGGCGTTATAGAGTTCGCGTAAAGGCAATCGCACAATGCCGCCATTGAGTTCGCTCAGGAGGGGCAAGCGATGACGGCCTTCGCAAGAGAAGAATTGGAATCGGTGTGG
>NZ_JAAAYE010000443.1 GCF_013282575.1 Paraburkholderia sp. NMBU_R16
AAAGGCCAAATGAAGGGTGACCACGCCACTCGAACGGTCGCCGCGCAGTTCTATTCGCTGCTTATGTAAGGACTCCTAAGCGAATCGCCGCTTGCTCGTCATGGCTCCGTTATCGCGACACAACCAGAAAAACTGGATGTTCTGCTGGACCGAACTTGGCGCCAAGCAGATCGGCATCGCGCAAAGCCTGCTGGTGACGTGCAAGCTGCACGACATCGATCCCTACGATTATCTGGTCGACGTGCTGCAACG
>NZ_JAAAYE010000444.1 GCF_013282575.1 Paraburkholderia sp. NMBU_R16
CGGCCGGCTTTGACCAACTCGACCATCTGCGCCCGAAATTCCGGCGCGTAGGGGTTGTGGTGCTTTCCCATGGCAGGCACCTCCTGTTCCAAAGGATAGGTGTCCACGAAACCGGGTCAACTCCAGGCGCTGTTTGTCCGCACCCAGTTCGATCTCGTGGCACCCGAGCGGCTTGAGCAGCGCCTCGATCTTCGCGTCGCATTCGACAATACGTTGCGCCAGACTGTCAAACATGGACAGTGCCTGTGCGAG
>NZ_JAAAYE010000445.1 GCF_013282575.1 Paraburkholderia sp. NMBU_R16
CGTCGTGGTCGTGATAGGCGACCCGCCGACCGACCGTGGACAACTCGCACAACCACTCAACCTGGAGGACATCAGCCCGGTCGAAATTCAACTGCTTAACCGTCCTCGGAAACGGGTCACCCCCAGGTCGCGGTAAATCGGGTATGAACAGTCTTCCATGTCAAGGGAGGCTGCAGTGCCCGGCCGACACATCAACGACCATCAGATGAGGCTCTACATGAAGTACAGACTCAAGGAAGGGGCGCCTGCAGC
>NZ_JAAAYE010000446.1 GCF_013282575.1 Paraburkholderia sp. NMBU_R16
GTTACCCGACCTGGACGCACTGTGTGCACGTTTCGAAGCGAAGCCCACGAGCAGCATGCCGGAGGTGAACATCCAGCTCGCGCAGCTGAGCGACTACGAAGCCCTGCTTGGGATGGAAACGGAGGTGTGGAGTTGACCCGGTTTCGTGGACACCTATCCTTTGGAACAGGAGGTGCCTGCCATGGGAAAGCACCACAACCCCTACGCGCCGGAATTTCGGGCGCAGATGGTCGAGTTGGTCAAAGCCGGCCG
>NZ_JAAAYE010000447.1 GCF_013282575.1 Paraburkholderia sp. NMBU_R16
CCGCTTCAGCACGCTGCCCGCGCCGGTGGGCAACGTTGAGCGAGCTTTCTTCGTCTTTGCCATCATCGATGTCCTGCGTTTCAATTCGCACCGATTCTACTCGTCCTCGTTAATGCGACAGAGCCAACAGAAGTGCTTGACGTTGGCGAAGCGGCTCAGGTCGGGACCGACTTCGGAGAGGATCGTCATCACCGTGCCCACGCCAAGACCGTTGATGCGTGTCAGATCGACACCAGCCCAGCGCGCCAGCGC
>NZ_JAAAYE010000448.1 GCF_013282575.1 Paraburkholderia sp. NMBU_R16
GACCACGACGCCGGCCGGCGGTGGGCAACTCGCTAGCGGCGAGCATTTCTTTTCGATGCATGGCTTTGTAGCGGATCGGCGAGTAATAGCTGATTGCGCTGTGCCGGCGGCTGAGGTTGTACCAGCCTGTGGCGCGACAATCTGGATGAGAGACGCGCGACAAACAAGATGAGAATGTCGCGGCGAGGTTGATGATGCCGATGTTGATTGACGCTGACAAGCGTTTGTTGATTGACGCGCGGCGCATGTTGC
>NZ_JAAAYE010000449.1 GCF_013282575.1 Paraburkholderia sp. NMBU_R16
GCGGCATCATGCGACGCACCAGGGCTTCTTTTCGTTCTGCTGAGTAGGCTTTCATTCATGCCGATTCTACCGCCCCCGGACCTCGTCTAAGATTCAGACGACACGACAACTATTCTGACGCCGGGGGCCATCGAGACCGCCCTGATGCTGGGCAGTGCGTTGCGGATGCGCTCGCGTCAGACCGAGGGTCTGCTGCGTTCGGTGCTGCAACTGAAGGGGCTCGCGCTGCCGGTTCCGGATCACACCACCCTG
>NZ_JAAAYE010000450.1 GCF_013282575.1 Paraburkholderia sp. NMBU_R16
CTGCAGCCTCCCTTGACATGGAAGACTGTTCATACCCGATTTACCGCGACCACCGACAAGGCACCCCGATGACGGGGGACTGCTCGGCGCGGCGTGGCGGCAGCGGTTCCGGGCTACGCCCTTCACCAGACTTTATCTGCCCCGTAGACCTGCATGTTGCTCTGCCAGACTCGCTTGATCTCGGGCTGCAGGAGCGCATCGCGTTTCGCTCGCGCGCACAGCCGCGACGGATCACGAAGCTGTGCAGCGTGG
>NZ_JAAAYE010000451.1 GCF_013282575.1 Paraburkholderia sp. NMBU_R16
TCGTCTCGCTGATGGACGATGCCTCGCGGCTCATCGCCCACAGCGCATTCTGTGTCTCGGAGAACGCCCTGGAGATCGAGGGCGTGCTCAAGCAGGCGTTAATGCGTAGAGGGATACCCGGTCGGCTGGTTGTGTCGCGATAACGGAGCCATGACGAGCAAGCGGCGATTCGCTTAGGAGTCCTTACATAAGCAGCGAATAGAACTGCGCGGCGACCGTTCGAGTGGCGTGGTCACCCTTCATTTGGCCTTT
>NZ_JAAAYE010000452.1 GCF_013282575.1 Paraburkholderia sp. NMBU_R16
CAGCGAAGGTCCAGACCGTATTGGAACGCGATCCCTTCAGCGGCCACGTGTTCGTGTTCCGAGGCAAACGCGGCGATCTGGTCAAAGTGCTGTGGTGGAGCGGCGACGGCATGTGTCTTCTGATGAAACGCCTGGAACGGGGTCGATTCGTGTGGCCGCGCGCGGACGGTGGCGTTGTGTGCCTGAGCCAAGCGCAGTTGTCGATGCTGCTCGAAGGCATCGACTGGCGCCAGCCGATACGAACGACGGATC
>NZ_JAAAYE010000453.1 GCF_013282575.1 Paraburkholderia sp. NMBU_R16
TGCCGAACTGCTCAAGAAGTTCAGCAGGAATCGCCGGCAGCTCTACCGGTGGGGTCTTGGGTTTGCGAGGCATATTTTCTCCTGGGGAGCATCATATGCCTTGAACACGAAATTTCTGACAGACCCGAAGCGGCTGCCGGCGACAAAGTCCACCGCAATCGTGAGTTGCCGTTTGGCCGTATCAAAGTCGACGCCTTGCACGTACCACGGGGCCTTGATTCCCAAGGCGGCTTCAAAGAGTTGATTCGTCAT
>NZ_JAAAYE010000454.1 GCF_013282575.1 Paraburkholderia sp. NMBU_R16
CCGCGCAGGCCGAACTCGACGCGTTTGCCGAAGGGCCTTGGGGGCAACGATTCCCGACGGTCAGCGCGGCGTGGCGCAATGCTTGGGATCGCGTCATTCCGTTCTTCGCGTTCCCGCCGGCGGTGCGCGAGATCCAAGGCTTCTTACAGGAGCAGTACGGCACCGAGGTCTCGCCCGAGTTCATCAGTTCAGTCACCGACGAGGTGATGGCCGAAGTCACCGCCTGGCAGTCTCGGCCGCTCGAACCGATGT
>NZ_JAAAYE010000455.1 GCF_013282575.1 Paraburkholderia sp. NMBU_R16
GCTGCCAGGGAAGTCTTGCCCACCTGCCTCCACGGGCTGATTGCCAGCGCGCCAACACGAGCGCCCGATACCCGATCATGCCTCACGTGCGCGCCGGATAGCGGACGGCCTTCGCGAGGCGCTTACCTATCAGCGGCGTTCCGCAATCTCGAACGCGAAGCGCGCGACGATCTGACCACGCGTTACGATGCGCTGTGCGCCCACTACGGCATGCAGCCCACGCGCAACAACCGCGGCGTTGCCCATGAGAAC
>NZ_JAAAYE010000456.1 GCF_013282575.1 Paraburkholderia sp. NMBU_R16
GCGCGGCTACACGCGCTTCGAAACAATGCGAACCGTGCTGTTCCTCATCGCCGGCAAGCTAGATTTCTCCAGCTTCAACCCGCATGCCTCGTGAGCCGCTTTACCCACTGCATTTTCAAAAGAGCCTTTATGCCTCTTTTGAATTCCGAGTGGGTGATGTTAGCGGGTCAAGGGCGGGCGTAAGCCCGGCGCAGCGAACCCTTGAGGCGCTCTGAATCGACAAGCTGAGGTATGGCTGGTTGCGGCAGAATG
>NZ_JAAAYE010000457.1 GCF_013282575.1 Paraburkholderia sp. NMBU_R16
GCCACACCGATTCCAATTCTTCTCTTGCGAAGGCCGTCATCGCTTGCCCCTCCTGAGCGAACTCAATGGCGGCATTGTGCGATTGCCTTTACGCGAACTCTATAACGCCCATGGCTTACCGCTTACATCGAACTGTCGGATGCGTCGTCACGCGTTACGCCCGTGGGCTGCGAATTGCTCGTCATTGCGGATCCTCCTGTTTCGGCGGCACGCCGACGTTCTTTGGTGTCGCTCTACTGGCAGGGCGTCCCG
>NZ_JAAAYE010000458.1 GCF_013282575.1 Paraburkholderia sp. NMBU_R16
ACGCCCTCGATCTCCAGGGCGTTCTCCGAGACACAGAATGCGCTGTGGGCGATGAGCCGCGAGGCATCGTCCATCAGCGAGACGAGGTAGGTCTTGCGCCGCCGAGCGCCCAGCGACAGCGTCGGGCTGTGGCGCGACAATCTGGATGAGAGACGCGCGACAAACAAGATGAGAATGTCGCGGCGAGGTTGATGATGCCGATGTTGATTGACGCTGACAAGCGTTTGTTGATTGACGCTCGGCGCATGTTGC
>NZ_JAAAYE010000459.1 GCF_013282575.1 Paraburkholderia sp. NMBU_R16
GGTGCGCCGGTCGACATGCGACGCTCGTTCGATGGCCTGTACGCGATTGCGCGCCACGGCATGCCGGTCGATCCGCTGGCGGGCCATTTGTTCGCGTTCATCAATCGTCGTGCTACGCAAATAAAGGGGTTGTGTCGCGATAACGGAGCCATGACGAGCAAGCGGCGATTCGCTTAGGAGTCCTTACATAAGCAGCGAATAGAACTGCGCGGCGACCGTTCGAGTGGCGTGGTCACCCTTCATTTGGCCTTT
>NZ_JAAAYE010000460.1 GCF_013282575.1 Paraburkholderia sp. NMBU_R16
AAAGGCCAAATGAAGGGTGACCACGCCACTCGAACGGTCGCCGCGCAGTTCTATTCGCTGCTTATGTAAGGACTCCTAAGCGAATCGCCGCTTGCTCGTCATGGCTCCGTTATCGCGACACAACCAGTCAAGGCGGATCGTCAGATTCGGCACGTCTGCCGCTGCGGCCGATTCGATGCGCGGGCTCGCGGAGTTGACGGCCCCCAGATCGACGAAGCCCGCCACGCCCGTGCCGCATGGCGCTGCCGGTTC
>NZ_JAAAYE010000461.1 GCF_013282575.1 Paraburkholderia sp. NMBU_R16
CTGCCAGGGAAGTCTTGCCCACCTGCCTCCACGGGCTGATTGCCAGCGCGCCAACACGAGCGCCCGATACCCGATCATGCCTCACGTGCGCGCCGGATAGCGGACGGCCTTCGCGAGGCGCTTACGATTGAGCAGCGCCATGGGCTTGCGGCGCAGCGCGTGGATGACGTGCCGGTAGTTGATGACGTGGCCGTGCTTGCCATTGGGACCCGCACGGCCGCGCTGCAGTGTCATCAGGGCCGTGCCGCCCAG
>NZ_JAAAYE010000462.1 GCF_013282575.1 Paraburkholderia sp. NMBU_R16
TTTCGTAAATGGCCTGGTAGCCGCCGTAGGCGTCAGCTTGCAGCGTGCCGCTGAACGACTCGAGATGTTGTTGCGGATGGATGCCTTTGCGATCCGGCGTATAGGCGAACCACACCGCAGGCGGCGTGGCTCTGTCGCATTAACGAGGACGAGTAGAATCGGTGCGAATTGAAACGCAGGACATCGATGATGGCAAAGACGAAGAAAGCTCGCTCAACGTTGCCCACCGGCGCGGGCAGCGTGCTGAAGCGG
>NZ_JAAAYE010000463.1 GCF_013282575.1 Paraburkholderia sp. NMBU_R16
ATGACGGGGGACTGCTCGGCGCGGCGTGGCGGCAGCGGTTCCGGGCTACGCCCTTCACCGCTGCCGCCACGCCAGTACTCTCATCCTGATTGACGCGCTGCTCTCATCTTGTTTGACGCGCGGCACACGCGACTTGCGCGCGCAATTGCGCGTTCTCGCTGAGTACCGTTTCGCATCGCGCCGACAACGCCGCCACCTGCGCGGTGAGCGCAGCGAGGGTCTCGTCGGTGGCGGCAGTCGATGGCATGGCCG
>NZ_JAAAYE010000464.1 GCF_013282575.1 Paraburkholderia sp. NMBU_R16
TTTTGTACGATGGGGTTGCACACCGAACAGGGCGAAGTAGCGTGCAACGGAGCTCTTCGATATGCCCGTTTCCTCTGCCGCTGCACGCACGCTCCAATGCGTCGAACCCGAGGGCGCCTCACGCAGACCCTCGTGAGAAACAAAATTCGTGCGTGTTGTTTCAGGCCGGGGCGGTTTCGCGCTCAAGCCGGAAACCGAGTGACTTGGCGCGCCGTTTCAGGGCGGCAAGGCTGCGCTGCTGTTGCTGCTCCT
>NZ_JAAAYE010000465.1 GCF_013282575.1 Paraburkholderia sp. NMBU_R16
CATATTCGCTTCGTCTCGCATGGCTGGTTGCCGCATTCTGCCGCAACCAGCCATACCTCAGCTTGTCGATTCAGAGCGCCTCAAGGGTTCGCTGCGCCGGGCTTACGCCCGCCCTTGACCCGCTAACTGGAGTTGACCCGGTTTCGTGGACACCTATCCTTTGGAACAGGAGGTGCCTGCCATGGGAAAGCACCACAACCCCTACGCGCCGGAATTTCGGGCGCAGATGGTCGAGTTGGTCAAAGCCGGCCG
>NZ_JAAAYE010000466.1 GCF_013282575.1 Paraburkholderia sp. NMBU_R16
CTCGTGCTGAAAGAAATTCAGGTGCCGCAACCGCTTGATTTGCGTGTCATGCACCGGGTGTTCGCCGGTGACGCCGGGATAAGCGAAGCGGCTGCCGGCGACAAAGTCCACCGCAATCGTGAGTTGCTGCGTATTCCAGGCCAAAGCGAACGCGGATTCCAGAGCAAACCGAACGCGGTTTCCACGGCAAAGCGAACGCTGATTCCACGGCAAACCGAACGCATATTCCACGCGTAAGCGAACGATAGGAAG
>NZ_JAAAYE010000467.1 GCF_013282575.1 Paraburkholderia sp. NMBU_R16
GGCCGCGTCGGTACGAAGTTTCGTCAATCGCCACCGTCGTCACGGCCGACAGGTCCGCCGAGGCAAGCGCGAGTTCCACATAGCGCGAGCAGATGGCATGCACTCGGTGCCACGACAAATTGACAATTGGGGGTGACCCGTTTCCGAGGACGGTTAAGCAGTTGAATTTCGACCGGGCTGATGTCCTCCAGGTTGAGTGGTTGTGCGAGTTGTCCACGGTCGGTCGGCGGGTCGCCTATCACGACCACGACG
>NZ_JAAAYE010000468.1 GCF_013282575.1 Paraburkholderia sp. NMBU_R16
GAACTGCGCGGCGACCGTTCGAGTGGCGTGGTCACCCTTCATTTGGCCTTTGCGGATCATGTGCATGATCTCAATGCCGGCCAGGATGATGCGCGCGCACCGGAAATCCTTGAAGCCCATCATCGGTGGCTCTGTCGCATTAACGAGGACGAGTAGAATCGGTGCGAATTGAAACGCAGGACATCGATGATGGCAAAGACGAAGAAAGCTCGCTCAACGTTGCCCACCGGCGCGGGCAGCGTGCTGAAGCGG
>NZ_JAAAYE010000469.1 GCF_013282575.1 Paraburkholderia sp. NMBU_R16
GGCCTCGGCTTCCTTCAGAAACCCGATGATTTGCTCTTCCGTAAAACGCTTCTTCATGTTCGTCTTCTTCTCCGAAAACGAACTTTACTAGGTTCTGACTGGCCCGGTTTGTTGGGGGCAGGTCAGTAGTCGACGTGTTCGCGCGACGTATCGTCGGCTGGCGTGTGAGTTCGTCGATGACCACGGACTTCGTTCTCGATGCACTTGAGCAGGCCCTGTACGCTCGCCGGCCGGAAGACGACGGAACGCTCA
>NZ_JAAAYE010000470.1 GCF_013282575.1 Paraburkholderia sp. NMBU_R16
CGTGCGCAACAAGGCCGTCTACCTTGCGCTGGGTGTTCTGCCCGATGGCACACGGGATATTCTCGGCCTGTGGATCGAAAACACCGAGGGCGCCAAGTTCTGGATGAAAGTGTTCAACGATCTAAAGTAAGCGGTAAGCCATGGGCGTTATAGAGTTCGCGTAAAGGCAATCGCACAATGCCGCCATTGAGTTCGCTCAGGAGGGGCAAGCGATGACGGCCTTCGCAAGAGAAGAATTGGAATCGGTGTGGC
>NZ_JAAAYE010000471.1 GCF_013282575.1 Paraburkholderia sp. NMBU_R16
TCAGGCTGCCAAGCGCAAGGCGCGCGGCTACACGCGCTTCGAAACAATGCGAACCGTGCTGTTCCTCATCGCCGGCAAGCTAGATTTCTCCAGCTTCAACCCGCATGCCTCGTGAGCCGCTTTACCCCATCGGCTTATACAGAAGTGTCGGCGTTACCGCGGCCACGTAACGCTCGTAAAGTCTTAGCCGCAACATGAACTTCTCTGAGTCCAAGCCAGATGGCCTTCGCGCCGGGTTCGCCATCTCCTTTG
>NZ_JAAAYE010000472.1 GCF_013282575.1 Paraburkholderia sp. NMBU_R16
TCGCGCTCGCCGCTATCGACTTCTTCTCGTTTGACCCATCCAAGCAGCGTCTGGCTCGTGCAGCCGATCTTAGGTGCAATGGATTCGATCGCCGCCCACTGCGACGGATACTCGTCGCGATGCTCTCTGGGGGTGACCCGTTTCCGAGGACGGTTAAGCAGTTGAATTTCGACCGGGCTGATGTCCTCCAGGTTGAGTGGTTGTGCGAGTTGTCCACGGTCGGTCGGCGGGTCGCCTATCACGACCACGACG
>NZ_JAAAYE010000473.1 GCF_013282575.1 Paraburkholderia sp. NMBU_R16
CGGCCGGCTTTGACCAACTCGACCATCTGCGCCCGAAATTCCGGCGCGTAGGGGTTGTGGTGCTTTCCCATGGCAGGCACCTCCTGTTCCAAAGGATAGGTGTCCACGAAACCGGGTCAACTCCACCGGGACGTTTTCGGCATAAAGGAGCCACTTCGTTTCCGGCATATAGGAGCCAGTCGGTTTCCGGCATATAGGAGCCAGGGAAGGAGTCGAGCATCTCGATCGTGATGCTCATCGCAGGCTTAACTT
>NZ_JAAAYE010000474.1 GCF_013282575.1 Paraburkholderia sp. NMBU_R16
GTGCGCCAGCGCGAGGTGCTGCTTGCCGAACAGGCCGCCTGGGTGCTGCGCATGCAGAAGGCCATGGTGCAGATGAATCTGCAGCTTGGCGAGGTGCTCAAGGATGTGATGGGGATGACAGGTCAGGGGCTCTGTCGCATTAACGAGGACGAGTAGAATCGGTGCGAATTGAAACGCAGGACATCGATGATGGCAAAGACGAAGAAAGCTCGCTCAACGTTGCCCACCGGCGCGGGCAGCGTGCTGAAGCG
>NZ_JAAAYE010000475.1 GCF_013282575.1 Paraburkholderia sp. NMBU_R16
CCCGCGTAAAACGTCGGCGTCATGCGAAGCGATTCCGCTCAGGTGGGCCACCTCGCCTGCGCGCCCCATCGATGGCGCGGTAATCCCCCCGCTTTTAACGCGAGTCAGAAGGGCTTTGTTCAGCAGCGCTTCAGTCCCGTGTGGGGGCCGGCGTTCGCGGAGAAACGGGGCTACGGGTTGGCGATACGGTATAAAAGCGAACGGCAACGCCGCGATGACCGACAGCCCAATGGTGCGCACTGGCGGGCGAC
>NZ_JAAAYE010000476.1 GCF_013282575.1 Paraburkholderia sp. NMBU_R16
CAGGACGGCGACGATCCGTCCCAGGTGGAGCCACTGCTGGAGCAGATTGCCAACCCGATCGGCCGGTTCATTGCCGACGGCGCCTATGATGGCGCGCCGACGTACCAGACGGTGGGCCGTCACAATGTAAGCGGTAAGCCATGGGCGTTATAGAGTTCGCGTAAAGGCAATCGCACAATGCCGCCATTGAGTTCGCTCAGGAGGGGCAAGCGATGACGGCCTTCGCAAGAGAAGAATTGGAATCGGTGTGG
>NZ_JAAAYE010000477.1 GCF_013282575.1 Paraburkholderia sp. NMBU_R16
GTCGATCTCACGCGTGACGACCCGCTTCCAGTCGGCCAGAAAACGGCCTTGCTCGAGTCGCTTGGCCCACACACACCAGCCGCTACGATCGAAGTAGAGCACCTTTATTTGCGTAGCACGACGATTGTCACGGATCGGCGTAATCGAGCCGGGGATGATCGGCGTAATGAGGCCACTTGGAATGGCCCCGAAACGCGATTTCGAAGGGCCTCAAGAATCCGTTTTTTTGCCTGATTTTGCAACCGCGTTTT
>NZ_JAAAYE010000478.1 GCF_013282575.1 Paraburkholderia sp. NMBU_R16
TGGGCAAGCTCGATCAGGTTCGGGCCGGTAGTCGTTGCGGCAGTGGCCGGTTCGGGCGCAGGCCGCTGTCGCCGGCGCGTGCTGTTGGCGATGGCATCGAGCGGGGTGGCCATGCCGATGCATTTGCTGTGGCGCGACAATCTGGATGAGAGACGCGCGACAAACAAGATGAGAATGTCGCGGCGAGGTTGATGATGCCGATGTTGATTGACGCTGACAAGCGTTTGTTGATTGACGCGCGGCGCATGTTG
>NZ_JAAAYE010000479.1 GCF_013282575.1 Paraburkholderia sp. NMBU_R16
GCCAGACCGGTTATAGCGCTCACCAATACACAGAAGTTGCCGCCCACTAAAGGGGTGGAAAGGATGGGTAATGCGGACAAGGTGCTCTGAGGCCACGTCAAGGTCCGCATTCCGAGGTATGTTACAAGCGACTCGAGCAAGGCCGTTTTCTGGCCGACTGGAAGCGGGTCGTCACGCGTGAGATCGACCTCACGCAATTGAAGCTCTTGCTTGAGGGGATCGAGGTCGTGCGGCAACGGCATCGTTACCGG
>NZ_JAAAYE010000480.1 GCF_013282575.1 Paraburkholderia sp. NMBU_R16
CAACATGCGCCGAGCGTCAATCAACAAACGCTTGTCAGCGTCAATCAACATCGGCATCATCAACCTCGCCGCGACATTCTCATCTTGTTTGTCGCGCGTCTCTCATCCAGATTGTCGCGCCACACGCGTGGTTCCAGCGCCAGTTGTTTGGCCGCAAGAGCGAGCGTCGCATCGTCGAGCCCAATGCGGCACAGGGCACGCTGGGCGAAGCCTTCGATGCGCTACCCGATGCGCCGGCGCCGGCCAAGAAG
>NZ_JAAAYE010000481.1 GCF_013282575.1 Paraburkholderia sp. NMBU_R16
TGACGGGGGACTGCTCGGCGCGGCGTGGCGGCAGCGGTTCCGGGCTACGCCCTTCACCGCTGCCGCCACGCCAGTACTCTCATCCTGATTGACGCGCTGCTCTCATCTTGTTTGACGCGCGGCAGTTTCGCATCGCGCCGACAACGCCGCCACCTGCGCGGTGAGCGCAGCGAGGGTCTCGTCGGTGGCGGCAGTCGATGGCATGGCCGCCATCATAGAGAAAGACAGGCCTCATGGCGAGAGCCTCACCG
>NZ_JAAAYE010000482.1 GCF_013282575.1 Paraburkholderia sp. NMBU_R16
CGGCCGGCTTTGACCAACTCGACCATCTGCGCCCGAAATTCCGGCGCGTAGGGGTTGTGGTGCTTTCCCATGGCAGGCACCTCCTGTTCCAAAGGATAGGTGTCCACGAAACCGGGTCAACTCCACGCTCGTAATGTTCGCAGAACCAGCTGTAGCCGTAGCCCTGTGGCTGCTGAGCCTTGTACTCGTTCCCCAACAGATCGAGCGTGACGCCCTTCTTGCCCAACTCGCGATGCACCGTTGGCCAGTCA
>NZ_JAAAYE010000483.1 GCF_013282575.1 Paraburkholderia sp. NMBU_R16
CAACATGCGCCGCGCGTCAATCAACAAACGCTTGTCAGCGTCAATCAACATCGGCATCATCAACCTCGCCGCGACATTCTCATCTTGTTTGTCGCGCGTCTCTCATCCAGATTGTCGCGCCACAGCGCATCCCGTTCACGAGATCGAGTCAATATCGACGCTTCCCATGGCGTTGCCACCTATCCACGATAGTGAGGCAGGCTATGGCGATGCGCAAGCGCGAAGACGGTCCCGAGGTGTTTCCGAATGCG
>NZ_JAAAYE010000484.1 GCF_013282575.1 Paraburkholderia sp. NMBU_R16
CGGCCGGCTTTGACCAACTCGACCATCTGCGCCCGAAATTCCGGCGCGTAGGGGTTGTGGTGCTTTCCCATGGCAGGCACCTCCTGTTCCAAAGGATAGGTGTCCACGAAACCGGGTCAACTCCAGTAACGGCGTGCGGCAAGCTTGTCACGATGGGCACGCAGCAGGAAATCGACCGTATTGCCTTGCTTGTCGACGGCGCGGTACAGATATTTCCAGTGGCCCTTGACCTTCACGTAGGTCTCGTCCAT
>NZ_JAAAYE010000485.1 GCF_013282575.1 Paraburkholderia sp. NMBU_R16
TCGAGGTGGAAGTGCGCCGTGGGGCGACGACGATCACGGTGCGTTGGCCGTTGTCGGCCGCCAGCGAGTGCGGCGCGTGGCTGCAAGGCTGGCTGCGGTGATTCGCATCGAGGCGATTTGGCTGGCGACCGAACCGCTGGATATGCGCGCCGGCACGGAGACGATCCTCGCGCGTGTCGTCAAGGTCTTCGGCTCGGCGCGCCCTCATCACGCGTACTTGTTCGCCAACAAGAACTCGACGCGGATGAAGG
>NZ_JAAAYE010000486.1 GCF_013282575.1 Paraburkholderia sp. NMBU_R16
CACACCGATTCCAATTCTTCTCTTGCGAAGGCCGTCATCGCTTGCCCCTCCTGAGCGAACTCAATGGCGGCATTGTGCGATTGCCTTTACGCGAACTCTATAACGCCCATGGCTTACCGCTTACGCTTCAACGAACTGTACGAGAGCGGCAAGATTCGCGAGGCGGCATGCTGGGACCATGCGAGACGATACATATACGACGTGCATGCCCGAACGCCGACCGAGGCGACCCGGGAGGTGCTCGAGTTGAT
>NZ_JAAAYE010000487.1 GCF_013282575.1 Paraburkholderia sp. NMBU_R16
CACCTGAATTTCTTTCAGCACGAGTGCTACCTGGAAGTGCGCGTGCCTCGAGTGCGCTTGCCCGATGGAGCGGTGCGGCTGGTGGAGCCCGATTGGGTCGGCCAACTCGACGGCTTCACATTGCTGTGGAGTTGACCCGGTTTCGTGGACACCTATCCTTTGGAACAGGAGGTGCCTGCCATGGGAAAGCACCACAACCCCTACGCGCCGGAATTTCGGGCGCAGATGGTCGAGTTGGTCAAAGCCGGCCG
>NZ_JAAAYE010000488.1 GCF_013282575.1 Paraburkholderia sp. NMBU_R16
CGAATCAGGTGGACGATGCACGTCTGCAGCGTGGTTGCCGGAAATACCACCGCCAGCGCCTCTGGCATCCCCTTCAAGCCGTCGGTGACGGCAATCAGAATGTCGTTCACGCCGCGCGTCTTTAGATTGCCGCGCGTCAAACAAGATGAGAGCAGCGCGTCAATCAGGATGAGAGTACTGGCGTGGCGGCAGCGGTGAAGGGCGTAGCCCGGAACCGCTGCCGCCACGCCGCGCCGAGCAGTCCCCCGTCA
>NZ_JAAAYE010000489.1 GCF_013282575.1 Paraburkholderia sp. NMBU_R16
GGAACCGCTCGGCTATATCCCACCCGCTGAAGCTGAGGCAAACTATTACCGGCAACTCAGCAACGGAGTTGCGATGCCGGCATCAACTTAAACCAACCAGCCTCCACGATTCCCGGGGCGATTCACTACGACTCCTTCGGCTGGATTAGAGGGTTTTGGATCCGCTGTTGCTCGAGCAGCTAGTACGCGGTCAGTAAGTCGATCCCATCGGCTGCTGTGCTTCACCGGCGGATTCGAATCTGGAACGTCGT
>NZ_JAAAYE010000490.1 GCF_013282575.1 Paraburkholderia sp. NMBU_R16
GTCGCCCGCCAGTGCGCACCATTGGGCTGTCGGTCATCGCGGCGTTGCCGTTCGCTTTTATACCGTATCGCCAACCCGTAGCCCCGTTTCTCCGCGAACGCCGGCCCCCACACGGGACTGAAGCGCTCGTGAGAAACAAAATTCGTGCGTGTTGTTTCAGGCCGGGGCGGTTTCGCGCTCAAGCCGGAAACCGAGTGACTTGGCGCGCCGTTTCAGGGCGGCAAGGCTGCGCTGCTGTTGCTGCTCCTCGT
>NZ_JAAAYE010000491.1 GCF_013282575.1 Paraburkholderia sp. NMBU_R16
GAACAGGAGGTGCCTGCCATGGGAAAGCACCACAACCCCTACGCGCCGGAATTTCGGGCGCAGATGGTCGAGTTGGTCAAAGCCGGCCGCTCGCCAGAAGAGCTTGCGCGCGAGTTCGAGCCGACAGTGTGGCGCGACAATCTGGATGAGAGACGCGCGACAAACAAGATGAGAATGTCGCGGCGAGGTTGATGATGCCGATGTTGATTGACGCTGACAAGCGTTTGTTGATTGACGCGCGGCGCATGTTG
>NZ_JAAAYE010000492.1 GCF_013282575.1 Paraburkholderia sp. NMBU_R16
AAAACGCGGTTGCAAAATCAGGCAAAAAAACGGATTCTTGAGGCCCTTCGAAATCGCGTTTCGGGGCCATTCCAAGTGGCCTCATTACGCCGATCATCCCCGGCTCGATTACGCCGATCCGTGACAAGGGCCACTGGAAATATCTGTACCGCGCCGTCGACAAGCAAGGCAATACGGTCGATTTCCTGCTGCGTGCCCATCGTGACAAGCTTGCCGCACGCCGTTACTTCGAGAAGGCGATCGACCAGAAC
>NZ_JAAAYE010000493.1 GCF_013282575.1 Paraburkholderia sp. NMBU_R16
TCCGGCTTCGCGCGTGCACGAACTCACGCCGCGAATCTGGAAATCGCTCTTCGCCGACAACCCGCTGCGCTCGCCACTGCATCAGATCGCCTGAGATCGCAACGACGTCGGTCAATTACCGATTACAGTTCGATGGCGACGCCTAGCGCGCTCACTGGAGCGCAACGGCAACGTGCGTACCGTTTGCGGCGCAAACGGGCCGTGATTGACGCCATTGGTGAGGAAGCCTTGGCGTCACGCGTTACGTTACT
>NZ_JAAAYE010000494.1 GCF_013282575.1 Paraburkholderia sp. NMBU_R16
CGCAACGACTCGGCACTGGGCGCATTCTACCGCCGCTTGTGCGCGCGCATGGACAAGCCTCGCGCCAATACCGCGGTCGCCCACAAGCTCGCGCGTATGGTGTACTTCATGCTCACGCGCGGCGAGGGGCTCTGTCGCATTAACGAGGACGAGTAGAATCGGTGCGAATTGAAACGCAGGACATCGATGATGGCAAAGACGAAGAAAGCTCGCTCAACGTTGCCCACCGGCGCGGGCAGCGTGCTGAAGCG
>NZ_JAAAYE010000495.1 GCF_013282575.1 Paraburkholderia sp. NMBU_R16
GCACGCCGGGTCGTGTTCGCTACGCCCGGGCGTGACGCGAAGACGATTGAAGGCTTCGCGGCGCATCTGAGTCAACACCAAGGCACGCCCGAACAAGTCGCCTCGGTGAGCATCGACATGTCGCCGGGGTCTGTCAGAAATTTCGTGTTCAAGGCATATGATGCTCCCCAGGAGAAAATATGCCTCGCAAACCCAAGACCCCACCGGTAGAGCTGCCGGCGATTCCTGCTGAACTTCTTGAGCAGTTCGGC
>NZ_JAAAYE010000496.1 GCF_013282575.1 Paraburkholderia sp. NMBU_R16
GCTCCAATACGCCGATCATCGAGTGGCCCGATTGTGCCGATCATGCACTGGCTCGATTACGGCGATCATCCGGTGGCTCGATTACGCCGATCCCGGAATGGCTCGAATATGCCGGTCAGTGACAGCTTGGGCTCAAGGGAACAATGAGTGAAGCCGAACTACACGTTCTCAAGGCGCGACTACGCGGCGGAATCCTGAACAAGGTCAACCGTGGCGAGTATCGATGTCTGCTACCAACCGGTTTCGTATAT
>NZ_JAAAYE010000497.1 GCF_013282575.1 Paraburkholderia sp. NMBU_R16
TGACGGGGGACTGCTCGGCGCGGCGTGGCGGCAGCGGTTCCGGGCTACGCCCTTCACCGCTGCCGCCACGCCAGTACTCTCATCCTGATTGACGCGCTGCTCTCATCTTGTTTGACGCGCGGCATGCAGCCACTGGCCCGCGCCGTAGACCTGCAGCCCGGTGCTGTCGACCAGCACGTGCAGCGGCCCGTCGGGCAACGGCTCACGGCGTATCGCGCGACGTTGCCTCGCCATCAACACCCGCCGGCTCA
>NZ_JAAAYE010000498.1 GCF_013282575.1 Paraburkholderia sp. NMBU_R16
GCGCCCGATCTCGTGCAACGGCACTTCGTGGCCGACGCCCCGAACCGGCTGTGGGTGGCGGATGCCACCTATGTGCCGACCGCAGAAGGCTTTCTCTATCTCGCCGTCGTGCTCGATGTCTTTAGTCTGTGGCGCGACAATCTGGATGAGAGACGCGCGACAAACAAGATGAGAATGTCGCGGCGAGGTTGATGATGCCGATGTTGATTGACGCTGACAAGCGTTTGTTGATTGACGCTCGGCGCATGTTG
>NZ_JAAAYE010000499.1 GCF_013282575.1 Paraburkholderia sp. NMBU_R16
GGCCGGCTTTGACCAACTCGACCATCTGCGCCCGAAATTCCGGCGCGTAGGGGTTGTGGTGCTTTCCCATGGCAGGCACCTCCTGTTCCAAAGGATAGGTGTCCACGAAACCGGGTCAACTCCACGCCAGCCAAATCGCCTCGATGCGAATCACCGCAGCCAGCCTTGCAGCCACGCGCCGCACTCGCTGGCGGCCGACAACGGCCAACGCACCGTGATCGTCGTCGCCCCACGGCGCACTTCCACCTCGA
>NZ_JAAAYE010000500.1 GCF_013282575.1 Paraburkholderia sp. NMBU_R16
TTCACGTCAAACAGCGCTGCCACCGTGTGGCCGATCGCCTGTCCAGAGGCGAAGCGATCAGTCTGATCGTCGACAGCAGCGGCATGAGCTTTGGTCGGGCCAGTGAATGGCATCGGCAAAAGTACGGGCTCTGTCGCATTAACGAGGACGAGTAGAATCGGTGCGAATTGAAACGCAGGACATCGATGATGGCAAAGACGAAGAAAGCTCGCTCAACGTTGCCCACCGGCGCGGGCAGCGTGCTGAAGCG
>NZ_JAAAYE010000501.1 GCF_013282575.1 Paraburkholderia sp. NMBU_R16
CCCGTTTCCGAGGACGGTTAAGCAGTTGAATTTCGACCGGGCTGATGTCCTCCAGGTTGAGTGGTTGTGCGAGTTGTCCACGGTCGGTCGGCGGGTCGCCTATCACGACCACGACGCCGGCCGGCGGCGAGCATTTCTTTTCGATGCATGGCTTCGTAGCGGATCGGCGAGTAATAGCTGATTGCGCTGTGCCGGCGGCTGAGGTTGTACCAGCCCTCGATGAAGGCGAACAGCTCCCGTCGAGCCTGCT
>NZ_JAAAYE010000502.1 GCF_013282575.1 Paraburkholderia sp. NMBU_R16
TGGTTACTGACGTTGGCCTGGGCCGGGCCGGCATCGTCATGGGTCTGGAGGTCTCACGCCTAGCGAGAAACAATGCTGACTGGCATCGGCTGCTGGAAATCTGTGCGCTTGCAGATACGCTAATTCTGCCTCTTTTGAATTCCGAGTGGGTGATGTTAGCGGGTCAAGGGCGGGCGTAAGCCCGGCGCAGCGAACCCTTGAGGCGCTCTGAATCGACAAGCTGAGGTATGGCTGGTTGCGGCAGAATGCG
>NZ_JAAAYE010000503.1 GCF_013282575.1 Paraburkholderia sp. NMBU_R16
GCCAGGGAAGTCTTGCCCACCTGCCTCCACGGGCTGATTGCCAGCGCGCCAACACGAGCGCCCGATACCCGATCATGCCTCACGTGCGCGCCGGATAGCGGACGGCCTTCGCGAGGCGCTTACGATTCATCTGCACCATGGCCTTCTGCATGCGCAGCACCCAGGCGGCCTGTTCGGCAAGCAGCACCTCGCGCTGGCGCACGACCGCACGCACGACACAGACCTCGTCACCCGGGCGCCAGGCGGCCCT
>NZ_JAAAYE010000504.1 GCF_013282575.1 Paraburkholderia sp. NMBU_R16
AATGCGCGGCTGACGTTCGACAAGTTTCACGTCGTCGCTCATGCCTCCCAGGCGCTCGATGCGATGCGCCGCCAGGAGCAGAAAGTCGAGCCGCAACTCAAAGGCATGCGCTGGGCGCTGCTCAAGGGTAAGCGCCTCGCGAAGGCCGTCCGCTATCCGGCGCGCACGTGAGGCATGATCGGGTATCGGGCGCTCGTGTTGGCGCGCTGGCAATCAGCCCGTGGAGGCAGGTGGGCAAGACTTCCCTGGC
>NZ_JAAAYE010000505.1 GCF_013282575.1 Paraburkholderia sp. NMBU_R16
GGTGGCGCTCGAATCGACGGGGGTGTACTGGATTCCGGTGTATGAGGTGCTCGAGCAGCGCGGACTGACGGTATGGCTGGTTGACGCGCGGCAGATGAAATACGTACCCGGTCGCAAGAGCGACGTGTGTGGCGCGACAATCTGGATGAGAGACGCGCGACAAACAAGATGAGAATGTCGCGGCGAGGTTGATGATGCCGATGTTGATTGACGCTGACAAGCGTTTGTTGATTGACGCGCGGCGCATGTT
>NZ_JAAAYE010000506.1 GCF_013282575.1 Paraburkholderia sp. NMBU_R16
TTGGTAGTTTCATCTGCAATCGCTGCGCAATACGAAGTGCTGCGTTCCGCCGTGCTTGGCGAGGCCCTGCCCGCAGAAGCGCGTCGCGGACTCAGCGTCCTTCTTGCTCGAGGCATGTGGGCGTGGGCACGCATGATGGTTCCAGGGCGTGCTCCGCTGGACCCGATCGTTAGCAGGTCCTCGCCGTACGCACAGTTCTTCGAGCGCCAGAGCGTCATCTATGCACTCGCTGGGATTGCTGTGACGCTCA
>NZ_JAAAYE010000507.1 GCF_013282575.1 Paraburkholderia sp. NMBU_R16
AAAGGAGATGGCGAACCCGGCGCGAAGGCCATCTGGCTTGGACTCAGAGAAGTTCATGTTGCGGCTAAGACTTTACGAGCGTTACGTGGCCGCGGTAACGCCGACACTTCTGTATAAGCCGATGGGTCAAGGGCGGGCGTAAGCCCGGCGCAGCGAACCCTTGAGGCGCTCTGAATCGACAAGCTGAGGTATGGCTGGTTGCGGCAGAATGCGGCAACCAGCCATGCGAGACGAAGCGAATATGACGAAT
>NZ_JAAAYE010000508.1 GCF_013282575.1 Paraburkholderia sp. NMBU_R16
AACATGCGCCGAGCGTCAATCAACAAACGCTTGTCAGCGTCAATCAACATCGGCATCATCAACCTCGCCGCGACATTCTCATCTTGTTTGTCGCGCGTCTCTCATCCAGATTGTCGCGCCACAGCGAGAGCTACCGCAAGCCGAAACCAATGCCAGAAAACGGCGAAAACGCGGTTGCAAAATCAGGCAAAAAAACGGATTCTTGAGGCCCTTCGAAATCGCGTTTCGGGGCCATTCCAAGTGGCCTCAT
>NZ_JAAAYE010000509.1 GCF_013282575.1 Paraburkholderia sp. NMBU_R16
ATTCGTCATGTTCGCTTCGTCTCGTATGGCTGGTTGCCGCATTCTGCCGCAACCAGCCATACCTCAGCTTGTCGATTCAGAGCGCCTCAAGGGTTCGCTGCGCCGGGCTTACGCCCGCCCTTGACCCATTCCATTACACACAAGTCTGCTGCTCGAGCTCACGCGCGTATCTGATACCAGCAGCAAAATCCACCACGCGCTGCATGCCTAGCCAGATGGTCTTGACGCCAGGCTCGCCGTCGCCTTTGCG
>NZ_JAAAYE010000510.1 GCF_013282575.1 Paraburkholderia sp. NMBU_R16
AACGACTCGAACGCGCTCTGGCGTTGTTCCTGGTAGTGGCTTGGCGTATCGCTTATCTGATGCGCAAGGGCCGCACCTGCCCGGATCTGGACGCCGAACTGTTCTTCGATGTCGACGAGATCCGCGGTGCCGCGCGTCAAACAAGATGAGAGCAGCGCGTCAATCAGGATGAGAGTACTGGCGTGGCGGCAGCGGTGAAGGGCGTAGCCCGGAACCGCTGCCGCCACGCCGCGCCGAGCAGTCCCCCGTC
>NZ_JAAAYE010000511.1 GCF_013282575.1 Paraburkholderia sp. NMBU_R16
GTCGGGCTCGCCGGGTATGGCGGCAGGATCGCTCGCCCCTTCGGCAGTTCGCAAGGGACGCCGAATCCGCGGATCCGTCCCCGGCAGCAGTCGCCGCGGCCTGAACTTGCCGGCCTGACGCTTGCGGGGCTCTGTCGCATTAACGAGGACGAGTAGAATCGGTGCGAATTGAAACGCAGGACATCGATGATGGCAAAGACGAAGAAAGCTCGCTCAACGTTGCCCACCGGCGCGGGCAGCGTGCTGAAGC
>NZ_JAAAYE010000512.1 GCF_013282575.1 Paraburkholderia sp. NMBU_R16
CGGCTTCGCGCGTGCACGAACTCACGCCGCGAATCTGGAAATCGCTCTTCGCCGACAACCCGCTGCGCTCGCCACTGCATCAGATCGCCTGAGATCGCAACGACGTCGGTCAATTACCGATTACGTCACAATGCCGGGGCACAGATCGTGGTGCCGCCGCGATCGGGCGCGGTACGCAGTTGCGAAACCGGCCCGCCAACGCAGCGCGATCGCCATCTGGAGGCGATCGCCGCACAGGGACGACTGGCCT
>NZ_JAAAYE010000513.1 GCF_013282575.1 Paraburkholderia sp. NMBU_R16
CGAGCCTCAGACCATCAGAAATCCCTGAAATGAGGCCCAGATTTCCATATCCCGAAAAATCGACTGGCTCGACGAGCCGACGAAAGGTACGCGCTCGCTGACGAGGGGTATTTCAGCAAGCTGTTAGAGCAACGAGCAGGTCGATATTTCTCGGTTCGTAGACAAATCGTATGATCGAAAAACGCTTCCAACGCTAAACACTGTAGCCGGTCAGCATCAGTGCATTGTTTAAAATTCGGGAAAAAGAATT
>NZ_JAAAYE010000514.1 GCF_013282575.1 Paraburkholderia sp. NMBU_R16
TCTTCAGGACACGACCGAGCTTGATTTCAACGGTCAGGAGGCGATCGGACTGGGTCCGCTGACGTATGAGGCGCAGCGCGGGATGTTCGTTCACCCGACCTATGCGGTGACGCCACAGCGCGAGCCGCTGGGCATCCTGGACGCGTGGATGTGGGCTCGCGAGAAAAAGGACGAGTCGGGAAAGCGTGGTGGCCCGAAGGAAAGTTTGCGTTGGATCGAAGGCTACGAGCGCATCGCCGAGATGGCGCCG
>NZ_JAAAYE010000515.1 GCF_013282575.1 Paraburkholderia sp. NMBU_R16
AACATGCGCCGAGCGTCAATCAACAAACGCTTGTCAGCGTCAATCAACATCGGCATCATCAACCTCGCCGCGACATTCTCATCTTGTTTGTCGCGCGTCTCTCATCCAGATTGTCGCGCCACAGCGAAACGGTACTCAGCGAGAACGCGCAATTGCGCGCGCAAGTCGCGTGGTTCCAGCGCCAGTTGTTTGGCCGCAAGAGCGAGCGTCGCATCGTCGAGCCCAATGCGGCACAGGGCACGCTGGGCGA
>NZ_JAAAYE010000516.1 GCF_013282575.1 Paraburkholderia sp. NMBU_R16
TATGAAGCGGGGCTGCGCAGCCGGGGGAGCCTGACGCTGTGGATCACGCCCGCGGCGCTCGCCCAATGGCAGGCACCGCGGCGTACCACGCCGGGTGGCCAGCCGCGCTATTCGGATCTGGCCATCGGTGTTTGTCAACGTAGTTGTCGCGTCGCATCATGCGCACTGCTTTAATTCGGCTCGGGGCGCACGCTCCGGATTGAGCCAGACCTCGTCCTTCAATTCCCAATTGCGAGTCGAGCGAGACCAC
>NZ_JAAAYE010000517.1 GCF_013282575.1 Paraburkholderia sp. NMBU_R16
GTGAACAACTTCTCGGTGAATGTGTCGCTACCGCGCATGATCTTCAGGAGGCAGACAGGGCTTTCTTATCAACGCTTCGGCCACCTCGTCCGATGACCAGGCGAGTGGTATTTCAGCAAGCTGCTAACCGCATGAGACGAGCAATGCGCCACGCCACCACCATGAACACCGCCAGAGCACGCTCGATGCGCTCGATCGTGCTCAGTTGTAGCGCCTCGACTCGGCAACCGTTCTTCAGCACATGAAAGAA
>NZ_JAAAYE010000518.1 GCF_013282575.1 Paraburkholderia sp. NMBU_R16
GCTTCAGCACGCTGCCCGCGCCGGTGGGCAACGTTGAGCGAGCTTTCTTCGTCTTTGCCATCATCGATGTCCTGCGTTTCAATTCGCACCGATTCTACTCGTCCTCGTTAATGCGACAGAGCCCCGCGAAGTGAGCCCGCACAGCAGCATGGTCCGGGAATCGTCGGCGACAGTGGTGAGCGCAGCGATGCGCATCCCGTTCACGAGATCGAGTCAATATCGACGCTTCCCATGGCGTTGCCACCTATCC
>NZ_JAAAYE010000519.1 GCF_013282575.1 Paraburkholderia sp. NMBU_R16
GGTTATGCGAGGCACGCACCAGCCAGTCGGCCGGGTTGCCCAACGCATCAGCGCGCTCCATCAACGCCATCAGATCCGCTTCGCGGTCTGCCACATACACCAAGCGGGTCGAGGGCATATCCGGCGCTGCCGCGCGTCAAACAAGATGAGAGCAGCGCGTCAATCAGGATGAGAGTACTGGCGTGGCGGCAGCGGTGAAGGGCGTAGCCCGGAACCGCTGCCGCCACGCCGCGCCGAGCAGTCCCCCGT
>NZ_JAAAYE010000520.1 GCF_013282575.1 Paraburkholderia sp. NMBU_R16
GGCTTCGCGCGTGCACGAACTCACGCCGCGAATCTGGAAATCGCTCTTCGCCGACAACCCGCTGCGCTCGCCACTGCATCAGATCGCCTGAGATCGCAACGACGTCGGTCAATTACCGATTACGTTGAAGCCGCTGTAGGCGTCGGCCTGCAAGATACCCTTGAATCCGGCCAGATGGGTCTGGGGATGAATGCCTTTGCGGTCCGGCGAGTAAGCAAACCACACTGCGCCTGGTTCGGTCGAGCCCGA
>NZ_JAAAYE010000521.1 GCF_013282575.1 Paraburkholderia sp. NMBU_R16
GAGCCTCAGACCATCAGAAATCCCTGAAATGAGGCCCAGATTTCCATATCCCGAAAAATCGACTGGCTCGACGAGCCGACGAAAGGTACGCGCTCGCTGACGAGGGGTATTTCAGCAAGCTGTTAGGAGTCCTTACATAAGCAGCGAATAGAACTGCGCGGCGACCGTTCGAGTGGCGTGGTCACCCTTCATTTGGCCTTTGCGGATCATGTGCATGATCTCAATGCCGGCCAGGATGATGCGCGCGCA
>NZ_JAAAYE010000522.1 GCF_013282575.1 Paraburkholderia sp. NMBU_R16
GTCGCCCGCCAGTGCGCACCATTGGGCTGTCGGTCATCGCGGCGTTGCCGTTCGCTTTTATACCGTATCGCCAACCAGTAGCCCCGTTTCTCCGCGAACGCCGGCCCCCACACGGGACTGAAGTGCTCGTGAGAAACAAAATTCGTGCGTGTTGTTTCAGGCCGGGGCGGTTTCGCGCTCAAGCCGGAAACCGAGTGACTTGGCGCGCCGTTTCAGGGCGGCAAGGCTGCGCTGCTGTTGCTGCTCCTC
>NZ_JAAAYE010000523.1 GCF_013282575.1 Paraburkholderia sp. NMBU_R16
AACATGCGCCGCGCGTCAATCAACAAACGCTTGTCAGCGTCAATCAACATCGGCATCATCAACCTCGCCGCGACATTCTCATCTTGTTTGTCGCGCGTCTCTCATCCAGATTGTCGCGCCACACCCGGAGTAAGCATCGGCCTGCACGATGCCGTGGAATGCGGCGAGCCGGGTTTGAGGGTGGACGCCTTTGCGATCCGAGGAGAAGTCGAACCATACCGCAGCAGGCTCAGCCGAACCCGAGCGACG
>NZ_JAAAYE010000524.1 GCF_013282575.1 Paraburkholderia sp. NMBU_R16
CTCGATGCGATGCGCCGCCAGGAGCAGAAAGTCGAGCCGCAACTCAAAGGCATGCGCTGGGCGCTGCTCAAGGACGTGCACAAACTGAATCTGGCTCAACTGACCGACCTCAATGCTCTGGTGCGACGTAATCGGTAATTGACCGACGTCGTTGCGATCTCAGGCGATCTGATGCAGTGGCGAGCGCAGCGGGTTGTCGGCGAAGAGCGATTTCCAGATTCGCGGCGTGAGTTCGTGCACGCGCGAAGC
>NZ_JAAAYE010000525.1 GCF_013282575.1 Paraburkholderia sp. NMBU_R16
CGCTTCAGCACGCTGCCCGCGCCGGTGGGCAACGTTGAGCGAGCTTTCTTCGTCTTTGCCATCATCGATGTCCTGCGTTTCAATTCGCACCGATTCTACTCGTCCTCGTTAATGCGACAGAGCCCGCGCCGATGCAGCGCTTAATGCGCGAGATCTGTGCCTCGACCAGCGCGCGCTGGCCATAGCCGTATTTGTTCCGGAACGCATGGATGCCCTTGTCCTTGATGTACTGAACGAGATGATCGTGCC
>NZ_JAAAYE010000526.1 GCF_013282575.1 Paraburkholderia sp. NMBU_R16
CTTGCGGCTACCCGGCCTGGCTTCTGGCTCTGTCACAGTGATGTCCATCAAATCGAAAATGATGGGCACCACTTTGATGTCGGTTCTCGCCGTCGTCTACGACGGTCGTCGTGAGGCGCTTACGCTGATAGGCTGTCGCTGCGATGCTCGCGTGGCGCGCCACCGAGTGCCCAGATGGCGTTCTGCAGCCCTTCGGCCAGCGCGACATAGCTCTCGCCGCCGAGAATGACGTGGGCGTGTTCAAAGCCC
>NZ_JAAAYE010000527.1 GCF_013282575.1 Paraburkholderia sp. NMBU_R16
GCATTGAGCACGCCCAACGGTTCACGCTGTGGCGT
Source organism: Paraburkholderia sp. NMBU_R16 (assembly GCF_013282575.1). GTDB lineage: Bacteria > Pseudomonadota > Gammaproteobacteria > Burkholderiales > Burkholderiaceae > Trinickia. The sequence goes on from NZ_JAAAYE010000527.1 coordinate 36, forward strand.
GACCGCGTAGGTCGCGTGAACGTACATGCCGCGCTGTGCTTCATACGACAACGGCCCCAGTCCAGCGATCTGCTGCCCGTTAAAGTTCAGCTCGGTCGTGTCATCCAAGCACAGCACCACCTCGCATGCCCGCATCCGCTCGGTCGAGCTCTGCCAGTGCGGCTCCATGACATCGGTCCATTCCAGCTTGTCCTGCGCGAAGAACCGATAAGCC
>NZ_JAAAYE010000528.1 GCF_013282575.1 Paraburkholderia sp. NMBU_R16
GCTTCAGCACGCTGCCCGCGCCGGTGGGCAACGTTGAGCGAGCTTTCTTCGTCTTTGCCATCATCGATGTCCTGCGTTTCAATTCGCACCGATTCTACTCGTCCTCGTTAATGCGACAGAGCCGCCGCCACTGCCTATCGCATCGAACAGGACCAGCGACTGCCATCGCAGAAGAAGGCCCCGCGCGGGCGTCGCCGTCCCGATCCCCTGGCCGCGATCTTTGACACCGAGATCGTCCCGCTGCTTCAG
>NZ_JAAAYE010000529.1 GCF_013282575.1 Paraburkholderia sp. NMBU_R16
GAACAACTTCTCGGTGAATGTGTCGCTACCGCGCATGATCTTCAGGAGGCAGACAGGGCTTTCTTATCAACGCTTCGGCCACCTCGTCCGATGACCAGGCGAGTGGTATTTCAGCAAGCTGCTAAGGGAACCGTTTAAGTGCAATCGAACGATGGCGGGTGGATCAAGAAAGCGAACACGCCATGCCCAGTTTTTCAAGCCTGCGGGCAATCATAGGTGCACGTTCTGCGGATACCCATGTTGAGTCG
>NZ_JAAAYE010000530.1 GCF_013282575.1 Paraburkholderia sp. NMBU_R16
CATGCGCCGCGCGTCAATCAACAAACGCTTGTCAGCGTCAATCAACATCGGCATCATCAACCTCGCCGCGACATTCTCATCTTGTTTGTCGCGCGTCTCTCATCCAGATTGTCGCGCCACACGAATGCTCTGCGCGGGTAGTCGGGCCGGTACTTGCATGTGCGGAACAGCGCCTCAGCGTATGGGTTGTCGTTACTCACGCGCGGCCGGCTAAACGAAGCCACCACGCCGAGGTTTTGCAGCGTGGC
>NZ_JAAAYE010000531.1 GCF_013282575.1 Paraburkholderia sp. NMBU_R16
GCCGCTGGGCATCCTGGACGCGTGGATGTGGGCTCGCGAGAAAAAGGACGAGTCGGGAAAGCGTGGTGGCCCGAAGGAAAGTTTGCGTTGGATCGAAGGCTACGAGCGCATCGCCGAGATGGCGCCGGATATGCCCTCGACCCGCTTGGTGTATGTGGCAGACCGCGAAGCGGATCTGATGGCGTTGATGGAGCGCGCTGATGCGTTGGGCAACCCGGCCGACTGGCTGGTGCGTGCCTCGCATAACC
>NZ_JAAAYE010000532.1 GCF_013282575.1 Paraburkholderia sp. NMBU_R16
CTTTCGACGTTCATTTCAAAGATCGTCGAGTGATGGACCAGCCGGTCGACGGCGGCCACCGTCATGGCCCGGTCGGGGAAGACCTTGTCCCATTCGCCGAATGGTTGATTTGCGGTTAACAAAAGGGCCTCTTTTGAATTCCGAGTGGGTGATGTTAGCGGGTCAAGGGCGGGCGTAAGCCCGGCGCAGCGAACCCTTGAGGCGCTCTGAATCGACAAGCTGAGGTATGGCTGGTTGCGGCAGAATG
>NZ_JAAAYE010000533.1 GCF_013282575.1 Paraburkholderia sp. NMBU_R16
AGCCTCAGACCATCAGAAATCCCTGAAATGAGGCCCAGATTTCCATATCCCGAAAAATCGACTGGCTCGACGAGCCGACGAAAGGTACGCGCTCGCTGACGAGGGGTATTTCAGCAAGCTGTTAGGCCGAACTTGCCCTGACCTCGATGCCGAACTGCTATTCGAGCCCGATGAATGGAAGGCCGCCTTCATCCTCAACAAGACGGCCCCACCCGACAAACCGCCACGGCTAAACGAAGTGGTACGG
>NZ_JAAAYE010000534.1 GCF_013282575.1 Paraburkholderia sp. NMBU_R16
TGCGGCTACCCGGCCTGGCTTCTGGCTCTGTCACAGTGATGTCCATCAAATCGAAAATGATGGGCACCACTTTGATGTCGGTTCTCGCCGTCGTCTACGACGGTCGTCGTGAGGCGCTTACGCTGCTCAAGGACGTGCACAAACTGAATCTGGCTCAACTGACCGACCTCAATGCTCTGGTGCGACAGTACGCCACCAAGCGCACCGCCCGCGCCTGGCTGTACCGCGAGCAACTGCGCGAGATTCT
>NZ_JAAAYE010000535.1 GCF_013282575.1 Paraburkholderia sp. NMBU_R16
CGAATCAGGTGGACGATGCACGTCTGCAGCGTGGTTGCCGGAAATACCACCGCCAGCGCCTCTGGCATCCCCTTCAAGCCGTCGGTGACGGCAATCAGAATGTCGTTCACGCCGCGCGTCTTTAGATCGTTGAACACTTTCATCCAGAACTTGGCGCCCTCGGTGTTTTCGATCCACAGGCCGAGAATATCCCGTGTGCCATCGGGCAGAACACCCAGCGCAAGGTAGACGGCCTTGTTGCGCACG
>NZ_JAAAYE010000536.1 GCF_013282575.1 Paraburkholderia sp. NMBU_R16
CGCCGATGGAGTCGAGAAACCCGGCGAGCCGGGCGAAATCGTCGTCGGCAAGCGGCTGTTGGGACGTCAGGTTATTCACGGCAGATATTCTTTTCGCGAGTTCGAAGCTACGTATCCAGCGATTATACGATGTCGGGCTCGCCGGGTATGGCGGCAGGATCGCTCGCCCCTTCGGCAGTTCGCAAGGGACGCCGAATCCGCGGATCCGTCCCCGGCAGCAGTCGCCGCGGCCTGAACTTGCCGGC
>NZ_JAAAYE010000537.1 GCF_013282575.1 Paraburkholderia sp. NMBU_R16
TCGGGCTCGACCGAACCAGGCGCAGTGTGGTTTGCTTACTCGCCGGACCGCAAAGGCATTCATCCCCAGACCCATCTGGCCGGATTCAAGGGTATCTTGCAGGCCGACGCCTACAGCGGCTTCAACGAACTGTACGAGAGCGGCAAGATTCGCGAGGCGGCATGCTGGGACCATGCGAGACGATACATATACGACGTGCATGCCCGAACGCCGACCGAGGCGACCCGGGAGGTGCTCGAGTTGAT
>NZ_JAAAYE010000538.1 GCF_013282575.1 Paraburkholderia sp. NMBU_R16
ACCCAGGCGGCCTGTTCGGCAAGCAGCACCTCGCGCTGGCGCACGACCGCACGCACGACACAGACCTCGTCACCCGGGCGCCAGGCGGCCCTTAGCAGTCCCAGGCTCATCAGCTTGTGCAGCCACTGGCAATCGAGCACGTCGCTCTTGCGACCGGGTACGTATTTCATCTGCCGCGCGTCAACCAGCCATACCGTCAGTCCGCGCTGCTCGAGCACCTCATACACCGGAATCCAGTACACCC
>NZ_JAAAYE010000539.1 GCF_013282575.1 Paraburkholderia sp. NMBU_R16
GGACGTACTTCAACTGGTTGCTACTGTCATGTCCCAGAAATAACTTTGCATAAGCGGGCGGCGTTGGTGCACGGATAGGCAAACGAAAGACGGGTGTAGATTGTCAATTACGATGGCCGCCCGAGCGTAAGCGGTAAGCCATGGGCGTTATAGAGTTCGCGTAAAGGCAATCGCACAATGCCGCCATTGAGTTCGCTCAGGAGGGGCAAGCGATGACGGCCTTCGCAAGAGAAGAATTGGAATC
>NZ_JAAAYE010000540.1 GCF_013282575.1 Paraburkholderia sp. NMBU_R16
CATGATCTCAATGCCGGCCAGGATGATGCGCGCGCACCGGAAATCCTTGAATCCCATTATCGGTTTGATGAGGCTTTGTTCAGCAGCCACTTGCGGGGCGGCAGGGTGTCGGGTAAAAAGAGTGCGGGGATCTATCGGACGGGTGAGCTTTCATGCCTTACAAGGCGAGACTGAAGACGGGTGAGGCGCGCAAACGAGCCAAGCCGCGCTATGCGGTCACGAACGCGCATGAGTACAACGAGA
>NZ_JAAAYE010000541.1 GCF_013282575.1 Paraburkholderia sp. NMBU_R16
CATGATCTCAATGCCGGCCAGGATGATGCGCGCGCACCGGAAATCCTTGAATCCCATTATCGGTTTGATGAGGCTTTGTTCAGCAGCCACTTGCGGGGCGGCAGGGTGTCGGGTAAAAAGAGTGCGGTGATCTATCGGACGGGTGAGCTTTCATGCCTTACAAGGCGAGACTGAAGACGGGTGAGGCGCGCAAACGAGCCAAGCCGCGCTATGCGGTCACGAACGCGCATGAGTACAACGAGA
>NZ_JAAAYE010000542.1 GCF_013282575.1 Paraburkholderia sp. NMBU_R16
CGACAAAGTCCACCGCAATCGTGAGTTGCCGTTTGGCCGTATCAAAGTCGACGCCTTGCACGTACCACGGGGCCTTGATTCCCAGGGCGGCTTCAAAGAGTTGATTCGTCATGTTCGCTTCGTCTCGCATGGCTGGTTGCCGCATTCTGCCGCAACCAGCCATACCTCAGCTTGTCGATTCAGAGCGCCTCAAGGGTTCGCTGCGCCGGGCTTACGCCCGCCCTTGACCCGCTAACATCA
>NZ_JAAAYE010000543.1 GCF_013282575.1 Paraburkholderia sp. NMBU_R16
CGGCTCACGAGGCATGCGGGTTGAAGCTGGAGAAATCTAGCTTGCCGGCGATGAGGAACAGCACGGTTCGCATTGTTTCGAAGCGCGTGTAGCCGCGCGCCTTGCGCTTGGCAGCCTGAAACAAGCCGTTGATGGCCTCGATGAAGCCGTTGGTTTGGCGAGTCTGAGTCCAAGCGATGATGCCGTCGAAGTGGCGGCGAATCATTCGCGCCACCTCCTTCATCGGCTCGACCTTCGAGC
>NZ_JAAAYE010000544.1 GCF_013282575.1 Paraburkholderia sp. NMBU_R16
GCTTCGTCTCGCATGGCTGGTTGCCGCATTCTGCCGCAACCAGCCATACCTCAGCTTGTCGATTCAGAGCGCCTCAAGGGTTCGCTGCGCCGGGCTTACGCCCGCCCTTGACCCATCGGCTTATACACATGTGCGCGCCGCTTCCCGGGTTCGGAAGAACATGTTTACTTTCAATGACATAGGGCTGGGCTTGTAAACTTTCGGCGAAACGCGTTTACTCTCGCTTTTTGCGTGAACG
>NZ_JAAAYE010000545.1 GCF_013282575.1 Paraburkholderia sp. NMBU_R16
CCCGCGTAAAACGTCGGCGTCATGCGAAGCGATTCCGCTCAGGTGGGCCACCTCGCCTGCGCGCCCCATCGATGGCGCGGTAATCCCCCCGCTTTTAACGCGAGTCAGAAGGGCTTTGTTCAGCAGCACTTCAGTCCCGTGTGGGGGCCGGCGTTCGCGGAGAAACGGGGCTACTGGTTGGCGATACGGTATAAAAGCGAACGGCAACGCCGCGATGACCGACAGCCCAATGGTGCG
>NZ_JAAAYE010000546.1 GCF_013282575.1 Paraburkholderia sp. NMBU_R16
AGGGCCGCCTGGCGCCCGGGTGACGAGGTCTGTGTCGTGCGTGCGGTCGTGCGCCAGCGCGAGGTGCTGCTTGCCGAACAGGCCGCCTGGGTACTGCGCATGCACAAAGCCATGGTGCAGATGAATCTGCAGCTTGGCGAGGTGCTCAAGGATGTGATGGGGATGACAGGTCAGGCGATCATCCGTGCCATCGTCGCCGGCGAGCGGGACCCGAAGGTGCTCGCCGCCCATCGTC
>NZ_JAAAYE010000547.1 GCF_013282575.1 Paraburkholderia sp. NMBU_R16
AGGGCCGCCTGGCGCCCGGGTGACGAGGTCTGTGTCGTGCGTGCGGTCGTGCGCCAGCGCGAGGTGCTGCTTGCCGAACAGGCCGCCTGGGTACTGCGCATGCACAAAGCCATGGTGCAGATGAATCGTAAGCGCCTCGCGAAGGCCGTCCGCTATCCGGCGCGCACGTGAGGCATGATCGGGTATCGGGCGCTCGTGTTGGCGCGCTGGCAATCAGCCCGTGGAGGCAGGTGGG
>NZ_JAAAYE010000548.1 GCF_013282575.1 Paraburkholderia sp. NMBU_R16
CAGGACGGCGACGATCCGTCCCAGGTGGAGCCACTGCTGGAGCAGATTGCCAACCCGATCGGCCGGTTCATTGCCGACGGCGCCTATGATGGCGCGCCGACGTACCAGACGGTGGGCCGTCACAATGCCGGGGCACAGATCGTGGTGCCGCCGCGATCGGGCGCGGTACGCAGTTGCGAAACCGGCCCGCCAACGCAGCGCGATCGCCATCTGGAGGCGATCGCCGCACAGGG
>NZ_JAAAYE010000549.1 GCF_013282575.1 Paraburkholderia sp. NMBU_R16
CTGGCGCGAGGAACATCTGTTCGTCCTCGCACAGGCACTGTCCATGTTTGACAGTCTGGCGCAACGTATTGTCGAATGCGACGCGAAGATCGAGGCGCTGCTCAAGCCGCTCGGGTGCCACGAGATCAAACTGGGTGCGGACAAACAGCGCCACAAGCACACGCCGCGATTTGATGCACGCACGGCGCTGGCGCGCTGGGCTGGTGTCGATCTGACACGCATCAACGGTCTT
>NZ_JAAAYE010000550.1 GCF_013282575.1 Paraburkholderia sp. NMBU_R16
AAAGAACGTCGGCGTGCCGCCGAAACAGGAGGATCCGCAATGACGAGCAATTCGCAGCCCACGGGCGTAACGCGTGACGACGCATCCGACAGTTCGATGGCGACGCCTAGCAGCTTGCTGAAATACCCCTCGTCAGCGAGCGCGTACCTTTCGTCGGCTCGTCGAGCCAGTCGATTTTTCGGGATATGGAAATCTGGGCCTCATTTCAGGGATTTCTGATGGTCTGAGGCTC
>NZ_JAAAYE010000551.1 GCF_013282575.1 Paraburkholderia sp. NMBU_R16
TGAACAACTTCTCGGTGAATGTGTCGCTACCGCGCATGATCTTCAGGAGGCAGACAGGGCTTTCTTATCAACGCTTCGGCCACCTCGTCCGATGACCAGGCGAGTGGTATTTCAGCAAGCTGCTAGGCGTCGCCATCGAACTGTCGGATGCGTCGTCACGCGTTACGCCCGTGGGCTGCGAATTGCTCGTCATTGCGGATCCTCCTGTTTCGGCGGCACGCCGACGTTCTTT
>NZ_JAAAYE010000552.1 GCF_013282575.1 Paraburkholderia sp. NMBU_R16
CAGTAACGTAACGCGTGACGCCAAGGCTTCCTCACCAATGGCGTCAATCACGGCCCGTTTGCGCCGCAAACGGTACGCACGTTGCCGTTGCGCTCCAGTGAGCGCGCTAGCAGCTTGCTGAAATACCCCTCGTCAGCGAGCGCGTACCTTTCGTCGGCTCGTCGAGCCAGTCGATTTTTCGGGATATGGAAATCTGGGCCTCATTTCAGGGATTTCTGATGGTCTGAGGC
>NZ_JAAAYE010000553.1 GCF_013282575.1 Paraburkholderia sp. NMBU_R16
GCAACGCCTGCGAGCCGCCGCTGTTCGCCGCGATCCTGACGATGTCGTCCTTGCTGTAGCCGAGCGCGGGCGCGCGCAGCGCGGCACTGAGATCGCGCACCGTGTGCAACGCCTGCGAGCCGCCTCCGTTCGCCGCGATCCTGACGATGTCGTCCTTGCTGTAGCCGAGCGCGGGCGCGCGCAGCGCGGCACTGAGATCGCGCACCGTGCGCAACGCCTGCGAGCCGCCG
>NZ_JAAAYE010000554.1 GCF_013282575.1 Paraburkholderia sp. NMBU_R16
CAGTAACGTAACGCGTGACGCCAAGGCTTCCTCACCAATGGCGTCAATCACGGCCCGTTTGCGCCGCAAACGGTACGCACGTTGCCGTTGCGCTCCAGTGAGCGCGCTAGCAGCTTGCTGAAATACCACTCGCCTGGTCATCGGACGAGGTGGCCGAAGCGTTGATAAGAAAGCCCTGTCTGCCTCCTGAAGATCATGCGCGGTAGCGACACATTCACCGAGAAGTTG
>NZ_JAAAYE010000555.1 GCF_013282575.1 Paraburkholderia sp. NMBU_R16
GATCAACCCGCGCGCTTACCTCGAATACGTGCTGACCCATATCGCTGATCACCCCATCAACCGCATCGACGAATTACTACCCTGGAACGTGGCAAGTAAGCTGCCAGGGAAGTCTTGCCCACCTGCCTCCACGGGCTGATTGCCAGCGCGCCAACACGAGCGCCCGATACCCGATCATGCCTCACGTGCGCGCCGGATAGCGGACGGCCTTCGCGAGGCGCTTAC
>NZ_JAAAYE010000556.1 GCF_013282575.1 Paraburkholderia sp. NMBU_R16
GTGCGTTGCGGATGCGCTCGCGTCAGACCGAGGGTCTGCTGCGTTCGGTGCTGCAACTGAAGGGGCTCGCGCTGCCGGTTCCGGATCACACCACCCTGAGCCGGCGGGTGTTGATGGCGAGGCAACGTCGCGCGATACGCCGTGAGCCGTTGCCCGACGGGCCGCTGCACGTGCTGGTCGACAGCACCGGGCTGCAGGTCTACGGCGCGGGCCAGTGGCTGCA
>NZ_JAAAYE010000557.1 GCF_013282575.1 Paraburkholderia sp. NMBU_R16
GGCCCTGATGACACTGCAGCGCGGCCGTGCGGGTCCCAATGGCAAGCACGGCCACGTCATCAACTACCGGCACGTCATCCACGCGCTGCGCCGCAAGCCCATGGCGCTGCTCAATCTGGTCTATCGCGATCAGATCTTTCCGCGCGAGGCCTATCGCCTGACCTTCGATCGCCTGCTCGAGCGGCTCCCGGAGCGCCAAGCATGCAGGACCATGGTTGAAC
>NZ_JAAAYE010000558.1 GCF_013282575.1 Paraburkholderia sp. NMBU_R16
GGCCCTGATGACACTGCAGCGCGGCCGTGCGGGTCCCAATGGCAAGCACGGCCACGTCATCAACTACCGGCACGTCATCCACGCGCTGCGCCGCAAGCCCATGGCGCTGCTCAATCTGGTCCATCGCGATCAGATCTTTCCGCGCGAGGCCTATCGCCTGACCTTCGATCGCCTGCTCGAGCGGCTCCCGGAGCGCCAAGCATGCAGGACCATGGTTGAAC
>NZ_JAAAYE010000559.1 GCF_013282575.1 Paraburkholderia sp. NMBU_R16
GAGCCGCGCGTGGTACTTGGCCGCTTCGCGGCGCAAATGCCCCTGCTCGGGCGACACGTAGATCGAGGGGTTGTGTCGCGATAATGAAGCGATGACGAGCAAGCGGCGATTCGCTTAGGAGTCCTTACATAAGCAGCGAATAGAACTGCGCGGCGACCGTTCGAGTGGCGTGGTCACCCTTCATTTGGCCTTTGCGGATCATGTGCATGATCTCAATG
>NZ_JAAAYE010000560.1 GCF_013282575.1 Paraburkholderia sp. NMBU_R16
GCTCACGAGGCATGCGGGTTGAAGCTGGAGAAATCTAGCTTGCCGGCGATGAGGAACAGCACGGTTCGCATTGTTTCGAAGCGCGTGTAGCCGCGCGCCTTGCGCTTGGCAGCCTGAAACAAGCCATTGATGGCCTCGATGAAGCCGTTGGTTTGGCGAGTCTGAGTCCAAGCGATGATGCCGTCGAAGTGGCGGCGAATCATTCGCGCCACCTC
>NZ_JAAAYE010000561.1 GCF_013282575.1 Paraburkholderia sp. NMBU_R16
GTCTGCTGCGCATCGGGATGACGCGTGCGCAGACGCGGGCCGATCAGTGCCTTGTATCGCCCCATCGTCGTTTCCACCAGCGCCCGCCGGCCGTAACCGGTTGCCTTTTGCCAGGCCAGTCGTCCCTGTGCGGCGATCGCCTCCAGATGGCGATCGCGCTGCGTTGGCGGGCCGGTTTCGCAACTGCGTACCGCGCCCGATCGCGGCGGCACCAC
>NZ_JAAAYE010000562.1 GCF_013282575.1 Paraburkholderia sp. NMBU_R16
CCTGGCCCGACACGCCCTTCGGGTAGGGCGTGTCGTTGATGAACAGCGCCTTCAGGTCGCCCTCGGCACCATACAGGCTCAGTTGCCCGCGCCGCTTCAGGCTCTCGTTGTACTCATGCGCGTTCGTGACCGCATAGCGCGGCTTGGCTCGTTTGCGCGCCTCACCCGTCTTCAGTCTCGCCTTGTAAGGCATGAAAGCTCACCCGT